>CAZEGK010000159.1:0-2515 GCA_964512205.1 uncultured bacterium | reverse complement strand
AAAAAAAAAAAAAAAAAAAAAAAAAAAAAAAAAAAAAAAAAAAAAAAAAGATTCACAACTCACCATCCAACAATAATTTCAGTAGGATTTGCCTGTCTATGAAGACCGAACATGGTCTTGTGAAAGTCTGAATCAATTCCAACCTGAATCCAACAGTGTGAGAAACGGGATAAAAAAAAAAAAAAAAAAAGAAACAAGTTTTTTCGCTTCTGCCACTCACCGCATCTGTTTCTGTATGAGGCACTGGGAATGCATTTGTGATTTCAAGGATACCATCGTTGTTAGCTCCCAACAACGTTCCAATGACACGCTCTTGTCCTTCATCACGTCTCATGTAATGATCCAAAACAGAAAACACAACAAGAGGAGAGATCTTGCAGTCCTGAAGCAAATGTGATCCCAACAACGCAGTATCGACACTCATTGACACAATCAAAAATTGCAAGTTGAGGGCCTTTTTTGACAAAAAAAAATGGGAAACCAACCTTCGGCAGCAAATGAAGAATCGCAACTCGTTGAAACAGCCATGGCTCAATCATCATTTTCAAGAGAAGACTTGGAAGAGGTTAGCATTTAGTTTTTTTTTTTTTTGTTTTTGTGTCAAAGTCTTACGAGTCGGAATTGTTCAGATGGCTCGTCAATTTCGTAAAAAATATCCTACAGGATACATGACTGTTGATGAATTCGTTCAGGTGCGTGTTGTTCAAGTTAACTTTTTTTTTTTTTTTTCCTTAGCGTTTTCGTTTCAGGAGAACATGGCTCTTCAAGGTGGTGCAGAGCCGTTTTGGCGCGAGATTTCAAGCAACTTTGTTGATGTCAATGACCGGATTACATTCTGTGATTTCATTGCTGGTCTTTCAAGCATCACTCAAGGAAGTCGTGATGAAAAGTTGGAATGGATGTTTCGTCTGTACGATGTTGATGGTAATGGTGTTCTTGATCGTAATGAAGTTGCATCTCTTGTTCGAGGTGTGATGAGAGCACAACGACAACAACACCAACACCAACACTCTTCTCCTCTATCTGCATCATCAGTGAGCTCAAGAGAGGCCATGATGAAAGAAGAAAAAGACCATGCCGAAGAAATGTTCGCACGAATGGACGCAGATAAAAACGGGACTGTGGACAAAAAAGAATTTGTTGCTGTTGCCTCCACTGACCCAATGATGGTTGAGGCCCTTGCTACCAACATGATGGGAGTGGCACAAAAAGAACAAAAAGAACAAGGAGGAGGACAAGGAGGAGGAGAGTTTACTACATTTGAAAATCAAGTGGCAGGACACAGTACGGGTAACATGGCTATGTTGAAAGATGCATCAGGAAAGACCATTATGAAACCATTGGCACAAGCAGAATTTGAATTCTATTTACATGCACAAAAACATGTGGCATCTGAGCACAAGGAGATTTTTCCAAAGTTCTTTGGAAGAAAAGCAGTTGATTTAGAGAACACATCAGGAGGAGGAGAATCATCATCATCTACTACTACTATGCATTATATTATATTGGAAGACTTGACAAGTGGTCTCAAGAAACCATGCATTATGGATTTGAAGATGGGTTTTAGAGGACATGACGATATGGCCAAGACGTTGAAAGTTGTTCAACAAGTTGCGTTGTGCACTCTCACTACATCATCATCTCTTGGTTTTCGTCTTTGTGGTATGCGTTATCATGATGACACGGGACACATTGTGGTGCGTGGTAAACCATGGGGAGCACAACTAAAGAAAGAAACAATGCCTTTGGCTCTGATGGAATTCGTCACTCAGTTGGGACATTTGAGATTTGATGTGGTCAGATCTTTCTTGGAAGGACTCGTGCCCATGAGAGCATTCTTTGCATCACAAAGACTCTACAAATTTTACTCTTCTTCCATTTTGTTCGTATTTGATGCTGATGCTCCCGTGGGTAAACCCATTACTCGAGTCAAGTTGGTTGACTTTGCACATACATACCCCAACAAAGCAGGAGACACAATATTGGACGATAATTTCTTAAGCGCTCTGGACAATTTGATTGAAATGTGGAAAAACATTTCTTCTTTCGGTGAAGAAATATGGGAAAACCAACGTTCCAAATCAGGTGTCTTTGCCAGCAAAAACCTTCTTGCCAGCGATCGTCCTCCCTACAGCAGTGCCGATGGAAGAACTGCATTGCAATTCTCAAATCCAAATGAATGGCAAGCAGATCGTCCTGCAGAGAGTGACCCTGATGGTTGGGTATATGCATCCTCTTGGAGAGGACCATGGTCAAGTGCCCCCGGTAAAGTATTGAGAAAACGTCGTTGGATCCGAAAGGTGAAGAAATGAAACTTGAAAACATTTTAGAGACGAAATGGTGAGTTCTTCCATCCCGTTCAATGGATTTGCATGTGTACCCCATGTCGTACAGTGCAACATGACGAGGCTTTACTTTTTTTTTTTTTTTTTTTTTTTTTTTTTTTTTTTTTTTCTTCTTAACACTTTTTCTTTAAATCTCTCTGTTTTGGGTTGTTTTTTTGGGTTTTTTTCTA
>CAZEGK010000158.1:0-2519 GCA_964512205.1 uncultured bacterium | reverse complement strand
TTTGGAAAACAAATACTGCATCAACTTATATCTCTGGTGCTGGCTGATGATACTGTCTACTGGTTGAATAAATGGTGGTTAGGGACAACTTTTATGCAAAGATTTTCTTTATTTGTTCTCGTCCCTCCTTTGAATTGGTCTTGATGATGTATTTTTTTCCCGTTCCTTTCACCTCGATGGTAATGGCAAAAGAGAGGGCAATATTGTCAGGAATATCTGTGACGACACATTCGTTGGTGTATGCAACAAAAAGTGTTTTGAAACGAAACGAGGATGCAGGAGAGAGTAGTTCTTTCGCTCCAATGACCATGTCAGGGGATATGAAGAAGAAAAGAGCTTTCTCAAATGTGATGACTTCAGGTTCAATGTGGACCATTTGAATGGCTTCTTTGCATTTGACTCGTGTCGATGGTAACAATCGAGCAGGAAACACATCGAACAACTTGTCCAGCACAAGCAACTCAACTTGAGGATGCCTAAGCAACTCAATGATGTCCACCAAAGGTTGACACGGCATTCGAATGCGTTGCATTTCAGCAGCCATCAGAGGTGCGACAATGGTGAGTGGAGACAAAAGCACCTCCATGAATGAGAGCGTGGCAAGAGATGTGTTATGGAACTTACGACGTAAGAAATCAGACAATTCCGATTTGTAAGCAATGTGGATCCAACAACTAAAGTGTTTCACGAGACAATCTTTGTATTGGATGAATGATTCAACTCCTGCCAAATAAACACCCAATACATCGTCCAGAGATACTCCAACATCCAATGCAGTAGATGCTACAGTGTGCATATCGTGTAGAACCATCAGCAATCGACATGTTTCTGCAACGGCTGCTTTGTAATCTGTGCTTTCTTTGGGCCATCCCACATTTGGTTTTGCAATGGATGCCAAATCAGGAGATGCCAATGCAGAATGGACTTGAAGCAACAATCCTCCACATTGTTGAACTGTCCGAAGAAGCGTCTCATCCTCCACTGCCATGGTGTTGCTTGGTTGCTCAGGAAACATTCTTGGACGAGGAGCAGCAGCAACCTTTACAGGAGCAGGTTCTCTTGAAAAGGAAGAAGATGATGACGAGGCTTTCTTGGCGTCTTCTGTCACTGCAATGGTCACACTTCGAGGCTTGACTGTACGTACTCGAGATCCCTTCAACTTGACCAAAGAACGTTTTCCTGTTGAGAAGAATCTGGAGAGCGATGGATTGTTCACTTCAATGTTGGGAATGAGTCGCAGCAAATCCAATATCTTACGAATGTCTTTTGATTCTGCCTGGATGAACTGACTCACTTCCACATTGAATGGATTCTGTGCTGACAACAGCACTTGAGATGATTGTGCTTGTTGCAATCCCTTGATGAATGCTTCATCCATCTCAGGTATTGAATCTTTGCAGTATTTGGTTACCATTTTGATGGCACTTTCTGATGCTTGCACATGATGAGGTGTTTTCTGCATCAACACTGCTTTCAACACTCCCGTGAATCCTGTCAATGCTGACAATGTATTGTCTTTTGATTTTCTTGCCATATTGGGTGATACAACAGATGCTCCTGATGACGATGATGATGATGATGTCAATGTTGCATTTGTATTTGCAGCATCGGATGATCTTTTCATTTTCAATGGTAATGTCAATACTGCACTTGATGATACAGACAACGACGACGACGACGACGATGATGATGATGATGATGATGATGATGATGATGATGATGGTTGTAATGGTTGTTGTAATGATGATGATGATGATGTCAATGCTGATGTCACTGATGTTGACAATGCTTTATCTGCAATGTTGGATATAACACATCTAATTGCAACCCTAAACCTCATCATATTGCTATTGTTATTACCTGCATTGTTATGATTGCTACTACTCGTCATGTTGGGAATGTGCGTCGGAAGAAGAGAACTTCCATGTGACCAAAGAGTCTGAAGAGATTGAGATGAAAGAGAACTAAGAGCAGAAAGCACTTCTTGAGAACAACATGAGATAATGTCATTCGACATACGACCTTTTTGAAAAAAAGTTAAAAAAAAAAAAAAAAAAAAAAAAAAAAAGTTTTCTTACCTACGAGACAAGCTGCGCCTCTTTCTGCCAATTTTCCCTTTTGTGAAGACAAGTCGCATCTTTCAGGACATGACAATAGAATGTGGAGTGAAGGTTCCATACGTTGTTGCCACCACTCATCGGGACGAGACAAAAAAATCATGTGGGCCAAATAGCGCTCCACCAGGTCGTAGAGAGTTGCGTGAGACTTTTGAAATCTTTCCAACTTTGTATGATATCTTGAGTAGTTATCAATCAGAACATCAAGGGCCTTGTAAAGAACAAGCATGGAAGGAGCATCTGGAGCTTGGTTCTCTGTGGCCCATTTGCAAATTGCGTGCATTTGAGCGTCATTGTCCTTATCAAAGGCAAGAAGCATCTGAGCAGCACAAAGAGCAGTCTGAGGATCCATGGAAACAAAAATTGCACCCCGCTGGACTGAAAAAAAAAGCAGCTGAAAAG
>CAZEGK010000157.1:0-2524 GCA_964512205.1 uncultured bacterium | reverse complement strand
ATGCTCATCATTTTTTTTTTGCAGAGAAGTTGAAGAAGTTGCAGGAGCAAGTCCGCACTGGTGGTAAGGGAACCGTCCGTAGAAAGAAGAAGGTTGTTCGTTCCAACGCTGCTTCTGATGTGAACAAGATTTCCGCCACATTGAAGCGTTCCAATGTGAACCCTTTGCCTGCATGTGAGGAAGCTAATTTGTTCCGTGAGGACGGAAAGGTCATTCACTTTGAGAACCCTAAGATCCAGGCCAACATTGCTGCCAACACTTACTTTATCTCAGGAAAGGCTGAGGAGAAGACTGCAGCTGAAGTGGCCTCGCACCAGGTGATTGATGCTGCCATGTTGGAGAAGCTCCAGAAGATGGCAGGAGCCTCAGGATTGGGAGGAGCTGCCGCTGCCGGAGGAGATGATGACATTCCTGAGTTGGTGTCATTTGATAACCCCAATGCCAATGCTGCCCCTGCACCTGCAGCAGCATCCAACTAAAAGAAAAAAAAAACACAGAAGCGGGAAAGAAAATACGAGAGGGGCAAATGGAGGAGGACGTTGGGGGTTTTTTTTTTTTAGAGGGACGGGGGTTGAAAGGGAAATACTTTTGGGGAGAGGAAAGAAGCTTGGGAAAAGAAGTCCTCTCTTGATTTGATATAGTAAATGTAATTTTCGAAAGAAAAACACAAAAAACGCCTTCTTTTTTTTTTCATGTCAGAAACCTTGATTGACAAGGTAGTCACCTAATGTCTGCACGACAACACTTATTTGTCCTGTCGTTACAGGAGGGTCATAAAACGCGACAATTACACATTTGTTGGTCTTTACACAATGAACTCCACTGCCTCCAGGTTTACGTCCCATGATGACAGCAGCATCTACACATCTAGTGAAGTTGAACCGCGTTCCTCCAACTACAATACCATTGGCTAGAGAAGAAGGATTAGAGAAGCCAGCAAGTAGAGCTTTTCCTTCTTCTGCCGTAACAACAAAACCTGCACTTGCTGCCCAGACAGCACCATCAAGTCCAATGATGGCTGCAGTCTTTGAAGCTGTTGCAAGATTTTGGTCGACGTAGATCTGCCACGACATCGACCCTTTTCTTGTGTTATTTTTGGTTTTTTTGTAGCAAGTTGAGGTGTGTTGTAGTATTAGTGTGAATATGAAAGCTGATTTGGCGTCAAAGTAAAGTGTCTAGAGTTGATATGTAGCTGTGCAAGCTGTGTATTGATCAATCTTTTTTTTTAGGATCCAGAAAGCGAACGAACTGAAAGAAGAAGGCAATACGTAAGAACACTCTTTTATTGTGTATTTTGTGCATAATTTATCATGTACGCCGCAATGGATGATTCTAACTTTTCTCAAAAAAAAAAAAAAAAAAAAAAAAAGTTGTTTCAAGAACCAGGACTTCAAGGGCGCATTGTTAAAGTATCACTTTGCATGGCTTAATATCAAAGGACTTGGTGACTCTGCGTCTTCGTTGATGGGTGCATCGGATGCGCAGTCTGGCTTGGGTGTAGAAGAGAAAGAAACGGTGAAAGCTCTAACTGAGAATCTTCATCTCAACTTGGCAGCCTGCTATTTGAAGACAGAGCAGCTAACCAAATGTGTGTCTGCTTGTACTTCTGCTCTCGCTGTCAACAACAAGTCAGCGAAAGCTTATTTTCGTCGTGGGCAAGCTCATTTGAAATTGAGGAATGTGGATGGGGCAGAAAAGGACCTTAGGGAGGCAGCTCAGCTTGCACCATCAGATGTGGCCATTCGTAAAGAACTTCAGAAAGTGGTAGAGGAAAAAAAACGTCAAGCGGCCAAGCAAGCCAAGACGTTTAAAGGATTCTTTGACAAGGTTGAGTTGTATGATGACAAGGAACAGCATGCAGAGAAGAGAGCACGAGAGGATGGTGGTGGTGGTGGTGGTGTTGCAGACGATGATGCAGATTTGGCAAGTAGTGAAGCCAAGAAAGATGATACAAGTAAGAATGCATCGACACAACCAAAGGCTTCAAATGAGCATTCAGATCCTAACAAGATGGATTAAAAAAAACTTTTTTTTTTTTTTTTTTATGTTGTGTTTTTCGATAAAGCTGTTTCGAGTGGGAGGGTCCTTGTGAGGCTATCGCAAGCCACTGTCTAAACTCTTCGCTGGCTGTCTTTTAGAGCGCACATTCTCTATTAGTCGTCCCTCGTCCCGTTGCAGACAATTTTTTGTTTTTTTTTTTTTAAGGCTGTTGTTCCACGGAGGCAAGTCCACACAACGAGAATAGCAGATGTCAACGTAAGTAACTATTTGATTTGAAAACAAGTATTGCAGAGGCAATCTTGCATTAGAGTAGAGCTACAAGGACGCAAATCGAGTTTCTTTGGTTTCTGCGCTTTTTTTTTTTTTTTTTTTTTTCCTTTCTTTTCCTTCTGGAGCTTCCATGGCGTTGTCGTAGACGTGTGTCGACACGATTAGACGTTCCTCTGGTCGAGAGAAGGTCTCGTGCAACTCACGTTTTGAAACAAAAAAAAAAAAAAAAAAAAAAAAAAAAAAAATCGCCTTA
>CAZEGK010000156.1:0-2542 GCA_964512205.1 uncultured bacterium | reverse complement strand
CTTGGGGGTTTTTCGTTTAACTTTTGTTTAAAGGGTTTTGGGGGTTGGAAACACGAGATCAATTTTTTTTTATTTTTGATTTTTGGCTTTTTTTTTTTTTTTTTTTTTTTTTTTTTTTTTTTATCCGTGAAGTGACAGAACTAACGTTTACCTTGCTTAGATATGCTCCGTGGTCGTAACTTGTGTCAAGGTTGCATTCAGCTTCCTACTTGTCCTGCTACAGCGTAAGTGTGTCTTAAAAAAAAAAAAAAGAAAAACATTCACGAAGCCTTTTTCTTTGCAGTGTTAATGGGACTGGTGGTGTTGTTTCGGGTGGGAGTGTTCCAGTTGCTGGTCCTGTGTGTGCATCAGGTCAATCTCCTTGTTCAAGTGGTACTGCTTTGCCTTCAACAGCAGGAACAGTTTGTCTTTCGGGTGCTGCTTCTCCATTTGGTGCTGTTTTGGATGTGACGATTAGATGTATCAACAATGGTACTCAGACCGTCTGGGCTACATGTGCAGGAACTCAGTATCCAAATTGTGGAGCATGCTCTTGCCGATGCTACGATGATGCAGATCTCACTGCATACGTCAACTCAATCTCGGCCAATTTGACAACTACAGGAACTTGTCTTCCTGCAACATTTCTTCCCAATGCTATCAACCCCATCAGCATCTCCATCGGTTGCGCAACCTGTGTGTAGTAATAAAACGTTTTTCATTTCATCATCATTGGGCTGTACGAATAAGCATTTGGGTTGAAACCTGCTCCAGTAAGAGCCATCAAGTTGGCATTGGCAGAGAGAGATCCATCATCATCTGCTTCTTCTGAATGTCCTTCTTCGTCTGCGTGCGCTTGCATTTGAAGTTGTTTCATCTGAATTTCACTTGCCAACATGGCTGCTTCAAGAGCGCGCTGCTCTTGTTCAAGTTTACGAGCTTGTTCCTCCATCATGCGTGCTTGAAGAGCTGCTTCTTGTTCCAGACGCTTCATCTCTGCTTCCATGGCAGCCAATTGAGGATCTGCTGCAGCTGGAGGAGCAGCGAAAGACGGAGGCTTTGCTCTAGACAAGGATGGTGATGCCATGGGGGATGCAGACACTTGTGGGGCTGCCAACAGTGGAGAAGAAGCATATCCTGGATGTGCCATGAGAGCAGGATTCATGGCGTATCCACCCATGGCAGGATTCATAGCAGGATTCATTCCCATGGCAGGATTCATTGGCATGGCCATGGCAGGATTCATAAATGCAGGATTCATCATGGCTGGATTGGTTGGTGCTGCTGCTGCAGGGGGAGGAGGACGAGCGGCAGCAGGTGCAGGATCTTGAGCAGGTGGAGCGGCATCACCTCCTGCAACAACCTTCTTGATGGTGGAGTTTCCTCTTCCAATGGTGGCCATGGCCATCTTCAATGACTCTGATGGCATGCGCACCAAGTTAGGACGATCCCAAATGGGCTGACGCTTCAACCATTCCAAATTCAAATCAACGGGAGGTGGAAATTGATCCTCCTTCAACTGTGCAATGTGTGCCAATGCCTGTGCTACAAATTTGGGTCCAGTAAGAGCAATAAACTCACGGAAATTCTTCTTGGGATCAAAAGGAAAGTTGCGCAAAATAAACTGTGTGGCAATTGTGTTGGTGATGGAAGGAAGCTCATCACGCTGGTGCACACGACGAACAGCGTCTGCCAAGTCTGCCAATGGAATGGAATCAAGTTGCTTCTTCAATGGGTAGTGTGTTATGAGTCCTCCGTGATACTGATGAATACGTTCGCGCAGACGGAAAAGACAAAGACCTTTGCGTGGCGTGTCGGTGAATGGATCAATCATTCCATCTAAATTGTAAGTCATTTCCAACACATAGAGTTCATCTTCTCCATGCCAGCGGTTGGGGATTGAAACAATCAAGCCGACGTGGCTGTGCTCAGAGTTGCTGATGACCTTGTTGACTGTTTCAATGAGACCCGTTCCCGAAAAGGCCAACAAATCACCACTACGAAACTGCAAGTTATTCTTCTTGTAGAAATACTCGTGTGAAATGGCACCCGCATTGCCAGTGGGACGAGTCTCTGAAATGGCAGAAAGAACATAACGCAAATGAAGCATTCCTTGCACAGGTTGCTCACCCCCCTTTTTCTTGCCTTCTGCAGATGGCTTCAAGGGTGCCCATGCATCGACAAGAGACTCCTTGGGCACCTTATTGAGACTGATTCGCACTTCCCCCAAGTTGGTTTTTTTGTCAAACACCTCGAACACGAGAGTCTTGATCTCTGCATCATCAAATCCAACCCAAAAGAGACCTGCGAACTTTGGCTCAGCTGTGTTGTGATTGGCGGTCTTTCCAAACACCTTTCGCTCCACTCGCACTTGAGTGAAGATTTGAGACTTTGCATTGGAAGCGATGTCTTTCCCTTCAACAACGAAAACCACAAGCTTGTACCTGGGAATATCCCATACATCATTCAAATTCCTGCAAAAAGCAAGCGGAAGTAAGAAAGACAAGGAAAAAAAAAAAAAAAAAAAAAAAAAAAAAAAAAAAAAACCCAAAAAAAAAAAAAA
>CAZEGK010000155.1:0-2550 GCA_964512205.1 uncultured bacterium | reverse complement strand
AATTTTTTGAGGTTTTTCAGTCAGATATGTACTTATTAAACGGCTGTTGTTTACTAAAAAAAAAAAAAAAAAAAAAAAAGTTAAAAAACTTTAAGAGGGTCGTGCAATGAGCAGAAAGAAGGTTTTATTGAAGATTATTGTGTTGGGTGACTCTGGGGTGAGTACAATTGGTTTTGAAGTGATTAGTTTTTTTTTCTTTTTTTTTTTTTTTTTTTTTTTGGAGCTACTTCGACGTGGTGGCATCATGACGGGTGGAGACGATGTGCGCGTGTATGGATTTCTTTTTAGAAAGTTGTTCAAGATGGCCTTGCACTCTTCTATATTCCACGTCTTCTTTGAAGACTTCTCTGCTAATTTTTTTTTTTTTTTTTTAGGTTGGAAAGACTTCTCTGATGGTTCAGTATGTGAGCAACAAGTTCACTATGCAGACGAAGAGTACTATTGGATCGGATTTTTTGTCTAAAGAGATTGAGCTTCAAGGTCGTCCCGTTACGTTACAGATTTGGGATACTGCAGGTCAAGAGCGGTTTCAATCTCTTGGTACTTCTTTCTACCGCGGTTCAGATGGTGTTGTTTTTGTTTTTGATGTTGGTCGTCCCGAGACATTTAAGGCTCTTGCGCAATGGAAGGATGCATTTTTGATCCAGGCAGCCATTCAAGATCCCAAGTCATTTCCCATGTTGGTTTTGGCTAACAAAGTAGACATTGAAGACAGGAAGGTGACAAGTAAGGAAGCGAGGGATTGGTGCACATCACAAGGATTGGAGTATATGGAGACAAGTGCAAAGGAAGCCATCAATGTGGCAAAAGCATTTGAAAGCTTGGCAGATACAGTGATACAACAGTTGCCTGAAGAAGAAATGTCTTACGAAGTAGTCGACTTGTCAAAGAAAGCACCACCTAAAAAGGAAGAAGGGTGCAATTGTTGATTTGGGGGTTAAAAAAAAAAAAAAAAAAAAGAAATGAAAAAGAAATCATATCTAAGAGGGATGGATCGTCCAAAGTGGGTTAAAGATCTTTTACAATTGGTAAGATGAATGGATTTTTGAATTGGTTTTTTTTTTTTTTTTCTTTTTAACAAAAAAAAAACAAACAGAATGAAGTCTTTGGGTGGACCTTTTCAAAGTCAGCTCCATTTCCAAGTGATCCAGAATCACTTGTTGTACGTGTTACTGGTAAGAACTTTTGATTTAAATGATGTCATTTTGAACTAAACAATGTTAAAAAAAAAAAAAAAAGAAAAAGCTACAGGTCGTCGTGGTGTTTTGAAGGCATCGTCACTTGATCCTGGTAGAGTTATGAATGAGGCCAACTATTTAGTTGAGCTTCGTCAACGTGCAGAGCGTCTTGGAGGATACGTTGAAGGTTTTGCATGTGTTCTTGGTGGTCCATGGCAGCTGGATCTTGATCAACATCATCATCCAGGAATGTTCATTATGGAAGAACTTGATCATTCAGCTAAAGATGTGTCATTACCATGGTCATGGGACTTTGCTCGTCGTGTTGGATTGAGGTTGATTCAATGTCTTGAAGTGATGCATACTCAAGACAGAACATTAGGTCTTTGTCATTGTGATATTAAGCCAGCTAATGTCATGTTAGACGTTACTCATCAACGTATTGTTTTGATTGATTTAGATTGTTGTTGTGCCATACCATCGGTAGCACCAAGAGGAGGCGTAAAAAAGAGTAATCCTCATGTGCGAGTGGAAGGAACGATGATGTTCACTGGAACAGATGCAATGTTGGGATTGGGACAAAGTCCAAAGTCAGATGTTGAATCTGTTGGACTGTTGATGTTATGGGGTGTCAATGGAGGTGTATTACCATGGTCACACCTTGTAAACCGTGTAGATGTGACAAAAGCTAAAGAAATGTGGAGAAATACAGTGTGGAGAGAGAGAGATGGTATAATTGGGGAAATGGAGGAGTATTTTGGGGTGGTGGAGAAAATGAGGGGAGGAGCGGTGACGGAGAGAGCGCCGTATGAACAACTGTGTAAAATACTTGGGGATAACAGTGGCAATAACAGGTGGAGTAAAGGTAAAGAAATAATGATGAGCAATGAGGAAGAACGAGAACGAGAACGAGATGATGATGATGTGAGTAATAAGGGTGTAAACAAGGGTAATAGTTCATGTAATGGTGGTGGTGGTGTTTTGTTGAGGAGACGTGATGGTGAAACAAGAGTATGGACTGCACAACCATTGAAAGAAAAGAAACAACAACAACAACAACAACAACAACAACAACAACATGATGATGATGTAGATACAAAACAACAACCATCACGTGTAAAGAAAACATCATCAACAAAGACAAAGACAACAACAACACGTGGTAAAAAAACATCTACACCACCACCACCATCGTTATCTGGTGTTATTACACGATCTAAAGTGTCTAAATCAGATCAGAGAATGCAACAAGAAGCAGCACAGTTCGCAACAGATTTGCCCCCACGAAGAAGAAACGCAACAAAAAAATAAAAAACGAAAAAAAAAAAAAAAAACGTTTTGATGAGTGTTCTTCGTCATCGTGGGAAGAATG
>CAZEGK010000154.1:0-2556 GCA_964512205.1 uncultured bacterium | reverse complement strand
AAAAGTACAATAATATTAATAAAAAATTCAAATTTTTAAATAATTGATTTTTTTATATTCATTAAGTTTTCAAAATGAATTACAAAACAAAAGCATGGAGTTGTCAGTTCTGCACTTTCATTAATACATCATCTTACTATAAATGCGAGATATGTGAGAAAGAAGACGGGAAATTTCATTTGGATATTCCGTATTCTATTGAAAATGATGTAGAACAAAGAAAGCGTATCGTTAGTGACAACTACAAGAAAGTTTTTGGAGACAAAAAAATTCTTTTGCCAGTTATTCATGTGACAGATTATGATCAAACTGCAAAGAATACTAAAGTTTGTTTCGATAATGGTGCCGATGGAGTTTGGTACATTAATCATGATATAGATAGCTTGACCATGATTGAAATTATAAGAGAAATCAGAAAATCTTTTCAAAAGGAGTGGATTGGACTTAATATTCTAGATATGAATGCTCCAAGTGTTTTCAATTTAGTTACTAAGTTAGATTTTAGAGTAGATGGTGTTTGGTGCGATAATTCATACATTACTGAAAGTGAAAATAATTGTGTTGCCGATCTGGTTCTAACTAATATGTTGGATGGAAAATATTCTGGTTTGTATTTTGGATCTATAGCTTTTAAGGGACAATATAAACCAAATGATTTGGCAAAGAACGTTAAAATGGCACTAAAGTACGTTGATGTTATAGTGACATCTGGTGAACAAACAGGAATAGCACCACTGATTGAGAAAGTGGAAAATATACATTCTAATTGTGAGAATGTACCTATTGCTATAGCATCCGGAATTAATATTAATAATGTTGCATTCTACAAAAAATACGTTACTTGCTTTATGGTTTGGACTGGAATAACAGATTCTGAAGGAAATCATGTTCCAGAACTTGTGAGAGATTTGGTAAATTTTATAAAATTATAAATTTTTTAAATATATCATTCTTTTAAATTTGGGTTGAAGAATGCTACTTGATGTCTACAAAAAATTATCAACTGAAAATGTTGATCGTATATATATGAAAAATTCTAAACATGCCCTAAATATGGATAATGTTAAAAATTTTGTTGAGAAACAATGCCATCCAAAAGCACAAGAATTTGCACGATTTGTAGTTGACAATATAACTCATGTTAGTTTTGAAACATTTTTGACTAAAATTCAAATTATGGCCAATGAATTATTAGAAACTTCAAAAGGATCAAAAATTGTATTCGTAATACCTAATTATTATCTTTATAAGTCAAATTTTTGGGTATCGTTACTATTATATGAAGAATTAAAGAAAAAGAATGCTGATATTTACGATATAACCGATGATTTTAACGTGTACTTGACTGCATCAGATAATACAGTAAAATATACATTCGTAATAATGGACGATTGTTCATATTCTGGAAGACAGCTTACTAGCGATTTGAAAGTGAAAGATGGAGTAAAAATAGGCGAATCTAAATTATTTGTATTTGTTCCATACATTTCATATTATGCGAAGGATCGTTTTAGTAAAGATATTTCAGATACTTCACATATTATATATCCACAATCCGTCACATATTTTGAAAATTTTTGGCAAATATGCAAAACAAAAAAATTTAATCCATTTGCTCATGATTTGTTTTATTCGGAAATTACTGATAAACAATTGCAAGATGGTACCTCAGTTCCTCTAAGCTCAATGATATTTGATTTTTATAAATTTTATCAAGCAACTTCACTTATATATTTTGACCATAAAATAGCAGATTTGATCTCGGTTGCCCAATGTCTATTAAATTACGGGGCTCTTTTTAATAAACACAAAATATTAGAACAAAATGATGCCTTTAATAGTAATCTTGAATATATGCAAGTAGAATTCGACGGAGCGGAAACCTTGGAAGAAATTTCAGACGTTATACAAGAATACAAAAATAATATACTTCAATTAAAAGATCCTAATATGGGAAACACACCATTGTCAATGTTAGTAAATTTAGAAGGTTATTATAGTGAAAAAAATTGTTATAAACCGAAGCCTAATAGTGATTATGTGCAAAATGAAGATTATTTCCCTTTAATTACATCAGATGGCAATTGTAAACCTGTATATCACGGTTGTGTAACTGATTTAAATGAATATTCTGATGCAATGTGTCTGAAAACATTTTATAAAAATATTGATTATACGTTAGATGGAAAAAATGTCAAAGACTTGGCTAATAGAGAAGAAATAGACAAGATAAAAATCCCCGATTTAATGAAATCTACAATAGGTGGATTTATAGGTAAAATTAATATATCATACATATTGATTATTGCTGTAATATTGATGCTTTTAATGTTGTTATTGTACATCATAATACCATCAAAATTCTTTGAAAAACCGAAAACTCAATCTGTATCTATGTAAAAGCTTATTGAGCAATCAAATAAAAAATTGATTTTTTTATACCCAATGAATGTACTATCGTTTTGTGGTCATACTATGAGCAAATCGAACAAGGATTCCGCTTGGAAGGTCGTTGGTAAGAACGGAAAAGAGGTAAAACCCAAGGTTCCAAAAAGC
>CAZEGK010000153.1:0-2573 GCA_964512205.1 uncultured bacterium | reverse complement strand
TTTTTTGTTTTTTGAGAGTTGTGTATCGTGTTGGTCGTCATCATCATCATCATTATCTGATGGTATTTGATCATTAGATGTCATAACTGACATCATGGTAATGTTTTGTTGGTGGTGTTGTTGTTGTTTTCTTTTTGCTCTTCTTTGCATCACTTGGACGTGAGATTTGATTTGTGTTGCTGTCACATCTGACCCAACGTCCTTTGCAATCAAGTCCCATTCATCAGGACCATACTTCTCAATGGCTTTAGCTAATGCAAGCTCATCTTCACTGCACCATCGCTTCCGTCTCCTCGTCTCAGGTTTCCTTTTTTTTTTTTTTTTTTTACCATCTTCCTCATCCATATCTCTTTGAATCTCAGCATCAAAGTTCTCTTCTTGACCATCCCTTATACTAACCTTGAACTCTTGCAAGTTGGCATCAAAAAAGGCCTCCGCTGTAGATTCATTCCATATTTTTTTTGCTTCTTCAAGTGCATATTCGGATGATCTCAACAGATAAAATGAACTCTTATGTGACCTACTTGAACGACCTTGTCGACAAGCTCCATGCAACAAAAGAACTTGAGAAAAGAAAAAAAAAAAAAAAAGTGTTATATCATCAACGTAGAGCATTATCTTGAAGAATCTCTCACTTGTCTCTTCATTTTGATCAAGTAGTTGTTCAAGTCGAACAAGAGTATCCTCATCCAACCCATCCATATTTTTTAAAAAAAAAGAAAAAAAAAAAAGAGGGTTCATGAAAAAAGCTAAAAAATCTGCCAAGAAAGCCCAAAAAATTGCTTTGAAGAGTGAGAAGTTAGTTCGTAGATGGGTCAAAGGTCATTATGACCATGAGGAGAACGTTGTGGTCACCCGAGTCAACAGTGACTTTGTTCAACGCACGGGATCATGTGTGATGGCCAGTTATGCCGTGGCAGCATCGTATTTTACACATCAGCACATCTCAGTCTATTTTGAAGGTTACTGCAGACACTTCCAACTGCCCTTTACTGATGCCATTGAAGCCGAGAAAAATTATGCCTCTCATTTTGATCGGGAGTGGAGACGAAGAAATGTCCGAGGATACGAAGTGGTGTTGGATCTGCATCGTACGTCTCGAGAGTTTTGCTTCGCTGAAGCGCGCAGTTACATGGATGGATTTTTTTTTGTGGAAAGTGATGTGGACCAGTTGGAAGGTCTACTGAGGGAGAGAGTGAGTTTTCTTAATGTAACTTATGAACCTGGAGGAAATGAGTATCATTCCATCACTGTCTGTAGCGATGGAAAATATTTATTTGCTCGCGATACCAATAGAAAGAATTTGTATTTGATACAATCACTTCATCGTATTGGAAAACTAAGGGACAGTGTCATCTACGTCCAAAGAAACTAAAAACTGAATTTTTTTTTTTTTTTTTTTTTTTTTGCATTTATTTCTCAACAATTGTTTGGAGATATCTTTCAAGGATACCTCACTTTAACTTAATTGTTGTGTTCCTTTCTTCTTGCTTTCCCTCTTTTTTTTTTCCCCCTCCTCCCCATTTACACACAAATTGTTACGATTTTCGGATTTGAATTTGCTTTTTCTGTTTAAAACTGTGCGTACAAAGACTTATCCAAGTCCTGGAAGTAAGGATGCTTCAATGCATTCTTTGTTGAAATACGTCCGACAGGTTCATAGACCATCATACGAGCCAACAAATCCAATCCAGATGCATCCAACGATGGGACTGTATCACGCAACTGACGAGGTTGCCATTGAGGAAATGTGGTTTTGAAATCGGGCAACTCTGACACTCCAGGCCAGATTTGTTCATTGGGAGTTCCGAACAACATGAATGTCTTCATCAATTGATCATATTCAGAGTCTCCAGGCAAAAGAGGCTTCTTGTTGGCCATCTCTGCAAAGATGGCACCAATGGACCATACATCCAAGGGAGTACTGTACTTCTTAGCTCCCAACAAAACTTCAGGAGCTCTGTACCACAATGTCACAACTTCGTGTGTATACTGAGGCAATGGAATGCTAAATGCTCTGGCCAATCCAAAGTCTGCAATCTTCAAGATTCCCGTGGAATCAATCAACAAGTTCTGGGGCTTCAAGTCACGGTGCATCACACGGTGCATGTGACAATAGTTGATTCCCAACACCAATTGATACATGTATGACTTGATCAAGTTGGGATCCAATGGTCCTTGAACACTGCTCATGTAACCCTTCAAGTCCTTGTCCAAAAACTCAAAGGCCAAAAACAGCTTAGAGTTCTCATTGATCACTTCCAACAACTGCACAATGTTGCGATGCTCAGACACTTCTTTCAACAATGCAATTTCACGAATCGATGTTGCAGGAACACCCTCGTCGTCTCCTTGCAGAATAATCTTCTTCAACGCAACAATACGACCAGTCTGGGAGGAAAAAAAAAAAAAAAAAAGTTAGACCAAGCAGAAGCTTTCTCAACAACAAAACTCATCTACACACCTGTCTATCCTTGGCCTTAAAGACAACTCCATAAGTTCCCTAAAACAACATTTGTTAGAACTCCCGCGTAACAACAAGCTCAAAAAACCGATTACTAAAGATAAAAAAA
>CAZEGK010000152.1:0-2583 GCA_964512205.1 uncultured bacterium | reverse complement strand
AAAAAAAATTTTTAAAAAAAAAAAAAAAAAAAAAAAAAAAAAAAAAAAAAAAAAAGGCTGTTGGACGGAGAATTGTGTTTTTTCCGTCGCATGTGGCGATTTCTATTTTGGCTCTTGGATCTTGATCAGGTTGAGTTTTGCTGTGGTAATGAGCGGTCCGCCACCGCGACAATCATGCGCATCGGAAGTGCTGAATGTTTTTTTTGGTTTTTGAGGCTTCGATGTACGCATTTTGTTCACATCGGAATGGGAAACTGTATTGCCTTGTTCTGTACATTATGCTTCATCTTTCATCGTTCCTAAGAAAGTTCAAGTCGAAGCGGAAAATACAAAAAAAGAAAAGAAAAGATTGGAAAATTGCCCCAGATCATGTTGTGGCATGAAGTCCGAGCAAGGGTAACCACTCTTTCAGTAACAAAAAGTTCCCTTTTTTTTTTGTTTTGTCAGTAAATTAGATTATCTTCGTTGAGTGATCCATCGTCGCCCCAATCCTGTTGTTGTTGTTCATGTTGATGTTGTTGATTCGTTGAAGCAACGGGAGATTCGTTTTGTTTTGCATCTCTTGTTTCGTTATGCACATCTGAATGACTACGAGATTTGGTGGGAGTAGTAGTAGTAGTTGATGATGATGATGATGATGTGATGTAGTAATGTTCTGGTTGAGGTGCGAACTTGACTCTTTCTCGTGGTGATGTTGTGCTACTACTTGGTTGAGTAGGTTGTTGTTGAGGAGAAGGAGAAGCTTGTTGTTGAGGTTGATGTTGTTGTCCTCTTTCTCCTGCTCCTCCACCACCTCCACTTGTCAATCTTCGAAATCCTGTTGTTACTTTTGCACTTATTTTAGCAATGGCTGAAGATCCTGTTCTTCCTCTTCGTCCTGTTGTGTTGTTTCCATTCAAATGAAGACCAGACGATGCAGAGGACGATAGAGATGATGATGATGACGACAGTGGTGATGCTTGGGGAGATGGAGGAGACAAGGGTGTGTCATCATTGAAGCCAAGAACAGAAAGGGCTTTGCGAGGACTTGCCATTTCAACAGGTCCACTTGCTCCTCGAGGAGATTGTCCAGAGTCATCATGAGATGAAGGTCGTACAGAGGCTGAAGAAGTGCTACGTTGTGCACGAGAAGGAGTGGCCGCAAGAGCTTCTGCTTCTTTTTCAGTGACTCCCAATATCTTTGCAGCCTTCACCATTGGGTCCGGAAGTGCAGGAGGAAGAGCTGTTTCAAACATGGGAGAAGATAACAGACGTCGTTGAAGTTCAGCATAACCTGCCATGTCCACCACTTGTGGCTCCGTACGGTTTACAGGGAAAAGACCAACACGGTCGTTGCATTGACCAGTCCACCAACCTGACTCATGGGGCTCTATTACACGAATCAGAGTCCCTGGAGCGAATCCAAGCTCCGTTTCTAGTTTTAAAAAAGAAAAAAAAAAAAAAAAAAAAAAAAATTAGAAAACTTGCCAACGAGCAAAAGAGTTGACGTACCGTTTCTCGCCTCAAATCCCCACTTGGCTGTTGCTATAGTTACAGTACCCCTCTCGCCTTCCAATACTAACTTGTCGGCTTCATCCAACATCTCCGAAAATCCCATGACACCATCTACATTAACAGAATCTCTTCGACCTTCACTTTCAGATGCCTGTACACGTTCTCGAACTGATGGCGGTCTCGGCAAAGGTTTGTTGGGCTTTCTTCCAATTGTCCCTTAAAAAAAAAAAAAAAAAAAAAAAAAAACACGCCCATGTAAGCTTTTCGTCCATGCGTTGCAGTGTTTTGAAAACGTCACATGATGGAAACTTACCAGGGGATTCTTTCATCTTTAAGACTTGTTTCTGACCTTTTCTAAAGACAACCGTAAAAGGCAACGGCTTTACAAATATGACAACAAGATTTTGGTGACTTTGATCAATAGGTTTCTACCAGGAAAGTCAACGTGCACCAACGTTGCCAGCCCCACTTTTTTGAATTTTTTTGTTTTTTTCTCAAAGACAAGAGGGTTTTTTAAAGATGACTTCAGAGGACGTTAGCTACTACGTTGACGACAAGATCCATTTGGATAACTTCAACGACTTGGGTACGCAATCACTTTTTTTTTTTTTTTTTTTTTTTTTTTTTTTTTTGTGTCTGTTCTCACACTTTGCCTTTGAAGATACCAACGGAACGACTATTGTCGAATACGTGTGGATTGGAGGAAGTGGCTGGGATTTGCGTTCCAAGGCCAGGTCTTTTCCCGACAAGGTTAGTTTTTTTTTTTTTTTTTTGTTTTTTGCTTTCGCTTCTTGTCTGTGCGCTGTGTTTTTCTTGTTGTTTTTGTCGTCACAGTATTAGTCGCGTTGGAGCTTTTGCTTTGCTTTCAACTGTTTGGCTATCGGGCGACTTTTTTTCTCTTGTTTTTTGTTTTCTTTTTTTTTTCTCGCTCGATCCTCGAGATTGCGGCCGATTATGTTTGTTTTTTGATACGTATTGATATGACATGCATCGTCGATGGATGTTGACCTTCTTTGGTCTGAATCGGGACCAGTTCTCTTTTTTTTTTTTTTTTTTTTTTTTTTTTTTTTTTTTTTTCTTTTTTTTTTT
>CAZEGK010000151.1:0-2613 GCA_964512205.1 uncultured bacterium | reverse complement strand
AAAAAAAAAAAAAAAAAAAAAAAAAAAAAAAAAAAAAAAAAAAAAAAGGCAAAAATAGCAAAAAAGCTTCGTCAGGGCCATGTCACTCGATGTTTTGAGGGAACAAGTTAGTATCTTTCGTAGGAATCGTAAAGGTGGTATTCTTCATGCCGTGAAAGAGCAATATCTTCGTGATGACATTGCTTGCGGTGTTGAAGGATGTTCCAAGTGCCAAGGGAAGAATCCTGGACCACGAGGGTTTCGTCTTTCTAAAGATCGTCCTATTGTGATTCTTCGTTATGATCTTCTTCTTCATCAACGTGATCTGTTGCACTATGGTCGTCTCGAAAACTGTGTTCTTCTTCAGTCTCATTTGGATCGTCTTGAGCGTTCACCAGAAGGTCGATCTCATCTTGAGGATGTTCTCGAGTGTTGCTCTCGTCATCAATGGTATGTGTTGCCTGATACCATGCATGCAGATATTGCAGGAGCAGTGGATGAAGAGAGCGTGGCACAATGGTACTCACAAGAAGGACATGGATTGGCAAGAGCGTCACGAGGAGCAGAAGAAGAAGCAAAAGAGTGGGGAGGATTGCAATGGGTTGCATGGAGAGAAGGAGAAGAAGAAGAAAAAAGAAAAAGAATGGCTCGAGAAGAAATGGATCAAGGAATGCAGGAGGGAAGGCTTGTTGAATGTCGCGTGTATGATGAGAGAGACATTGGTGTTGAGATCAATACGGGAAAAGAGTTTCGTCTGGAACGACCTTTCCGTTGGCTTCCTGGAGACGTTTTGGTGGTTGAGAGGGAAACATGTCGTGTGGTGGATGTGAGGAGAGGAGGGAAGGAACGTCGTCTGGTGGTGGGAAGAGTAGTGGATGGTAAAGTGATGCAATCAGAAGATGTGTGGGTGAGAGTGAGAGGAGCCATGGAGGGGAAAAGAGTGGCAGCCGTTGTGGATTGTTGGCCAGAGGGACAAGAAGGACCATTGGGACATGTGGTGAGAGAACTGCAAGAAGGACAAGAAGGAGAGGCAGTGTTGGCACAACATGGAGTGAGAACACAACCGTGGGAAAAGGAAGTGTTGCAAGAATTGCCCGAAGATGGATACTCTCCACAAATGGAAGAAGGAAGAGAGGACTTGAGACATTTGCCCGTGTGTAGTGTTGATCCACCAGGTTGCACAGACATTGATGATGCTCTGCATGCCATTCGTAAACCAGATGGAGGTGTTGAGATTGGAGTTCACATTGCAGACGTTGCTCGATATGTCCGTGAAGGAGGAGCAATGGACCGTGAGGCCATGCGTCGTTCAACCACTGTTTACTTAGTGGACAGACGTGTTGATATGCTCCCTGCACGTCTGTCATCTGATTTGTGTTCTCTTGTTTCTGGAAGAGATCGCCACGCATTCAGTGTCGTGTGGCAATTGGATGCTGATTGTCGCATCACAGAAACACGATTTTGCAGATCTCTCATTCGATCTCGTGCATCACTGACGTATGCGGCTGCTCAGGCTCGTTTAGATGATCCCAAGAAGGATGTGAAGGACGATGTGACTCTTTCGTTGCGTGAGTTGGACCGCGTGGCCAAAGTGTTGCGTCAAAGACGTATGGAAAGAGGAGCTCTCGTTTTGAACAATCCCACAGTCAAGTTTATTCATGCTGAGAATGGTGGTCGTGAAGTGGTGGACGTTGAGATGTATGAATCTCTTGCTACCAATTCTCTTGTGGAAGAGTTTATGTTGTTGGCTAACATTTGTGTTGCCAATCGTATTTGGGCTCATTTTCCATCTCATGCACTGCTTCGTCGTCATCCTGATCCCGATCCATTGCGTTGGTCTCATTTGGTTGAACAACTTGCTCATGTTGGTATTCATCCTGCTTCTTCTTCATCTCACGATGTCAGCTCTGCTCTCGTCAACGCTCCAGACATGTGTCGTGTTCTTGTCACTCGTCATATGCAACAAGCTCGTTACTTTTGTGCCAGTAGTGTTCCACAAGAACAGTTTCGTCACTACGGTCTTGCTTGTCCGATTTACACTCACTTTACAAGTCCTATTCGTCGATATGCTGACATTGTTGTTCACAGACTATTGGCTGCAGCCATTGGATGTGGTTCATTGCCACGATGGGATGTTCGGCAAGTGGAGAGAGTGGCACGACACATCAATCACAGACACAGAATGGCACAAATGGCAGGAAGAGAATCAGCACAGCAACACAGTAAGAAAGTGTTGTGGAGAAAGGGACCAAGAGAAGAGGAAGCATATGTCATGCAGGTGATGGAGGGAGGAATGTTGAAATGTCTAGTGCCACAATTGGGAATAGAGGTAAAAGTAGAAGCAGAGGAAAATAGATACAACATATTGGACTTGATCATGGTCAAAGTAGAAGCAATCAACGAAGGAGATAATGTCATTGCAACATTGCTCGGTTCAAAAAAGGCAAAGAAATAAAAAAGCACTCTCCATTCACACATTCTGAATTGGTGAACATAACCATCTTTCAAGACAGTCTTTGGATACCTCATTTAAGTCTTTTTTCTTCAACTTACTATTCGTCCATGGGCGCTGCGGTGAGTTTTTTTTTTTTTTTTTTTTTTTTTTTTTTTTTTTTTTAAACCTTTTTTTTTTTT
>CAZEGK010000150.1:0-2716 GCA_964512205.1 uncultured bacterium | reverse complement strand
AAAACAGTTGCAAGGGATGGAATAGATAGAGACACAAGTTTAAATAAATTTAGAACGCGAAATTTTAAGAAAGTTGACAGCCCAGGCCTGGCCTAGGATGTTGATTTAAGACAAATTTACAAAGTGTGCTTAACGTCAAAAACTGTCCTCCGTGCCCGTGCCGCTATTTCAATTATTCCACTAGCGCCCCAACAAGAGGCGTGTCTGTACCAAGCCATTATTTTCAAAAACTTCTCTTTTTCAATAAGTGCTCATATAGATTTGCTAAACACATGGAGAAGATCGAAAAAACAGTAAAAACGCACAGATTGGGGTCAACCATATCGTCCCTCCCTGGCTCATTTGACAATAAATAAATTTAATATTAATATTAAGACTGCAAGGGCTAAAAGGAGTTTGCTATGGTGAGAGTTCTTAATACCCCCGAAGAGCCATTTCTCCCTGAAGAGTGGGTAACTTGTAAAGAATTTAAAAGCCACGGCAATCTCTATAGAGATAGGTCTGGCAAAGAATATAAAATTACCTATAAGCATCAGCATGTCTATTCTGGAGGCGCCCGCTTTCTTCGAGGTATTGCAGGATGTGCACTCGCAATAGCCACAGTTGGCATAGCACTTGCCTTCAAAGATGTTCGCAACCTTCTTACAAGGAAAAAGGAGTCTATCTATTACGCAGTGCCCATAGGCGAAATACGAAAGCATGTCCAAGACGAAGAGATTCCACTTACAACCAGATTAGAATACCTTCAAAGGTATCTTGCCTACTTCAAATTAGAAGATCCGGACACACTCAAAAGCATCATTACACAGAGTGTAGAAACAGGTGGCCCCGCTGCCCTAAATCTCCATTTGATTAGTCAAACAAAAGAGAAAGTAGAATATACAGATGATACCCTTATAAAGGCAGTTGATGCATTCATTCGCGAGCAGCAAGTAGCGAGAAAAAATATTGAAGCTCCATTTCTTCAGCCATTTGCTTCTGTTATCGAAAATCGACTTACACAATATGGCAATTATGGTGTAAAAGTAGCATTAGCGCTCCTGCCGTCTGTTAAAGCAGCAGAGTTTCTTGTGTTACACCACGACCAAATTTCTCAGGAAAAATTCCTTGAATCAGGTCTTATTTGCATGAAACATGCTAATCAGTGTACAAAAGATGCGCTATCAGCGTTTGCTAAAGAGTGCCTTAAAATACCTGATTCTCATACGTTGGCAAAAAATAGCCCTGTTACAGAATATACTCTCACCTACGTAAGGAGCCATCCAGAGCAATTTAGTGCTGATGATAAATTGCGCGCACTCTGTCTTATGAACGCAGCTGATACTAGGTTATTCAGCGCTCTCTTTGACGAAAAAGCCGATAACCTACTTCGCCACAAAGCTATTTCTACTGTCTACAAACACCTCTCGCCTGCAGAAAAAGAGCAGGTAGATCAGCTACTGCTTCCAGAGCTAAAAAAATTTAATTTGGATGCAATTGCTACTTGCGAAGCTATTGGTGCTTTTGCAAGCAAAAAGCTTAGTAAAGCGGCTCAAGATATAGTTTTGGAACTTGTAAAATATGGCTCGCGACATCTTACTGCAGGCCATTTTGAACATATAATTGCTCCATTTTTTGAAGAATTGACCGCTCATGATCAGCAATACGTAATTTGGTTCTTTGGTGGCAACCATCTATGCCCAGCACTAAGCTTGATAGTGTTAAAGGAGCCTGCTAAATATGACAGCAAGCTTTTTGATAAATGTATGCGCTTTATGCTAGATGCAAAAGGCAAAATCCCCCAAAACGCTATAGAGCATGTCCTTGATACAACTAGGACTAGGGATAGAGAACTTGTAAAGAGCTGCATTCTCTACCTATTCAAATACGTACCTCCTACAACAACCACTCCATCTACTTTACACGCTAAAGCGATAAACCATGCCTTTGACACCTATAAGGATCCCGAGCTTATACAGATCGCTGCAAAAAACATTTTCCGTTACGGGGAACCATTCTATAATCGAGCCATGGTTGATAAAGCAGTAAATACAATTATTTCACACCCTGACTATTTAAAAGACCATAGGCGTCATGAAAATCTTGATAACGAGCTGATCAGTTATCTCGTAGCAAACGCAAAAGATTTTGATGCAGTCTTTGAAGGCTATAAACCTCATATTTACAAAAAACCTCACCACACCTATATGAGCGAATTTGAATTGCTCTTCGAAAAAGTACTACAGTCTTCTAATTCGCTCGATACAATTTGCTCTATTGCCTGTTTGAAGCATGAAAATTTCAAACTAGATATCTATGCAGCAAAACGCCTTTTGCATCTTCTCCAGGCACGTACAGTACTTAAGGACAGTGACAAAATTACCGTCTATAAACTTGCAAACCTTATCTTTGATAACAAGGATCTATTTACGCCTTCGGAACTGGAAAAGGCAGCCTCTCTTTTTCTAGAAAGAGATGATATAGACGATAAGCTGGAAGTTGAGGCTATACTTGTGATTAAGAAAGCGCTGGAAAAAGTAGTTTCGTATATCGATCTATTCGGTACCAAAATCAAGCTCTCGGAAAGAGCCGAGATTAGATACAAAGCCGTTTCGCAGAGTATAACAAGATCACGGACAAAGGCAAAAGTGAGGGTGGCAACAGCGGATCATTAATTGACCTTTTACAATGTAAAGTTATTTTTTGTAAAGGTAAAGGTCTCGCCATCAAAGAGTCC
>CAZEGK010000149.1:567-2718 GCA_964512205.1 uncultured bacterium | reverse complement strand
AAAAAAAAAAACTTCAAAAAAAAAAAAAAAAAAAAAAAAAAAAAAAAAAAAAAAAGTTGCACCGGCACAGGAAACTCATTAGAGGCAGTGCAAATCACACAAACCATCATCGCGTTTCCGTGACTCTTTTCGTTATTTTCTCAACTGGCCTCGCACTTTCACAACGGCCGTTGGACTTTTTTTTTTTTTTTTTTTTTTTTTTTTTCTCTTTGGGGGGGTAGAAAATTTTTTATTTTTTTTTTCGAAAAAGGAGGGTGCAGTATTCATCTCTTCTTACTGATACTTGGAGGTAGGTGTATTTCGTTCTGGTGGCGTTGCGGCATTTTTCTTGTGTTGCGACTCATACTGACGATCGTGTTGTGATGAAAGTATTTTATTGTGTCTAACGAGCATTTCAAGTATACATCTTGTACCATATGAGCAAGTCAAAGAATAGCAGGTCAACCAATGTCATTGGGGCAGGAGACAGTCCCGCCGAGTTGCGCTTCATTGAAAAATGGGACACTTCTCTGTGCATCGTGACAGTCCAAGGTTCGTAATTGCGTGTCGGTTTTGTCCAACACACTTTTTTCATGTTCACTGGCTTTTTCTTTTTTTTTTTTTTTTTTTTTGTCTATGCCTGTACGCCATGGAAGTCTTTGTACTCATGACATACCAAAGGCGTTAAGCATACAATGGGGGAGTTGCAGATCACTAATTTTTTTTTTTTTTTTTTTTTTTTTTAGGCATTGATTACGTCATTGGATCTCATCTCGCTGAACTATTGAATAGAGAGACATTCAACCTTTATGGAAGCATTAAGCGTCGCAATGTGGTCGTTTATCACGCTGATGAGCCTCTTCTCAAATTTCTCTGTGGCAAAATGGTTGTCTACGCAGGAACTACCTCTGTGTCTCTCATTCGTCTCAATGAGGTTTCTGAGTTTGTTGAAGAACAACTCGCAGACAAAGCAGCCAAGGAAGAGAAGCGTCGTCAAATGTTGCAAAAATCTTTGCAAAAGAAGGCAGAAGACGTCATGGGAAAGACCAGGCGCCGTGTGAAGAGAAAGAGTAGAGACGAGACATCAGTTGCTAGTGCTTTGTCTCCATCTGCTATGGGTGCTGATCATGGCTACTATTCTCCATCTTCCTTTACAACTTCCAACATGTCATCTTATGCTTCTACAACATCTTCTTCTGCATCAACGAGTTCTCCTGGAGGTATGCTGAGTGCAAGAGATGGTGAAGCTCTTGGATCTCTTTTGGCATTGCTTCAAGAGGGCCAAGAAGAAGAACTGGAAGAAGTGGAGGAGGATTGGGAGAAGAGACAGAAGAGAGAAGAAGAAGACGTCAACAACAATGGAGCGTATGCATTGGTCCAAAGCAAGACAAGTGCATTTCGCATGCCTGGAAACGACGATGAGTTCTAACATCCAACGCTTTACTTGGGCAAAATGGGGGAATGGGGGGAGAATATTTTGTTGTTAACACCAATGTAAGCAATTGAAAGGAAGGAAGGAGTTGGTTGTGTATTACATATATGTATAATGCACTTTTTTTTTTAACTCTTGAACAAAAAACAAAACAAACTACAGAATGTGAAAAACAATGAAAAATCAAATACAAAAACAAAAGCTCATCTTGTGAACTTGAGACATCTTGTCTCGATATGCGTAGAGTCACATTTTGCACAACAGAATCCTTGTTGACACTTTGTGCATTTGTAAGGAGCCAAAAGACCACAGACACAACAAAATCTTCTTCGAGGCCATTTGGAGTCAGGTAAAGTTGCTCGAGTATATGTCATGATAGAAGGATCTCCTGCTGCAGCTTGTTCTTCTGCTTCAGCAAGAAGTTTCAATGACTTTACAACATACAATGGCTTCATCAAATGTGCAGGCTTTTTCTTCTTCTTCTTGGCACTGGCAACAGCAGAAACCTTACCACGCTTCTTGGCTCCACCACCATCTTCATCATCATCTGGAACAAAATCATCACCATCATCATCGTCGTCCTTGGGAGCAGCCACACCAAAAAAGTTGTCGTCCTGTAGAGCTTGGAGTCGCTTCATCTTCATCTCATGCTGCTTTTCCTTCAAATAATCTGTGATTGCTTCACCAGCCTCCGACAACTGCCGATGCTTGTCAAGTCCTAAGGCCACAAAAAACGTTAC
>CAZEGK010000149.1:0-557 GCA_964512205.1 uncultured bacterium | reverse complement strand
ATGGCTAAAAAAAAAGAACAATGGAAAAAAAAAAAAAAAAAAAGGAAGAGAAAAAAAAAACAAAAAAAAAAACATTAAAAAAAAAAAAAAAAAAAAAAAAAAAAAAAAAAAAAAATCCTTGTTTTACTTGACGACGACCGTGACCCACGTCTTGCAACAGCAAGAACAGATGGACTGGCTTCTGGTTCAAAGTTAGGGTCTTTGCGGGGACGTCCCCTCTTCATGATGCAGCAAATTCGACTTCGACCCGAATGATTTTGATGCAACGACAAAGTCAGAAAAATTTGTCTGTTGAAGATGTCCTCCCGTAAGTCAGAAGTAGTCTCATTTTCTTCTGCCCGACTTGTTCAAGTAACCGAGAGGGTGTTGAAAAAAAGAAAAAAAAAAAAAAAAAAGTTTTACCGAATCTTCAATTCGGTTGAACCATTGACAAGATTCTCACAATTGAAATTGTTTAGGTCTGAGAAGCAAATACTGGGAGTCAGAAAGCGAGGGTTAGTTCGTTTTTTTTTTTTTTTTTTTTTTTTTTTTTTTTTTTATTTTTTTTTTTTTTTTTT
>CAZEGK010000148.1:0-2761 GCA_964512205.1 uncultured bacterium | reverse complement strand
GTTGATTCTGTTCTTAATCTGGGCGAAGTATCTTTGTATCCGCAGCCGTTTCGAGGTCTCTGCACGAGTTTTACTTTTAAACCTGCAACTCTCGATAATGACATCTTAATTGCCAAAGAAATTATTCAGAATTCTTCTCTGCCTCATCGAAGGAAGGAGAAGGTTATCGGCAAAATGATGGATGCTGTTGAACAACGTAAAACTTTGATGGATGACATAATTTCGATAAGTATTGTCGTCTGTCTGGAGACAGGAACGGTTGAAGTTGAGGCTCATCATAAGAGCGAACAAGAGTATAAGATGGCTCGCATGGCCGAACAAAGACATCTGAACCATCAGGCACAAGTGTGGAAACTCACGGTTCAGCAGGTTGCGAAGCAGCTTCAAGATGAGCAAGTTCCAAAGTTGCTGGAACTTGCAAGTCTGTGCAATGTTCCTCATCCTCACGAATGTCTTAACGCAGAGACTGTGACGAAGGAGATTTTGGAAACTCTTGGAATGTCTCGTGTCTGTATTTTTTGGGAAAATCTTCGTGATGTCTTTGATGATGACGCTCTCTTGCGAGCCGTTCGGCCTTTTTTGGCTGACATGTTGAGCGAGGACGAGCTGCGCGAGAATACAAAGTAGTAAAAAAAAAAAGGACAGTGAGTTGTGTGGAGGACCTGCACAAGACTGGCCGCAATTGAGATGTAGGCGTAATTCCTGAGGTCATTGAATACTCCGTTGAGCTTGCGCTGGCTCTGAAGACTCTGACATTTGAAGCTTATTGCTCAAAGATCAGCAATACCCAACCACTGAAGACCTTGAGGATCACATGGATGCTATCGAGAGAGGTGAAACACTTCTCCAAGATGGCAAGAAGGCGAGTCTTCGGAGAGAGCGCAATCTTCTTTTCTGCAATTTCTTTTGCGGACTTTTTTCCGCTAGTCCGGGTGTTGAAGAAAGGTGCTCCCAGGCTTGCTTTGTTTTGAGTGCGTTCGATAGAATGGATCTTTCTTGTTCAAGAGATGATGTTTTAATATCGATATCTTGCAGCTTGATCTAGTGCAAAGTTAATCAGACGGACAAAACGATGTGCACGTTCTCGGCCACCTAGCAAATGTCGAACGTTCTTTTTTCTACGCAGTTCTTATTCTCTGCTGCCTCTTGTCCTTGTATCGGTCTTATTTGGAGCCAAATGTGTGTCAAGCAGTCAATTCCACACTGATTTCTGAAGTCCAGAGGAGATAGCTGAACGAAGAATGCTTGTTTACTGTCTTTACCAAGGGAACGCTGCCTTTTGAATGGGAAGAAAACACGTCTGTGAGGAGTGTTGAAGATGTAAATTCTTGAAATTGATGGTCTGACGCAGACAATATGTTGCGCTCGTATGCATGCAGTAAATTGCAGCAATCTTAAGCACTCTTGCTTGAGCCGGCCTGCCATTGTGGTGAAAACAATGGACTGGTCGAACTTTTCGTGTCGGTTGCTCCCAACTTTCGGAGGTGTTAAATTACAATCGGGAATCGAGTCATTAGCCTTGAACGATTGGAAGTTGTCTTTTTTGGCCAAAGGAAGACTTCCAATACGAACTTGGAGATGCGTTGAAAGGATTGCAAAAAAAAAAAATCCGGATCAAATCGTCCAGAGGAGGTCTGTCAAGCCGCTTTGGGGCTTCACTCAGGCTCAAGCCAGTGCAACCAGCCAGTAAGATCCCGTGAGAAAAAAAGAATTTGATCTGATAGGCCAATTTTAATGCTTGGGAGAGAACAATGCCGTATAATGTTCTTCATCAAAGGGAATCTCCTTTTGATCCTTCCAGCGGAAAAATAGATATCATTGATAAGGGCGATGCGCTCAAAGAGTTCTCATCCAGTCGAAGAAAACCAAAGAATTTGGCATCCTTCAATTTCTGCGTTTTCCATTTCCGTGAAAGATCAAGGCGAAAGAGCCCTCTGGGAAACGAATTTTCACAGGCTAATCGAAGATGTTCTGATTTTGCAACGCAATAATCTAGGCATGTCTGCTCGACCTCACCATAATCGTACGTAATAAAATCGTCCTTAAGTGAGTTTCGTCTTCGCTTTTCCGGTGGAACACAACGAATGCAAAACGGAACATCATAGAGCATCCCAATAATCGTGATCAATTGATCAGGTGCAAAGCTTGAAGCGAGAATCTCTTCCAAGTCATCGCATATGTCGTCGAGTATGACGGCCAAGTCATCGTTCACAATTTTGCGAATCGAGTCCTTCTCAGTGTGCATTCGGTGCACTTTGCTCGATAATACAAGTTCCTTGACAGCTAACAAGTCACTTCTTGCACGCTCAGAAAAAACTAACGAAGCTTTGTGTACAGACTGGGACCAGAACCCCTTTGCCTCACTAATCAAAGATTTGCCACAATTGATCATGTAAATCAAAGCATCAACGTCAACAAAAAGTTGTTTCATAAGCGCAGGAATGGCTTTAACATCGTTTTCCAAATTTTCCAGACACAGCTCAATCTTCTCAAGGATTTTGTCTCGAAAGAGAAGATTGTACGGGATCAGACAGGTGGTTCCTTTTCCCCAAGTTTCCAATATCTTCCCTTTAAAAGGTTCTCTGTGAGGGAGAAAGTAAATACGAATCGAAATAAAAAACACAATCCTCTACCTTCGAATAGATTTGCGAAGATTTTCATACTTGCTCCAGACTTGAGACTCCCTCAACTCTCTGAGGGACTTTGACCTTATCGGATGCAAATGCACACTGGAAACTGCAACTCGAACATCGGATGTGAG
>CAZEGK010000147.1:1622-2805 GCA_964512205.1 uncultured bacterium | reverse complement strand
CTTACTTTTTTTTTTTTTTTTTTTTTTTTTCTTCACCCACCTTCTTTTTCTTATCAGCCGCAGCTGATTGCGTCATTCCACCCAGGGTACTCATTGTTGAATATAATCGACTTTCTATCAAAGGACGCTTGCTCTAAAAATTTGCATCCGAAAGGCATGAAACTACTTCTTGAAGGTAGATAATATCCTCTTGCAACAAAACCTTGCACGAGGCCCTCAGATAGCATTCAAAAGCTGAATTTGAGAAAGTAAAAATTTCACAGTTTTTAGTACGTTCGATTTTTGTGCAAGTGACCGTTTCTCAAAGTTTATCCAACCATGCCTGAAGCGATGTCTTGTGCTCTGCCAGTACTGCTTCACCTGCAGGACCTTCGGCCTTGAGCTTGTTCTCTTGTTGTGATATTCTTTCTTTGTACTGATCCAAAACAAATTCCAATTGGCCTTGGGGCTGTTTTGCAGCAAAAGCAGCTTCGCATGCTTTCTTGGCCTTGGTTAGAGGGACTTCACACATTTTGATGGATTCGGATGCAACGGACCCACTACCACTCAACGAAGACGGTGATTTCTTTGCTACAGGAGTCTTTTCCGTCTTTTCGACAGGCTTGGGTGAAGCAGGCTCTTCTGCTTGTTCACTGGTTCCACGAGGACTCGAAGGAGCCTTCTTGGCAGCGCGTTGTTCAATAATCTTACGAGCAGCAGCCTTCTTCTTGGCTGCTTTAACAGCAGGATCGTCATCGTCACGTCCTTCGTCATCACTTTTATCCACAGCAACAGGTGCAGCAGCAGCAGAGCGTGCTGAACCACGAGGTGACTTCAAGGGAGTACCACAGGATTTGCAAAACTTACTATCGGCAGTTTTAGCTTGTTTACCGCATTCTGTGCAAAAAGGAAGTGAAACTGCAACTTCTTCCTTTGGCTTTTCAACTTTGGCTTCACTAGCTTTGCGTTCCTCTTCCTCTGCTTCCTTCTTCTTTTTCTCAGCTTCAGCTTCAGCAGCAGCAGCAGCAGCAGCAGCTTCTTCCTTCTTCTTTCTCTCGGCTTCAGCAGCAGCAGCGGCTTGTTCCTCTCTCTTCTTTCTTTCAGCAGCCTCAGCAGCAGCAGCCTCAGCAGCAGCAGCCTCAGCAGCAGCAGCAGCAGCAGCAGCAGCAGCTTCTTCTTCCTTCTTCTTTCTTTCAGCTTCAGC
>CAZEGK010000147.1:0-1522 GCA_964512205.1 uncultured bacterium | reverse complement strand
CAGCAGCAGCAGCAGCAGCAGCTTCTTCTTCCTTCTTCTTTCTTTCAGCTTCAGCCTCAGCAGCCTCAGCAGCAGCGGCGGCGGCTTCTTCCTCTTCTTTCTTCTTTTTTTCAGCAGCAGCAGCAGCGGCTTGTTCCTTCTTTCTCTCGGCTTCAGCAGCAGCAGCAGCTTCTTCTTCTTCCTCCTTCTTTTTTCTTGCAGCTTCAGCTTGAGCTTCCGCATCTTTCCTCTTTTTCTCGGCTTCAGCAGCAGCTGCGGCAGCGGCTTCTTCCTCCTCCTTCTTTTTTCTTGCAGCTTCAGCTTCTTTCTTCTTTCTCTCTGCTTCTGCGGCAGCAGCAGCTTCTTCATCCTCTTTCTTCTTTCTTGCAATTTCGTCTTCCTTTCTCTTTCTCTCCTGCTCCTCAGCTTCTTTTCTCTTTCTCTCTTCTACCGCTTCTTGTTCCTTTCTCTTCCTTTCTTCTTCCTCTTGGTCTTGTTTTCGCTTTTTTTCCAACTCTTCTTCTTTTTTCTTCTTTTCTGCCTCCTCAGCCTCCTTATTCGATTCAAGATGTCTAATCATAGAGTCGAAATCATTGAGCTGGTTAGCCATGTCCAAATAATCCGACGCTTCATCACGATCTGTGTCCACTTTGACACTTGGTTTCTTGTTGGCTTCACTCAAGTCCGACGCCTGTGCCAAGGCCTCTGCAAGTCCAGCAGTAACATCTCCTGGGTTGGTGCTTGTACCATCCTCGTCGTCACTTGAGGGTCCCATTATCTTCCCATGCTGACCATCCATCCCTGACGGTGGAGCAGGAGCCCTACGATGAGCAGATTTTGCCAACTCTGGAGCAGCAGCAGGCGCAATCTCTGGTGCTTTGGCTGGTTGAGGAGCTTTCTTACTTGCAGCCACACGAACCATGTCTTCATGCTTGAGCTTGTGCTCATTCACTTGTGCTTGACTGCAAGTTACTTGTTGCGATGCTCTTTCAATTGCAATCTGATAATTAGCCAACGCATCTTCCACTACTTTTGCATCAGCACCCGAATCTATTGCATGTTGTGCTTCTGATTGCTTCACCTGTACACCTTTCAAAATGCCCCGATCAACCATTTGATTCTTTGTCGCAGTCAATTGATACAACCAATCCTTGAGTTCTTGCTGCTCTCCCTTGAACTTGAATACACGATCGCGTGCTTCTTCAGACTTGCCCTTGACGTTGGTGTACGACACGGGAGAGCGGACTTGTAACACACCTTCAGAAAAAGTCACAGCAGCATCACCCAAAGTCAATCCACCTTGAGGAAGAGCAGCCTGAGCTGATTTGTAGTACAGTAGAGCACCATGCGTGATGACACAATGTCGCTTCTTCCAGTTCTTGACAACAGCACCTTTAGAATTTTTTTTTGTTAGCTCCACCAATTCGACCAACGACAACTAAAAGACCCACCTTGCTTCGTCAACGTTCCTTGCTTTATTGCCTTGCTCTTGTCCACGGCAATGGTTCTGCAATAAAGCTCAAAATCAGAAACTTAAAAAAAA
>CAZEGK010000146.1:0-2836 GCA_964512205.1 uncultured bacterium | reverse complement strand
TTTTTTTTTTTTTTTTCGGCTTGCGGCGATGCAAAGATTTAGAATCGTTTTCTTCGATGTTCTTGTCTATTGCTTGTCCAACGTTGCCATTGCCGTTGTATTTCTTGCTTTTATTTTCTGTTGCATTTTTTTTTTTTTTTTTTTAAGGCCTGTTAACGAATTCTCCAAAAAAAAAAAAAAAAAAACCAACGACTAACGGATTTGTGTGACAGGTCAACCCCTTTGAAGACGCAGATGTAGTTTCGTCGCATCAAGCGTTTGTTGCTCCTCCTACTCCCGTTGCTCCAGGATTTACTGTTGTGAGTGCTCTTCCTCCAGGCAAGGCCAACGCAGCTGCTTCTACTGGAAATGTGCTGTCATCATCATCTTCTTCTTCATCTTTGTTGTCATCTACTCCTCCCCTTGTTTCGTCTTCTCGAAAGAAGAATCGCTCCAACACATCCAACTTCAAAGACTCTTCTCACTCCAGCAAAGATGGTGATGCTGCAGAGAGTATCACTGTGACCACTCTTGCAGAAGACGATGCTTCTGGAGGAGGAAGTAACAACAATAGCTCTAAAAAGCGCAACTCTCCTTATGCGCCGTGGACGTATGAGGAAGACATGGCGTTGATGAGAAGATTGATTGAGAGAGACAGCGTGGGCAAGAAGCTGGGAGAGAGAACCATGCAAGAATTGGAACTCACCAATGTACCTGAACTGAGTCAGAGATCATTCAAAGCCATTTACAACCGTTACAATAAGCATTTGCAATGGAGAGCACGTCGTCTTCCAAATACTTTGGAATGGGTTCGTGATATGCATGAAGAGACATCTACATACTCGTCTCGTGCGGAATTGAGCGCAGCATCTTCATCTGTTGACTCATTTTATGGAAAGGGAGCATCTTCTGCACCATCTTCTGCAACTTCTTCACCTCCTTTTCCTAGCCCTGATAAACAGGGATCGCTCAAACGTGTCCGTCTTGGATCGAGTACATCTGCGTTCTCTGCACCTGTAAAAGTTGCTGGCGCACCCTCTGTGATTCCAACGACTGTTTTGCATTCTTATGAACATTCTGCATTTGATGCACCCATGTCTCAGCAATCGAAACGTTCTATTCCGCCTGCGCTCTTGCCAATGGATCACAAAGTAGCAGGTGACAAGAAGGAATCCGAGGGTTGGATTTCGTCGCGTTGGTCGGAAGCTAGTGCAGGTGCTGGCACAGGGGCTGAGTGGGAGAAACCTTTTGTTGACCTCAAAGACGAATACCCTCGCGACTTTAATTATGAAGAATGGATGATTCATTAGCAACAAAACGGTCAAATGTTAGTATTTGTGGGAAGGGGTTGGGGTCTTTGTGAAGTTCTTTTTGGTATGCGGGTGAAACATTTTCAATTATAGGATAGAGGAGTTGTTTTTCTAAAAACAGTCTTCAAAGTTATAAACTTTTCAAATCTTTTTCAAAGCTTGTCTTTACTTTGGCGAAAGTGGTGCCGAGTTGTTGTTGTTGTTGTTGCTGCTATTACCTGCTTGTGGTGTTGGCGGCTTGTATGTCTGCAAGAACTTTTCATACTTCTCCTTGTCCTTTCGTTCAGATTCTTCCAATTCTTTCTTCAACTTGGCCACTTCTTCCTTTGTAAGGGTCCTCATGACCTTGGCATCGTTTGCCAATCCAGGAACACAACCTTTTTGATGGGAACATGTACAAGGGCCTCCAAGAAATGTTGGCATGTCCTCTGCATTTAAATACTTCTTCACAAAAGGACATTGGTCAATGCGACCCGACTTTGGGCAAAGCTTGAACTTTTCAAGTGTTTTTGCTGACATGAACATTTTACCAACCTTCATTACCATGCTAAACCAAGTAGGAGCATTAATACACACAGTTGTCTGCAAAAGTTGAGGATAAAGACGCTCTGCCAACTTGGAAGACTCACTGAAGCTTTGCATCACCTTTTTGGGTGGCATACTCATCTTCATGGCAGTAAAATCATTGATAACCACCAGTTTCACCAAGCGACCAGTCTTACGAGACTGTTCATCGCACATACGGAATGCCACCTCCTTTTGCATCACATGAAACATGACCATGCGATCGTGAGCATGCATATCCAACATTGGTCCAAAGTCTACCAATCCTGGCCTGACAATTTGGAGGGGACCTCCATCCTTGAGACCTTTATGATAAGCACTAATGTTGAGACCTTCTTCGTTTTTGTGCTTCAGCCCATTTTCCTGATCTTTGGCAATGGCCATGTAAAATGCATTTTTGGGTTCGCGTCTCCAAGTGACCGCCCAGCGAATGGCATCTACAGCATCCTTCACACCAAATGACAAAACATACCTCAGAAAGAATAAATCATCATGCTCAGGATCTGTGCAAAGATCTTTCGTCTGTCCACGTACTTGATCAATTTGAGAGCGATACTTTGCAAAAAGAGACTTCAAGTCTCTCTCCTGATCTTGAGGCTCTGCAGGAGAGTGTTCCATCATTGTCCAGTCATCGTCGTCGTTCGTCACTTTGGGAAGAGCACCGTCACTGGTTGCAGTTGCAGGCACGTCATTCTTCGTCTTGACCGAAGGAAGCTCGCTGCTCTTTGATGCTGGACTGATGACTCCACTACCTGGAGGAGGAGGTGCAGGACGTCTAGCAGGGGTGGAAGGACGAGGAGGAGGCTCATTAGCCACAGGGGCAGGAGCTGCTGCACCCTCATCAGAATTATAAAAATTAGTGACAGCAAGCTCAAGACTTCCATTGGCAGATTCCAAGAACTTCTTTGCGACTTCTTCTGACGTCCCTGTGATTGCCTGCAACATGAAAGGTTACAAAAAAAAAAAAAAAAAAAAAAAAAAAA
>CAZEGK010000145.1:0-2839 GCA_964512205.1 uncultured bacterium | reverse complement strand
AGGCTCGGAGTCATTTGCATATTTTTTCAAGAGGAACAAAGAGAATCACGAGAGAGCTCTTCAGTGCGTTTTCCACATGTTGGCAATCAGGAGAATGAGAATGAGTTGAATGGTGTTCCAAAGGAAATGGTGAGAGTGATCGCTATGATGTTATGGATGATGAGGTGCGATGTCAATGCGTGGAGCAAGAAGTGAGATGACAAGTGAATGGAATAAAACCAATCTGTAAAACAAAATAGCGAGAAGTGGAGGTTGTCTCGTGGAGGCAACACATTGGAGGGGAGCGTAGCTAGTTGTTTCTCTCTTCTGTTGTTGAAGCAGGACGAGAGCAAGACTTTTTTTTTTTTTTTTTTTTTGTTGCTGGACGAGGCAAGCAAGCAAGCAAGCAAGCACTTGAACACGTGTTTTTGACAAGATGGAAGAAGAAGAGGTCGTTTATTTAAAGGTTTTCGATGAGGAGAGAGGAGACGTTGTTTTTGAAGGAAAGGTCTCAACAGACGTGTTGTATGTTGGCGCAGATGATGGTGTGTTGAGGAAGAGCAAGAGTGTTCCGTCGCGTGAATGTGTTTTGATGACATTGTGGAAGTTGTCACACGAAGAATGTGAGAAAGCTTTCAAACTTGAGATGTTTGGAAGAGCTTGGTATCAATTGTTGGGAACTAAGGCAAGTACCGACTGAGATTGGAAAGATGAAGAAGATGAAGAAACTTACACTGTATGGATTGACTGGTCTGAAGAGTCTTCCTGAAGAGATGGGAGATTTGTCGAGTCTGGAGGAGTTGCAGATTGAGTTTTTGTAAGAAGAAACAGTACGTAGTCTACCTTTCAACCCGCTGCACGCCAACGCAGACCCTAGATGGCAACACAAATAGAAGAAAGCTGACATTTACAACTGTTGCGAACATGAGAAAAGAAAAAAAAAGAATCGCCCCTTTAGCAACCACAAATTTTTCTTCGCTCAAGGACTGATCAACAAAGCGCGTTTAGCCAGACATGCTTCCATCGGCAACTGATCCACCATCACTCTTTGACTGTGCACCACCTTGAGTCTCGGAGGTGATTGGGAAGGTTTAAAAAAAAATGCATGCCAGCTCCTTCAAATTAATTGTGAAATGACATAAAATAGGTTCAGCCATATTGTTTCTCAATGTATTTGTGGGATGCTCAAGCCCAACAGAGCAGATTTGAAAAAGAAGACGTGAAAAGGGCTCGTTTTTACTGTGTGGCAATGTGCAGACATTGGATTAATGAAGCCATGTTGCACATCATGTATAAGCATACATGTCGGCACTACTTGTTCTGATTTCAACAGAGTGGCCACTTCGAACAAAATGACGGTTTTTTTTTTATTTGATCAAAATGCACTTGCATGCGATTGAAAATTTGTAAATCTACACGACACTCATCAAATACCATTGAGCCTTGCACACAAAAAAAAGCAGACGTTCTGATCATAATCTTCGTTGAGTGAAGTGTTTGTTGCACAGCCGTTGACCAAATTATTTTTAGCCAAGTCGAAACTTTTTTAAAAAAATTTCATCCTCAAACAAGGAAGAACAGACAGCAACTGCTAACTTGAACTCCTTGCACACAGATAGTCGTCTTCAAAGCATCATCTACCTACACATCTATCACTCATCCAAATGCCAACATGAAATCACTTTTGAAACCGAACCTTGGCAGTAACTTCCCTATCACTTCAATATCATCATCAATTTACAGTGGTGGAGTGCCAACCCCGATTTCAAATTTGCCAACACAAATCTTGACCACTGTTTGTAGCTCAAATCCGAAAGAACATACTCTCACTTTGACGATTGGGCACATACACAACTTCAATTGCAAAAGACAGACAGTATCTCGTTTTTGCCAAATTTCAACTTTCTCTGTCCGCTCTTGCAACTTTTTTGCCAACTTAAGTCATGATGGCAACAAACAGAAAGTATCTCTTGAATTCGTCAAGAATAAAGATATCATAATCGCGACTAGCTCGAATAGTGCTTGTTCAACTGCAGAAAGAACTCTTCAGAGCCTAACATTTTGGATAACCTCCATCTTATCGACAGACATTTTTTGAAAAGGTTATCTTGCTTGCAGCTTTTTCAAATGTTCTCCTTCTTACATCCGAATAACAACTTTGTCAACTTGATTGCACCTTAAACCGACAAAGGTGCCCCAGTCCATAGATGTTGTAACTCTCAATCAAATGGCCAGACCCTATCAAATGCAAAGGTCTTTTCAAAGAGTGAACATCACGTGGCCCAACTTACAATCTCAGCATTCAAAAAAAGATACCACCCTTTGACAATCCAGACCGAAAACCTCGCATTTCAGTCCTTTTTTTCGAGTGTTACTCAGACATTCTACACAATTTCGTTCAAGTCGAAGAACGTAGCGCCGACATCACCTACCTCCTTCAAAACCGTTTGCAGCCGAGCGTTTGACATCTTCTTGTTTGCTGGAAAAGACAAGGCTGAGATTTGTTGAAGTAGCGCCGAAATTGAAACACAACTTTTTACCTGTGGGTAAAAAAAAATTGACGCTACTCTGTCCAAGCTCAAACAGATGAAAGAAAGGCTTTCATGAATGGTGATAGCAAGTGGTCATTTAGTCAAGACACTTCAACTCTTTCCAAGAGAGGTGGGTCGCGAAAGTTTACTGAATGTGATTGACAGAAGGCTCAGGAGAGGCCGAGAGGTAACTGAGTGTGCGCGAGCTACGGGTACTAGTTGGACCTCTTCCTCGTTTCAAAACTAAAATCACTTTTTCTGGTGTGATTGACAGATCGAATCGTAACAAACATTTTGAGAACTTTGTTGACACTGATACAGGGCCATGA
>CAZEGK010000144.1:0-2859 GCA_964512205.1 uncultured bacterium | reverse complement strand
CAATCTCTTCTTTTTGTTTTTTTTTTTTTTGTTGCCTTTTTTTTTTTTTTTTTTTTTTTTTTTCTCTTTTTCTTTTGTTGACCTTGTTTTTTCAGTTCAAAGAGCAATGCAAGAAGCCTATTGATGAACAAAGCAAGTTCTTCTTGAACCGCTATCTTCAAGAGTTCGAGGGAAAGTTCGCAGAGGTTTTGGAAATGTCTGAGGTTTTTCGTAAGATCGCTGCTTCTGAAGATGTCAAAGGACGTGACATCAACTCGGCTGAGCTGAACGAGGTGGAATTTTTGCGTTTTTTAACCACTCAAAATCGTACCATGACACGCGACCAAATGCGCAAGACGTTTGCCAGTGTCGACTTTGACAAGAGTGGAGGAATCTCTTTTTTAGAGTGGCTTGTGTTTCACTATGAGAAGCCCGTGGCCAACTTGATGACAGAACCTGACCCTTTGCCTGCAGACTTGAGGGCTGAGTTGAATGCTTCTTTGGCTGAGTATCAAGAAGCCATGGCCAAAGAGAGGGCATTTACCGACAAGATTTCCGAGTTGGAGAAAGCTGTGGCAGCAGGAGGTGTCAAGGGTAACCTGGCCAAGGCTGAGTTGGAGACATTGAAGCAAAAATACAGTGCCGAGAAAATTGCATTGGAAAAGATCAAATTGGCAGCAGAGAAGAAACGTCGCTTGTCACAGAACAAAGCCAACAACTTTGCTGCACAAGCGGCAGAAGAAAAAGCAGCCAAGTTGAAGGATGAGTTGGAAGCAAAAGAAAAGGCAGAAAAGGAAGCTGCTGCTGCTGCTGCTGCTGATCGTGCAGCAAAGAAGAAGGCACTCCAAAGCCAATGGGAAGGAAAATAAACAAATGCGAGTTGTGCGAGTGAATTTCAGTTAAAAAAAAAAGAAAAGAAAAAGAAAGACAAAGGGAAAAAAAAAAAAAAAAAAAAAATTAAAAAAAGAAAATTTAAGAAAAAAAAAAAAAAAAAAAAAAAAAAAAAAAAAAAGAAAAAGAAAGCCCAAGAAGTGAAAATTTTAAACGAGTTAAAGGGTGTCAATATGACTGATATTGATGATATGTTTTATTTGAGAAAGGAGCGTTCTCATGATACAGGAAAGCGTCGTGGTGGAGAGCATCGTTGTATGGGTCGTTGTGGGATGTGTGGTTTTCAATGTCGTAGCAGTCTTTCCAAGGACCGTCGTCGTCGTGATGGGCAAGAGCATGTTGAACTTGATGTTGGAGTGGGAGGAAATGGAAACATGACGCAATTTGTTCTTTATCCCGGTGGTCAAATCGGAACTCGTTGTCTTTCCAACAGAGGAGGAGGTTGGTAAAGGGGAAAAAAGAGGAAATCAGACCTATCCTTTCATTGTTTCTTGATGTAATACACTCCGTCCTCCTCAATCACCTCATCTGGTCTTTTTTTGTACGCATGGACATCAAACTGTGGATCCCACAAATCCACTTCGGGTTCCGGTGCTTCCCAGTCTCCTCCAATCTCGGTGGGGATAGTGCTACGATCAAAATGTTCGGACAATTCATCGGGACCAATAAATTGCACTTTGTTTTGCGTGTTTTGATCCAACAAAGGACGAACGATTTTCCACAGTCCCCAAATGAACATGGGGTATTCTACCAATATGATACGACCCACCACTTCCGGGTAATAATCTTGCAACACCGGTAAAAACGCACGGACAATCGGAATGTCACTATTTTTCATCGCAAACCCTCGAAAATTGAATAAAACCACAAATTTTTTGTAGTGTGTTGTTCGGGTGGCGCTCCACAGGCGATCCATGAACCAAATCATGGATCTCAAGGACAAGTCGACGTCTCGGACACGAGGATTGTGACGACGAGGACACATGTAACAAATGATACGTCCGAACAAATCTACACCGGGCATAATGGTCATCAGTTCCGAGGCTAAGCCTAAACTCACTAAATCTTCATACTCGGGCACAACGGGAGGGAGGGATTTGCGCCACTCAATGGCTGCGCGCAACATTTGCTCGGCTCTGTCTAAATCCCATTGTCGAGCGGCTAAAAAACGAGCGTAGGTGTGAGGGTCGTCGTAGAAGGCAATCATGACCTCACGAAGACGATGTTGAAGAAGAAGAATTTTTTGCTCGTGTTCTTCGGTGGGGGCAACTAAGGGAGGACAATATATAGGATGAGAAGCTGGAAGAGGAACTTCTCTTTCTTCTTCTTCTTGTTTTTTTTTGTGTTGTTCCAACACGGCTGCTGCAGCATGGTGAAGCTCTTGGCTTTCTTCCGAGTGGTCAGGAGTTTTTTTACGCGCTGCTAGCGTGTTGAGATTATGAACATGCTCTCGTGTTTTGCCACGCTTGATCAAGGGCTTCATGGGAGTAGTAGTGGTCGAGGAGGACGAGGCCACAACAGAAGAAGAGGACAAAGACAATGATTCTGCTTTGGCTGCCGAAGCACTATGTCTTTCAGTGTCCTGATGATGAGCACGTGCATGAGTGAGAGCTTCCTCTTCTGATCTTCTTCGTGAATGTCTCACATGTCTTGACGCATGTCCTGTGGTGCTAGGTGCAGATTTACTTCGAGAGGCAACAGAAGAACTGCTCGATGAAGATGACCAACGCTTCACAAAAAATGTAACAACCATGTAACCTGCTACCATCGCGGCAACAGCCAACACAATTGCCACGACCATTCGCTTGGCTTTGCTTTTTTTGTTTTTTTTTTTTTTTTTTCTAAAAAATTGAAAAACGGAATGAGTGACTCAGACTTTGACGAAAGCGGTGACGACTTGTCTGTAAGTACACACTTGGATTTATTGTTCTTTGTTTCTTTTTCCTTTTTTTTTTTTTTTTTTTTTTTTTTTTTTTTTTTTTTTTTTTT
>CAZEGK010000143.1:0-2860 GCA_964512205.1 uncultured bacterium | reverse complement strand
AATTTTTTTTTTTTTGTTTAGTTGAGAAAATAAATTATTTTTTTTAAATTTTTTAATTTTTTTTAAAAAAAAAAAAAAAAAAAAAAAAAAAAAAAAAAAAAACTTTAGGTTTTGGTTGTTGGGGATATCGGCACTGGAAAGACTTCTATCATCAAGAGGTAAGATCCGCAAGGGAAATTTTGTATTCTTGGCAAGGATTCTGCGCTTTGTCTTGAGTGTTTCGTTGCAAAGGCGGCAAAACATTTAAAAAAAAAAAAAAAAAAAAAAAAAAAAAACTGCGCACTAACAACGACTTCTCATGTAGATTTGTTCACAACATCTTTTCGATGCACTACAAATCTACGATTGGTGTGGATTTTGCTCTCAAGGTCATCAACTGGGACCAAAACACTGTGGTGCGATTGCAGTTGTGGGATATTGCGGGACAAGAGCGTTTTGGAAACATGACTCGTGTTTATTATCGCGAAGCTGTGGGAGCTTTTGTTGTGTTCGATGTGACTCGTGTTGCTACGTTTGAGGCAGTTCAGAAATGGAAGGCTGACATTGATTCAAAAGTCACTCTTCCTCCTGATGACCGTCCTATTCCTGTAAGTCAAAACATTTATCCATTGAATCATCCATCCTGCAACTAATCTCCTTCTTCTTTTTTTTTTTTTTTTTTTAAAGGTTGTTCTTCTTGCCAACAAGTGTGATTTGAACCCCAAGGACGGGCTCGGCAGAAACAAAGAAGAGATGGACAAGTTTTGCGCAGAACATGGTTTCGCGGGGTGGTTCGAGACCAGTGCCAAGGACAATGTGGGTATAGATAAGGCCGCCAAAGCCTTGGTGCAAAAAATTCTGGAGGCGGACGTTTCGAGAACAAAGGAGGCTGATCCTAACGTGGTGAATCCAAATGCTGCACCTGCTGGAGTGGAAGAGAAGAAGGGAGGATGCTGCTAACAATTAGTAAAGCCGTTGAACCCTGAAAGACGAAATTATATTGATTAACTTTTTTTTTGGCGCGAAGGATGTCTCTTTTTTCGACACCCAAGTTACATCGAATCTCCACCGTATCTCAGTTGCAACAACCAAGTGCAGAGGAGAAAGGAACTCCATCAGATTTCAGTTTTGATGGATCTTGGTCAGACAGTAGTGCTTTGGTCATTTCCAAGCCTGCCAACTGGCGCGTGTCTACAAGTTACTTTCCTAGGTCTCTCTCAAGTGGAAGCTTCAACTCTGACACAGAAGCTCAACTTGTAGCCGAACTTCAAGGTAAGCATAGCAAACTTTAGAAAAAAAAAAAAAAAAAAAAAAAAAAGAAACTGCTCTATTTCTCTTTGAGATGGTCTTTCACTCATTGAAGATAAGTATGGGTCATTTTTTTCATTAGCTAGCTTTATATTATCAAGTCGAGGGGTTGGCGCCAAAATTTTATTTTAGGCCAATGAACGCATGAATTGTGAATATGAATGCGCCAAGATAATGCTAATGATGATTCTGTCTCACAGACTTTCTCAGGGGTCAATTTTTTTAAAGGCATAAACATCGCGCCAAAAAAAAAAAAAAAAAAAAAAAAAAAGAAAAAAAGCTCTAACATTTTTTTTTTTTTCAAGTGTGTTATCGTCTGTTGAAGGAGGAGCGTCGTCAGAACAACGACTATCATAAGCGTATCCATGGATCTCCATCAGAATGGGGAAAGAGAGTTAGCAAACGACTTCTTGAACAACATCCTCTGTATTCTCCATCTAGCACCAAAAAATCTCGTGTTTTTGGTCGTGCTGGTGCAGATGATGACGATGGTGTTGCTGATGTTCAGGATGGTATAGATACTCCAGATGTTCCACTTGTAGATACAGTGGAAGAAATGTTGCGTGAAGAAGTGCTTCAAAGACTTCGTTCATCGGCGGGAGATTTACCATCTGAATCTGCCAACGCCAACAACAACAACGCCAATGCTAATGTCAACAATAATGGTTCCTCATTGAGTGCTGCAGATTTATGTGTGTGTGGTTCTCAGTTGTCCGTTCTTTCTGTTCAGCAAATGATGCAAATGCATGTTTTACCGTGTCCTCATTGTGGTGTTGGCAAATGTGTGGAATGTGCTCAACGTTCTTTGCGATTGGTTTCTTCACTGTCTCGATGTTGTGATCAGTGTGGACACAGTTGTGCTAATTGTGCCGAACGATTGAGATTGCGGTGTCAACGATGTGAGGAAGGAAGGAGGTGTCATGGTGCAGGGTGTGGAGGAGTGAGGTGCTCGACATGCTTCAATCAGTTGTGTGGAGAATGCAGAGAAAAGGAACAAGAAGAACTGATGCAGGAAAGAAAAGAAAAGGAAAGACAAGGAAAAAATCAAAGAGAAGAAGAAGATGATGATGATGATGATGGTGATGGCGATGATGATAACACAAGAAAGAGAAGAAAGAGAAGACTTGATGACTTTGATGATGATGATGATGATAAGAATGCAAATGATAATGATGAACCTGGAACACCTGGAACAGGATTTGAGTATTTCTTCTGCTCAGTATGTCAATTCAGATCTTGCTTTGAATGTAGAAGAAAAAATTGCTATTGTGCACCGGCAACTCGACACAGAGCTCCCGATGCCATTCCGACAAGAGTAGAAGGAAGATCCATATCATACCTGTTCAAAAAACTCTCAAACATGGATTGAAAAGCCGCGGGAAAGCAAAAAGAAAAACGTTAAAAAAAAAAAAAAAAAAGTTTAAAAAAAAAAAAAAAAAAAAAAGAATTCAATGGTCTTTTGAAGATGGACTTGTTGAACATTACAAATATCACAGGCCCAGCGGACGTGGTGGTGAGTTTTTTTTTTTTTTTTTTTTTTTTTTTTTTTTTTGTTTGTTTTTTTTTTTTTTTT
>CAZEGK010000142.1:0-2885 GCA_964512205.1 uncultured bacterium | reverse complement strand
AAAAAAAAAAAAAAAAAAAAAAAGCCTTGCTAATTTTGGTTTCGTTTTCAGACCCTACCATTGAGGACACATATTTGAAGCAGATTGAGTACAAAGATAACTCTTATGTGCTTGAGATTATTGATACTGCCGGGACGGAGCAGTTTGTTTCTATGAGGAATCTGTACATGAAAGCGGGTGAAGTTTTTGTTGTTGTCTACTCCATTGTGGCTGAGAGTACGTTCTTCGAGACCAAAGAGATACGCGAGCAGATTCTTGATACGAAAGACCCTGTTGTTCCTCCCATTGTGCTTGTGGGAAACAAATTGGATTTGGCAGATGAACGGACGGTGAAGAGAGAGACTGCAGAACAACAAGCTAAGGAATGGGATTGTCCATACTTGGAATGTTCTGCCAAAGCAAATGAGAACATTGAAGCAATCTTCCAAAAATGCGTCCAACTCCATTTGGGAGATAAACCTGAAAGAGCAAAGCCAAAGAAATCAGGTTGTCAAATCTTGTAATTAAAGTTATGAAGCAAAAGAAAAAACAGGGAAATTAAAAAAAAATGGTGTTATTAAAGTGTTGCTCGTATTAGGCAGGAGAATAAAAAAAAAAAAAAAAATTCGAAATTTTGAATTTGTAACAACTTGGTTGTGGGTCATCATGGCAAATAAGCCCAAAGCAGGTCGTTCTGGATATCCTGAACACAAGGTAAGAAGATGACTTTTTTTTCCCCTTTTTTTTTTTTTTTTTTTTTTTTTAAAGCTTTCCATCACTGGATCGCATACTGACCCCTTTTTGGAACTTGTTTTTGAGACTGGGTGGTTCTTCTGTTGATTGGATGGATGTTTTTTGGGATGCGAGGAAAAAAAAAAAAAAAGAAAAAAAAAAAGCTCTGAAAGGGAAGAATTGCGTAGTTTTGAACGTTTCTAACATGGTTTTCTTACAGGTGATTGTTGTCGGTGCAGCTGGTGCAGGAAAGTCTGCCTTAACACAAATGTTCATGTGAGTGGTCAATTTTTTTCTTTTTTTGGGTTTCTTTTTTTTTTTTTTTTTTTTTTCTCTGCGCTAATCAAGACTGCTTTTTCAGGTATGGTAACTTTGTTGAAGAGTATGACCCCACTACGGCCGACTCGTACCGTAAAATTATTGAAGTGGACTCGGAAAAGTGCCAGTTGGACATTTTGGATACTGCCGGTCAAGAAGAGTACATGCGTGACAACTACTACAGACTTGGAGAGGGCTTTTTGATTGTTTACTCCATTACCATGCGTGACACGTTTACGGATGTCAACCGCTTTCATGACCACATTTTGTCGGTAAAGGGAGTGGAAGATGTTCCTTTGATTGTGGTGGGATCCAAGTGCGACTTGGACAGTGATCGTGAGGTACCAACGTCCGAAGGAAAGACGTTGGCAGAAAAGTTTGACGTTCCATTCTTTGAAACATCAGCAAAGACGAGAGTCAATGTGGATGAAGTTTTCTTTGAGTTGGTTAGACTGGTGAAGAAGTACAAGACAGAGACCGTTGAGGCAGACGATGCCCCTGATGAGTCATCAGGTTGCTGTGTTCTTTTTTAAAACTGCTTGTGTACCAAAAAAAAAAAAAAAAAAAACTCAAATTTTCATAATCCTTTGATTTTATTCCTTTTTTTTTGTATCATTTTTTTGATTTTCCGTTGTTTTTGTGTTTTTTCTTTTTGGATATTCCCTATGACAACTACACATTCCTAAAAAAAATTAAAAAAAGCATTTTGCTTGCTTTTCCCCTTTCCCCCCCCCCCCCCCCCACCCTTCTCCTTCCCTAGCTTGTAGGTTATTCAGAGTAACCATCGTAAACGTCTGCTTCAGCATCAGGAAATGCAGCTCCAGCAAGGATGGAATCAACATCAAATGACAACTTGACGTGTGCAGGAATGAGTTTAGGTGCATACTTCTTTCCCATATTCTTCACTTCTGCGCGGCTAAAGTTGAAGAGAGCAGGCAATGGCTTATCTCCAGGCAACACGCATGTAGGAACACGCAAATCATCAAAGTATTCATGAGCCATGGCATCCAATGCTGAGTAACGCTGCGTGGGCGTATACATGAGCAAATGTGAAATGAGGTTGATGGCATCAGCTGGAGCAAAAGGTGGGAATACTTTGGTCCAAGGATTTGGTTTGATGACTGGAAAACGAAAGTCTGTGTAATGCTCATTCATAGCCTTGATTTCATCAGGAGTGGGAGTTCCGAGAACTTTGATCACTTCCACCAGCTGATCTACTCCAGACTCTCCAGGAAACAAAGGTTGTCCAATGTAGAGCTCTGCCATTACGCATCCCATAGACCAGACATCGATGGCACATGTGTAATCTCTGGATCCAAAAATGAGTTCTGGTGCTCTGTAGTAGCGAGAGCAAATGTATGACACGTTGGGCTTGCCTGGAAGAAGAACCTTGGCTGAACCAAAATCGCACAACTTGACACGACCACTGACAGGATCCAGCAACAAGTTCTGAGGCTTGATGTCGCGATGACACACACCCATGGTGTGAATGTATGCAAGAGCTCTGAACAACTGATACATGTAGAGCTTGCAATACACAGGAGGAATCATTTGCTTTGCTTTGGAATAATGACGAGAAACCACATAGACAGTCTCAGGAATGTATTCCATAACAAGGTTCAAATACACCTCGTCGTTCTTGTCAGTGGTGAAAAATGATTGCTTCAACTTAACCACATTTGGATGATTCAAGGTTTCCATGATCTCCAGTTCTCTGTTTTTGAACCTTCGGTCTTGCAAAACCTTTTTAATAGCCACAGTCTCGTCCGAACCCTCAACGAGCGCTTGAAAAACAACACCAAAAGACCCATGACCCACTGTAATAGAGAGGGCGTTAGCACCACGAGTGGAAAAAA
>CAZEGK010000141.1:0-2897 GCA_964512205.1 uncultured bacterium | reverse complement strand
CGGTACACGTCCTTTGCCATCGCATAGATGATATCAAACCTGTCAAAGTCGGCTTTGGTAAACTTGCGTGCCACCTGCGAAGATATATCTAAACCATGTTGCCTGCATACCTGTTGCGAATGCCTGTGTGGCTGCTCGCCTATATGGTAAGATTCCGTTCCTGCAGAGTCTACTTCCCAGTCCAAACCATGTGCCAGTATCTTATGGCGCATCACACCCTCTGCTATCGGCGACCGGCATATATTGCCGAGGCATACCATTAATATTCGCATAATTATCCCGCAAAACTATTGATTTTACAGGCTTTTTCAAACCCCAGGGCGTTATATACGATTGTTAATCAATTTCTAACGAGTTGCAATTGAGTGGTTAAACGGGCTTTTTTCTTTGGCGAAGGCAGGTGCTTACCCCCATCTTTGTGTCATCAAAGCAAAAAACAAAAAAACACAAGCTTTAAAAAACAATCGAAACAAAACTTTAAAAATCAAAACAAACAAAATGAAAAAGATCATCGCAATCGCAGCTATCCTGACATCAACTTACGCAGCTAACGCACAAGTTTCTTCTACAGCTACTCAAACTGTAAACCTGAACCTGTCTGACGCTATCGAACTGACTTTCACAGGATCTGGTACTGCTACAGGAACTGCAGTTAACCTGGCTTTCAACACAGTAAATGACTACGCAAACGGTGTTACATCTGCTGCACAGGAACTGAAAGTACGTTCTAACAAAAACTTTACTGTAACAGTAAAATCAAGCGCTGCAAGCTTCAGCTATACAGGTTCTACTACACCTGCTCCTACAATGCCTGTAAGCGGTGTACTGGCTCTTAAAGTAACAGCAAACGGTACTAGTGGAACTGTAGCTACTCCGTTCTCTACTACAGCTTATGCAGGTTTAACAAGTGCTAACCAAAACCTGATATCTAACGGTAGCCGTGGTGGTAACCAAACATTCAGCGTAATGTACCAGGCTACACCGGGCTTCAGCTACCCTGCAGGTACTTATACTACAGATGTAGTGTACACTGCTACTCAGCTGTAAGACGTACGGTCTACAGAACAAATAACAAGCAACGTTTAAAACATAAGAAAGCTCTCTTTTATAAGAGGGCTTTTTTTCTATTCGTACTTAATGATGATGGCTTCGATAACCCCTACCGCATTAGCGCATTTATCTACCAGTGCACGCAGCATCTGGAAGTGCTCCATCCATTTGATGATAACAACAGGCTCTGTATGATCGGGGAAGAGGCCTGCCACGGCAGCATCTATACGGCTATCGCAGGTAACGGTGATCCTGCGCAGCTCCAGGCAATGTGTCTTTAATGATGTAAGCGTCCGCTTATCCTGCAAGCCTTTGATCGTTTGCAGCAATATCGAGGTAAAATGTTTGATCTCCCCGGCAACGTATTGAGAGGTAACACCTACCTGCTGCAATCCATAGCTCTTCATTTGCCTTACCACCCCATACTGCAGGTCTGCAATATCATCAAGCCCCGATGCCATAGCGTGTATATCTTCCCTATCGAAGGGGGTAATGAAATTTTTGCTGAGCTCTACGAACAGTTTATGGGTAAGCACATCATTCTCTTCTTCCATCTTAGCCAGGCGATCTACCAATAGCTCAAATGGATCTTCGGTAGTATGGCATAGGGCGGCATGAAAGGTAATGCTCATCTCCTGCAATTTGTCGGCTACCTGGTCAAACAATCCATAGAACTTATGCCCGTCAGGACTAAAAAACTTCTGCAATAACGCCATACAACTACAATTTGCTGCAAAGCTAAAACCCTCTGCTGCACTAGCTTATAGCAGGCTCAACACTTAACCTTAACTTAATGATTTGGTAACATTTCGGGATGTATGATAACCCTTATTTAAGACTATCTACCGCCTGGTATAATACTTCTTTTGTAGTGTAGCCAATATGACGCCAAACAACCTTTCCCTGCTTATAAATAAATACGGTGGGTAATCCTGTTACCTGCAATTCTGTAGCCAGGTGTTGGTGCTCATCGGTATTGATGCGTATTACTTTTAGCACGCCTGCCTTGTCTTTTTCCAGTGCATCTACAGAGGGTGCCATATTGCGGCAGGGTATGCACCAGGGAGCAGAAAAATCTACCAGCGTAAGCCTATCTGTGGCAAGCAGTTGTTTATACCTTTCCATACTCATCTCCAGCAGCGAAGTGTCTTTTTCTACCTGTTTCTTATCTGCCAGCCATTCCTGCAATCCACCTTTTAGCTCATATACTTCTTTGAAACCAGCCTTACGCAAATTGTCAGCCGCGAGAGCAGATTTACTGCCATTATGATCATACACCAGTGCAGGACGGTCATTGCCCAGTGCCGCTATTTTATCGTCAAAGTCGCTACCCGTCCAGTCTATATTGATGGAGCCTTTTATATGCCCTTGTGCATACTCATCCGGTGTGCTTACATCTATCAGCAATACCCGCTGCCACTGCATACAATGCTGAAAGGCGGAGGGCTTTAACAAATACTTGCCCGGTGCTGCTATAACAGGCATACAGGCAAATAATATTGCTGCTAACAAAAGAGAAGAGATGAAGCACTTATGCATCTTTGCGGTCTTTGGGCAGATGCAAAGGTAGTATTATGCGCTGTGCTGCGCCAGTATTTGCTTTAGCTGATTGGCGGGTATTACGCCCGACTGGCGCCATTTTACCTGTCCGTTCTTAAACAGTATCAGCGTAGGTACGCCCGATATTTGGAACTGGCCCGATACTTCGGGGTTCTTATCTACATCTACCTTTACAATGGTAAGGCTATCGCCCACAGATTTCTTCACCTCCTCTAATATGGGGGCCATCATCTTGCAGGGGCCGCACCAGGTGGCTGTAAAATCTACCAGTACGGGCTTATCACTGT
>CAZEGK010000140.1:0-2899 GCA_964512205.1 uncultured bacterium | reverse complement strand
AAAAAAAAAAAAAAAAAAAAAAAAAAAAAAAAAAAAAAATAAAAAAAAAAAAAAAGAAAAAAAAAAAAAAAAAAAAAAAAAAAAAAAAAAAAACGCACTTGAAGCGCTTGTCGTCCGGCGTAAACACTTTTGCCATCTTGCACTAACCCACCGTGAGGTGAACGATTTTCCAATTTTTTTTTTTACTTTTTTTGCTTCTTTTGTGCCGGTGTTTTGGCTGATGTTTTGGCTGATGTTTTTCCAGCTGATGGTGGTGGTGCCGAGTCTCCGGTGAGCAATTTCAAAAACAACTTTGCTGGTGCCTCTTCAATCTCTGCCACTTTGCTTTTCATGGGCTTCATAAACTCGATCACTGTCTTTTGCAACAATGGATTCTCTCCAAATGCGACCACGATGAATGATGCTCCCTTGGTGCGAAGCAAGAACAAAACGTATCGATGTCCCTTCTTCTCCAAATCACCCCAGAAGTTGCGAACAAAGTCCAAGTGTGTAGCAGACGCTCCTTCCACTGCATGTGTCACCAGACGCTTCAGCATGCGCGACGTGTGGAAACGACCCAACAAGTTGGCTTGGCACGAGATGACACGAAGCAACTCTTCAAAAAGAGATTGAATCGAGTTGGTATACTTTTCTTGCTTCAACGTTAACAATTCATACAAAATACCCAAAGTGTTTTTGCTGGCCAAAAGACGATCTTCGCCGTAGTTTTTCTCGTCCAGCGTAATACTACTCACAATGGTGCGAAGTTCTCCCAAGAACACATCAATCAGAGGACCAACCACCACATCCAAAAGCTCTTGTTGTCTCACATCGGCAGGTTTTTTGCTTGTGGGAACCATTTCTCCACTCTGTTCATCCTTCACTCGGGCCTGAGGTTCCATCAGCTCAATCCACCACTCTGGAAAATGCGTTTTGGAGCATGGTGCCAATATGTGCAAGAACAATCGACTCACATACGAATTGGCCAACAATTGGGGTGCTACGGACAACTCCAACAAAGGTTTCAACAATGAACTGGACGTTCGTGTATCGTCCATCACCATCAACAACTGCGTCAATGCCACACTTCCAAATTCATCGGATGCTGTTCCTTCCACATAAGGCCTAAACGATTTCACCATGGCCTTGCGATCTTTAGCCGATGCGTAGGACACACAAAAATGCGCTACTCGTGAGCCTGCTTGGGTGTGAGAGAAGTGGACCATGACATCCTTCAACATACCAATGAACCCATCTCGACGAGCATCAGGAACACACACAGCATATTCCCACAACACGGCATGCACCACACTGTTTTTCAACATCTCCTTCTCCACCCATCGTGTCAACAAATGCTCCACATCCTCACACGTCCTCTTGTTGCGTAAAACATCACCTCGAGCAAAAATACTCCGCAAACTCTCCGCTTGCGACCCGGGCATATCGGCCAGCTCGGGCGAACAAATCTCAAACAAAACTTGGCGCCGCATTCCCGCGTTCATATATTCGCTGAAAGCATACTCTAACACATCGGCACTGTCTTTTTGTTTGATCATTTTGCGCGCAATACCTTTGAACTGACCCAACAACCACTTCCGCTGCTCCGCATTGGCGTACATGAGCAATTTTTTGGCCAAAAATTTACCATAACGACTTTTCATCATGGGCAAGAAATGATCCTTCAACTCTTCAATAATCTCTTGACGTTGCTCAACAGTACCATGCTTAACACACTTTTGAACCATGCGAGACGCATCGTGCTTAAAAAAAAAAAAAAAAAAAAAAAAAAATGTTAACACTTTTCATGAAGCACGCAATCGAATTAGCTCACCTTCAGAACAAGTTTTGCAGCACGGCCTTTAATGGCAGTTATGAGTTGCTGAATCAATTGCGATCGATCACCGGGAATGAGCGATTTCTTGAAAAAAAAAAAAAAAAGATTAAAAAAAAAACATGAAAAAACAACGATATACTCACATCATTAGGCTTCACAATGTCATAAATGCGCTTGGCTTCTTCAATGAGTTCCCAGTCAGGCTTTTGTGACTTTCGGCGTTGCTTAACATCTCTAAACTGGCTGCTACGAGTTGCATTTGCCTTGTCAAGGTCAGGTGACCTATCTCGCTTTGACTTTTCCTTTTTAAAGTCTTGTGACCTCTTCTTCTTCTTATCTTCACTACTCATGGAGACACTCAACAAATCGCAAAAAAACAAACCACAACAAAAAAACAAGAGAAAAGAGGGCTTGGTCAAAATGCTTCTTCTCCTGTTGTTTTTTTTGTACACATGCCATGGTTCTTCCACGGCACCATCCTATTTTCGTGTGAACATGACTTTTTCTTTGCCTCCTCCACAAAATTCTTTGTTGCTTGAAGTGAATCGCTCGTGGGCTCCTCTGGGTGTTGATCGTTTCTACCAACTCATCCAACAACAACACTACTACAACCAAAACGCCATGTTTCGAGTCCTGCAAAATTTTGTAGCCCAATTTGGGATCAATGGCTCACCCTCTGTCTCATCTCGTTGGGTCAATGCCACCATCGCAGATGATCCTGTCGTCTTAAGCAACGTCCGAGGAACACTTTGTTACGCCACCGCTGGACCCAACACGCGGACAACCCAACTTTTTTTTAACTATGCAAACAACTCTTTTTTGGACGGGCAAGGTTTTGCTCCTTTTGCTCGAGTCATGGGCAATGGGATGAGTGTGGTGGACAGACTTTATAGTCAGTACGGAGAATCTTCCGATCAACAAGATGAAATATACGCTGTAGGAAATTCGTATCTGAAACAAAACTTCCCTCTCCTCACCTACTTGACCACAGCCGTAGTAGTGTCACATTAAAAAACAGCACGCCGCAGAGATTTGTTGTTTTTTTTTTTTTTTTTTTTTTTTTTTTTTTTTTTTTTTTTTTTTTTT
>CAZEGK010000139.1:0-2952 GCA_964512205.1 uncultured bacterium | reverse complement strand
AAAAAAAACTTCCTCAAAGCACAAATGTCTAACGCTTGTCCAGACAAGGTCTGCATAGTGGAGATGAGGGACGAGCGACAAATACAAGGGCCATTAAGGAAAGAACAAAAAAAAAAAAAAAAAAAAAAAAAAAAGTCTGTCGCTATTTAACCCTCTTCTCTTTTCATCTAAAACACGTACCGAGACATGATTTCTCAGACGACCCTACGAAAGATGCTGAAAACTAGTCCCGGTTTTTTGATTTTGATTTTTTTTATTTTTTTTGTCAACCATGCCAACCGCTAAGGAATTTTTATTTGTTGAAAGGGGCTACTTTTTATTTATGCTTATTCCGCTTGGCCGTTTCAAGGTTGCATACCGTCTTATTCAGCAGCAAGCTGGAGGTTCTGGTTGCAGGTATGTTATGTCAGAGTCATCTGGTTGTTCATTAGAGGTCTTTGTCATGATTATCTGTAGACAAGTATTTGGTCTACATATTCAAGATTGAGGATTTCTGTTCCTTTTTTTTTTTTTTTTTTTTTTTTCGGGCGCGAAACGTATCCTTGTTTTCTAACGTTCTATTGTAGTGTAATTGTGTTTGTAGCACCTTCAGTGGATGCTTTGGCTGCCTGCTCTATGCTTACGGTGCGTGTCTCTCCTTTTTTTTTTTTTTTTTTTTTCTAAATGTTCCTGTTGGCAGAGTCTTTTCTATCGCGACAATATTTTGTATCATCTTGTTCACGTTTCGGGGTATGAAGATTTGATGGATCAAGCCAAGTCGCTTTTGTTCGGTAACGAAGATATTCGTAGTGTTGTTATGATTAACTGTGGTGCCATTGTTGATGTTGAGTCGTTTCTTCATCTTCAAGAACAAGCAGACCGTTCCGCTTACGTTATTGACTATCATCGTCCCGTTCATATGAACAATATCAACAACAGTAGCAATGTTGTTGTTTTTGCTGACACAGACTCTGTTCCTGAACCAAGAGGGGTATTACCGCCTCCAACTATCAAAGAGCCTGTTATGGGTGATGATGATGACAAGATTAGTGCATCTCCGTCACCATCCAAGCGTGCCAGAACAGCCAGCGAGGAAGATGAAGTGGTTCAAGAAGAGCAGGATGATGTAGTGCCAACGCCTGACTTTTCGGATGACTTTGCAAGTGGATCTTACTATGGAACGAGTGCTAGTATGCTCATGTATGAATTGGCAGCACAAGAGGCTGCTGAATCATCTCACGCCATGTGGCTTGCATGTCTTGGCTTGACTGAACATTTTTTGCAACACCGCTGCTCGGCAAAGCAGTATGTCAAGCATTTGGATGTCCTCAGGCTGGCTGCAGTAACGTCCAATGACAAAGCATTACGATTTGAGCAATACGAATATCAATTTGTTTTGCACAGGCACTGGACTCTGTACGATAGCATGCATCATTCGCCTCAAATTGCTACACGATTGCATATTTGGACGGAGCAAGGTCGTCGACGATTGGACCAATTGCTTGCCAAAATGGGGTTTCCTTTGTTTCAATGTCGCCAAAAGTTTTCAAGCATGAACGCGGACATTAAAGATCGTCTACCATCAGCGCTTGATACATACGCGCCAGAGTATGGGTTGAAGGACTTGACGTTTCCATCCTTCATCCGGACCTTGGACAACAAGGTGCAAGTGAGTGCATCGGATTTTGTGTATGTGGTATCAACGTTATTGGAACAAGGCTGGAAGAATCGTGACTCTGGTTCTGATAAGCAGCGCTTTTGGCAAGCATATGATGCTTTGTCGGCTCGCGTCAATTGGAACTTGATCACTGAAGGACTCAATATGGCCATTGGAATTCAAAAGTCTGTTATCCAGTCGGGAGTGGATGTTTTGATGAAGCGTATCATTGTTCGCAATGGTCCGTTTCGCTTTGGCTTTTTAAATGATTCGGCACAGTACGAGGTATTCTCACAGCCGCATTTGCTTACAAGGCTTGCCTTGTTTTTGTTGGACGCCTTACGCAAGCCAGGAAAACCATCAAAGCCATTAGTGTTGGGAGCATTTAAACGCGATTCCAATTCTTACTTGATGCTTGGTGTCACACCTGCTGTCCCTTCCACCCGAGCCAAGCGAAATGATTTCGGTGTGTCGTTTTTACAAGCAGCTCGTCTCACTGGAGCCCAGTTACAATTTCTTGCCTTTGACAGTAGTATCATTGAAGTGGCTGCCCAAGACGCAACGCGTTTCATAGAGTTGTTACATTCAGGTTTACTAGATCAATGAACGATTTTCTTTTGTTGTTTCAAAGAGTCTTTTGCATCAAGTTCCTTGCCGATTCGGACAATCTCAGCAAATTCCTCAGGTGTAACCTTGAATGGTCCCAAAGGTCTTCCGTCTTGCTCGGGAGCAAGAGCAGTAGCAACGGAAACACTAAAATGGTCGCTCCAACCACAAGAATTGCCTCCGGTCAGAGCGTGACAAGTTGCGGGTGATGCATCAAGAACGGGACCTCCTGCATCGTTCTCCACAAAACAAGATGGACCATAGTCTGTCACGACAAGTTTCACGCAGTTACCACCACGGCACACATTGAGATGGCGACCACATCCATAGCGTTGACGATCTGCAGCAAAGTAATCTCCGTATGCATGGCATGGGCCACATGAACATGAAGATCCATCGAACGAGGTGAGAAAGTAGATGCCGTTGCTTGGAATACCACAGCATGCACAAGGAGAGCCGCAAGGATTGAGACAACCTCCACCGCCACTTGAACCACAAGATCCAACATCGTTGAGACAGCTGCTGTTTCCAGGACATTGACCGTGGGCTACTTGACGGCATTGACCACCACAACCACCAGACGAAGCTAATGCAAGTTCTTGCGCAGATGCAGATCCACTACATCCACTTCCAAAAGTGCACATACAGTCCGCAGGACCAGGGCAAAGGCCTGTGTAGAACAATCTGCGAGAGAGAAGTTAAAAAAAAAA
>CAZEGK010000138.1:0-2977 GCA_964512205.1 uncultured bacterium | reverse complement strand
GGCCAACTGTCTTCTAACTGAAAACCTTAACAGAGAAACCTCAAAAATCATTGCTTTACTCAGCTTTCTTTCCACCAATTGCAGCTACCAACTTCAAGATCTTCATGCGGTGACCCATCTTGATTTCCAACTCAACCAACTCTTCCTTTGTCAAATCAACTGCTTGAGACAATTCAATCTGCGCATCTTCAAATAGACCAGCATATTCTTGGGCAGCGTCTTCAGGTAATTCAGCAAGAGTGAAGAATTCGTTCCATGATGAGTACTTTGCATCAACCTTGGGAGTTGAGCTTGCAGGTGCACTTGCTGCTTCACTCAACTTTTGTGCCAATTCTTCTTCAAGCTTCTTTGCAGACGCTTCTCTCTTGGCTGCACCTTCCTCTGCGTGCTTTGCTGCTGATTCTGCATGACGTGCCGATTCTTCCGCTTTCTTGGCAGCAGATTCTGCGTGACGTGCTGATTCTTCAGCTTTCTTGGCGGCAGATTCTGCATGTTGTGCTGCTTCTTCTGCCTTTCTTGCAGCAGCTTCACGTGCTTCTGCAGCAGCAATTGCCTTCTTCACATCGTCTTCAGCCTTTTTCAAAGCAGCTTCTCTTGAAGCCAAATCAGAATCAGACGATGCAGCAGCTTTGGTCTTTTCTTCAGCTGCAGCTCTTGCCTTTTCTTCGGCAGCAGCTCTTGCTTTTTCTTCAGCTTGACGAACCTTTTCTTCAGCAGCAGCCTTCTTTGCAGCACGCTCTTGTTCTTCACGACGCTGCTTCTCAGCCAACTCAGCTTCACGAGCAGCCTTCTTCTCTGCAGCAGCCTTCTCGCGAGCCTCTCTTTCTTCTTCAGTTTCTGCTGGCTTCTCTTCCTTCTTCTCCTCTCCTCTTTGATCAAGACCAATCAGTTCCTCCAGCGATGCGGCAGTCGGCACCATCTTCACAACCTCAATCTGACTTTCCGGCTTAAAACGCTCATCCACAGACATCTTACGGACTGGTTCCACTTCAACCGTCTTTTTCACTTCAACTTGGCTTGTTCCCTTGAAACGGTTCTCCAAGTTCAACTTTCCAACACTCTCGGGAACATCTTCCACAGTTCTCTTCACTTCAATCTGACTCACAGGCTTGAAACGATCTGCCACATTCAGCTTCTTCACCTCTGGCTTCTCAACAGTGGGAACAACTTCAACTTGTCCCACAGGCTTGAAACGGTCTGCAATGTTCAGCTTTCCAACTGACTCTGGTTGCTCCACAGATCTGGGCGACGTAGCACCATCCTCAGTTGGTGGCTTGTAGCGTTCAGCCAAGTTCAACTTTCCTGGCTGCTTGGGGCCATCCTCGTCGTCATTGTTGTCATCATCGGCAGCATCATGAGCAGTCGACAAGTTCAACTTTCCAACAGAGGGAGCATCTACCGTGCGCTTCACTTCAATCTGACTCACAGGCTTGAAACGATCATCCACCTTGAGCTTTCCAACGGACTGAGGTGCGTCTTGAGCAGTGCGAACAACTTCTCCTTGAGGAGCCTTGAAACGATCTGCAACATTCAACTTTCCAACTTCTGCTGGCTTTTCAACTGTTGGAACAATCTCAACAGATGTTGGCTTGAAACGTTCCTCCACGTTCAACTTGCCTACCTGAGTACGTTGTTGCTCTTCTGCAGCAGCGGCATCGGATGACGAAGGGGCCACTTCATCAACGTCCTTTTCATCAACAGGTGTTGGCGTAATCTCGTCAATACGCCTGAGCTCAACTGCAGGTTTGGGAGGCTCCTCTACATCTGCAGCCTCTTCCTCCAATCCGCCAGACTCTGTGAAAGACACAGCTGTCACTGGTGTGGATGGATCTCGGCGAACTGGAACTGGACTGTGCGACTTTCCATCGTCGAACAAAATGGACAAATCCTGCACGTTGCAGTTCAAAGGAAGAATAGATGCAACACTCTTTCCTTCCAACACCCACTTCTTGATGGTGTTGTTGCGAACAATCAACTTGTTGATTGCAAATGACTTTCGACTGTTGAGACGCCAAATAATCTTGGTCAAAGTAATGTTGTAATTGAACAAATCAATAAAAGCGGTCAGAGTAGGATCTCCAAATTCACTTCCTTGACCAAGCAAGTTCAGCTCAATCAACGCAACGTTGCTTTTCAATCCCATGGCCAACTTGATTGCACCATCATTGTCAATCTTGTTGTTCTCCAAATCCAACACACGAATAGTACTGTTCTTGGACAAAGCCTTGGCAACAAATTCCATGTCACGAGTGGACAAAGCACAACGCTTCAAGTGAACCTCAGTGATGTGAGTGTTGGTCTCGAGTGCAGCAAAGAGTGACTCGCAATACTCGGTATGCTTCATAGCAAACACAGTGTTCTCATTCAAGTTGACAATGGTGTATGTAGGGTCATTGGCTTGAGCACCTTCAACAGCCTTCTTGGCAGACTTGTTCCACTCCTTGTTGGCAGCATCTGCAGCATCCTTGTCGGCAACATCTCCTGCACTGGCTTGAGCAGCACGAGACTTGCGAGCTTCCTTCACTTCCTTCTTAGCTTCAGGTTCAGCAGCGGCAGCGGCAGGTGCATCTTCTTTCTCCTTCTTAACCTCTTCTTCTTCCTTTTTCTTCTCAGGTTCAGGCTCAGGCTCGTCCTTCTTCTCAACGACCTCTTCCTCTTTCTTCTCTTCTGCATCTTCCTTATGCTCGTCATCGCCAAAAATAAAAAAGGTAAAAAAAAAAAAAAAAAAAAAAAAAAAAAAGAAAAAAACTGGAAGAACATCGCATAAAGCTAACTTACCTCCAAGCCTGACTCTCGGCGTTCCTTACGTGCGTTTCTACGCTCCTCACGTTCTCGGCGACGTCGCTCAAAAGAATCCTCCTACAACACAACGTTATCATTAGAAAGGCTCATGTATACCAACTTTTCAACTCCAAGTAATACCAAGTCGGCCCGAACGCGAAATTAACGTTCCACTCAAGGGCAAGCGAGGGAGGGA
>CAZEGK010000137.1:0-2987 GCA_964512205.1 uncultured bacterium | reverse complement strand
AAAAAAAAAAAAAAAAAAAAAAAAAAAAAAAAAAAAAAAAAAAAAAAAAAGGGTGGGGTAGGTCAGCAGCAAGTCTGAGTCTTTTGAGCAAGTGGTTTTGACAAGATGGAAGAAGGTGATGTTATTTTTATGAAAGTCAATGGAGACGTTTTGTTCGAAGGAAAAGTCTCGTCAGACGTTAAACCACATGAGCTTGAGCGAGGCTTGGGTGGTATTTACATCAAATCAGCCAGCGAGAAAGTGAAGAGTTTCAAGGGACTGCAAAACAATGTCGAGCTGGTTGCAGGAAGTGGTGTCAGCAAAGACTTTGCAGGAGTGCTGTATGTTGGTGCAGATGATGTGCTGAGAAAGAGTAAGAGAGTTCCGTCGTGTGAATGTGTGATGATGACATTGAGAGAGTTGTCACACGAAGAGTGTGAGAAAGTTTTCAAATGTCTGTAAACTTAGGCAGATACCAAGTGAGATTGGAAAGATGAAGAAGCTGAAGAAACTCACACTGCATGATATGGAGAAGTTGAAGTTTCTTCCTGAAGAAATGGGAGAGTTGTCGAGTCTGCAGGAATTAATGATTAGATGGTGTGAAATTGAGAGTCTTCCAAAGGGACTGAAAGATTTGAAGATTTCGGTGTCGATCAGTCTTGGGAATTTGTCGAAGTTGCAACTGAATTCAGAAGATTTGGTATTGTTTTCAAACTTGAAGCGTCTGGCAATCTGGGATTGCATCAAAGTTTTTACTCCATCATTCACACAGTCGTTTTGGGAAATGATCAAATCGACAATCGAGAAACGGTTGTTGCAGCATTGGAGGAGAATGGATCAATTGTTGATGGCGGAGAAGGTTATGAGTCGTATGCGCATATCTTCAAGAGGAACAAAGGGAATCACGAGAGAACAAGGGAGTGTGCTGTTCACATGATGGCAATCAGAAGATGGAGAAACGTGTTGAACAATGTTCCCAAGGAAATGGTGAGGATGATTGCAATAATGTTGTGGGCAACGAGATTCGATGTTGCAGCGTGGAATGGTGTTTATATGTATTCCATGAAGTAATGATAAAATTTTTGTTATTGTAACATGTCTCTCTTCATAATGGCTTTGTTTTGTTGTTCAGTGTGCCGTTTCAAAAGATATCTTGTCAAAAGGACAATAGCAACTGCCAAAAGCACTGCTCCAATCGTAGCTCCGATTGCAATTCCAACGATAGCGCCCGTCGACAAGCCACATTGCACAGAGACCACAATCGACAAAGTCGTGGCTGACGTCACTTGCTCCACTGAATAGCTTCCACAGTCGGTTCCATTTGAAACTGGGACTGTCTGAGCAAATCTTCCACTCAGCGATGATCCTGAGAGAAGCACAATAGGCTGACTTGGCGCCGGTGCTCCCTGCAAATTGAGCGAAATGGATGCCACAGGATCAATAGAAACAGTCCCAGTGGCCTTAATGAAGGAAGAGGAAGAGACGCTCAAGAGACCTGATTGAGTGATACTTACTGAACCAAAGAGTTGCACACCAAGTCCTTGAATATTGACAGAAGTGCTTATTACAAGATCTGACGATACGACCACAACGCATGAGGAGCCTGAACAGGTGCACTGTGAAGCCAACAAGTTGGGAAAAGGGCATGCAACAAAAGGGAATGCCGCACGACCCAATGAAATTACGCGATTTCCATCCAAGAACATCCCTACAACAGATACTCCACTGGAAGAGGCAACCAGAGCAACTTCACCGATTTCTTGCAAAGATGCTGCTAAAGTTGGAACTCCAGGAACAGGAGAAAGGTTCCCCGAAGTTGAGTTGATTTGAACAACTGTAAGAGTGACATTCACAAGAGTATTAGGTCCCGCCGTGGAATCAAAAGGTTGAACCAAAGCATAAATGAGACCATTTGATGCTGGAACAGCAGACACAACAGCTTCAGAAACTCTCGTCACACTCCATGCAACCGTAGCAGTAGTTGCGCCACTTAAATCAACTCGAAAAAATAACCCATATTCGGCCGTCGTTCCGACCCTGTAGAAAGATTCGATGAGAAGGCTTGTGACGGCAAGAGATGAAGATGAAAGTGGAAACGCATTAATCATTCTTTCTACCCTGAAAAGAGTCATGCTTGCGGACGACACTCCAGGAATGGTCAAAGGGATCCGTACTACACCAGAGCCATCAGCCAAATTGTAACGAAACAGCATTGGAACCTGAGCATTTGTCGTCAAATTGACATACATGCCAGCAACCCAAAGGAAAGACTGCGCTTCATCGACAACCATGCCACCAGCAAAAGTCCTCTCCGTTGTTGATGGCATTTGAACCCTAACAATCAGACCAGCATCAAGCGACAAGGTCTGGGGGGCCAATCTAAATACAATGCCTCGTTGTGATCCAGTTGAAAGGGCACAATTTCCTGCAACAAGAATTTGGCCACTGGACAAAACTGAGACTGAAGTTGGAATTGAGACAGAACTTCCACCACACACACGAAAGTCAGTAGGAGAGGGGAAAAACTCTGCACCAGCCACGGCACTGAGATTTGCTTTGCTGATACTTTTGACAAAAATTCTTTGGAACGTATCTCCAGCACTATATGCCTGACCTGCTGCAACAAGTAAATTTGGTGATGCATTGACAAGATGTGTTATCTTGGTGTCAAGACGTTGCGTGGCAGCGTCTGGCAAAAAAAACTGCGAGTTCAAAAGTGAAAGAGAGGAAGGCGTCAGGCGAAACTGAGCAACTGCCCAATAAGAGAACGCACTGGAAGTATTGAACAAGCCTCCAACAAAAAGAGACGAGTCAGAATCATCAAGAAAAAAAGAAAGAGCTTGGCTGCCATCGCCAAAAGGGAACTGTTGGGAAGAGCAAAATCCAAAACAAAATGAAATGACAATGAGCCAACTGAGGCAGGTCATTCTAGTCAAATTTACGACCGTAGTCCCTCTCCTTTTTTTTTTTTTTTTTTTTTTTTTTTTTTTTTTTTTTTTTTTTTTTTT
>CAZEGK010000136.1:0-3024 GCA_964512205.1 uncultured bacterium | reverse complement strand
TAACAATAGGAAAAGTTTACTGTTCTGCTGAGCTGACTAATTCTATAACTGAAATTTCTTTGTTTCCTCCTTGGTTGAAGCAATCTTGCACGAGTGGCACATCCACTCCGGGAATGCTCTTTGTACTTCCCCTGATTTTCCGTGACGGTGCGTACATGGTTCGCTTGACATGTGCCAACACGGCGGGTAAAGTGGATACGATAGAATTTGATGCAGTTAAAACTTCCAAAAACATTGAGTCATTCGATGACATCCACACTCTCGTTGGCAGCAATGACAATATTTCGATTCGCATTCCCACGGAGCGTGGGGCTGCATTTGTTGGTTCCATCAGTGTTTCATGTGCTATCCTTGGTGTAGGACTTGATTTCTTAAGCGCGTCAGAAAAGCTTGGTCTGGCTTGGGTTGAGAGCTGGAGCTACCCTCCGCACCTCGTCAACTTTGACACAGACAGGAGCATATGGGTCAATTGGGGACGTTCTCTTAGTGCCAAGCCAAGGTACATATATTGCAGCGATGTGGATAATGCACATCCTTCTCCCAAGACATTGGACTCTCTCCTCAGTATTGTCGATTTTGCCGGGAAAAACAACTTGAATGTCCGTGTCTTTGGAAGCAGTCACTCATGGGCTCCATTGTGCCAGACAGAGGGTATTCTTGTTGATAATCGCCGCATTTTCTTTGACGACAAAAACGACGAACCTCGCCTGGAACTGATCCGAGTCGTGGACGATTGGGGCATCGTGCGTTTCTCTCCAGGTCTGACGACAAGAGAATTTGAAAAGCGCGCTTGGGATTTGGGATTTTCTTTGCCTGCATCCACAGTGGAGGATGTCTTCACCATGGGAGGAATCATCGCAACAGCAAGTCATGGAACAGGCAAAGGATCCACATGTCTCTCAGATTACGTTGAGGAAATGGAGATTGTCACATTTGATGGAACCAAAGCTGTGCATCGTCATTTTACCCGAGACAACTGCACACAAGATGAATTCAGAGCCATGCAAGCCAATTTGGGAGCATTTGGAATCATTTACAACATCACCATGCGCTTGCCAAAACGCTTCTACTCGTACTGGGTTGCAAAATGTGTGCCATGGCGCACTCTCTTCGGAGACTCAGACGAGGCAGCAGAGAATCTTCAAAAACTTCAATCACAATGGGACACGTTGGAATTCTTCTACTTCCCCATTAAGCGCACGTGGTATCAGACCACGGAACTCAATGAAAACGTTCTGGTGCTCCAAGTGTCCAACACTCCTCCTCCTGGACTGGAGATTGTTGAATACGATGAGAATCATTGGAGAAAACAAGCCATTGTGCAACGTTTTGGTGCTTCACTCGTTGGATCTGTCATGCCACACTTGTTGAATGATGGATGGCTTGCAGACTTGTTTTTGCATCAGGTGCTTTCATTGTCGCATTGGGGATTCACAGCAGACGAAACCAAAGCCTACAGGGTTCCTCAATTTCGTGCCAACCACGCTCTCAATGCTGCAGGAGGTGTTGAGCCAGTGCGAGTAGTCGACATTGAATGGGTCTTGCCATGTGACATTCGCACAGCAGAGGGAATGCGCAATTGCTCCAAGTCGTTTGGTCTGATTCTGCAAAAAATTGAAGATGCATACAACAACGAGACTGGTATCGATCGCGTCCCTGTTTCTGTTGCTGCAGAGATGCGTATTCTTCAACGAAGCAATGCTCTCATCAGTCCTGAGAACAACAGCAATCATCCACAGTACGGATGGTGCTGCGCCCCAGAAATCGTTTCTCACTCTGGCAATTCGGCCTGGACACGATTCTACCAACAGATGCATGACGATATGAAACAGCATTTCGATAAAGATGGTCTCAGAACACATCTTGCCAAGCAAGGTTGGGAGATGAAAGATTTCTTCCAGTGGACTCGACGACAATTCGGTGACAATCTCAAACGTTTTGCGCAAATTGTTCAGAGCGTCGACCCAAAGGGAGTCTTTCGTACACCATTTCTCCAACAATGGCTCTTCAGCAATGACACATCCTACGCTCCTCCTACTGCACTTCCAATGGTTCCTTGTGGAACAGTCCAAAATCCTCCAGGAACACTATCATTGTCTTCAAGCCAAGGATTGGGTGATTCTCTTGGATCTTCAAGGTCATCACTAACGTCGTCTACAAGAGCATTCTTTCGTTCGTCGCAGAGAGCAATTTCATGGAGAGCCTCTTCTGCCGGTGCAAAGATGCTTAGAAAATCTCTTTCTCAAAGCGCAAGTCGTGCACTTGATGAAGTGCCACCTGAAGATAACAATGACGCATCGGGGTCATCCAATAAGAAACGAAAAACGGAATGAAAACCCTTTTTTTTTCTTTTTTTTTTTTTTTTTATTAACTCGCACTGCAGTAATGGCTGCAATTTTTCGTCTTTCCAACGTTCCGTTCTTCCTTCATATCATTGTTGAAGTCTATGCTGGTATCGGTCTTCTTTTTTCTCCCCACACCATGTTGAAAGAGTGGCATGTTTCTCTTGAAGACGCGTCTGGCCTCATGTGTCAAGAAGAAAGTTCTGCTCTTCTGTCTACTGTTATTGCAGCAGTGTACGCCCTTTTTCTTCCTTCTCTCTCGAAGGAACGTTTCGTCATGGCTTGGATTTGTTTTCCATTCCATGTCATGTCAGGCGTTGCCCTTCCGTTGTACAGAACATACATTGCTCGTTATCCCATGCACACATCATCTCCTTCCGCAATTGCATTTACGCATCAAGTTGTCATCTTGCATAGTGTTATTGGCATTTTGTTTATCATCTGGATGTACTTCAACTACCCAAAGTCACAACAAAGAAAAATTAAGTAAATTTGCGGGCTGCACTCGCGTGTCCTTTCTTTTCTTTGTTTTCTTTTTTTTTTTTTTTTTCCGACTTTCCCCTCGCTTCAGCTAGTCATTTCCGTGACTCTAAACAAGTGGGAGACCCTCGACTTTTTTGTAGCTAATTCACACATTTTGGGGAGATTGTAATTTTTATTTTTGTGAGGAAAAAAAAAAAAA
>CAZEGK010000135.1:0-3058 GCA_964512205.1 uncultured bacterium | reverse complement strand
GGCTATTATAAAAGAAATGAGGTTGTGAATATGAATTATGCATTGTTAGCGGCATGCGCACTTTGTAGCGTAGCTCATGCTTTTGAATATGAGATACAGTTTGAAGATGAACGAGTAATTGTCAGCAAAGTCGTGCTTGAGCCTCGAGAAGAGATTGGTTTTCATAGAGATGCATATCCTCAAATCGTCTACCCGGTGAGGGGCGGGCGTATCACAAGAATCGAAGCAGATGGCTCCTTAGTCGATGTTGATTTTCCTACAGGAAAAAGCGTGTATAGAAAAGCAGATCCTGAAGATATCCTTCATAAAAGCATCAGTAGATCGGATGAGCAAATAGAACTTATCATTGTTCAGCTTCGTTAAGGATTATTTGTCTAAGGCTAGATATTTTGGCTTTGGATTTTGACCGAGATACTGGGACAATTCATCTACTGTTGTCCAGCAGCTATCGTTCCACTTTGGATCCCACCTGTTCTTCCAATTATAAAAACTATTAGATATAACTAGGCTGCCGTCTTCAGCAATTTTTTCTAGAACATTCTTCGTTGAAGCTTCAACAAGAAATGCTTGGTGTCCTTGCCAGTAACAGTTGCTCCAATCGTAGTCATTCTTATGAGGGGAAGGGAATACGCGAATTATTCGTTTGCCGATATCTTGGGTAGTAAGCTTTCGGCCAATATCCGGAAAGAGCATTCTTAATGGCTCAGCTAAAGCTGTTTCAGATAGCTGTAATGGTGTCATAAATCGCTACATTTCTCCGACGTATAAAGCAGCGTCCTTGCTAAGTAAGGCTTCATCATTATGAAGCCTCTTATAGCCTGCATGACATATAAGTGCAGAATTTACGGCCTTCATATTGCGAAATATCCCTCTGCAAATATCTCCTATTGGGTAACATAATGCTACCCATTGGATAGTACTTTGCGGAAGATGAACATTGACGAGGACCTCTTCTATATGATCCAGCATTGGAATCGGCACGTTTGTAGCTTTTAGTTCACTGAAATTACATGCTACATCAGCAGTAGGGTCTTGAACTTTGTCGGCCCATGCAAAATCTTTAATATAAAAGGGAGTTGAGCTCGTAATGAACTTTAAGCTCACAACATTACCTGTCACCGGCAAAGTTAATAGAGCACGTGCATATGCATTTGTGCCATCTTTATAGGTAAAAACTCGAGCATGAAGTTCTATTGTTTGACTTAATGGTTGCATGTGTTCTCTTACTATTTGGAAAATAATCAAATATCAAGTATATATAAAGGCAGCGTGTGTGTTTGATCTTTAACAGTTTTGTCGACTTGTAAGGTGGGCCATGATGTCTCTATGGAGACGTCCATGCTTGTAAATGGCTTATCGAGAAGTGCCCAAGGCTCGCAAGGTAGGTAGTTTTCAGGCTTTCGCTTAGGATCTGCAGTAATCTCCATATAGGCAATTTTAGTTTTGCCAAGACTTTTGGCAAATGTAACAACCTTGTCAAAAAGTAGTGTTGCTGCTTCACTATTTTGGCGTTCCTCTTTTTGGAGCAAGAAGCAGCTAATATAATAGATCGTATCAGGGTCAAATCCTTTTGATTTGATCTGATCAAGGTAGGCAGATGGAGTGTAGGCCTGCTCAGCTAAATAGGGTGAATCAAGAGGGCTTGCTGAAATCATGCCAATTTTTTGACCATCACGCTCTGCAAAAAGGACTATTGCATCAGGATCTACTTCGAATATGGTATTGTAGTCGGTCTCTTCCTGATACACATAGTGATAGGGATATTCTCTATAAGCATCGATTGCCCATTGATCAAGTACTGGCCTGAGTTCCTTCACGGCATCATTTTGATAGGGTGTGATAGTAATCATAGTATTAGATCCTGTAAAAAGTGCCATTGATAAAAAAAGTGCATTCATAACTATTGATCTACGAGTGAGAGGTGGTAGGGTATATAGCGAGGGCCTGCTGCTCCTTGCGGTATGGCAAGATCGAGAGTTTTCATTTCATCAACAGAGAGCATAACTGATGCTGCATCAATGTTTTCATCTAAAAATTTTCTTCGTTTTGTCCCCGGGATAGGAACGATGTCGTCGCCCTTTTGCAGAAGCCAGGCAAGCGCAATCTGGGCAGGATGCGCGTTTTTTTGCTTAGCCATATCAAAGACAACTTGAGCCATTTTTATATTCTCGTCAAAGTTTTTTTCCTGTAAACGAGGGTCGTGAGCATGTCTAAAATCTGTTTCTGGATACTCTTTTGCAGGTTTTGCATGTCCTGTTAAAAAGCCTCTGCCAAGTGGGCAAAAAGGAACGAGTCCAATTTTCAGCTTGCGAAGGAGGGGGAGTATTTCTTTTTCGAGGCCACGCTCCCAAAGAGAATATTCACTTTGTAGACATGATATCAGGTGTACTTTGTGTGCGCGTTCGATAGTTTTGGCGCTAGCTTCCGATAATCCTAAAAAGCGAATTTTACCCTCTTCAACAAGTTTTGCCATAACTCCTACAACTTCTTCGATGGCGACATTTGGATCTACTCGGTGCTGGTAGAGAAGGTCGATATGGCTTACGCCAAGCCGCTTTAAAGATCCATGTACGGCCTCTACAATCTGTTTAGGGTCGCTTGATAGGCCGGTAACTTTATTATTTTCGATTTTAAAGCCAAATTTTGTGGCGATAATGACACTATCTCTATAGGGCTTTATAGCCTTGCCGATCAGCTCCTCATTGCTGTAAGGGCCATACATTTCGGCAGTATCAAAAAAAGTAACGCCTCTATTGATTGCATGATGAATGGTAGCGATAGATTCAGCATCATCTGGCGTGCCGTATGACATGCTCATACCCATACAGCCAAGACCAAGTTCAGAAACAACGAGGCCGGAGGATCCAAGCTTTCGCTTTTTTAACATGACGATCTCCATTGTATTTGTGGCAGTATACATTAGCCTAGAAACTTTTCACAATCATTTTGGCTTATTTTCTGTATTGGAAGTTGGGATAAGTTTGGATAGTTTATCATCTTTTGCAGCATAGTATGCAGCTGAATGACCAAGCTCATCGACTACAGCTGGGTCAAAGCC
>CAZEGK010000134.1:1618-3062 GCA_964512205.1 uncultured bacterium | reverse complement strand
AAAAAAAAAAAAAAAAAAAATTTCTTTACAGGGCCAGTATGTCCACCGGCACAATCCGATCATCGTTTACATGTCAGGATCGTGCTGGTGCTGGTTTTTGTCCCAACAATAGCACTCGAAACGCTCCGTTCGCCATCACCGTTGGAACAGTCCGTAATGTACTTCCTTTTGATAATATTGTTGTATCAGCACGCGTGTCTGGAGAAATGCTCAAAAATGTCCTTGAAAGATCAGTTCGATCAGATGTTGCGCACGTTTCTGGAATGTGTTACACTTTTCAACGTGATGCTCCAGTCGGAAAACGAATTGTACGTGTCGTTCGTCAAAAGGACGATGGATCTTGCAGTGACAAAGAGATTGATTTGTCATCGTCATCGTCATACTTGTTGGCTGCATCCGATTATGTGGCTCAAGCAAGCAAAATGAATCTCGCACCAGACTACAAGACTTTGGATAACATGCGTGATGTTGTCACTCGATACATTCAATCTAACGCATTCAAGTTGGCTCCAATTCAAGGAAGAATAACATGCTTGGGAGACTCTTGTCTCAAACCAAAAGGACCAACGTCGTTTTAATGAAAAAAAGTTGAAGTTTTTGTTTTTACTCTGGTTGGATGTCTCTCAAAGCTTGTTGGAAATCTTGAACGCGTTGGGGTGTCTGTCTTGCCCATCTTGAACGTCCAATTTCTTGAGCTGCACCATTGTAGTCTCCGTTGCGCATGCGCTGGTACACACTTGGGAATCTACGAGTCCATCCATTTCCAAGTTGGTAGTTGACACTTCCAAGTGCATCAACGGCTCTCTGGTTCTGACTGATACCAAGTTCTTGAGCTTGTTGACGAGCAGCATTGTAAGCTGATTGAGAATCCTGTTGCAACCAACGGTTCAATTGATCCTGAGGAATGGTTTGTCCAACACGGTAACGACGTCTTTCAGCAGCAGTCAACATGTGTCCTGTTCCAGCAGTAGGAATTCCACGAGAATCTCTGTAGACACGGTTACGGAAGCCTTCACGATCGCGAAGGTGGTTCAAAAATCTTTCAGGAACTTGGTTGTCGTTGTTGTTGTTGTTAATGGGTTGGCTAATCAAAGATTGAGCGTTCTGAAAGTTACGAGGAGGGAATGGATTTCTGGCTTGACGAACACGAGAAGAAGGAGTAAGACTAATTGGACGTCTTGGCATTCCATAACGAATGGGACGTGAAGTACTACGAACACGACCATAACGAATGGGACGTCTTGTAGCAGGACGACGACCATAACGAATGGGGCGAGGTGTGCTGCGAACACGTCCATAACGAACAGGAGGACGGCGTCCATAAACACGACGAGAAGCAGCTTCAGCAGCAATGAGCAACACCAACAAAACGAGCAAAGATCTCATTTCTAAAAAAAAAAAAAAAAAAAAAAAAAAAAAAAAAAAAAAAAAAAAAAAAAAAAAA
>CAZEGK010000134.1:0-1590 GCA_964512205.1 uncultured bacterium | reverse complement strand
GCATTTTGGCAAAAATTTTTGTGACTATTTCATTTTTTTTATTTTTTTTCTTTTTCTTTTTTTCGTTTTTTTTTTTTTTTTTTTTTTTTTTTTTTTTTTTTTTTTTCCCAGTTTACGAGGGATTTGTGAAGGAAGGATCTGATCCTTTTATCATGCTGGATGATGACACTGTCTACACGACAGGAGAGGGTGGGGCTGCTGCATTTCAACATGCTGTTGTTGGTCGTGAAAAGATTAACTTGAACATGGAAATGTCTGTTTTGCGCAACAAGGAGCTTCGTCTCACATCCGTTGACACTCAAGGCACTGTTGACGATGGTCTGCTTGTGTTGGTGCATGGAGCTGCTGTGGATCCTGCTCTTCCCCAAAACAGCAAGTCGTTTGTTCAGACTTTTTTCTTGGGAAAGGAGGAAGGTGGATTTTTTATTCGTAACTCCATCGTTCGTTTCTTTGCAAATGCAGTGACTACAATTGCACCTGCCGCTGCACCAATTGCTGCTGCTACCACCACTGCTGCTGCACCTGTGAACCATGAAGCTGCTGCTGCTACAACTACCACTGCTGCTCCTGTTGCCACCAAGGCAGTTGATGCTACGACTCCTGCTAAGAAGGGATCAAGAAAGGAGAAGCAACAACAAGGACAAGATGCTCCTCAAAAGCAAGAAGGAGCTCAGAAGCAACAACAAGGAGGTCAAAAGCAGCAGCAACAACAACAACAACAACAACAACAACAACAACAACAACAACCTGCAGCAGAGGCTCAGAAGAAGACTCCTTCTCCTTCTCCTCCCAAGCAGTCTGAGGTTGACAAGTCCAAGAAGTCTCCTGCTACTGCTGCTGCACCAAAGGAGTCTGAGAAGCCTGCATCATTTTTGGATGCTGCCCGTAGAAATGCAAAGGAACCTGCACCCACTGGTGGTGTGAAGAAGGAAAAGAAGGTTCGTCCTGCCGCTGCTCCTGCTCCTACTCCTGCTGATGGTACTGCTGCTGCTGCTGCCGCCGCTGCTGAAAAGGGAAGTAACAACAACAACAACAACAACAACAACAACAACAACAAGAAAAGCAACAACAACAACAACAACAACAACAACAACAACAACAATGGCGAAAAGGGAAAGCAAAACAAGGAAGGTAAGGATAATAAGGAGAAGAAGAAGAGCAAGAAGGAGTCTGATGACAAGAACAGAATCAATCCTAATGCTCAATGTTATGTTAGCAACATTGGATTTACCACGACAGACGAAGCTTTGATGGCTTTGTTGTCATCTTTTGGAAAGGTGAAGGAGATTGTTCGTCCTCAAAGCATGGGATATGGATTTGTTGAATTTTTTGATAACAATGACGCCAAGAGGGCAATTTCCAACCCTAACAATGTGAACCTTACATTGGATGGAAGAGAGTTGAAGATTGAGGAGAGAACAGGAAAGGCAAGTGCTGGTGGGTCAAAGGAAGGAAAGCAGAGAGCTCCGCGAAAGAACAACAACAAACAATGAAAATGAGTACTTGTTGAAAGATTAACCGGCTGTCAGATACTCAAAAAGCCGTTGAACCTAGATAAAAGAGTGGTGTTAGCAAGGCATTAGCAAAACA
>CAZEGK010000133.1:0-3067 GCA_964512205.1 uncultured bacterium | reverse complement strand
TTTTTTTTTTTTTTTTTTTGTACAGAACTCAGTTCTTATTGTTCTTGTCGCCTTCGCTGCTGTTGCTTCTGCACAAGTAAGTGGTTTCTTGGGAAGTTGCGGAGGAAATCTTCCTAATCCTGGCTCTGGTGGCCAGAGTTGCGCAACTGGAATATATCCTTGCTCATTTGGTTCGGGTTGCAATTCCTCCCTCGCAGGCTCAACATTTCAATGCTCAACTTGCGCAGGTTCCAATTGTCTTGGAAACTTGTACCGTTGCCTTGACACAGGAGGTCCTTCTTTCAATTGGGTCCTGATTGCTCAGATGTACACTGGACCTTCCGGAGCATCTGGATCAAGCGGAGCCTCTGGAGCTTCTGGTTCTTCGGGAGCCACTGGAGCAACTGGAGCCACCGGAGCCACCGGATCTTCTGGAGCTTCAGGAACCAGCGGAGCCACTGGAGCTTCGGGTGCATCTGGAGCCACTGGAACTAGTGGAGCCACTGGAGCCACTGGATCATCTGGAGCTTCTGGAGCCACTGGAACAAGCGGAGCCACTGGAGCATCTGGATCAAGCGGAGCCACTGGAACAAGCGGAGCCACTGGAGCATCTGGATCAAGCGGAGCCACTGGAACAAGCGGAGCTACCGGAGCCACCGGAGCCACTGGAACTAGCGGAGCCTCTGGAGCAACTGGAGCAACTGGTGCTACTGGAGCATCGGGATCTTCTGGTGCCACTGGAACAAGCGGAGCAACTGGAGCCACTGGATCTTCTGGAGCCACTGGAGCTAGCGGAGCATCTGGTGCATCTGGAGCTACTGGTGCTAGTGGATCCTCTGGAGCCACCGGAGCAACTGGAGCCACTGGAGCCACTGGAGCATCAGGATCAAGCGGAGCAACTGGTGCCTCTGGATCAAGTGGAGCAACTGGAGCATCTGGATCTTCGGGTGCATCTGGAGCCTCTGGATCTTCCGGAGCAACTGGAGCCACTGGAGCAAGCGGAGCATCTGGTGCAACTGGATCTTCCGGTGCAACTGGAGCCAGCGGAGCCACTGGATCTTCCGGTGCAACTGGAGCTAGCGGAGCAACTGGATCGTCTGGAGCAACTGGATCAAGCGGAGCTACTGGAGCAAGCGGTGCATCTGGAGCAAGTGGAACCAGCGGAGCTACTGGAGCCACTGGAGCATCAGGATCAAGCGGAACTTCAGGAGCCACTGGAGCAACTGGATCGTCTGGATCTTCGGGATCAACTGGTTCTACTGGAGCAACTGGAGGAAGTGGAGCCACTGGAGCTACTGGAGCCACTGGAGGAACTGGAGCCACTGGAGCATCGGGAGCCTCTGGATCTACTGGTTCTACCGGAGCCACCGGAGCCACTGGTCCTTCCGGAACAAGCGGAGCCTCTGGAGCTAGCGGAGCCTCTGGTTCTTCGGGATCTACTGGTTCTACTGGAGCAACTGGAGGAAGCGGAGCCACTGGAGCTACTGGAGCCACTGGAGGAACTGGAGCCACTGGAGCATCGGGAGCCTCTGGATCTACTGGTTCTACTGGAGCCACCGGAGCAAGCGGATCTTCTGGATCTAGCGGAGCCTCTGGAGCAACTGGATCGTCTGGAACTTCTGGATCTAGCGGAGCTTCTGGAGCCACTGGAGCAACTGGATCGTCTGGAACTTCTGGAGCCACTGGAGCCACAGGAGCCACAGGAGCAAGCGGAGCCTCTGGATCTTCTGGAACCACTGGTTCTACTGGAGCCACGGGAGGAAGTGGTGCAACTGGAGCTACTGGAGCCACTGGAGGAACTGGAGCTCAAGGAGCCACTGGAGCTTCTGGAAGTACCGGATCGACTGGAGCCACCGGAGCAAGCGGATCTTCTGGATCTAGCGGAGCCTCTGGAGCCACTGGAGCCACTGGAGCCACTGGTTCTTCTGGTATTGTTGGTCCTACTGGTGCTACCGGTGCTACCGGAGCAACTGGAGCCACTGGTGCCCCTGGAACTGACATCCCTGTTTCTCAAGCAAGATGGACTTTGATGCAACTCGGAGGATCTGTGACTGTTCCTCCTGCTCCTCAAAATGGACTTGCACCTGCATGCACTGTTGACGAGGAAGGAAACATTTTCACTCGCGGACACATCAACTTGAGCCCTGTTCCCGCTGTTGGAGGACAATTGTTGACCATTCTCCCCGTCATTCCCGGAGGATGCCCTTGCTCGCCCGAGACCTTTGATGTGATTGGAACTACCACTGCTTTGGCAGAGAACCCCGGAACTTCTCCTGATGTGTGTATGGTTCGCGTTCAGATTAGTCGAATTGTTCGTGCCGATGTCAACTTGGACTTGGTGATCAACAGCCTTGATACCAATGCCATCCAGACGAGCCCCTTCTTCAACTCCAACTCGAGTGACCTCAACAGTTGGTGCCGCAACCCTGCTGGACCTGTTGGAACACCTGTTCCTTGTGGACGTGTTGATGTCAACCAGGATGGTCGTGTCAACTTTTTGGATGTGAGCAGTGTTCTTGGAGCTGCTCCCAATGGAACGTCTGTTCAGTGTGGTGCCATTTACGCTACTGCCTTTTCTTGTGGATCCACTCGTAGTGCCCCACTCACTCCTGCTGTTGGTATTTCTTTGGACACCATTCAATACTTCAACGACGATGGTATCATCAACACCAAGAGATCCATGGATAACAAGTGGAACCACATCACCGTTCAAGTCGACACACTCTCTGCCAAGGTGGTTGACATTGAGCAATCTTTGGAAGCAACTCGTCAACAAGTGGTCAACACTCGTTCTGAAGTCCATGCTCGTCTCGAACAACAAGAAGTGCGTCAACAACAACAAGCACGCGCCGCTCCTAAGAACGCAGTGTCCGTCACACCCATGTCGGCCATTATCGCATTTGGAGTTGTCATTTGCGCTGCTTGCGTTGCACTCTTTGCTGCTCGCAAGGTCCGAAGACAATAAATGAACAAAAAGTTCAGTTGAATTTAAACAAAACATTGTGTTCCTCGAAAGAACCGGCCTTTTTTTTCTTTTTTTTTTTTTTTTACAAAAAAACTGAGCTTCACAGGGGTGCTCACCATTATG
>CAZEGK010000132.1:0-3071 GCA_964512205.1 uncultured bacterium | reverse complement strand
TCAGCTCTATTCTGCTAAACTCTCTCTACCATAAGCAAATCTATGCGAGGCGGGGAACGAAAAATACCGTACCTATTTTGTTGCCATCCAGATATATCTATTTTCATCAATCGTATGTGCGTGTTTCAATTATATGAGTTACTTCATTTTTGCAACTTTCGGGAAAATAAGGGTAAAATTTGTGTTGGGGAAAGTCCCACCAGTGTCTGACGGTATCAAAAAGAATCTCCAGATAGATTCTTTTTGATTTTTGATTTTCAATAAAAGGTATATCTTCATGAATAATTAATATGTTTTTTTCATCTATAAAACTTAGATCACGGAGACAATCAAGAAGAGCATCCCAATTTTTACCAAAATAAGATGGAAAATTTAATCCTAATTCATACGTATCGCAAATTTCACTTTCCCTTGAGATGTTTTTTGGAATATACAATCCCTTTTCATTCTGTCCGATGCTTGGCGGGTTAATTTTGTCGTAGAATATAAAAAAATTCATATTAATTTAGTCGTATAAATGTTTAGCGGCTAGTTTTTGCTTTTAACGCTAGTTTTGCAATAGGCTCTATAAATCTTCTTTACGTAATTCCTTTAGTCGCTCTTTTGCTTTGTTCAATATTTTTTCAAAGTCATTGAAGTGAAAATCCCAAAAAGGTTCATCGATGGGTGGAAATATACGAATCCTTAAATTGTCAAACCCGTCTTCTTGTGTTAGCAAAGCGACTAAGTGATCTTCAAAGCCAATATCTGCGACAAGATCGTCGAACTCGGGGTCACTACCAACAGAAAACTCAAACTTCACATCTTCCATATAAACAAGCTCTTTAAAGTATTAAGGTTCCAAAAATCCTCTAAATGATCCATCTCGGTAAAATCGCGCACCGGCGCCATCAGACCTGTAAAAATCGATTCCACCTAATGTATTCTTTTTAGAATATCCTAGAGGATCTGTAAGTATATCATCCAGATGAAACTGTCCTTGCAAGTTTTTTGCATTGACATCACTGATCGCTTTAGGAAATGCACTTCCCGGTCGGCCTCCGTGCTTATCTAAAGCTCTGCCAGCCTTTGTCAGGTTGTTTCTATCAACAACTTGGCCAGCTCTAGAAAAAGCATCAAGAGATTGATATTTACTCGATGAGACCGATCGACTGACATGTTTAACAACTTTTATTTCTGAGTCTAGGGTATGAGCTCTAATAAAAGGCCTTGCAATTCGCACAAAAAACCTGCCCGTAAGAGACAAAGATTTGCTAGTTACGCTAGAGGCTATTAGGAGAGGATTTAATGTCGAAATGCCGCCAACTAGTGCAGGTATGGCATAGGCATCAGTTGCAAGAGATATCCCATCAATTGCTACCAAAGACCAATCAGCAACTGTCCAAGCGCAATCACCAATCCAACTCCAGAAACCTTTTTCTGATTCTTCATCTAACTCATTAGGAGTATTTGATGTGTATACATAATCGTGAGAAAACCATGTATACATCGGATAATCGTTTCGTACTGGGCCATCTCTTGTATCGCGAGATGGTAAGTTATGTTCTCTAGATCTCATCATGTCGTAGGCTGCGGTATAGTGAATCTCGTGACGATCCTGCTCAAATCTTGCGGATAGGCCATACTCATCAAACCTTGTCATTGGGGAGTTGAGGAGATAGGCGTAGAGGTTTGGGCCTGCATTTAGGCCAAGGGGGTCTGGGGTCAGCCATTTGCCTAAGGTTGGGTCGTAGTAGCGGCGGCCAAAGTTGATGAGGCCAGATTCGGGGTCAACACGTTTGCTGGAGAAGCGCCATGGGCTGATGGGGGAGTCAGGGGTTGATTCATTGCCGAAGGCGTCATAGCGGTAGGTTTCTACGGGTTTGCCATTGAGGTCTATGAGGGTAGCAATATTTCCTTGGCGATCATGGATTGGGATGTATGTTGTTCCATGGATCTCGAGGGAGATAGCAGCGCCAATTTCTGCGCCTAGGCCTTCGCCGAGGATGCGTAGTTCATAGATGTTATCTTGAGCATCGATTGCGCCTATTTCATTGTCGAAGGCATATATGTAACGTTCATTATTTTTTGATAGAAGGCGGTTGAAAGGATCGTATCGGTATGTGTGAGTTTCTGTGGGGGTAGTAATTTTAATTAAGCGATCAAGTGCGTCGTAGGTGTAGTGGGTTGTACCTTCTTTTGTATGCATTTCTTTACGGTTGCCTCGTGCATCATACGTAAAAGTTCGTGAGGAGTCAGAAATGACCGAGTGAAGGCTATTTACTTCATAGGAGGCTCCATCTTTTTTGAGGCGGTTGTAGAGTGAGTCATAGCTGTAGCTATGGTTTATGGGGCCTTTTTCTTCGGTAAGCTGCGATAAATAGTCGTAGGTAAAGGTGCGATTTGTGGTGGCAAGTAGATCTTTTGTATGTAGGGTTAGGAGGTTGCCTATGGCGTCAAAGCTTATGGATTTTTGTTCAAAACTCTGATGAGAGATAAGGATGTTTCTGCCTAGGAGATCGTGGCTTTTGTTAAGAATGCCCGCATTGCCAGGAAGTTGCATGCTTGTGACAAGACCTGAACGGTCTCGTTCGCTGTATGTGTGTACGTAGTCCTTTCTGGTAATGGAGTCTAGATAGGCAGAATGTTCGTAGAGAATGTTTGAGCCGTCTGGTAGGTTTAGCTCTTGTACTCTTCCTGTATTGTCATAGTTATAGGCAACTGTAATTCCTGTTTCTAGGGTTTCTGAGGTGATTTCCCCGAAGGTGTTGTATGAGCGGGATGTTTTGCTATCAGTTGCTCCGTTATACACCTCGAGCAAGCGATCTGAAGAATCGTAGGTGGAAAAATTCTATTTTCTCCTTAGAGATCTAGTTCAACTTTTTCTGTAACTAAACGGTTAATTTCTTCAGAATTTGTAATTAGATCTGTATGTATTGTAGCTGGGTTGTAGCGTGCAAATGAAAACGAAAATGAAAGTCCTTTCAAATCGAGCGTCGGTGTAATGCCATTTCTGAATGTCTCTCCATTCGTTCGCAATTTTGATGATCAGAGTGAGTTTTGTGTATGAGGTTTCAGTCCTGTCTGGATGA
>CAZEGK010000131.1:0-3091 GCA_964512205.1 uncultured bacterium | reverse complement strand
CTCTCGAGCACATGGTTCAGCGAGATGAAGCCATAACTGCCGTCCGAACGATCGATAGCCTGCGCATCCAGACTGTTCTGCCCCCCATACTCCGACACTTCATAATGCTGGAACCATGCGGGTAGCACACCGGGATCTGCACTGAATTGCAGCCCCTTGCGCGCATTGAGGAAGCCAACCGGCAAGGCTTCGAAAACGCGACGCACGATACGGTGCCGCTCCAGCGCCTCGCAGGCACAACAACGCGGGGCTTTCCCGGTACTCGCACTGCGCCCACCGGGACCGTTGCCGAATGTCGTATTGCCACAGATGTTACAGACGGCGTCAGCCATCGGTAGCGCAACCGGGAGATTCACCGCGGGTACTATCTGCGGGACTGGCGCACGGGCACGGTCCTCACGCAGGCGTAGAACGAACCAATCCTGTAACTCAACGGCATTGTCAGCAGTCAGCCAACGCCCCTTGCGTTGACGCACCACTTCCAGCCCCTCGCGGGCGAACAGCTCAAGGAGGAACTGCTCCCGATAAGCGATTACAAGCAGGGGCTCATCCGGATTGTGGATGAAGGCGTTGGTCGAGACCTGCTTGACCAGCGGGTAGACCGCGGTGCCCGGCTGTCGCTCGAGCGAGCATTCAGGTGGAATGGCAAAGAAGGTGGTGATCCACACCCCACCCGGCGCCAGGAACTGCTTGAGGTAACGCACATAGCCCACAACCTCCTGCTCGTAAAGGTGAGTAAAGACAGACAGGCTGACGAGACAATCGAAAGCAGCACGCTCGAACGGTAGCTCCAGCGCCGCGAGTGGCTTGCCGTCCGGGTTATAGCGCTCATTGAACATGTCCGCGTGGACAAAGCGGTAGCGCGAATCGTCCTTGCGTTCCGCGAACTGCTCATTGAGCCACCCAATATGGCGTGCCAGGATATCGAATCCATCGTACCCCCCATCGTATCCGGCGCGCCGCAGGCCGTAGGCCAACCGCCCGTAGCCGCAACCGATATCCAGCATGCGGCGCGGTCCAGCCGCCAAACCCGATGCCTCAAAGACCGCAGCGGCAAGGTAATCGCCATGACGGAGAAACATGGCCTCATCCTCCCCCATGAAGCGCAGTTCTTTGGGCGGGATGCGTTCGGGTACCGGCCCCTCAATGGGTACGGGCTTGCTGCCGGTCCGTCGTTGCGCGCCGTCGCGCACCGCAGAAAACGCCTTTTGCACGTAGCTGTAGAGCAGCATGTCTTCGGACTCGGACGCCAGCAGCAAGGTCAATGATGCCGGGCTCAGCTGCATCAGGTGCTCAAGCCCCTTCAGCTTGTCGTCCGTCTCGTGGACATGCGGGAGCACGGCGGCCGGGGCGCCCAGCGCCACGCGCAGCATCTCCGCCATATCTACAACATCGGGAAGGGCACATGCCAGATAGTAGCGATCGTCAATGAACTGTCTGGCCCTCTCGAAGCTCGCCTCGCCACAGACGAAACGGCACTGCAAGTTATGCAGTTGCTGGCGAAGGCCGGGAATGTCCGTATTCAGCACCAGGCCGACAAAACGGTTGATATCGCCACCACGCGCGAGTTCGTAATACGGGCTCTTACTGTTTGTCAGGAACTCGGCATAAGTGGACTTGAAGCGCTCGATCGGATCACGCACCACCGTGACGTAGTGCGCCGGCTTGTCGAAATGGGCGTGGTCGCCATAGGGCACGTGCCCCGCCACCACCCGCAGGGATCGTCGTGTCGCCTCATCGGACTCGGCCAGCTCACCCTTGTAGTTCATGAAACACTTGTCGCCTCCAAACACTTCACGGAGCATCAAGCGCAAGGAAGTACCACCCGTCCGCGGCTGGTGGATCTGAATCACGACATAGTCGCCCGAGAGAACTGGCTCTTCACTGTATAGCATCTTGACTCCTCTATTCCCGCCATCCGCGGCGGGCATGATCACTGTAGATACGACGGGTCAGAGAGCTCGGTAAGGCCCCAGAACGCCCGGTAACATCGTTCGATACTGCTGGACCACTTGGGACCATCCTGGCAGGGCAGCAGCAGCAGCCCCCCTGCTCGTCCGATGAGCGGACGAGGCCTCAAGCCATGACTGGAGTGCGACGATCCAGCCTCCGATATCTTCGAAAGGAAGGATGCTGCCCAGAGCCTTGTTGAAAACGATATCGGCCGCGCCCTCCACTGGCGTGGTCAGCACCGGAAGGCCGTAGGCAAGGGCTTCGGTCAGCACCGTCGGATAAGCCTCCCGGTTCGACGTCATCACGAACAGATCGGCCGCGCAATAGAACGGCGCGGGGTCGTCCACGACATCGTGAAAGATGAAGCGGTCGCGGTAATACCCCAGCTGCGCCACCTGGGCCTGCATCAGGGCGCGATAGTCGCCGCTGTCGGCACCCAGCACCACGAAATGCAAATCCAGCAACAAGCGACGGGTTTCCAGTTCGCGTGCCAGTTCCACCAACCTCGCCTGTGCCTTACGCTCGCACAAGGTCCCCACCGACAGCGCAATACGGCCAGACTCCGGCAAGCCCAGCTCACGCCGCAACATGTGGCGGTCACGGCGCAGCAACGCGGCATCGGCCGGAACTGAGCCATTGCGGATCACCAGCATGTTGTTGGCGAGGTCGTATTCCCTGTAGCGATTGCGGCAATCCTGGGAGACGAACACGACGCGGTCGGCCTGGGTCATCGCAAAAGGCAAAAGGTAGTGCCTGATCTGCTCCGCGTAGCCGTCGAAAAAGTCGAATCCTTCAGATTCGTGGATAATCCACACCACCGGCAAGCCCAAGCGGACTGCGGCGACCACCACCAGCACCGACAACAAGGTATTGCAGAAGACACAGCGGGGTCGGGCCGCGAGCAATTCGGCCTCCACCTCGCGCAGGCGATGCTGCAACTCGGCGGCACCGTCGGCCTGGGCGACGATCCCCGCAGTGCGCATCAGGCGGAACTGCTCATGCAGACGTCGATACGCGACGGGCCCATCCGGTACGTAAAAGCGGGGGCCCGTTTCGCCGGCCAGACGCACGGCCAACTCGGCGAGGACCTTGGTGGCACCCTGCAACTGGGTATTGTGAGAATAGAAGACCGGCTCGC
>CAZEGK010000130.1:0-2763 GCA_964512205.1 uncultured bacterium | reverse complement strand
TTTTTTTTTTTTGAAAAGGTTATCGTGGTCGCGGTAACAATGTTTATTCTGTTGCTAAACAACGTGTTCAAATGGCTTTGCAAAAGGCATTCAAGGATCGCAAACGTAAGAAGAGAGAAATGAGATCTGTGTGGATTCAACAAATCAACGCTGGTGCTAGACTGTATGGATTATCTTATTCTGGGTTGATATCTGGTCTATCTGCAGCCAATGTAATTGTGGACAGAAAGATTTTATCAGAACTTGCCATGTTTGAGCCGTTTTCATTTAGAGCCCTTACAAAAGTTGCTGCAGCCAAGCAATCTACTGCAACATCATCATCAAGTGCTACTACTGCTACTACCTCTACAGATCATCGCATCATGTTGGAAAAGACTGCACAAAAACATACATAAAAGGAAAACGTCGTGTTTTTTTTTTTGTTTCTCAAAAAGGCAATTTTATCTCATCGTGTTTTGGTAATGACAGCATGGTGGTGATGATTTTCAACACTACATCAATGTGGGGTCTAAACTCACTCTTAGATGACCAACATGATTGCATCAACTGAGCATATGTTTCAGGCATCCATGATGGGATTTGAGGTCTCAAATTGTGTGCAAGAATGGCATATGCCAATTCAAAGTGTGGCATTCCTTCGTGCGGTGTCTGACGACACATCAATTCCCAAAGAAATACTCCATATGAATAAATATCAACCTTTTCCGTGTATGCTCTGTTGGCAATCAATTCAGGTGCTGTCCAGGCTGGAGTTCCTACAAGCGTTGTAAACTGAACCGCAGCACTTCGGACGTTCATAACGCGTGAGTGGACTGAAATACCTGACCCTGTTTCGCTTTGAATTTCTGACACTGTCGTCCGCTTGGCAAGACCAAAATCACAAATCTTTGTACACAACAACTCATCCACCAAAATGTTGGCAGATTTGATATCGCGGTGAATAATTCGAGGATTTCTCGTGTGCAAATACTGCAATCCTTGTGCCACTTGCTTTGCCCAACGCAATCGTTGCACGTAAGGAATAGGAACCTCTCGATCCAACAAAATACCTTCCAAGTCACCGCGTCCTGCAAATTCCAACACCATGGCCAGCGATTTGCCGTGATCTACGGCCCCATAAAACGCTACAATATTCGGATGGTCCAACGAAGACATGACCACCATTTCTCGACGAAATTCCTCCACTACACGCTGATCTTCCGTCGTTTCCTCTTGCAACAACTTGAATGCAACCACTTTGTCTTTGAACAATGCTTTCCATACTTCTGCATACCCACCAATACCAATCTTCTTTTGAACACGAATCTGGCGTAAATCCACAATCCACTTGGGATCCAACACCGTGTCCGCACTCTTCCCACCACCAGCGCCACTTGCATCTCCGCCATTTCCACCACCATTGAGAGATGCACGCGAAGCACTTTTCCCCAAGCCCCGTAAAATCTTTTCAACTGTAAAATGATCAAGCCCCATGTCCGACAGATCACATGCGGCACTCATATCCAGAATGGTCCAATCCACTTGATGCTTTTCAAAAAGATCAAGCAAATGTCCCAACTGCAGACCCTCCAAAAAGCGCTGCACTTTTGGATCCAATCCTTGTCCATCCCACGCTTGATCATCTGTTGGCTTTTCTTCTGCTGCAGGATGACCAGCAACCATGGCAGCAAGCTTGCTCGCTTCTTGCGGTGCCAACCCAATTTGCATCAAGTCACCCGGTGTGAGCGTCCTTACAGACTCGGAAGAAATACCTAGTTGCTGAAATATCTCTGCAAAATGTCCAATACCAAGTTCTTGCAAAGCTTCTTCCAGCACAAAAGGTTTCTCCTGAACTTCTGCACTCACTCTTAGACGCACCGTAACATCTGCAATCAACTCTGTCCAGTGCACAATCAACTCTTCCACCACTTTGATTGCCGCAGCCGCGTCGCAACTATGCATCATCCCCGGTCCAAAATGTTCTGCCAATTGCGTTGCAGTAAATATCTTGGCTGTGGCCAGCTCATTCAGCAAAGGAAACAAAGACCTCACTGCTGCCAAATGTGATTCAGGTAATCGTTTCAGCAAGACAGCATAGTCCGTCGAATGATCAACAAAGAGCGGTGCAAGCTCGCGTGTTATGAGAGGTTCAGGTAAATTTTGAAAGAGCTCACGAATCACCCCACCTAACAAAGATGCATTGATGTCTGTCTCATCAAACATGGAAACATACAATCCCTTTTCCATTCGTTGAATCAATCCATGCACACGATCCACAGCACATTCGGTAAGAAAACTGGAACATCGCTCAATGCGATTCTGCCAAAGCCACTTTACACAATCCGACAAAAGCACGGGAACTTGTCTACTATCACGCAATGACAACTCAGAAAGTGATACACCAAGAAAACGACGTTCAACTGGAAGCGCTTTTGCAAGTCCAACTGCAATCATTTTACGGTCAGTTTCAAGTCTCAACTCAAGCTTTGAAACTTCAATATCCCCCTCGGACCTTGCAAGACCACTCTTTTTCTTCTTGTCCCCATCTCCAACTGGAGAAGTTGACGACTTACGAGAACCCAACTCCAATTCAACAGCAGAGTCTGACCCAGACATTGCAAGCGCTGCTCTCTCCGTTTTCTCTTTCCCATCCTTGGATGTGAATTTATCTTTAAAAGTCTCTGTTTCAAACGGTTACGATCAGCATGTTCACGCGAAATTCAAGCTTGTTCCTTTTTTTTTTTTTTTTTTTTTTTTTTTTTTTTTTTTTTTTTTTTTTTTTTT
>CAZEGK010000129.1:0-2850 GCA_964512205.1 uncultured bacterium | reverse complement strand
TTTTTTTTTTTTTTTTTTAAAGAGGCTCTTGGTTGTTTTTGTAGTGCTGGCCCTTGCGTCATGCGCTCACGCCGTTAGCGATTGGGATCAATTTGACGAAGATATTGGCAATGCAGAGAGCGATATCACTCCAGGCATTCTTGATGATGCAGCTCCTGCAATCTCTACTCCTCACAGTCCTGTGAGTCTTCCTTCTGAAGCAAGCAAGGTTGTTCCTCCTAATCAACAGGGTGTTATTGGAAGGACTCTTGCATCATCTACCATTCCTCCTTGGGCTATTGCTGTTCTTGCTGTTGGATCGGCTGCTGTTGTCGGAGGAATCATCGCCTTGTTGTTTGGAGTGTTCGGTGCCAAGATTGCCGCTCGCAAGGGTGAGTACACCAACATGGAAGAGAAGACTACCATCCGTCTTCCTTTGGTGATTGTTGGAGCCGTTTTGGTTGTTCTTGGATTGGCTGCCATTGGAACCACTCTTGGATTGACCTTGTCTGCATCCACTCCCAGCGGATTCAGAAGTGGAGAGCGTCTCATTCTCGATGACGCAGAAGTCTACGCCATTCCTGTCGACTACCAAGACAATACTGGCTTGCGTCAGGCATCCATCGTGTGGTATGCTTTCCAGAAGGATGCCCAAGGCCGCAAGAAGGCCGTTCGCGTTCAAGACAGAGGTCGTCCGTCATCCAGAGGACGCGCATCTGCTGATGGTTCAGAGTTGCCTCCTCCCAACGCCAAGTTCTCCGGAGAAGCCTACGTCACTTATGATGGACAATTGGTCATTAGCAAGTGGGAATTGAAGCCAACTGGTCGTGCCACTGTTGAAACATCTGGAACCAAGTTGCTCACTGCTTATCGTGTTAGCTTTTCTGGAGCCAATGGTTGCGGAACCGCCGCTGCTCCTGCTGCATGCGAAGCCGTGTGTGCCATGGCTGATATCGAGTCCATGCTGATCACTGGCGCCAAATCTGTCAGCAAGTTTTATCAAGCTGCTTCAGGTGGAACCTTCACCTTGACTGGATCTGCTGCTCAATGGTTCGATGTAACCATTCCCGCCGGAACTTCTCTTTTGGATGTTCCCAATGCAGTCACCACTGCCATTGGAGCCAAGCCAGGAGATTACCATGCTTACTTTGTCCCAAGAAACTTTTTGCGTGATCAGTTCAATGGTGCAGTTGATTCTGCTCCAACTGGTCTCGGTCAAATTGGAGGAAAGATCTCATGGATGAGAGCATGCGAACCCCAGACATTTGCTCACGAATGGGGCCACAACTTGAATTTGCAGCACGCTGGTGCTTACACCACGTCAGGTCCTTACTCTGAGTACTACGATGTGACCAGTATCATGGGATCAAGTCTTACGGGCGCTGGAAGCTGGCGTGGACTTTCTGCTGCTCAGTTGGATCAACTTGGATGGTTACCTGCTACTCGCAGACTTGATATTACTGTTGACGGAGATTACACCATTGGAAGTCTTTCTCGTGCAACTGGAATTTCTGCAGCCAAATTGTCAAGTGCAACATCACTTTGGGTTGAATGGCGTGAAGCTGTCAACTTTGATGTTGATTTGCCAACTGCACAGGGTTTTATGAACTTTTTGCCCATTGCGAACAAGGGAGACGTGATTGGAAGCTTTTTGGTAAAGAGATTGAACTCGGCTGGAAAGAGTGAGTTCCTTGGAGCAGCAGATACCAAGACACTCAAGGTGACTGCAGATGGTGTGACCATTACTTACTTGAGCCAAGGAAAGTTCCGCGTGTCAGGTCTTGCTCCTTCACCAACTCCTGTTCCAACTGCTGCACCTACTGCTGCACCTACCGCTGCCCCTACTGCTGCACCTACTGCTGCCCCCACTGCTGCCCCCACTGCTGCCCCCACCACCGCAGCAGCCAAAAAAGCTAACAGATGCGCCAACAAGGCTACTCCTTTGCGCACCAAGGCATCCTCCACTGCACCTGTGGCGAGAACTGCTGCTCTTAACGATGGGTTCATTTTGATTTCAGCCGGAACCACTTTCTCAAAGGTCAACGATTGCAAGACTGGAAAGGACCTCTTTATCCTCACCAAGGCGTTGAAGACTTGCACAGCTGTCTGCAAAATCCCTTAAAAAAATAAATTTGAAATCAAAATTTTAATTGCTTTAGATGTACGGTATTTGTTGGCATAGATCTTTGTTGTGCTCTCATTTCCCTTTGAAAGATTCTTTTCTCTCTTTTTTTTTTCCCTTTTTTTTTTTTTCCTTTTGTTATCCTGCGTCCTGCAGTTCATCCGCGACCGATGATTGGTTTCTGTCATGCTTTGCTCTACATCGGCTGTTATTGTCGTATGCTGTCTGGAAAAAATAACCTTTGTCTTGATTTGTTTTTTTTTTTTCTTCTTCTTCTTTTGACTAACGTTTCCGTCATAGATGATGCTGCTGGTAGTGCTCCTTTTTGTGGCTTGCGCTCGCGCTCAATTTGAACCTATTCCTGATGGTCCTGTCCAAGATGCACCTACAACTGCTGCCACGGGTGAAGTTGTTCCTGATGGACCTGTTGTTGAAGAAACAGCTGCTGTTCCTGATGGACCTGTTCCTGATGGACCTGTTCCTGATGGACCTGTTGTTGAAGAAACAAATGGTTCAGAAGTTGTTCCGGATGGTTCCGATGCATCATCACCTTCTCCGGTACTTGATGCTGAAGTTCAAGCTGCTTCTGAAGAGACTTTTGCTCTCAAGATTGTTCCCACTATTCCTCGAGGTGCCGTTGAGCGATTTGTCGCTACATCCACTTTTGCGCCATGGGCAATTGCTGTTATCACGATTCTAGCCCTAACATTAAAATTGGCACTAAAAAAAATTTCATTTTGTTTCCCAAT
>CAZEGK010000128.1:0-3102 GCA_964512205.1 uncultured bacterium | reverse complement strand
CTTTAGTGATACTATTTTATCTCAGAACTGTAGAGGTAAAATTGACGTACAACGACATCGAAAATGATATTGATCCTAATCTTGAGCAGGATCTTGAAGAGGCTATTTTACATACACTTTCAGCAACCGATGCTCCAAATAAAAAAAATTCCCTTCTGCCAGATAATCTCTATATCTTTCCTATAGTCAGAAGGCCATTTTTTCCAGGCATGGCAGCTCCTCTCATGGTGGAACCTGGCCCCCTCTATGAAGTTCTCAAAGCATCTGCAAAAAGTGAAAATAAGTTTATCGGTCTTGTGATGACAAAGCAAGAGGATGCAGACATCAACTCTGTCTCCTTCCAGGACCTTCACCATACCGGGGTGTTAGCACGTATCTTGCGGATTATTCCTATGGAACAGGGCGGAGCTCAAGTTGTTCTCAACATGGAAAAGAGGATATCGATCCAAAAACCCATAAAGGACAAAAGACTTTTAGCAAAAGTAGTCTATCATTCAGATGAAGTGCTGCTTAACCGCGAGCTTAAAGCCTATGCTATTAGCATCATCTCGACAATCAAAGAGCTTTTAAAGCTCAACCCCCTCTTTAAAGAAGAGCTGCAGATCTTTCTTAGCCACTCTGACTTTACAGAGCCAGGAAAGCTTGCAGACTTTGCAGTTGCCCTCACTACTGCAACGAGAGATGAGCTCCAAGAGGTGCTCGACACCTACGACATTCCAAGCCGTATAGATAAAGCATTAGTGCTGCTCAGAAAGGAGCTTGACCTTAGCAGACTACAAAACACGATCAATCAGCGCATTGAAACTACGATCAATAAAAGCCAAAAGGAGTTTTATCTCCGAGAACAGCTCAAGACCATCAAACGAGAGCTAGGGATTGAAAAGGATGATAAAACATCCGATCGCGAAAAATTTGAAAGCCGCATAAAAAAGCGAGAAGTACCAGAGGATGTAAAACTCGTTATCGCAGAGGAGCTTGAAAAGATAGGCACATTAGAGCCTCAATCTGCAGAATATGCCCTCTCAAGAAACTACCTTGACTGGCTTACAAATGTACCTTGGGGTATAAAAAGCCCAGACATCCATAACATCAAAGACGCTGAGATAATCTTAGGCAAAGACCACTACGGCCTTCAAGATCTCAAGCAGCGCATTTTGGAGTTTATCGGCGTTGCAAAGCTCTCAGGATCACTTCGAGGAAGCATATTATGCCTTGTAGGGCCACCTGGTGTTGGAAAAACAAGTATCGGAAAAAGCATAGCGCGCGCGCTCAATCGTAAATTTTTCCGTTTTTCCGTTGGCGGCATACGCGATGAAGCAGAAATTAAGGGGCATAGAAGAACGTACATTGGTGCTATGCCTGGTAAAATCATACAGGCCCTCAAAAATTGCCAGACCATGAATCCCGTCATCATGCTCGATGAAGTGGATAAAATTGGCTCTAGTTATCATGGAGATCCAGCATCTGCGCTCTTGGAGGTGCTCGATCCTGAGCAAAATAGCGAGTTTCTCGACCATTACCTCGACGTTCGCTGCAACTTATCAGATATTCTCTTTATCGTGACAGCAAACATGCTCGATTCTATCCCAGAGGCCTTAGTAGACCGCATGGAGATCATGCGCCTTTCCGGCTATATCATGGAAGAAAAGCTTGAGATCGCAAAGCGCTACCTCATCCCTAAAAATAGAAAGCATATGGGGCTTAAAGCGACACAAGTTGAATTTACAAAGCCGGCCCTCAGGCAGCTTATAAATGGCTATGCGCGAGAATCAGGGGTGCGAACACTTGAAAATAACATCAAAAAGATCTTAAGAAAGCTTGCCCTTGAGATTGTAAAAACATCTGAGACCTCAAAAAAAGAGCCTGAAAAATATATCATTACGCCAGAGGAGCTTCCAAAATATGTTGGAAAGCCGATCTTCCTTTCTGACAGGATCTATGAATCGACGCCTATTGGCATTTCTACAGGCCTTGCATGGACATCTATGGGTGGAGCTACCCTCTACGTAGAATCTATCAAAATCCCTGCCGAAAAAACTGAGATGAAACTTACAGGACAAGCCGGCCAGGTTATGAAAGAATCGTCTGAAATCGCCTGGAGCTACCTCCATGGCGCCTTGCATAAGTATGCACCGGGCCACACCTTCTTTGAAAAATCGCAGGTTCACATCCATATCCCTGAGGGTGCTACGCCAAAAGATGGTCCTTCTGCAGGCATTACCATGGTAACATCCCTCGTCTCCCTCCTTCGCCAAGAACCAGTCGCCCAGGAGCTCTGCATGACAGGTGAGCTTACCCTTACAGGAAGAGTACTTCCGATTGGCGGGGTAAAGGAAAAGATCGTTGCCGCGAAGCGCTCTGGCCTTAAAGTTGTCATCTTCCCAAAAGATAACCTTAGAGATGTTGAAGAGCTCTCAGATGATGTCAAAAAAGGAATCACTATTCACTTTGTTGAACATTACGACGAAGTGTTTAAGATAGCATTCCCACAAGCGGAACTTCCTGCTATATGATCTGGAGTGAAGCGTGTAAAAAAAAGTGGATAGATCCAAACGATCTTGATGCAAAGATCCAGGAGCTCAGACGCGGCAAAACAATCGTTACCCTGAATGGCTCTTTTGACCTTATGCACGCGGGCCATCTCTATATAATCTACGAAGCAAAGAAGCAGGGAGACATACTCATTGTCGGCTTAAACACCGACTCTTCCATCCAGCGCTATAAAAGCCCAGATAGGCCGCTTATCCCTCTCAAGTATCGCTTAGAGCTAATGAGTGCACTTGAATTTGTTGACTATGTCACCTGGTTTGACGAGACAGATCCAAGAGAGCTTCTTAAAAAAATCAGGCCAAACGTCCATGTAAATGGCGTAGAATATGGAAATTCTTGCATAGAGGCAGACACTGTCAAATCCCTTGGCGCAAGACTTCATCTCGTCGATCGCATCCCCGGCCTTGCCACTAGCGACATCATCAAGAAGATTACAGGGTAATTTCCTCATACCCGTAATCTAGATTGCAAACATTGAGAATTTCTGGCACACTCCAGGCAAAAATTTTTACAAGCGTATGCGTCTCATCTGGACTACAGATAATGCCGATC
>CAZEGK010000127.1:0-3107 GCA_964512205.1 uncultured bacterium | reverse complement strand
TTTTTGGGTCATGTTGGATGTATGTTGGGAGTCTATCACATCTTGATGTATCCATTTGTTGTTGCTCATTTGGTTTCAAATTTGTAGAAAACTTTTCTGACTTTCTTTTTTTTTTTTTTTTTTTTTTTTAGAAATGGGGTAATTTGAAGAAGAAGACTGTGGCCGAGAATGCTGTCTCTCAAAAGGGTGGCCATTTTGATTCCGCCGATTGGGCCATGCAGGCCAAGAAGGCTCAAGGTGCTGGAGCTGGAGCTAAGAAGCCTCTTCCTCCCCACTTGCGCAAGTAAATTGTGTCGCATGGGTTGGAAAACCTACTACTACTACCAACGAAGTATGCAGCAAAACGGTTAATAAATGTTAATTAGGGGGAAAGAGTTGTTTTTTGTGTTTTTTTTTGTGACGTAGTTTATACGATTTATCATGAGGGCTGGACATTTGGGTCGTGTTTTTGCTCGTCGTTTCCACTCTAGTGCTTTGACAACATTGTCTGAGGACGAGGCTATGCTTCGCGAGACTGTTCGTAAGTTCGCGCAAGAAACTGTGAAGCCTCACGTGACTGCCATGGATGAAGCAGGACACATGAAGAGCGAGATTGTTCAAGCTTGCTTCGATCAAGGTCTGATGGGTATTGAAACCCCCACTGAACTTGGTGGCGCTGGTATGTCTTTTTTTTCTTCTTGCATTGTGATTGAGGAACTTGCCAGGGTTGATCCCAGCGTCAGTGTCATGGTGGATGTTCAAAACACTCTTGCCAACGTTGGTATTTTGAAATGGGCCACTCCTGAACAAAAGAAGCGTTGGTTGCCTCGTTTGGCCAAGGACACTGTCGCTTCATTTTGTCTTTCGGAATGGGGCAGTGGATCCGATGCATTTGCTTTGAAAACTCGTGCCACTGACAAGGGTTCTCATTATGAGATCAATGGCTCCAAGGCATGGATTACCAACAGCAAAGAAGCTGGGGTTTTCGTTGTTTTTGCCACCACTGATCCTGCTCTCGGCTACAAAGGTATTTCTGCCTTTGTTGTGGACGATCGTTCTACTGCTGGTCTCTCTGTTGCACCCTCTGAGAACAAGCTTGGAATCCGTGCCAGCAGCACTTGCGAAGTGACTTTGCAAGGAGTGAAGGTTCCTAAAGAAAACGTATTGGGACCATTGGGAAAGGGATACAAAATCGCCATTGAGAGTCTCAATGAAGGTCGCATTGGTATTGGAGCTCAAATGTTGGGATTGGCTCAAGGAGCTTTTGATCTGATGGTACCATACATTCAGGACCGTCGTCAATTTGGACAGCGCCTCTCTGACTTTCAAGGGATGCAGTTTCAGTTGGCACGATGCGCTATTGACATTGAGAGTGCACGTCTTATGGTGTACAATGCTGCACGCTTGAAGGAATCTGGACAGCCTTTTGTTCGTGAAGCAGCCATGGCCAAAGTTTATGCATCTGAAGTAGCAGAACGCGTCGCATCTCAGGTGGTCAATGCCATGGGTGGAATGGGATTCATCAAGAGCAGTCTGGTGGAGAAGTTCTATCGTGATGCCAAGATTGGACAAATCTACGAAGGAACAACCAACATCAATTTGCAGACAATTGCCAAGTCCTTTTTGAAGCAGTAAAAAAAAACGAGTTGCCTGGCAGTTTATCACTTTTTCTTCTTTGGATCTGACTCTTTTTCGTCCTTCTTTTCATCCTTTTTGTCACTTCCACCTTTGGTAATTTGTTCCAAAGCTGCTTGGATACTCTTGTCATCCAAATCAACTGGCAAATCACCAAATAACTGCTTCACGTACTCTTGGTCTTGTAAGGCTGCCTTCAACTGTTCTTCCTTTTGTGATTGTTCTGCAAGAGCAAGAGACAACTTCAATGCTTCTGCGTCTTCATCATCTTGTTGTTGCGATGTTGCTGCAGGAGGCTTTGCGGGTTGAACAGGTGTTGTATCAGAATACAAATCATCAGATCCACCTTGCTGTTGCATCTGCAATGACAATGCAATTGCATTTCGCATCTCTTCGTCCATATCATCGCCCAAATCCATGGGGGCAACGCCTCCAGGCTCAGTGGAACGAGCAGGATTGTTATTGTTGTTGCTCACTGGAGCACCAGGAGTGGGAGCAGTCGTTCCAGCACCAGCAGGAGTAGCGGCAGTGGTAGAAGCAGCACCACGCTCACGCTCTTCCTGTTCACGCAAAGACATTTGAATGGCCTCGTAAAGATCAGGATCGACATTGGGATCCACTCCCATCATGGGTCTTGGGGCACCACCTCCACCGGCAGCAGCTCCACCACCACCACCTCCTCCAGCAGCAGCGCCTCCAGCATCGCCACCTTCGTCTCCAGAGCTGAAGAAAATAGGTGTAGATACAAGGACATCCGAGATCATACCCACTCCCGAAGGAACATGGACATAGTGCGACTTGCCACTACGCTCATTGACGGCCTCAACAAGAGCAGTCAGACGCTCATCTCCCTCCAAATCATCACCGAGAGAAATCAAGTCCAACTCAACACCGCTTTTGCGAATTTTCTTTCCCAATCGTGCCAAAGCCTTTGCATCTTCCTTAATGGGACTTCCAATGAATACCACGAGACGCTGAGTTCCGTTTTTGTTGGCTCTGTGCTTCAACGCCAACTGACCCACTTGCAATGCTGCAGCAAGATCAGATTCTCCAGAGATTTGAACCTTGTGCAAAGCAGACAAGACATCAGTAGGATCTTGGACAAGAGTCTGAAGCACTTCAACACGCTTGCCAGCCATGGTGATGAGACCAACTGTACTTTCAGGATTCTGAGATGTCTTGGCGTTGGCAAGAAGGTTCACAGCGTCAGACTGAGCCTCAAAGCGAGATGGAAGATAGTCTCCGTTTCGCATGGACTCTGAGTTGTCGATACTAAGCATTTGGCGAATATTTAGAAAAAAAAAAAAAAAAGAGAGACAAAACAAAACTTGACAACGTCTGAACCATGGAGGTATGAACACTTGACATCCTTTTGGATGAAGCGCCATTCAAGTCTCGCACACGCCAAAGATCGACTTTGAAAAAAAAAAAAAAAAAAAAAAAAAAAAAAAAACCTCTCTGCAAAAGCACAACTTACAAGAAATAAGAAGATT
>CAZEGK010000126.1:0-3126 GCA_964512205.1 uncultured bacterium | reverse complement strand
TGTTATGTCGTTCCCTCCAGCAACCTGATCTGTTCCAATGTACTGAAGCTGTTGATTGTCAACGGATCGGCGGAGGCGTTCTATGATATTGTTCTTTTCCAAGACGTGTATCGTCTGTTTTACTTTTTTTTTTTTTTTTTATCAACCTCTGAAGCCGTCGTCTTGTTTGCGCCTCAAACGTGATGGTAGTCAATGGCGTATGAGAGATTGCATGGAACTTTTTCTTTTGTGTCTTTTTTTTTTTTTTTTTTTTCTCACATTTTGTTGTAAGTGTGCGAGTGTGATTGTGATTGCTATGCTTGTTGGTGTTGTCAATGGTCAAGGTGCATGTGGATCATTGAGCAACTATTCCAACACTTGCAACAACGGTGGTGTGTTTCCTTGCGATACCACACAATGCGACACAGCCGGTGAAGTTGGTTTTCTTTACATTTGTACGTCATGCGCTGCTGGAAGCGGTGCTGGTTGCGCAACCAACACTGTCTTTCAGTGTACTTTCAACGGCGCAACTTTTGCTTGGACTCAGCAAGTGAGCTCGGGAATTTCTGGCGCCACTGGAGGAACTGGAAGCAGTGGAGCCACTGGAGCAACAGGAGGAACGGGAGCAACAGGATCATCTGGAGCATCTGGAGCCAGTGGAACTTCTGGAGCATCTGGAGCAACAGGAACAAGTGGAGCAACTGGAACAAGTGGAAGCAGTGGAGCTACTGGAGCAAGTGGTACAAGTGGATCGTCTGGAGCAACAGGAACAAGTGGTTCTTCTGGAGCCTCTGGAGCATCAGGAACATCTGGAGCCAGTGGAGCAAGTGGAGCATCGGGATCTTCTGGTGCCACTGGAACAAGTGGATCGTCTGGAGCAAGTGGAGCGACTGGAGCAAGTGGATCTTCTGGAGCCACAGGAGCCAGTGGAACTTCTGGATCTTCTGGAGCGTCTGGAGCAACTGGAGCATCCGGATCATCAGGAGCATCAGGATCAAGTGGATCTTCTGGAGCTACTGGAGGAAGTGGAGCATCAGGATCATCCGGTGCCACTGGAGCAACAGGAGGAACTGGAGCTACTGGAGCATCAGGAGCAAGTGGAGCAAGCGGTGCAAGCGGAGCAACTGGTGCAAGTGGATCGTCTGGAGCAACGGGATCATCTGGCTCAAGCGGAGCAACTGGAGCATCTGGATCCTCGGGAGCAACTGGTACGTCAGGATCTAGTGGAGCAAGTGGTGCATCTGGATCTTCTGGAGCAACGGGAACCACTGGAGCAAGCGGAAGCAGCGGAGCAAGTGGAGCAAGTGGAGCCTCTGGTGCATCAGGATCGTCTGGAGCCTCTGGAGCCACCGGAGCGTCAGGATCGTCAGGAGCAAGTGGAGCAACTGGAACCAGCGGATCAAGCGGATCTTCCGGAGCAACTGGAGGAAGTGGAGCTTCAGGATCATCTGGTGCCACCGGAGCAACAGGAGGAACTGGAGCTACTGGAGCATCAGGAGCAAGTGGTGCAAGCGGAGCAACCGGAGCAACTGGTACAAGTGGATCGTCTGGAGCAACGGGATCATCTGGCTCAAGTGGAGCAACTGGAGCTTCGGGTTCTTCTGGAGCAAGTGGAGCTTCCGGCAGCAGTGGAGCTAGCGGTGCAAGCGGATCTTCTGGAGCGACGGGAACCACTGGAGCAAGCGGAAGCAGTGGATCAACTGGAGCATCCGGATCATCAGGAGCATCAGGATCATCGGGAGCCAGCGGAGCGACTGGAGGAAGTGGAGCATCAGGAGCAACTGGTGCCACTGGAGCAACAGGAGGAACTGGAGCAACAGGAGCAAGCGGAAGCAGTGGAGCAAGTGGAGCAAGCGGTGCCTCTGGTGCAAGTGGATCGTCTGGAGCGACCGGAGCATCTGGTTCAAGTGGAGCTACAGGAGCCTCTGGATCTTCTGGAGCAACTGGTACGTCAGGATCAAGTGGAGCCACTGGTGGAACTGGAGCCACTGGATCTTCTGGATCAAGTGGAGCCACCGGTGGAACTGGTGCAACTGGTGCTAGTGGTTCCAGCGGAGCTTCAGGAGCTTCAGGAGCTTCAGGAGCAAGTGGATCTTCTGGTTCCTCAGGAGCAACTGGTGCCAGCGGATCTAGTGGTAGCAGCGGATCTTCTGGAGCCACCGGAGGAACTGGATCATCAGGATCATCTGGTGCTACCGGAGCAACAGGAGGAACCGGAGCAACTGGTGCATCAGGAGCAAGTGGAGCAAGTGGTGCAAGTGGTGCAACTGGTGCAAGTGGATCGTCTGGAGCTACTGGAGCATCTGGCTCAAGCGGAGCAACTGGAGCTACGGGAGCTTCGGGATCATCAGGAGCAACTGGTACAACTGGAGCGTCAGGATCTTCTGGATCGTCTGGAGCCTCTGGAGCCACTGGAGCAAGCGGAAGCAGCGGATCAACTGGAGCATCCGGATCATCAGGAGCATCAGGATCATCGGGAGCCAGCGGAGCCACAGGAGCAACTGGAGGAAGTGGATCGTCTGGAGCAACAGGAGCCACTGGAGGAACTGGAGCAACCGGAGCAACTGGAGCCTCAGGAGCTAGTGGAGCAAGTGGTGCCACAGGTTCATCTGGAAGTAGTGGAGCAACTGGAGCAACTGGAGCCATTGGAAGCAGTGGAGCGTCTGGAGCTACAGGAGGAACAGGAGCCACAGGAGCAACAGGAGCTAGCGGAGGAACTGGAGCAACAGGAGCCAGTGGAGCAAGTGGTGCCAGCGGAGCCACAGGAGCATCTGGATCATCTGGAACAACTGGAGCAACTGGATCGTCTGGATCAAGCGGAAGCAGTGGAGCTAGTGGTTCAAGCGGTGCTACGGGTGCCACTGGAGCAACCGGTGCAACTGGAGCTAGTGGTGTGAGTGGAGCAACTGGAGCCAGCGGTTCATCAGGAGCCACTGGTGCTACTGGAGCGACTGGAGGAAGCGGATCATCTGGATCTACTGGAGCCACAGGAGGAACTGGAGCCACTGGAGCTAGTGGTGCATCTGGAGCATCTGGTGCAAGCGGTGCAACTGGTGCAACTGGATCATCAGGAAGTTCAGGATCAACAGGAGCTTCTGGATCATCTGGAGCAAGCGGCGCAAGTGGCGCAAGTGGAGCAACTGGTGC
>CAZEGK010000125.1:0-3129 GCA_964512205.1 uncultured bacterium | reverse complement strand
AGTTCACATGCCGATGCAACAAGTTCCCATGCTGCCTCGTGTATTGAGAGAAAGAAAAAAAAAGCTTTTGTTTTTTTCATGGAACAAGAAGGGTTAGTTCCCTTGCGTGGCGTAAAGTATTTTCCGCCATCTAGTGTTGACTATGGAGGTCTTGACACAGAGTTGTTGTTCGAGCAGCTTGTCTCTTGGGCCAATGACCATGGGACACAGCGTTATGCCATTTCTGGCTTCAAGGGTCCCATTGTTCGAGCAACCCTTCAAGATCGAGCCACATCACCTCCATTACCCAATTGCGTCCAGGTCGTGTGGAATGCAGCCAGTAGACTGTACGCTGAGACGCAATATGTCGAGTGTCCAGCAGAAGAAAAGCTTTTCCAGGTGAGCGTTAATTTCTACCACAGTCCAGAGCAGAGGATGGTTGCACACAAAGACGGTCGAGGTCACAAAACATACATTGCTTCATTTGGAGGATTCTCTGTGTTGAATTTTGTTCGGCGAAAAGATCGTGATGGTGCTCCGGTGCACACTCAAGTGTACGAAGATCCAACGGATGAAGAACGCACTACTCCAGGTGCAGTATATAGTTTTCTGATGGAGCCAGGATCGATAATGATGATGGAAGGTGAAGCATTTTGTGATTGGGTTCATTGGATTGATAAACGACAAGAAGATGCAGTGGAAAGAACATTGTCCAATTGGAACGAATTGGACGAATCAACACAACGACTTGAGAACTCCAAAATAGCGAGGGCACGTAGAGTCTCGGTCGTCATGTGGCCAGATTGGAGACAATGAATGAGTTTCAAATTTACTGTGTTTTTGTTTTTTTTACAAGTCATCATCGTCGTCGATGACGGTTGGGTCTACATCGAACACTTCATCTTCTTCATACATTCCATCGATGGGACGTAGTTGCAAATGAGAAGCATGAGGAGATGATTCCTCATGATGAGAGCTGTGAACAACAATGACCGATGTCAAATCAGCTTCTCTTTCCAGCACGAGGGAAAGATGCGCATCTGCTCTCCACATGTGCCACACTCTACGTTGCATTTGCATAGTGCACAACACACATCCCATCATTCCAATGCACACAGATGCCGAGATCGCCACATTTTGAATGACAATGGAGAAATGCATGGCCACAAAGACAATGAGCGCCACAGTGGCAACAGAGAGTGCCAATGAAATGAGCAAAGTGACAGTGGGCAAAACGAACCACACAAAAGAAATGGAATTCCACGCTTGTATGTGGGACTCTGGATGTGGCCAATTATGCCGAGAAGAAACAGAGGGAATTTCGCTAAAAAAAACAACGACAGAACAAAGAGCACACTGAACAAAGAGTGCAGAGAGCCAAACGTACAAAATAAAATGCGACGACGATTGTGAAGTGGATGTTGAGGTGAGGAGGATGGAGGATGGTGACACGATGGATGTGAAACCAATGTGAGAAGCCACTCCCCAAATGAGAAGTTCAGAAGATTGGAACAAAAGTGATGCAATGAGAAGTCCTCGAGAAGCTCGAGAAGATTGTGCGTTCTCGTTGTGGTTGTCCTGAAAAGTGGCGGAAAAAAAGGGGAAAAAAACAGCGCGAAATGCGGATTTGGAAGAGAGAAGCACAGGAACGCGACGATGGAAGGAAACAGGTTGCTCTAGAAGCACTTTGACACTGGTCAGTATCATACGCACACAGCGCAGCCCAAAGACGAGAGCAGAAAAAAATAAAGGAAAAAAAAAGGGAGTCAAAGATGAGAGTGGAGAGCGCAAGAGACGTATGGATGCATTTACAGAGACAGGACAGACAATTATGATACATGCGAGATGAAAGATGGAGATGGTAAAGCAGACGAGACGCATTCGACGACGTGAGGAAGAAGAGGAAGAAGACGAAGAAGGATGTGATGTTGCTTGTTCTAAGATGTGCATAGATACACGTAGAGCTATTTGAGACAAAAGGATGAGCCCGAACAAAGCACTGGCAGAAATGAGCCACCAACGAGCTGTTTCGCTGTCGTGGTCTACCAAATACACTTTCAATGACACACTGACAATACACATACAAAGAAGAGAACCAAGCTCAACCATATCCCAAATAGACTGCCAAAGCCGAGGAGGACCACCCATTTTTCTTTTTTTTTTTTTTTTTTTTTAAAAAAAAACCATTTTCTGTTCATTACACGATCTGATAATTCAACTTGAATCCCTTTCCTCCCTGTGTATTTCTATGGGCAGAGAAGACTACATAACATCCCGTGACATTGTTCAAAGTGATACTCCATCTTGACGCCATCATTGGATCATCTTTTGTCTTGTTGTTGTTGTTGTTGTTGATCATCATGTCTCCATGCCATACTGCAACCAATGCACCTGATCCATCATAATGTTCATAAATGCGAATAGTGTCCATCACGCGCTCCATTTGCATCCACTCCAGACGAATAACAACGTCACTACGACGACGATGAGAAAAAGACGATGAAGAAATTTCCATGGAGTTTTCTTGTTGTTGGTCTTGCATTTGGATGGACCATGATTTGCGCATGGGTGATGAGTATGCTGATTGGACAATGGTGCCATGACGAGAAACAAGACTACCTTGATGACCGGGACGAACGTTGTAGGGTGCCATACGAGGAGCATTACGCATCAAATGCACTTCCGGGTCAGATGAGAAGAAGAATTTTGAATTTGGCAACGTGGAGTTACCAATGCTGGCCAAATAGATTGATTTTACCAGTGTAAAATATCCGTAGAATTGTGATGGCACCATGGACCAACAAAAATCAACCCTGTCCCACTGTTTTGGTGCGTACGAGCCACCCGTTACGAGCGGTTGTTGTTGTTGCACATTCAAATCCAATTGCAAAGAGTATGTTTCACTAATGGGATATGTAGGATGAGATGTCCATTGTGCAACAGTCTCTTTACCATATGTATACGTAACAACAACATTAGAAACATTCCTACCTTTAAAAAAAAAAAGTTAAAAAAAAAAAAAAAGTTAAAAAAAAAAAAAAAAAAAAACCCAAAACAAAAATTTGTCCAATGAAATTTGGTTTGTTTTTTAAGAGTATACAGGTTGGTTCCATACAGCTATACTTTTATCTCTGTTCACAATTAAACCTT
>CAZEGK010000124.1:0-3176 GCA_964512205.1 uncultured bacterium | reverse complement strand
TACCTATCTTGAAGGAAGCTACAGCGAATTCTACCCCAATGTCTCAGAAGATGAAGAGGGCATGAAGCGCCTATTTAAGCAATTTTCCTTTCCTGGCGGCATTCCAAGCCATGCTGCTGCCGAAACACCAGGCTCCATAAATGAAGGCGGAGAGCTAGGCTATGTCCTGACACATGCCTATGGTGCGGTATTCGACAACCCTTCTCTCATTGCCTGCGCGGTAGTTGGCGATGGCGAGGCAGAAACGGGCCCCCTTGCTGCAAGCTGGCACTCTAACAAGTTTTTACACCCACAGCAAGATGGAGCCGTTCTTCCCATACTTCACCTCAACGGCTACAAAATCGCAAATCCCACCCTTCTCGCCCGCATGCCTAAAAAAGAGCTTGAAAGCCTTTTTTATGGATATGGCTACAAACCCTACTTCGTAAAAGGATCTGATCCAAAAGAGCTTCATCCGATTATGGCAGAGACGCTCGAGCAAATTGTCTTAGAGATTAAATCAATCAAAGAAAATGCTCATGAGCGACCATTATGGCCTATGCTCATCCTAGAAACACCAAAGGGCTGGACCGGGCCAGCCGTCGTCGACCACCAGCAAATAGAGGGCCTTTGGAGATCCCACCAAGTACCTCTCTCAGAGCTTAGCTCAAAGCCCGATCACCTAAAGATGCTTGAAGAGTGGCTATTAAGCTATAGACCGCATGAGCTCTTTGATAAAGAGGGAAAGCTGCTGCCTGAATTAAAAGCCTTAGCACCAACTGGCCTAAGACGCATGGGAGCAAATCCACATGCAAATGGAGGTCTACTACTCAAAGATCTTGCACTTCCTGACTTTTGGGACTATGCGATAAAAATTACAAAGCCAGGCACTGAAAAAGCAGAAGCAACACGCATATTAGGCACCTATCTTCGAGACCTCATCGCACTAAAGGCAAATAAATCCAATAAAAACTTTAGAATAATGGGCCCAGATGAAACAGCATCCAACAGGCTCGATGCTGTATACGACGTGACAAACAAGCAATTTATGGAAGAGATCCAAAAAACCGATGAACATCTCGCACCTACAGGTCGCGTGATGGAGGTGCTTAGCGAGCATATGTGCCAAGGATGGCTTGAGGGCTATCTTCTTACCGGAAGGCATGGTCTATTTTCATGCTATGAAGCCTTTATCCATATTATTGACTCGATGTTCAACCAGCATGCAAAATGGCTAAAGGTATGCCGGGGCATACGCTGGAGAGCGCCTATTGCATCCCTAAACTACCTCCTTACATCGCACGTTTGGAGGCAAGACCACAACGGCTTTTCTCACCAAGATCCTGGTTTCATCGATCATGTAGTCAATAAAAAGGCTGAAATCGTAAGGGTCTACCTGCCGCCGGATGCAAACTGCCTCCTTTCTGTGGCAGATCACTGCCTCTCGAGCAGAAACTATATCAATGTCATCGTTGCAGGAAAGCAGCCTGCCCTCCAATACCTTTCCATGGATGAAGCCGTACAGCACTGCACACGAGGCATCGGTATCTGGAGATGGGCAAGTAATGACTTTGGCTCAGAACCTGATGTCGTTATGGCATGCTGCGGCGATGTCCCAACACTTGAAACGCTAGCTGCCATCGATCTACTAAGACAGCACGTTCCAGAGCTTAAAATACGCTGCATCAACGTTGTTGACCTTATGACCTTGCAGCCATCTACAGAACATCCTCATGGCCTTACTGACCAAGAGTTTGACGATCTCTTCACTAAAGATAAACCTATCATCTTTGCCTTCCATGGATACCCGTGGCTCATTCATAGACTTACCTATAGAAGGACAAATCACAATAACCTCCATGTGAGAGGCTATAAGGAAGAGGGCACAACAACGACCCCATTTGACATGGTCGTATTAAATGACCTAGATCGCTTTCACCTTGCGCTTGATACTGTTGTACGCATTCCAAAGCTAGAAAATATCCATGCCTATGTCAGGCAGATGATAGAGGCAAAACTGTTAGAACATAGGCGCTACATCTCAACACATGGCGACGATATGCCGGAAATCCGCAACTGGAAGTGGCCCTATTGATGAAATACCTACTTACACTTAATGCAGGAAGCTCTTCCCTTAAATATGCACTTTTTACAGATGCCCTGTCACTTGTTGAAGAGGGCAAGGTAGCAAAGGATGAGCTTAAAACCCTCTTTAGCAGGCTTCCTGAAATTAGCCGGATCGGCCACAGGGTTGTCCATGGAGGAGATCGATATACAAAAACGACAAAAATTGATCAGAGACTCATTGAAGAGCTAAAAGATCTCATCGAACTTGCCCCGCTTCATAATAAAATCGCTGTAGAGGTCATCGAGGAGTGTATATCCTATTTTGGAAAAGAGCTTTTTCAGCTTGCTGTATTTGATACTACCTTCTTTCGCCAAATGCCGGAGCACGCACGCTTTTATGCACTAGCAAAAAAATATGGCATCAAACGATACGGCTTTCATGGCATAGCCCACGAAGCACTCTGGCAGGCCTACCTTCAAATGGGCGGCAAAACGACGGCAAAAATTATAACACTTCAGCTAGGCTCCGGCTCCTCAATTGCAGCAATAGATAGTGGACGCCCTCTGGATACATCAATGGGTTATACGCCAAATGAGGGCCTTGTCATGGCAACACGTACAGGTGATATAGACCCTCAAGTAGTTGTAGAGCTTGCAAAAACAATGCCCCTCACAGAGGCTATGCATGTTCTTAATTATGAGTCCGGCCTTCTCGGCCTTGCGGGCACAAGCAACATGCAAGATATTAACCCAAATGACTTTGCCGTCGATCTCTACTGCTACCGCATCGTCAAATACATTGGAGCCTATATAGCTGTTCTCAAAGGAATAGATGCCCTTATCTTCTCAGGCGGGATAGGAGAGCACGCAAGTCACATCCGCAAAAGAATAGAAAACGAGCTCTCCTGGTATCAGATACCAGAAGTGCTCGTAGTTCCGAGTCAAGAAAATCTCTTTATTGCAAAAGAGCTCATAAATCCAAAGTATCTAGGTTTTAGCCGCTAGTTTTCGTGCCATAGTGCGGAAAATAATGTAATGAAATGGGAACATGCTGTACCAATACAGCCGTCCTAAAACCCCTTTAGGTCGAAAGGTTGCAGTCTGTTTCAGAAATTGCCTGCCATCTTCTT
>CAZEGK010000123.1:0-3205 GCA_964512205.1 uncultured bacterium | reverse complement strand
CTGCCAGCAAAATAATCTAAAGAGTATCCGCGACTTTTTTACAGGAAAAAAACATTTCCGGCCAACCCCTTAAAACTTTTGCCTTTTTTTTTTTTTTTTTGGTTTTTTTTTTTTTTTTTTTTTTGTGCATGTTGAAAAAATCTGCACATTGATGAAGGCTGCTCTTTTTGAAGGTCGAGTTCAGGTGAGTCAATGGTTGCGCCATTGTTGTTTTTTGTGTTTTCTAATCGCGCTCTTTTGAATTTCTTTTTTTTTTTTTTTTTTTTCTTGTAGGATCTGTGCAGGTTCGGTGATGTTTTGTCGGCAAAGTCGACTGATCTTGTAAAAGACACGATTGAACGTATGGCAGAGCGACATGTATTGAGTGTTCCTGTTATTGGTGCAGATGGCAAATGCACTTCGTTTTTTGACATGCAGGATTTTTTAGCTTGCTTGCTGGATGGCAAGGACATTGAGCACATGAGTGTTGACGAAGCTCGCAATCGTAGTCTGATGGATGTTTTTTGGCCTGTCACCAAAGATTTGGGTCTTTTTTCTTTGGCAGAGATTTTTAGTCGTGGAGTTCATCGTGTTCCTGTTTTGGATGATGCTGGCACTGTTGTTGCTGTGGTATCACAATCATCTCTCATTCAGTATGTGGCACAGAGAATCGAATCAGATTTGAAGGAAAAAAAAGATTCCAACCAAAATGAGAAGAAGAAAAATGATGATGATGTCGATGATGATGATGATATTAATGTGGATCAATCTCTTCAATCATTACATTTGATCTCTACAAAACCTTTGTTATCATTTCCTCCTGACCACACTTTACGCCAAGCATGCACTGCCATGCGACTAAGAGGTGTTTCTGGCGTAGGCGTCGTTGACCCAACACATCATAATCGTATATTGGGTTGTGTTAGCCTCGCGTCACTCCGTGGAAGATCCGTAGCTTTTCTAAGAAAATCATTGGATGCTCCACTCTCTGAATTCCTCGCCTCAACGACGACATCGGCATCAGGAAAGGACTCTCCAACTCCTGATTTCCCAGAGTCATCTAAAAGCATTGCTGGACATGCTCAAATGACGCTTCGGGAGGCATTGTTGGCAGTGAGCGAAGTGAGAGCTCATCAGATGTGGATCGTTCAAAGAGATTCGGGATCATTGGAAGGAGTAGTATCATTGGGAGATCTAGTGCGTGTGTGTATGAAGCTGGCAGGTCACGTCTCACATCACCATCATCATCAAAAGAAATGAAAAAAAAAAAAAAAATAGGCTTTTTTTTTCTTTACTCGTCTTCGTCTTCATATGCTGCTTCTGCAACTTGACCTTGTCCTGCACCATCGTTGGCTGCAGCAATCTCATCAAGCCATTCCCCAAATATATCAATCGGCTCTGACAAATCTAAATAATTAAAAAAAACACCTTAAGAAATTCACATTAAAGATGATACACGACCAACTTACAGTTGCTTGTTGTCTGATATTGTTCTCCACACTTGTTACACTTTAAAAGAGCAGTATGTTCTTTGGAGCTTCTGTAAAGAAAAAAAAAAGTTAGAACAAGTCTTGTGAGGGCGTTACTGATGAAGATACTCACATCTTGACTTCAACAGACTTCTCATGGTTACAAAAGGGACAGTTGAATTGAGTGCTAAGCTTCTTGTTCAACGACTTCTTCTTCGGGGGCTTCTTTCTCGTCTTTTTACCTCCCTAACCAAAAACCCAATAACGTTAACAAATGACATTAACAACAACAACAACTAACAACAACCAACCATTCTGTCTTTCTTTTTTTTACTTTACTTTAGTTTTTTTGCTCGTACACGCGACGCTTTGCAGAGTCTATGTGTTTCAAGTAGAACGTTCCTGGGAACAGATCATCAATGGACTGTGTTGGTGTGTAATTGGGCAACGAATGTGTCTTTTCACGCAACAACATGGTGTTGACATATTCCTCCGATTCAACAGCACGACGATGTTTCAATCGATCCTTCAAATTGAGGGCTTTACGAATGTGATCCACACTCTTATCAAATGTCACGCTAAACATAGTGGCTGCACTACCACTTCCATAGCTGAACATGAGAGCTCTACGACCTTGCAATTGATCAGAGTCACGTGTGCTGACCAATGATGCCAACGATGCATACAAGGAGCCAGTGTATGAATTACCCAGCTGACGAGACAGCAACAATGAAGGAACTACACGTTCTTCATACTCGTGCTCTGTGGCATCCACAAATGCCTTTTGCAACTCATTGTGCTGAGCTGTCTGTTGCAACGACAACTTGCGCCACTCGGGATCGACCTTGGGCTGCTTCTTGAGCTTCAAGTCATGTCCTTCAAGCCATTCATCTTGGTAGAGACGAGCATAAGACTTGCGAACCAACTTGGTGAATGGAGAATGGAACAAAGCGTAAGGAGCATCGTCATTCAATGAAAAGTCACGACGATGTGCTGCACGGAACTTGCGTCTAAATGTAGAATAGCACGAGTCCAATGAACGATAATAGCAACCAATGCTCAAATGTCCATCGACAGCAGGATATTCAGAGTCCAAATTGGGCTTATAGAAATCCCACACGTGTTCAAAGTGTGATCCTCTCACTCCATCAATCACAATTGGAGCATCTGGTCCAACCAACATGGCCACCACTCCCATTCCTCCTGTCGGACGTGCTGGTCCAGGTTCATAGACTGCAATATCTCCGCACACGACAATGCCCAATCTTCCATCCCAAGAAGGACTTTGCATCCATGCCAATGTGTTCAACAAGGCAGCAGTTCCACCATAGCATGCATTGATGTTGTCAACACCTTCCATATCAAAGTTGCCACTGGCAGCAAACAACTCCATCAAATTGGTCTTGATCGATTTGCTCTTGTCCACAAGCGTCTCTGTACCACACTCAAGACGACCAATCTGAGATGGATGAATCTTGTACTTCTTCAACAATGATGCAGTGGCTGTCAAAAAGGCAGACACAATGTCCTCACGATCACCACAAAAAGCCATGGCTTCTTGCTCCAGTCCCTTGATGTACTTTCCGGATCCAACCTTGTCAGCTTTCTCCAGAACACCCTGCGGAATATATGTCCTGGGGAAATAAACTTCCATACCCAAAATACCGGCTGTCATTTTGAAAATACGGTTAATGGCGCGATACTTTTTTTTTTTTCTTTTTTTTTTTTTTTTTTTTTTTTTTTTTTTTTTTTTTTTT
>CAZEGK010000122.1:0-3228 GCA_964512205.1 uncultured bacterium | reverse complement strand
TATTTTTTGTAAAGGTAAAGGTCTCGCCATCAAAGAGTCCCTTGTCGCTTAATTTTAGCGTAGGTATGACAAGGAGCGACATAAATGAAAGGGTCATAAATGGGGCATGAAGTGTTGAGCCTAAGCTCTTTGCTTTTTTATCGATCTCAGTGTACTTTTTGGCTACTGTATAGCCATCCTCATGGCTCATAATGCCGGCAACTGGCAGGCTAAGTGCATCCATCTTGTCACGAACACCAGCAGCAATTCCTCCCCTATTTTTTATAAGGGCATTGACGCTTGCTGTTATAGATGCATCATCGACGCCAACGGATATGATGTTATGGGAATCATGGGCAATACATGAGGCAAGAGCTCCCGCTTTTAGCCCAAACCCCTTCACAAAGCTTATCGCTACAGGTGCCTCACTATATCGATTGACAACGACGAGCTTCAAGATATCTTGTTCTACATCAGAAACGATGCTATCGCCCTCAATTTTTGCTCTTGTCACCAATTTATCTGTAATGAGCTGACCATCTTGTGCAACGATCACCTGAATCATATTTCCATGATTTGGCAGCCTGAAGTCCTCTTCTTTTTTTTCAGAGATATTGAAATTATTTATGATCTCGCTTTTTACAGGAGCAATGTGAGATTTGCCAGACTCCGCTACCTTTTGTCCCTTGATATAGGTCTCAAGGACAGAAAAATCCGTCAGGTTATCTACAACAATTGCATCAAAGGGATCTCCTTTTTGAAGGAGGCCAACATGTAGACCGTAGTGTTGTACTGGATTATAAGATGCGATGCGAAGCACATCAAAGAGATCATATCCATGGTCAATGATAGAGCGCTTGACAAGCTCATTTATATGGCCATCGACAAGATCATTTGGATGTTTATCGTCGCTGCAAAACATCACCATATCCGGGTGTGTCCCGATAAGGGTATGAAGTGCGTTATAATTTTTTGCAGCAGATCCTTCACGAATGAGCACCTTCATGCCGCGCAAAATTTTGCCCTCTGCCTCATCGAGCATATAACATTCATGATCGGTTGAAATACCAGCTGATATATAGTTTTCAGCATCTTTTCCTTTAAGCCCCGGTGAGTGGCCATCGATCTTCAGCTTATGGTTTTTTGCAACCGCTATCTTATTCATCACAAGAGGATCTCTATGCAAAACTCCTGGATAGTTCATCATCTCGCTTAAATAGATGAGGCCATCTTTAGTAAACAGAGTATCTATTTCCCCCGCTCCAATGACAGCACCTGCTGTCTCAAATTCTGTCGCAGGGACACAAGATGGCGCTCCAAAGTAAAAGTTAAATGGTACTTTTTTGCCATTTTCTATCATGTAGCGAACGCCCTTTATACCAAGGACATTGCCGATCTCGTGAGGATCTGAGACAGTAGCTACCGTACCATGCACAACGGCAAGCCTTGCAAATTCTGAAGGGATGAGCATGGAGCTCTCAACATGCACGTGGCTATCGATAAAGCCCGGCATGATGTAGGTGTTTGGAACGGGATCGTTTGTAGGGGTAATAGATACGATTGTCCCATCCTCCACAGTAATGTGGCCGGGAAAAATCTTTTTTCCTACGATGTCAACAATATTGCCAGAAAGCTTCATACATTCGGCTTATGGCAAAGAGAAAAATAAAGTGCAAAGAAAAATGAGGAGGGAGAGAAAAACTCTCCCTCATAGGAAAATAGTTAGCTTGAGCTTGAGCAGCTAATGTTTTCGTTTTGATGATCAAATACAGTGTTGCATTCGATCTTGTTTGTGTGCTTTTTTTCTTCCTTGATCTGGTGTTTGTCGTTGTTAAAGACAAAGTTATCCTTTACAAGGTTTCCTTGAGCCCCACAGTCAAGCTTAATACCGGTAACATTATTGCTTACAATATTGCCGATGATAGCATTGCTAGTAGAAGCTGCAGCTTCATTGCTCTCTGTTGCACCCGCAAGCTCGATACCAACTCCTCGTGCGCAGTCGTTGCCACGAACGCCCTGTACGCGGTTATTGAGTATTGAAGATGAGCGAGTGTTTTCAAGCAAAATACCATCTTCAATAGCTGTTATGCTGTTGTCTTCGATGGTGATGCGCTCAGTTGCTGTAGTAGCAATACTTGCATCAGCATAGATTCCTACCTGCGCAGCAAAGATTTGATTTCCACGTATTGTCACATCGCGAACAAAAGCGCCGCTGTCTTCAGAAAGCCCCCCGCCAAGGTGTATGGCAGCTGCTTTTGTTGGAATGCCAAGGAGACTAATAGGATCACATCCATTAACTCTTCCTGACGCTGTCACTTCAATGATATTATTTTCAATTAACACACCTTCTGCGTTACTTAAGATAATACCATCACTAGCAGGTCTTGCACCCTGGTGGCTAAACGTTGAATTCTGGATGATGATGTCACGTGCCGATAGCACAGGCGTGTTAACGGTTCCTGCAAAGAAAAATATTGGACTATAAATACCTTCATCTAGCTCACCTTCACCTGTCATTGTCACAGTGCAGCCATCAAAGAGAAGTCCTGAAGGTACAGGAGAGAGAAGATTTCCTGCGCCATCATCTGCAGTTTCAAAAAGAACTGGTGCTGATCGTGTGCCATAGAAAGTACAATCTCTGATCTGAAGATTGTTAGCTCCTGTATCAGAAATATCCTGAAAGTTATTGGTAAACTGGCATTCATCAAATTGAAAATTGCTTCCAGGAAAGGTAAATAAAAAGCCGCCTCGTGCATTAAATAATGACTGAACACGAAATCCAATCTGCAGGCCATCAAAGGTTGAACGTCTTACTTGAACATCTTGTGCATTATTTACACACAAAATACCAATACCGCCTGGTTCACTTGGATCGATTGGCAAAAAGGTGCAATCTTCCACTACAAGTCCTTGGATTGTGCCTAAAGAAATACAACGGCGGGTAACACCAGTTGCTCCTTTCAGATCAAATACGCAGGAAGAAAATTTTAAATCAATGTTTGTATCGGTTTGGGATGCAGCAACAAAGCCTCTTCTTTCATCCACAAATCTCATATTTTCAACTGTTACGGTATTAAAATTAGCAGCTCTTATTCCATTGTTTGCACCAGATGGCGATAGGCTCTTAATTACGCCGTCCTTGATTGTGACGTCGGTTATACTCTGTCCGGCTGTACCTAGCATCTCAATACCGTTTACAGATGGGTCAAGATCTAGTTCAAAGCCATTGAAGTCGATGACAATGTCATG
>CAZEGK010000121.1:0-3263 GCA_964512205.1 uncultured bacterium | reverse complement strand
TTTTTTTTTTTGTTTCTAAATTGGGATTTTTTTCAGATCCTACCATTGAGGACTCGTACCGCAAGCAAGTGAGCATTGATGACGAGGTGTGTCTTTTGGACATTTTGGATACTGCAGGTCAGGAGGAATACAGTGCTATGCGTGATCAGTATATGCAAGGTGGGGAAGGTTTCATTGTTGTGTATGCCATCAACTCTCGTGATGCCTTTGATGAGGTCACTACGTTTCGTGATCAAATCTTGAGAGTTAAAGATGCCGACAAAGTCCCAATGGTCATTTGTGGCAACAAATGCGATTTGGCAGAGGATCGTCAAGTGACCAAGGCCGAGGGAGAAGAGCTGGCTCGTTCATTTGGAGTGCCATTCTTTGAGACATCTGCGTTGAGTAGAATCAATGTGGATGAGGCATTCTTTGAGTTGGTGAGAGAAATCCGCAAAATAAGAGAGCAAGGAAAGAGTAGTGACAACTCAAAGGTCAAGAAGAAGAACCCACTCCTCGCAAAGTGCAACATCCTGTAAAACAAAAACAAATAAATTTAAGTATCTTTGAAAGAAAAAAAAAAAAAGGGAAAAAAAAAAGGGAAAAGAGAAAAGAAAGAGAAAAACAGAACTTCAAATTATCCAAATTATCATGAGGTGCACAGTTTTACTTGTTGGACTTCTTTGCATTGTTTTGAGTGCAGCTTTAACTCCTGAAGAAGAGGAAGCTGAGAGATTGGCTCTTTTGCGTAGACAACGTGAAGCGCGTGAAAGAACTGCTCGATTTGAACAAGACATGGCTTCTACTACTGACCTTGCTGACCATGCTCGATATGTATCTCGTTTTCGTGAAGACATGCGAGGTTGGGCAGAAAATGTCCGTCCAAGCAACGCACGCGACCTCTATCAATTCCACTACCAAAATCTTGCTACCAACACTCCTGCAGTTATTGAAGCTCAACGTCGTGCTCAATTGCGTCGTGCTCAAGAAAGTTGCAACACGGGACGATCATTACAACAATACGGAGGAGGTGAAGGTGCGGCATGTGATTTATTGCAAATCAGAAGACTTCAGTCACAGTTGTCATCATCAAGAAGACAAGCAGGAGGAAGAGGAGGAGGAGCAAGACAACAAAGAGGACCGACAAGAATTTCTTTTTATGGAGATGGACAACAAAGACAACGTCTTGGAAGACCTGCTGGAGGAAACCAATTCTCTACTCGTGGCACTAGACGTTGGGGCTTCCCGAGATTCTAAAACAATTAAACTTGGTATTAAAAAAAAAAAAAAAACACAAAAAATGAAACAAGATGATGGTTGGTCGTTAGAGTTTCATATTGAAGGTCAATTCAAGCGTGCTCGAGCAGGTACTCTTATTCTTCCTCATGGTAGTGTTCAGACTCCTGTTTTTATGCCTGTTGGAACTCAGGGCACCATCAAGGGAATGACTTGTGAACAAGTTCAAGACCTGGGCATTCATCTCATTCTTGGCAACACATATCATCTTGGACATCGACCTGGAGGTGATTCTGTAGAGTTGATGGGAGGTCTTCACCAAATGATGGGCTGGGAAAAAAATCTTCTCACGGACAGTGGAGGTTTTCAAATGGTGTCTCTTGCCAAGTTATCTTCTGTTTCTGAGGAAGGTGTTCAATTCCAGAGTCCTCATGACTCATCTATGATGATGTTGACACCTGAGCACTCGATGCATTTGCAGCAACAAATTGGAAGTGACATTGTGATGCAATTGGATGATGTGGTGCACACAAGTGTCACAGGACCAAGAGTAGAAGAAGCCATGCATCGTAGTGTCAGATGGTTGGATCGTTGTATCAAATGCTTCCAAGATGACCCTCAAGAAAAAAAAACAACCAAAAAAAAAAAAAAGCAACAACAAAATCTGTTTGCGATCATTCAAGGAGGTCTTGATGTTAATCTTCGTATTGAATGTGTTGAGATGATGATACAACGTAATTGTCCAGGTTATGCAATTGGTGGATTGTCAGGAGGAGAAAGCAAAGATGACTTTTGGCGTATTGTTCATTGTGTAACGCCCCTGTTACCACCCTCTAAACCACGTTATGTAATGGGTATTGGTTATGCTGAAGACCTTGTAGTCTGTACTGCCCTCGGTTGTGACATGTACGACTGTGTCTTCCCTACCCGGACGGCCCGCTTTGGAACCGCCCTCACTTTTGGCGGGAAAATACATTTGAAAAATGCGGAATTTTCCACCGACTTTTCGCCGATTGAAATTTCGTGCGGATGCCGTGTGTGCGCTCGATACACGAGGGCATTTTTACATCGAGGTGCCGGTAAGGTTGCCGAGTGTGGACAACTGATTACTGAGCACAATTTGTATTTTCAGCGAAATCTGATGGAAAAACAACGTCGTGCTGTGTTGGAGCATACGTATGACGCGTGGGTAAGGGATTTTTTTACACATCGCTACGGATCACGTAATGCTATACCTAAATGGATAGTAGATGCAATAACTGCAGCAGGAATAGATTTAAATGAACCAAATTGAATCATAGGATGTGGGGGGGGGGGATAATTTTGAAATAAAAAAATTGAATTAAGGGGGGGGGGGGGGGGGGGGGCAAATTGTAATTTGACTCACCTCCAAAAAAAAAAAAAAAAAAAAAAAAAAAAAAAAAAAAAATTGCTTTTTCTTTAGACAACTCCTACTTCATGTGATTCTACGTATCTTCCTAATGGCACCACTGATGTCTTATTTTTATCCCGTGACAATGCTTTCCTCATGTCCAACGCATCTTCTTCTGGCCCACTCGAATAATACTTCAAAACACGCCTGTACACCACATACCCTAACTTCTTGTACATACCAATAGCCACATCGTTGCTTGACCTTACAAATAAATCCACAAAATGAGCCCCGTACACAGCATCACTAACATCCTCCAGAGTGGACATTAGTTTTTTCCCGAGACCCAATCGACGAAACTCAGGAGACACAGTGAGAGCAGTGACGTGCCCATGAAAAGGACTGGCGTCTTTGGTCTCTTCACATTTACCCATGATGTAACTCATCAGACGACCATTGGGAGTTTCTGCAACATAAAAAATGTCTGGCCATTGTGCAAGATACCCAAGATAGAAACCAACATGATAAGTCTCAGTCAACTTGTCCAGATTGATGTTGTTAAACCTACAAAAAAAAAAAAAAAAAAAAAAAAAAAAACTCCCCGTGAAACCCTATTTTTTTTTCTTATTTTTCCATTTACCACTCACCTTAAAATATCTTCAGGAACAAATCTTCG
>CAZEGK010000120.1:0-3266 GCA_964512205.1 uncultured bacterium | reverse complement strand
TAGACAGGATAACAGCAGCAGCAGCAGCAGCAGCAGGTGTAGATGAGAATGTTCAGCATGATGGGCAGCAGAATGTTCCAGTTGTTGCTCAAGCATTGGTGCAGCAGAACGTTCCGCATTTGGGTGCGATATCAGATCCCCCAAATGCACCATCAGTTCAGTCAATTCAGGGAAACAATAATCCTCCGGCCATCACACATCCGAAGCAAGAAGAGGCAGCAGTAACAAAGGATCCATCGCCACTTAGACTGAGATCTCGAACAGTGCAACGGAACCAGTAAATTCGGATCGACTCAAGGTAAGAAGATTAGACGGTAGCAGGAATTTTCCAGCATGTATGAATTATGCAAGCAGAGCATAGCTACATGTCGGTCAATCCATTTTTTGAGGTTTTTCAGTCAGATGTACTTATAAACGGCTGTTGTTTACTCAAAAAAAAAAAAAAAAAAAAAAAAAAAAAGACTTCTTCTTGCGTGTAGTAAAACGATAAAATTCTTTTTTTGATTCAGTTCTTTTACTTCCTGTTCTTACTTTTCTTTCTTTCTTTCTTTTTTTTTTTTAGGCCAGGACCTTCTGCAACGAAAGCGATGCGAAGACAGTTCCGATTCCCAACAAAACTACAATAATAATCTCTGGGGCAATAGGGAACTCAGACGAGCCGATTCCCTCGTGATCCAACTCCACAGAGAACAAGGGTTCCAAAGTAATGGCTCCCTTTGACTCCACGACGCGAGCCTTATCGGTTTCGCGGAACACATCGAGTGTGTAATGTCCTTGAGGAGCACTCTTGTGGGGTCCATTCCAGGAGACCTCATAGAGTCCGTCGGATGATGAGGACACCTGCAAGTTGCGGGCGATTTCCTTGGATCCAACGCGGAGGTTAGCGACAAGCTCGGCATTGTCAAGGGGGTTTCCACGGCAAGAAAGAGAAAAGGTGGCAACAATGGCAGTCTGGGCAGTGTCGGGGTTGTTAGTGGAATAGGTGTTCTTCTTGACGTCAATGTCTCCACCAACGTTGATGTTAAGACGGTACTCCTTGCCCTCAGCGTCAGACAAAGGAATGTCCTTGCCATCAGCACCACGAGCAGACAGCACCAAGATTCCAGGTCCACGAACGGCGTTGGGGGTGATCTTCCAGTTGATGATGAACGAATCCTCTGCATATGAAGCAGGAACAGTGGCAGAAGTGAAGGCGGGGCTTCCTCCCTGAGTGTGTTGCAACAACAAGAACACGTTGCTCTCTTCAGACGAGTCACCACGAGTAAGGTACTTGCCTGACACAGAGTCCTTCACCTTGAAGATGAATGACACTTCGTTTCCGTAGAAGAAGTCTCCAGCCTGAGGTTGAGAAGACACATCCGACAACACGAGCTTGGCAGCAACAGTGAAGCTGGCAGCAGTCTCAACGACCTCTCCCAAGTTGGAATCGTAGTTCTTCAAGTCAACAGATGTACCATCGGCAGCTTGGTAACGGAAAGACACAAAGTGACGTCCAAGTGATTCCAAGACGGGGTTGAGCTGAATGGTGAACGTGGCAGTGTCCTTGGCAACGACGGCAGGGATGGAGCGAACAACAGCACCTCCAACCTTGCTTCTCAAGTCCAAGAAGAACTTGCGCGACTCATCGTAGTCAATGGGTTGAACAGATCCAGACTGCAACAAGACAGAGGGCTGAATGGTAATCACTTCAGTCTGTCCAATCTTGATGTCCTGCTTGAACAACTTGATGTTGGCAGCAACAGCCTGTGAGCCCAACAAGTAAGACACTTCGTGAACGGTGTGAGTAATACCCTGGCTGGCAACTTCAAAGACGAACAAGATGCGAGGAGGAGGCAAGTTGCTCTTGGAAAGAGTGTAAGAGAAGATGATCTCGTTGGCAGACTTGCCAGAGATGCTCTCCTTGTGCAAAACAACACGGCTGGAGTCTCTCACGACCAAAGAGATTTGGAAGTCTCCTGAAGTGAAACGCTTGCGGTCAGAGCGGTACAAAGACACGTCAAACTTGAATTCAGTTCCAATGCTGACAGTTTCTCCCTCGGCAATGTCGCGTCCAGTGACGTCAAGCTTGGCAGATGACTGGACGTTGATTCCGTAACCAACAGAGCGCTCCAAAGATGTCTTCAAGCTCAATGAAGGGTAGGGAGCAACGCTACGAAGCACCTCAAATGCGAACTTGACAGGTCCCAAGCGGTTCTCAGAGTCCAACAAGTCAGAGCTCACGTAAACCTTTCTCTCAGAGTTGTAGGCAAGCGACAAAGTCACAGGAGATTCTGATCCAAAAGTGGCAGATCCAGACACGCTGGCTCCTCCACCAACTGCAAAGGAGTTCTCAACGCGGACAACAACGCGGAAAGCGGTTCCTTGAACAATCTGGGTAGCCACGGGAGATCCATCGGCACGCTCCAACAATGGCACAACGCGGAAGCTACGGTGAGCCTCTCCAGTGATGAGAGCAATCACGTGAGCCAAAGACACGGGACGAACTCCACGAGGAGCCTCAGATGCGTAACGAGCAGCTGCTTCAACAACGGACTCGGGAACATTTCCAACCAACAAGTTCAATGCGTGCACGGCATGAGCGGTGGTCTCCAAAGAAACAGCTGTTCCTTCAACGGCAGCAATTCCTCCAGTGGGGTTCTGCAAAGACTGAATGCGAGCAGCCCATTGCTTGCGAGCACCAAAGTCAAACCCAACATAGGATCCAGCGACGATACCCCAGTAGTTGTTCTCACCTGACACGCGGTCAGAAGCAAAAGCAAAGTGGTCCTGGCTGCGAACATTGCGAGACAAGTAATCACGAATGGCAGGGAACAATGATGACACAGAGTTCAAGTGTCCAATAGTATCCAAAGCCTGCAAAGCCAAAGCAGTAGACTTGATGTCTCCCTTGCCTCCTCCGGCAACTCCAGAAAACAATCCAGAGGAACCATCGAACAAAGACTTTACAAATGCGGCAGTCTTGACGGCATCAGAAAAGGGGATCTCCAAGTTCTTCTGAGCGACAACGGCGTCCAAGGTGGCTTGGATGCTTGAGCCGAGACCAGCAGATGAAGCGTAACCTCCATCAGAGTTTTCGAGGTCAGCAATAAAATGAGAGGCACCAGAAACACTAACCTTGGATGACAATCCGTAGAGAGCAACCAAAATAGATGCGTCAGCAGTGTTGCGCAAGTCTCCCTGCTCGGAACCTAATTTTCCCAACACATTAGACAAAAAAAAAAAAAAAAAAAAAAAAAAAAAAAAAAAAAAAAAAAAAAAATTAACTT
>CAZEGK010000119.1:0-3268 GCA_964512205.1 uncultured bacterium | reverse complement strand
AAAAAAAAAAAAAAAAAAAAAAAAAAAAAAAAAAAAAAAAAAAAAAAAAGCTTTCGGCCAAATAAGTTCTTTGTTTATCTTTCAAAGTGTTCTTTTAACAAAATGACATAGACGTATCCATTTGAGCGTACTTTTGAGGTTCACATTTTCTTTCTGGGAGGAAAGGGGGAAAAAATTTTGTTTTTGAAACGTAGGGTCTGGCATGATTCAAAGGGTTGTTCTTACCAACTCAAATCAAGATAGAGATGAAAATGAGCTTGAAGATCTTGCTGAGCGAGTCAGAACTCGTTCTTTTCTTAAAGACACAACTGCTTCAGTTGGAGGGGCTAGCGCAATCTTTAATGCTCCAAAACAACCTCCAAAAGATCAATACAAAGGATCTGTTCGTCATAAGATATCAATCTTTTGTGAATTTAACAGAGGTATCGTGTGGCCAGATGGTTTTTTTTTTTTTTTTTTTTTTTTTTTTTTTTTAACCCATCAATTTCTTTCAAGACGAAGAATGGTTAATGTCCAACAAGGTTATCTTTGGATTTGCCATATTTAACCTTATTGTGAATGTTTCTTGTATTTTCTTAAGCATTGTTTCGTACATTGTTTCCACTGAACCCATTTTCTATGCCACCACCAATGATACGGTCGTTTTGTCGCAACCTCTTTGGGCCTTTGTCATCAATGCCGTTACTTGTGCGTATTTTACATTTGATTACATCATTCGTTTCGTCTGTTCTGCACCTCCCGTGTGGAGATTTCCATTTGGCGCTTTGAATGTTTGCGATTTGCTTTCTTTTCTCCCCACCTACGTGGAATGGATAGTAGAGTCAACAGATGCAAATGACCCTTCTTCAGCAGCTGTGGACATATTGAAGTTTTTACGATTGTTGCGCGTGTTGCGATTGTTTCGATTGATGCGATATTCACACACCATGCAATTGGCAGTGAAAAGTGTTCGGAAAAGTTGGCAAGCGTTTCTTCTCTTTGCCTTTGCCGTTCTTTTGAATCTGGTCTTTTTTAGCAGTTGTATGTATTTTGCAGAAACATCTGTGTGTCAGTGGCAGCAACAACAATGGACAATGTGTGGTGCTCAGAATACGACAACATCATTTCAATCCATAAGCGCAACATTCTATTGGAATATCATCACCATTACAACGGTGGGATATGGAGATGTAGTCCCAACAACCAAATGGGGCAAAGTGGTGGCATGTTTTGCTGCCATCAGTGGAGTCCTCATGTTGTCGTTTCCCGTATCAGTTCTCGGAACCAATTTCCAAATGATGTATCAGGAGCATTTGCAGAAACAAAGAGAGAAGAAAGAAGAAAAACCAACGACAGATTCAAATCTTGAATTTGGTTCATCTCGAGAAGCACTTTTGTCGTGCATCTTCTTGGCGGAACAAATAACCAAAATGCAAGAGCAAAGAAAAAAATTGGAAGAAAGCCTAATGCATGCAACCAAAAGCGTAACAAAGATGATGATATCTGACATATAAATAAAAAAAACGTTTCTTTTTCAATCTTCAAAATCAAAAGGAACTCTTACTTGCTTCACTACTCCATCTTCAAGAACCAAATGTGTTGTTGCAAAGTCAACTTCAAGATTTCTTTTGATCTTCTCGAGCATCTCACTCATGACAGCAACAGTTTCCTTTTCCGACGATTCGTCATTTTGTTGAATCTGACGTATTTGATCTTCCAACATTCCCACCAGCTCCTTGGTCGTTCTTGGTGCCATTGTCAATGGATTCATATCCAACTCAATCATTAGCTTCTTCATGGCGTGAAGTGACATCTTCTCCTGATACAAAACTTGGAAATTGGTTCCAAATACCATAATTGGAAATGACAATGTCAAGATACCCGATATTGCAGCCAGACAAGCAACACATCTTCCCCATTGTGTCTGTGGTGTTTGATCTCCATATCCAACTGTCATGATGGTAATGATGTTCCAATAGAATGATGTGCTGATGGATTGAAATGGAGTGCTAACATTGTTCCACACATACAACCATTGCAATTGTGATTGATCGAACCAACATTGTGCTGTCTCTGCATAATACATGGCACTACTAAACAGAACCAAGTTCACCGTAATGGCCATCGCCATCAAAATGAATCCTTCTCCACTGATTCGAATCGTTTCTCCCACTACCGTCAAAACGCGCGAGAATCGAAACAATCTCAGCAATCTCAACAATCTCAACAATCGAAGCAATTTCAACAGTGCCAATGGTGTGACGCTTGCTCCTGCCACAGTGGCCACAATGATCCATTCAATATACGAAGGAACGAATGAAAGAAAATCAATCAGACCAAAGAAAGAAAATATAAACATCAAAGGCTTTCGAGCAGTGGCGCATTTGGCAATGTAGTCCAAAGTGAAGAAAGCTGTTGCTGCTGCGTTGATTCCTAAATTCCAAATGGGAGTGGGAGAAACAGGGAAAATAGGCTCAGTAGAGACAATAAAAGAAATAGTGCTTGAAACAATGAGACCAACACTAACAAGCAAATACATGAGACAAAAGATCCACACCAAAGACCTGGAAGGAAAGTAAAACAAGTCTCCATCAAGAAAACAATAAGCTTGTCCTCGAAAAGAAATAGAATATGGATCAGGACTTTGTGAAAGAAAGTATTCGTGAGAGAAAGCGTCTCCTCCCTGCGCAACGTCAACATGAGCGAAACAAAAAAAAAAAAAAAAAAAACAAAACAAAGAAAGCTCAGACTACAAGACTCACCAACATCTTTGTAATCCTCTTGTTGATTGTGTTGAATGACACCTCCCTTGCTACACTGTAAACTCCTTGATTTTGTAACATCCTGAAAGACGACCCTTTTTTTTTTTTTTTTTTTAACAACTTTACCCCTTTCAAATGAAATCTCTGCAGAAGTTCATGTCACCAACACGTTATCTAAACATTAGAAAAGACTTCTTATGCAACAGGTAAGTCATCAGGTGTGTTTTGATGGAGTGATTAAAATTACGATTGTTTTGAGGGCCAATCGAAAAAGAAACATGTCTGAATCATCAGTTAATGATCTTGGTGATGTTATCGATCTAAATGGTGATTTGATTTTTCTATTTATGTCTTTTGTTTCTAACTTTTAAATATTCGCAAGTTGGAGGACAGCACTTTACAACATTTAGAACAACATTGAGAAAGTATGAAGGAACTTTTCTCGATGCTATGTTCAGTGGAAGACATAATTTGGTAAAAGATTCAAATGGACGGTAAGTGACAGCAGGAAGAAAGAAAAAAAAAAA
>CAZEGK010000118.1:0-3270 GCA_964512205.1 uncultured bacterium | reverse complement strand
GTCAGTGTTTTTTTCTTTTTTTCTTTTTTTCTTTTTTTTTTTTTTTTTTTTTTTTGTTACCTCGACGCTAACACCCTTGATAAGGAGTCTTGGTAGTAGCAGTGGTTTCAGCGGAGAGTTTAATCCATCCTCTTTGAACGGTCTTTTAGAGGATGGCTCTTTGGGGTCGCTGACAGGCAGTCTTAAGCGAGAACGGGACGCAGTGGATGATATGGATATTGACAACGAGGATTTCATCGACGATGTGCTTCCCGATCTTACTGGGCTTCCTCCACGAAAATCTGTATTTCCCGATCACCCTGGTCCAGTAGTTCCACTGCGACCTTCGCAAGTTTTTGAACAACCTCTCACCCCCAACATGTCTGTGAGTCAGGCTACGATGACCTTGCTCAACAAGATCTATCAGTTTCAGTCTGCTCAGAGAGGTAATCTGGACAAGTTAAGATTGGCCCAACTTCAAGTGTTGTCTCGTCCCAATCCTCAAGCTCTTCTGGCACTCTATCAACAAGAGGAAAAGATGAGAAATGACACCACAGCAGCCTTGCAAGCATTGGTTCATGTGTGGTGTGGGTGTCTGCTTAGTCCCATGGAGATTTGGAGATGGGATTTTTTGTATTCAGACTTGCAAGTGCAATATGTGCAAATCAGTCTGTATTTGGACGAGCTTAGAGCCTTCAAAGGTCAAGCCATTGAAAATGCATCCAATTGCGCCATTGCCATCATCAGCCAGCCGTTTCCTGTTGTTGCCACACGTGGTCGAGCAGTGGACGGACATCCGATGGTGGTTCAGCTCTTGACAGGAGCCACTGTGGATGTTATCAACACAACACAAGTCAAGGCAGAAGCCATCATACCCAAGGGCACCAAGGGTAAGTTGGCACCTGATTTGATGGATAAGCAATTGTCACCTTTGCACCCAGAAACAAAGCATGCCGAGTTTCGCCTCAAGTTTGCCAATGGAACACGCAAGCAGCCAGTCATGTTTCAATTCCAAGTTCAAGTCAACTTGGGAACCATGAGTGGACCACGCCAGTTCAATGTGACATCGCTTCCAACGTTTCCAACCATTTCAGTGACCAACGAAGTGCAGTGGGAAGAGGCAGAAGGTATTTTGATTGAAAAGATGGCATTCACCAACAGTTCTGAAGTATGTCCTTGGTTCAGTCTGGCCAACTACTTGCAGAAGCACATCATCGAAGCATCTCGTCAATCAGTGACAGAGTTGCAACGTATTTTCAGTCTGGTCGAATTGACCTATTTCCACCGATCCTTCTTCAATGGTGGTTCTCAAGTACACATTGACTCGCTCCGTGAGTGGTGGAAGTGGTACGGAAAAGCTGTTCATAAGATTCGCTATACAAAACACGTCTTGTCATTGTTCCTCAATGGTCATTTGTTCGGTTTCATTTCCAAGCAGGACATGGAGAAGGCGCTTGTGGGACGACCTCCCGGAACATTCATGGTTAGGTTCAGTGAGAGAAATCCTGGATCGTTTTCTATTGCTTATGTCACTCAAGACCCTGCCAATCCATTGATGAACATGGTACGACACTACCTTGTTTCGCATGAAGATATTACTCAGCGCAAATCCTTGGCAGATTTTATTGGTGAGTCTCCTGCTCTGACGCATTTCTTGCGTTATGATACCAAGTCGGGTTTCAATCTTGCACCGACTCCTATGGGACCATCTGTTCATTTTGAATTGCAAGAAAAACACTCTGCATTGGCGGAATACTATGCCAAGCGTGAAGCTATTCAGCACACGTCAGGTTATGACTCTCATTTGAATCCTCAACCTCCAATGCATGTCTTCCAACAGAACTTGAATCAGTCTGGAACAGGAATGGACGGCTCTAGTGTATTGAATCATGGAATGGGGCTTCCTTCTGGTTCCAGCTCACCTTCTCTCGGAGGATTTCGAAGTGTTGACAACTTAGCTGATGACTACTTTGATGCAGAATAATATAAAAACAGTAAAATTGGCATGCAATACTTTTTTATTCAATATTCGCTCATCCCCAACCCACGTATCAACGGTAGAGCGCGTTGGTCTTCAAATTCTCAGCAATTTGAGCTTCCCACAAATCTCCATTGGCCAGCAGCTTATCCTTGTTGTACAACAACTCCTCATGCGTCTCTGTCGCATATTCAAAGTTGGGTCCTTCCACAATTGCGTCCACTGGACATGCTTCTTGGCAGAATCCACAGTAGATGCACTTTGTCATGTCAATGTCGTAACGAGTTGTACGACGACTACCATCTTCACGAGGCTCTGCTTCAATTGTAATAGCTTGAGCAGGGCAAATGGCTTCGCAAAGCTTGCATGCAATGCAACGTTCTTCACCACTTGGATAGCGTCTCAAAGCGTGCTCACCACGAAAACGAGGCGACAAAGGACCCTTTTCCATTGGATAGTTCAAAGTAACTTTCGGCTTAAAGTAGTAGTTCAATGTCAAAGTCATTCCACGCACAAGCTCTGTGAGAAACAAGGCTCTGCAAAAAAGAACAGTTAAAAAAAAAAAAAAAAAAAAAAAAAAAAAAAAAAAAAAAAAAAAAAGATGACTACAACTAACCTGGCAGCCTTATCAGATGCTTCAGCCCAAGTGTATTGATCGACTTCACTCTTTGGCTTTGTGTTGGAATAAATGGGCATTCCGATGAATACTGAACAGCAAAAAGGGAAGCATTAGAAAAAAAAAAAAAAAAAAAAGGAACCAAAAAGCTTGCACATACCAGGGCGAGATGAGTGTACCATACGGCTAACGCTGTTACCAGCCACCCCAAAAAATGTTCGTGACAATCCACCACTACGCATTGCTCGAAAACTTTAAAAAAAAAAAAAAAAAAAAAAAAAAAAACAACAAAACGGCGTTTCGTTTCAAAAGGCTCTTTCTTTAATGGTGTCCATGAGCGTGGTTATCTTCGACCTTCTGCAATTCGAACACTTGTCCGCATTCCAAGCACACAAGAGGCTTTCCGTGAGACACAACGTGCCATGTCAACTCGTGCTCGTTATTCTTTCCCCCGACACATCCAACGATGCGTGTATCAAAAACAGACTTGACCACAACGGGCTTCTCGGGTGTTCCAAAAGGTCCATACAGAATGCTCTCTCCAAAAAGCTGCTCACCCTTGGCCAAAGATTCCAATTCCTGCTTCTCCAATCCAGTGGCTTGAGTCTCATCTGTACCCATATCAAGAACAATATTTCCTGCGAGAACAAGTTAGAGGATCAAAGACAAAAAAAAAAAAAAAAAAAAAAAAAAAAAA
>CAZEGK010000117.1:0-3296 GCA_964512205.1 uncultured bacterium | reverse complement strand
AAAAAAAAAAAAAAAAAAAAAAAAAAAAAAAAAAAAAAAAAAAAAAAAAGTCAAGACTTACCCATCTCTTGTACAAAGATTCGTCCAAGATATCTTCAACCTTCTTAATGTCTTGTTGAAACTCTTTCTCAAACTTTTGGAACGACTGCATCACTTCATCGCGCGCTGCATCTTTAGAGCCATCAGCAAATGCATCATAGCGATACTCGTCCTCTTCAGAATCTGACATGAATCAAATTACGAAAGAAAAAACAAAAAGACAGAGCCTCTCGACGAGAACAATTTATTTTTTTTTTTTTCAAAGTTTTGCCTTGGGTCTGACAACTTCTGCTTCGATTTGTCCGTGTGCTCCGTCGAATGTCAAAAATACTTCTCCGTTGTTGACAAGGTTAGATTCTTTAAAGTCCTTAAAGTCAACCAGATAGAAATGAATGTTAGGCAAGGCGAATTTCATGGACTTGATGACTTGGAACTTCTTCAACACTGCTGTTGCAATGTCATAGATTGTCTGTTGGACACTAGGACTGTAGATTCCTTCCTCTGGATTTCCTGCAAATCTCTCAATGGTCATTTTGTGGACTTGTGCAGCAATGTCAGAAAAGGGTGTGCTGTCCAATGAAATTCCTTCCACAAATGCGTATTCGTAAGAAATCTCTGTTGCCAAGATTCTATCTTTTGTTGGTTTCAATGTGGTGTAAGGATCATAAGCAAATCCTTCAAATCCACTTTGAGTTGTCTTCATCACACGAAGACCCTTGAGACCACTCACAATACTGGGAGCACCATCACGAGGAATGCGAGCACGAACAAAACGAGTACCCTCTGAGCCACGGACAAAAGCGTGGTTGTGAGGACGACCGTCCACAGTGACGCGAGTCCAAGGAAGACGAGAAAAGTCCATGTCGACAGCAGAAATCTGAGCATGACGAGACATGACGTCGCGAGCAGCAAGAACAACCCAACGCTCCAAAGGATCAACAGGATACTTCTTGCTCAAGGCATACATTGTGTTCTTTTGAGTCTCAGTAGGCAAAATGGTTTCATTTGTTCCTGCCGTGAATGCGGTATCGAATTTTCCATGCAACATGATCTGCCCATTGAATTCCTTCACACAACAACATCAATTAGAAAACACCCAGAGATCTCTTCACACTAAAACAACTTACATGCGGCTCATGCTTCTTAGAGTCCTTCACAACGCGCATAAAGCGAACGTTGGCCTTTCCGTAACGATTCCATCCCAGCTCGGCCATCTTAGCGATTTTAGTCTTTCTTTTTTTTTTTTTTTTTTGAAGGAAAAAATTGTTTTTACGGGAATGGTTGACGTTGACTCTACTCCAAGTACCGATGCAGTGGGAACTAGTGTAGCATATTTTGTTTCTGGTGAGACAAGTTTTCCTTTTTTTTTTTTTTTTTTTTAACTTTTTTTTTTTTTTTTCGACCAGGAAACGTTGGTGGTATGGCGGGTGTTTTAATTGCTCATCCTTGGGACACGGTTCGGATTCGTGTTCAGGTGAACAATGCAGAGTTCGGATCTGGTTGGCAGTGTTTCAAGAAAACGCTCAAGTATGAAGGCGTTCGTGGTCTGTTTCGCGGTGTGTTTCCTCCTCTCACTGGTCTTGGCTTTCAAAACTCTGTTCTTTTTGCAACTTATGGTCCCACTCTTGAATGGTTATCTCGTGAGCATCCGTCGTCGTCTCAAATGACCAATGTCTTTTTGGCAGGTTGTGCTGGTGGAGCTTCACAGTGTGTTGTGTGTACTCCTTTGGAGTTGGTTAAGATTCGTATGCAAATGGTCACTTCTACATCACAGTCTACCATTGCAACGGCTCTTCAGGTCATTCGATCCGAAGGTTTTTTTAGAGGACTTTTTCGTGGTTTCAACGCCACTCTTGTCAGGGATCTTCCATCGTATGGTGTATGGTTTTGGGTGTATGAAGAGTCAAAGTTGTTATTGACACAAAAAGCAGGATGGGACAAGGGACTATGGACTCAGATGGCTCAATTTTTTTCTGGTGGATTAGCTGGAGTTGCTGCGTGGAGTTCCATCTATCCTATTGATGTGATCAAGTCAAGGATTCAAAGTGAAAAGGGAAGATCATTGTCCATGATGCAAGCAGCAAGAGAGGGTTATGCTGCTGGAGGATTCAAATCATTTTTTCAAGGATTCAACACCACCATGGCAAAAGGATTTGTATGTTCTGGAACAACGTTTCTAGCAGTAGAAGCGATATTGTACATGTTCAAAAAAGACTAATTTTAAAAAAAAAAGGCTTCTTTTTTTCAGTGTGGTTTTTACTCATCGTCTTCATCGTCATCTTCGTAAGAATCTTCATCGTCACCATTGTCGTTGTTGTTGTTGTTGTTGTTGTTGTTGGTATTGTTGCCATCTGATCCTCCATCTCTTTGAGAATTTCCTTCCCCTTGTCCTCCTCCTCCTCCTCCTCCTCCTCCTCCATCTTCTTCCTCTTCTTCTTGACCCATTTCAGCATCCAGCGCAATCTTCTTAGCAGCAGCCACTCGGCTCTGTCTCTCCAGATATCTTTTTTCTCTCTCTTGCTGTTGTCCATCAGATGCTACTGCTGCTTTAGCCACCACATGTGGTGTCCACTCGTCCAATGGTGATGTCCTCACAACAGAAGAAGAAAGAGAAGAAGAAGAAGAAGACAACGGAGGAACTCCTCGTCCAAGAGAAGATTCCCACAACTCAAAGAGACGCACACGCAATGCATGAGAGATGAGGACTTCATGCTCACGCTTGAGACCCAAGTCATTGGCAAGGACCTCTACAAAAAGCTCAGGAGAAGAACGAAGATCGTTTATGTCCCAATGAAACCGATCACGCAAAACAAAACCATTCAAATCAACTTCCAACACAATCTCCTGAACATCAGGAGTATAACCATGACCAATCTGTTCTACTTTTCTTAACCAAATATCCCTCAACCGTTCTATTTGATGAACAAGCCTGTTGCCAATCATAGATGTAGCTTCTGATGGTAAATTCAGGTCTTTGGTCATCTTCAAAGCAAACGCTTGTGGAGTGACACTCTCATCTGCAAGAGGCCAAAGGAATGCATCATGCACTTTCCAAGATTTCTCCTCAATCCGAAGCTTCAAAGGTAAAAGTCCAATCAACCTTTAAACAAAACACACACTACTGAGCTTTTTATATAAAAAAACACACACTGTGAGACTTACTCCTTCGACATCCGAAAAAACAAAAAAAAAAAAAAAAAAAAAAAAAAAAAAAAAAAAATACATCGAACTCGGAGGTTGGGAAGGGGATCTTATGG
>CAZEGK010000116.1:0-3360 GCA_964512205.1 uncultured bacterium | reverse complement strand
TTTTTTTTTTTTTTTTTTTTTAACGAATCTCTCTTTGTCAGGTATTGGCTTGGTTCATCTGGTGGTACTAGACCATGGATGAATCCTGCTTTGTCAGGTCAAGTCAAGATTCGTTCATCTAAACCTCTTTCTGGACCTTGTGAGGGTATTGTTGGCCGTGTGGCCTGTGCTGGTGGTATCTGCACTGACTCTCGCAACCAATGGCTCGAGATTGACATTGGGAAGGACAGACTTTTTTTTTTGTCCCGCTACACTTTGTTCAGCGGGGAATGTTGCGGATTGGCCAATTGGATTCTTCAGGGGTCTGAAGACAGAGAACTTTGGTTCCCCATCTCAGTTCACACAGACGACATTTGGAACACAAAACCCTCCAAGACGTGGCAAGTTCCTCGAGCAGAGGGACAAAAAAAATATTTTCGCTGGTTTCGTTTTCTTGGGAATGGCCATGATGCTGCCAGTGCAACATGTTATTGTATGCATTTCTCATGTGTAGAGTTCTATGGAGAACTCAGAATAAGCCAAAGAAAACAAAGACGTGAAAAAAAAGCTTAAAAAAAAAAAAAAAAAAAAAAATAAAAAAAAAAAAAAAAAAAAAAAAAAAAAACGCAAAATTTTAAGAATTTTAAGGGTTTCGTGTGTCGAAATGAGTCAAGAACAGAAGAATGTTGATGTCGACGAGTCCAAGGTATGTTGTAATGTCAAGATAATTGTTTCCGCTGCACTAAAAAAAAAAAAAAAAAAGTCTATCTCTGAGAAGCGTCCTCGTGAAGAAGAAGCTGCAGAGGAGGTTGTTTCTGACACCAAGTCCTTGACTGAAAACGTAGCGGAATCTGTGCCCGCTCAGTCCACTCCCTCCAACAACGAAAATGAAGCTCCTGCTGTTGTGGAGAAGAAGGAAGAAGAGTCCATGCCAAGCCCTCCTAAGAAACAATCAATCCAGACTGTAGATGATGCTGAACCTTGTGCTGAAGCTCACTGACCGTAATAAATGAAGGATTTTTTTTTTTTTTTTTTTTTTTCCCTTTTTTTTGTCGTATCTGATGTTCCAAATTATGCATTTGCACATCCTTGACACGGATGACGAGACGCGATAGAAAGATTTCTTTTCTTTTCTTCGTTTTTTTTTCAACCACTTTTTTATTTTCCTTGTTCGGATGGCAAGTAGAAGATGGGTGTGAGCTTTGCTTTTGTTGATTGTCCTGCTGCTTCCAATCTTCTTCTAAACTCCTCCACTTCTCCATCTACCTGTGCTTTCAACATGGGATCCAATTCTTCTTGGTTCATCGGATCCTCAACCACTTCCTCCACCAGTTGTTGTTGTTGTTGTTGTTGTTGTTGTTGTTGTTGCTTTGTTGGTGTTTGTTGCTTAGTTGCTTGTTTAGACTTTTGATCTTGGACCACCTTATAGTTGTTGTTGTTGTTGTTGTTGTTGTTGTTGTTGTTGTTGTTTTTTCTGTTCTTCTTCTTCTTCTTGTTCTTTGATGATGGTGTCTCATCTGTTCCCGAAATGAATGACAACAACTCCTCAACAGATCTCTCTTCCAACACCACTTGATGATGTTCGTGTTGTTGTTGTTGTTTTTGTTGTCCTGATTGTTTCAACCCTCCTCCTCCTCCTCCCTGTTGTTGTTGTTGTTGTTGTTGTTTTCTCATTCCTCCAACACCTCTTCGACTAGATGAAGAATCTTTGACAGAGTCCATGGCATTTCCCCAGACACTTGCATGTTGAGGAATCTCGTGCTTGATCTTCTCAATTGCACTAAGAATCTTCTTGCGATCCACTTTGTTGGTGATGCCCATTTCAACCAATTGATTCTCCGTCAAAAAGGGCAACACATCAATGGAGATTCCGTGCAAAGCAAAGAGTTGAGAATAGCGTTCCATACCAAGTTCTTGCAGCAAGGATGCCGTTGCCAAATAGTAAAACTGAAACTCTTGCATCTCCTGAATTCCAGTCTTCAACTTGTGCATATCTGCAGGAGAATCCACCAGTTTTTCTGCCTTTGCTTCTGTCAATTGTGTCAATTGATCCAATGTCAACAATCCTGCTGAAGCAAATGCAACATTGTACTTCTCCAACTCCAAATCACGAAGCCAAAAGGCAACTGCACGGACATCAAAGTTTTGTGACTGTTTCAATGACTGCAACGCTTGCAACAACAACTGATCGTCATGAGTAACTCCCATTTCATCAATGATGAAGAAATTCACACATGGCAAAGCGTAAAAGGGAATGTTGTATCGTGCAAAATGAAATGCATACTTTTCAAATCCATGTCGACGCAACCAATGGAATGTTTCTTCCACCGAAGAAAAGTTTTTGTACATCTCAATCATTTCTTCCAACACAGGACACGATGATGAACTCTCAGACTCGAGCAATTTGTCCAATGGCATTTCGCGAATAGACTGCAGATCAATCTTGCGTTCTGCAAATGATGCAATAGTGGCAGCATCACATCCAAGATAGCGCAACCATTGTCCAACAAATTGAACTGGAGAACATTGACGCAACTTGCGCACAGCTTCCAACAAGATAGCACGGTGTTGTTTGTCGTGTAATCCAATACAATCAAGAGCAGCTTCAGAGAGAAAAGGAGCAGCAAAGAAATCCTCAAGACCTTGACTAATAAACAGACCAGCGTATTGAGTCAAATGAAGCTAAAAGAAGAAGTCCAATTTTTTGTTAGAAGAAGATGCTATTGCAAAAAGTCATGTCTTACCTCGTCCAGCCAAGCCATCAATGCAGAAGGATGAGTTCCTGGAGTCACAGCGTAACTTGTGTCTCCAATCAGAATGTGGCATCCAGGCACAACAGCCAATGCGACTTGAGTCTCAGGTGCAACTTCAACTCCATCTGCAGCCACACACTTTGAAGCTCCCATAGACTGCAACAAATGCTGCAAAGTATCAGTGTAGCGAACCTCGTAACGCATACGACCACCTCGAGAAAGAGACATGGACACGGACTTGTATTGTACCCAACACACATCTTGATTGCCTAAAAAACAAAACAACTTGAGAAAAGCCAAAAAAAAAAAAAAAAAAAACCAGGAACTTACGAGCCGGAGTGCACGCGTCTAATTCTGCTTCAAGGACCGCCGGTAAATTGAGAGCAGCCTTCTTTTCGGGTGACAACTTGCTATAGGCCCAAAGGTTCGTGATCCAGTTGTCACGAAACTGTGAAAAAAGCAAGTTAGACTTCTGTTTTTTCAAAAAACGCCAACCGGAAAAAAAATCAAGATTATGTAGAGATGGCAATTACACACGATCGATCAACACAGCAATTGCGAGCCACCACGCAAAACCAACACCATAGAACAAGAAGACGGAGAAAAAAAAAAAAAAAAAAAAAAAAAA
>CAZEGK010000115.1:0-3373 GCA_964512205.1 uncultured bacterium | reverse complement strand
TTTTTTTTTTTTTTTTTTTTTTTTTTTTTTTTGGGTTCTGGAAGTCTAAGTCTTTCTTTGTCTTGAAAAGGAATCGTTGGCGATACTATCAGTATTTGAACTTGGATTTGCAGAACGTTCCGAAAATGGCTGTATGTTGATTGTTCTTTGTCTTTTTTTTTTTTTTTTTTTTTTTTTCTAACGAGCAGTTGATCTTCAGTCGTTGCACGTGCTTACTTATAACGAAGAAGAAGATGACGATACTCACTTTGGTGGTGGAGAGAACGTTTTGATGCCTGCTGTGAAGAAAGAAGACCAAGGAAAGTCGTCGATGATGAGTGCCATGTTCAACTTGACAACCACCATTGTTGGTGGTGGTACTCTTTCCCTTCCTTTTGCTCTTGCATCGACTGGTCTCATTCTTGGTATCATCATCATTCTCTTGGTTGCCATCTTTGCGGCAGTCAGTGCACATTTGTTGGTGAAGATGAGTGGTATGAGCAGTGCTCCGTCCTACAAAGACATTGCCATTGATGCATATGGTGTGATAGGAGCTAAAACAGTGGAAGTTGTCATTGTTCTTTTTACATGGGGAGCGTTGGCTGCGTATTTGGTCATTATGGGAGACAGTATTCAACCCGTTTTGACTCTGATGGTCCATGGATTCAGCGGTCAACAATTATGCCCAATAGACGCGGCCACAGGAGTGGCAAAGTGTGTGTGGTATTTTGATCCAAAGTTCTACATTGCCGTGTGGATGGTATGTGTATGTATTCCTCTTGGAATGCTCAAAAAGATGTCTGCCTTGAAGTATACAAGTGTTGGATCTTTGACTGCTACCACATACATTGTCCTTGTGGTTGTTGTTCGCAGCATCCAGTTCCAGTTGACTGCCAACTCACATGCTCCTGCACCCGGCATTGTTTACTTCAACTGGGACTTGGCTCTCTTTGTTTCGTTTCCCATTTTGGCTATTGCATACGCATTCCACATGAACATTGCACCCGTTCAAATGGAGTTGCAAAACCCCACACCCGGACGTGTCCAATTTGCTTGTACTTCAGCCGTCGCAGTAGGAACTGTCCTGTACATTTTGATGGGCGTTTTTGGATATTTAAACTTTGGAGACTGCGCAGCTTCCAACATTCTCAAGAGTTTTACTGATCCTCGTGATATTCCCATTCAGATTGGTCGTATCGCCTTTCTCTTTGTTGTGACGTTGGCTTTTCCTCTCATTGTATACCCATTGCGTATGAACTTGAGAACTCTCTTTTTTCGCACCCTCAAGCGTGACAATGTCTTCCACGTTGTATCCACCTTGTTAGTCATTGTCAGCGCCTACGGTATTGCCATTTCTGGAGTGTCTTTGGGTCTTGTTTTTGGTGTTCTTGGTGCTACTTGCGGAAACTTTTTGATCTACACCTTCCCTGGTGCATTGTATGTTAAGTTGAGTCCTGAGCGTTGGTTCGCTTGGAGAAAGCTTTATGCAGTTTTTGCAATTGTCTTTGGAATTGTTATGATGGGATTGTGTCTTTTTGCCACCTTTTCCAACATGAACGAGTGTATTCCTGCTCCCCACAATAGCACCTTGCACAACTCCACCACACCCTATTTCTTTTATCCGGATCTGTAAGAGGCTGTTGCGTGTTCGCCTTTTTTTGCTTTTGTCGTTTTTATCAAATGAAGATTGTTGTTGTTTCATTTTTCTTACATACAAAGAGGGTCTCAATATGGACAGTCCTATCGTAATCAAGTTGCATACATCTCCAAAGGAGATTAGACGATTCTCCGTCAAGGCAAATACCACTTTTGCGGACTTGAAGAATCAGGTCAAGCAATACATTCCTTCTTCTCCAGAGTTCTCCTTGCGTTACGTAGATGACGAGGGTGACATGATTTTTCTCGAGTAAGCCGCGTTTGAAACTTTTCGCCTTTTTTTTTTTTTTTTTTTTTTTTTTTTTTTTTTTTTTTTTTTTCTGCTTTTTTTTTTTTTTTTGGGGAGGGGTGTTTGTCCTGTTTTCTTATGTATTTTTTTTTGATTATCCTTTTTTTTTTTTTTTTTTTTTTTTTTTTTTAACTGTTCTTCCCTCGCAGTACTGATTTGGATTGGCAAGAGGCATTGCGCCTGCTTCCTAAGGGATCTATTTTGCACATCCATGTCGTTGGATTGAAAGATACTGAAAGATCAGAACAACCTCAACAACAGCAACAACAACAGCAACAACAATCTCAACAACCTCAGCAACCTCATCCTGGAATGGCTCATATTCGTAACATCATGTCTCTTGCCAATACTCCTCAAGGCCAGCAGATTCTCAACAGCTTTGGATTGACAAAGGAACAAGCCCAAGGACTTTTGGGACAGTTCTTGGGAGGAAATTCTTCTGGAAACAACTTCAATGCATCAAATACGAACAATAACAACAACAACAACCAGCATGACGATGGACCTGCTCCTGTTGATTGTGGAAATGATTTTGTGGCCATTTGTGACGAATGTGATGATCCAATCACTCCTGATGAATTGCGCTTTCGTTGCACTGATTGCCAAGACTTTGATCTCCACGAACGTTGTTTCAGAGTTCGAAAACATGATGCTGCACATGCATTTGAAACTCAATATGCAACCATTGAGAAATGCCAACAGTTGTCTCAACTTGGAAATGCACCTCGTGACCTTTGCCTCGACATTCTGAATGATACCAAAGGTAATTTCAGCCAAGCGCTCGAGCGTCTTCTGGCAGTGCATTAAAAGGAATACAAACTGAAATTCTCTTTTTTTTCAAAAAAAAACATTTGCTACCAAATTCGGTTTATTATTACTATTTGCTTTTCTATTTCAACTATTACTTTGCACCCTTCTTCTTTTCACTGATCTTTGCAGCAAGCCAATCAAATCCTTCATCCAATCCAGAGCCTGAAGTGGCACATGCTGCCTGTACATGCCATGGGTGAGAGTTAATCTTCTCCAACTCAAGACCCTTCATGACATCATCTGCAGTTAAGGCATTTGGCAAATCCTGCTTGTTGGCAAAAACCAAAATCACAGCAGTCGTCAACTCGGGGCTTTCCAGAACCTTCCATAACTCATCACGAGCTTCCTTAAGACGGTTTTGGTCATTGCTGTCAACGACAAAGATAACAGCTTGCGTGTTGAGAAAATAGTGTCTCCAAAGTCCACGAATTTGGTCCTGGCCTCCGACATCCCACACACTGAACGTAACATTCTTACGACTGACAGTTTCAACGTTGAATCCGATGGTCGGTGTGGTCTGAACAACCTGTCCGACCTTCAGTTTATACAGAATCGTCGTTTTACCTAAAAATAAACGTTAAGTCTTTTTTTTTTTTTTTTTTTTTTTTTTTTTTTTTTTTTTTTTTTTTTTTATATTTT
>CAZEGK010000114.1:0-3434 GCA_964512205.1 uncultured bacterium | reverse complement strand
AAAAAAAAAAAAAAAAAAAAAAAAAAAAAAGTCTTGTTCTCGTCCTGCTTCAACAGACAAGAGAAAGAAAGAAACCACTTGCGACGCTCCCTCAAATGTATAAGGCACCACTCCTTTGTCCTTTTTTTTTTTTTTTATTATTATTATTTACATATTTCTCATCGTCTACTTGAACGACAGAGATGCGCCACGAAAGCTAAACTTTCTATCCAGCGGCACTTCAATGACACAATCAATGTAGCGAGCAAAAAACCTTGATACAAGTCTTAGACCTCCTCTCCTTTTGTAATCTATGCATTTTGCAATGATGCGAATCAAATGCACGTCCAGACTCAGATCCCCTTTTTCCCAATGATTACAATAATAAAAGTCGACACGTGGTTGCCGAGACAACGCGACCATGTTTCCATTCTCAAGTGTGTATCGTCCAATCAATCTCTCGCGCTCTGTCCCATCCATGTGCGATACAAAGATCCATCCTCCATTTGGCATCAATGTCAATTTGAAATCCATGGGGTACTCATGCTCACCACCTCCGTAGTCACACTCATACTGTATAAATGAATCAACAGCCTCACGTTGGGGGCGAGTGGGAGCTTGGACGGTAAAAAGATGAGTTTCTCGAGAAACATTGTTTCTCTTGAGAACAACGCGATATCGACCAGGTGGAACAGGATCATTTGTCAAGATGCTCTCTTCTCCACTTTCACTCTTCAACATCACATTGGCCGCAGTGTTGAATGCTGCACTCCATTCTCTCGGCAAATTCACCACCACTTTGTTGTGCATCATCAGATCGTTCCAAGAAACACAAGAAATGGGAACATGAGCATACTTTGACACATTGGAACACAGAGGAGAATACAAATCAAATGCTTCACTCTCACACACCACCGTCGTCTCGGAGATGGAGTAGTGAAAACGAACTCTTCTCGGCTTCTCCAAATCTTCCACATCACGAAATGAACATTGATACGATACAGAGAGATAGCTTCTCTCACGCTTCTCAATTGTAAACAACTTTCCAGACTCCACATCCTTCACGGGGTGTGGACACGCGTACGTGGCCGCATCCAGAGAAATGAATTGTTCCAGCGAGCTCGACAATTTTTCTGGCCATCACGTCACAGAAACACGAAAATTGTACCTAGTATACCCAAGTGCACCCCATTCTCGTCGGTCCGAACGGAAGAACAGCTTTGCATCACGCAAAGGATGCAGTCTGCAATTGGTGACGACGAGCAGCTCATCTCCTACCACTTTGCCATCCTCATACTCGATACGAGAAGTCTTCAGGCAACCGCCTCCTGACCAGTCGTTGGTGTACTGTTGGGATTCAATGTCAATCTTGTAGTGCAAAAAAATCTCATCAGTTGGAAGAAGCGTCGACAACAAGGGCAACTCAACACGTTCAGAGAATTCTCCATTCCAATGACTGTCTTTCCAGATGAAACGAACCACTGACATTTGTCAACCGAGCCTCAGAGACACTTTTTTTTTTGGTTGAAAAAAAAAACAACAGAGGGTCTCATCATGGTAAACATTTTGTCTCTCTCTCGTCCCTCCCTCTAATTGTGGTGTTTAGGACTTCCAGAAGACTCTTGCTGGTCTTTATGGAAACTCGTTGAGCTCTTTGCGTGTTTTCAGACATGATTTATCAAGAGAACACGTGATGGCCCTTGCTGAAGCATTGAAAAACAACACAAGTGCTGATCATTTCCACTTCGATGCAACTAGTCTCGTGGTTGATTGTCTCTTCATTGTTTTGTTGTCTTTGGCGGAGAGCAAAACGTTCAAGTCTGTTCGTCTGATGTCTGACAAATTGAGTGATTCTTTGTCTGCCATGAGTGAGATTCTTTGTGTCAACACAAGTATAGAGTTGCTTACCTTATGTGGAGAAAAGCTTGATTTGATGAGAATTCCATGCTTTGTCTGGGTCGAGCTCTTCAACAAAACAAAACCCTCAAAACGCTGTCTTTCACCAGAATGACTCTGAGGCCCAAAGACGTTGAGCATCTTTGTGATGCGTTGCGTCGTCGCACAGTTGAAACTGTGCTTCGTTTTTCAGGTGCATTTCAAGATCTCAATCACGCGGCTCTCAACATTGGATCATTGATACATGACAATGAGCACATCTATTGTCTGGAAATGTCGGGTCATGTTGCGCTGGATAATGACTGTGCGAGAATCATTTGCCAAAATGCAAAGAATCTGAGGTCGCTTGTCTTTGGACGAAGCTCCATTGGAGGAAAGGAAGGTGATGAAATCATGCATCATTTGCTGATGTCCGCATCAAAGCTGAAGAAACTCATCGTGATGAACAGCGCTTTGAACCGTGTGGAAGGGTTGTGTGAAGGTCTCAAAGTGAACACGATGTTGACCAAGCTCAGTCTTGCTGGATGCAAATTGGAAGATGGTGGTAAACCGTTGGGAGATGCATTGAGACTGAATCAATGTTTACGTAAGCTTGATTTGGAAGCTGCCATGTCGGGTGATGAGGACTTGAAGTATATTGTTTCTGCTCTTGAGTTCAATTCGGTTCTCAAAGAGTTACGTCTCGCTTCGAACCATTGCACCAATGCAATTGTGCCTAGTATCCGAAAAGCACTTCTGGTCAATGACACTCTCACAGACTTTGATATCTCATACAACGATTTGGGATCGGATGGAGCTGCTTGCTTTGCTGAAATTCTGAAGCAAAAGACTGTGTTGAAAGAGCTTTGTCTCTCAGAGACAAATATTGGTGTTGGAGGACTTGGAGCGATTGTCAAAGCTCTTTGTATGAATCAAAGCCTGCAAGGTATCAATGTTGGTTCGAATCAATTGTCTGACCATTGTGCCCCACTCATTCGCAATGTTCTCAAAACCAACGCCACATTGAAGAGGCTAAACATTGGGTTCAATATGTTCTCGTCAGATGGATTTAGGATCATTCTTGACGGCGTTCTGCACAATCGGTCGCTGCAACGTTTCTCCTTCACCCGATGTCCTTTCGATTCGCAAAATATCGCAATACTTTGCCAAATCTTAGAGACCACCCACACCTTGTCGAACATGCAGTTTTATAGTGATCTTGTCGATCAAAACCAGTTGCAGCTCATACAAGCTGCATTTCGCGACAATGGAAGTATGGTTTCTGTCTTTGGATACGAATCAAGTTTTGAGGAATTTTGTGTTAGGAATCGGAAAATGCATCGCGCAACTTTGTTGAGTTGTCTTGCGCTTCTTTGCTTGCGTCGTTTTAGGCAGTCATCTTTGAATGTTGCTCCAAGAGAAATCGTTCAAATGTTTGCCCTCAAACTTTGGGAAACTCGTTCTGACTTTGTATGGCTATGAACTCTGCTAAAGATTTTCGCCGATGCCCCGAAAACGTCGATTAGGAAGATCTTGAACCTCAAGATGTGAAGTCGAAAGGAAAAAAAAAAAAAAAAAAA
>CAZEGK010000113.1:0-3439 GCA_964512205.1 uncultured bacterium | reverse complement strand
GCTTCAAGGCCAGGTATTTGAGTTTTTTTTTTTTTTTTTTTTTTTTATGTTTGCTGACGAGGATTTTTAGCAAATGGTTCTTGGGTCGGCATTGCATACTGTGATGGAGAGAGTTGCTCAGGAGAACGATCAGATTGACGACCAGCAATCTATTTTGGCCAAGAGTTTTGTTGCTTTGTTTGAGAATGTTGCTACGCGTCAAGACCTTGAGGAGATTTCGACGGCAGCCGGTGAAGACAATGACCTGCACCTGGAGTTGGAAGACACCTCTAAAAAAGTGCAAGATTTAGTGAAGCATTTGGGGGACATTCAAGGCCATCCCGAGGAAGATGGCTCGGGATTTGACAGGCGGTGGAAAGCGTTGCGGGCAGTGATGGATGATTCATCGTTGGACTCAGAGTTGGATCACATCAAGGAAGTGATTGCAACGCTCAAATCACATTCGGAGACATCGTCGTCAAAACTGTTTTATTTCATCATGATTAACTTGTCACTCTTGTTGGGAATATTGCTCTGGTCAAGAGCAAAGTCCACTTACACAACCTATCGTTGAGTGTTCAAAACTTTTTTAAAAAAGAATAAAAAAATTCCCAAAAAAAGATGGGCGGGAAAGTAGATGGAGCTTGGATTGTAAGATGCCATTGTTATGGATGTTGCTTGTGGAAATGATATGATGGTATAAACATTTAACCTTTTTTTCTCTCGTTTTGACAGTGTCTTTTGATTTGTGCCATTTTGTTACCACCGGTCGTACCAATTGTCAAGTGTGGATGTGGAATGAAGGTCCTCATTTGCATTTGTCTGACTTTGCTGTTCTGGGTAAGTGTGGTGTGCTACTTTTCTCTGGTTTCCTAACTTTTTTTTTTTTCCCTTTTTCACCTGCTCTTTAGATTCCCGGTGTATGTTATGCACTTTGGATTCTTTTAACAGACGTGCGGCATTGAAACATTGTAATAAAGATGTGGGTTTCTTTTCTTTCATTCTGTTTTTGGTTTTTCCTCTTGGGGTTGCTGCCCGAATTCGTTGACGCGGGAGTAGTCTACACGGTAGCGAAAGCGCTGATAGAGATATACAAAGAAGACGACATCATCACGCAAAGTTGCCAATCGATGCATGAGAGGTGCTTGAATGAGGTACGCGAACAAATCGTCGACAAAGGTTGAAAATATTTTGTAGGTGAGTGCTCTCCAAGGTAAATGAGCTACGGACTGCAACTTGTAGTTGAGGAAGACTTGTGGCCACATGAGAAGAAAGCCAAATGCATATACGGCATTGGCGAGAGATTGGATGAGCCAGGCGTACCAAGAACGATGCGCATGATGAATGAGAGAATACACGGCCCACACAATGACGAGAGGACCTAACAAAAACCACAAATATCGCATTCCTTTAGCATCCCACTCTTCTGTCTGAGAACTGATGTCAACATCGTGAGATGAGGAGGATTCTTCTTTTTTTTGCCGCCCTTCTTTTTCCGATTGCCACAGTCTGAGCACTCTCCAGACTTTCCACAGATCAATCAAAACTTGAGCGATTTGCGTTCCTACAATGATCCACGATGTGGATTGGCGCTGTTCCCACAAATACAATGTAATGATGACGCTGCAAATGGCATTTCCCAAAACACTACGTCGAGACATGCCTTGCATGGACCCAGGAGCGCGCCAAAAAGAAATATCATTCTTGAAAGCCAAAGCAGCGAACAATGTGTGCAACATGGAGACAACATAGGTCAAGATGAGGACATAGAGACGATCAGGTGAGAGAAGAGCAACGACTTCATCTAAATCTTCTTCAGAAATAAGTCCTGATTGTTTTGTCTGTTGCAAAGCCATGGAGACTTGAGCGAGTAAACGATGTGCTCCAACGGATGTGGGTGTAAAGCGCAACTTGATTGCAGGATCAGGAAGTGAAGTGTTCAAAGAAAGAGGCCTCAAATGGCGTCTCAACAAGAGTGTTTCATCAAAGAAAACATGAGGAACATGAGATCCATACGATGGATCGGGACGAATGTAAGAATTGCTATCAAGAACAAGACGCAATTGAGTCCATGGCTTCCAATGTGTTGTAACAACGTGAGAAGGATGCTGAGAAGAAGAAGAAGAGTCATCGTAGAGAAGAAAACGAGCTTCACGAAATGTTACAGGCAAATAACGAGTCAAGGGTACAGCTGATGACATGGCTTCTGTGAAATGAGTTGGTGAAGCACTACATCCTGCTGAAGACGTTGGAGATACAGTCACAATGACGGACATGGTTCCGTTGGAACGAACACCACCAACCAAAGGAACAACAACGTCTTCTTCAAAGGGCTCACGGACATCCCACACCAACTTTTCAAAGAAAGGCTTCTTTCCTTTGATGATTTGAAGACCGCGAACAAGGTTGCGCTCACCTGAAACACCAAAGAAACACAAATCGAAACGTTGAGTGGAAAAGTCGAAAGCAGGATCCCAGCAATCATTGGAAGTGCACAAATTCTGAGGAACCCACACTTGGTACACAGAGTGACATTGCCAAGCAACGAATAAAACAATAACAATCCACCACCACCACCTCATGACAACACAAAAAAAATCAGATCTTTTTGCAAAGGTTTTTTTTACTCACATATTCACAAGAGGGTCGTCTCAGCTATCGCTTGTTTAGATTTTTGATCCAACATGCAGTGCAGATGCGTCTTGGCATTGCCTGAGGATATGATACAGCCAATCTGAGAGGTTCACCTTCCACTGTCCCATCACCTTGAATGGGTTTCAACAACAAATCATTTCTTTCCATTCCACAACAGCAACACTGACCACTCTCAGGAAGAGCCATGGATTCAACACGAGAAAACAACAATCGACTTGATGCTGCTTTTGGAGTTAAAACAGCTGCACCACCACTTGTCCCTGGTCCTGATCCTCCTTGTAGTTGCAACTGTTGTTGTTGTTGTTGTTGTTGTTGTTGTTGTTGTTGCAGTTGCAGTTGTTGTTGCTGTTGTTGAAGTGTCATGGATGCTCGACGACGCAACGTAGATCCTAATAGAGGTGAAGAATTCGATGGACTTCCTGACAATGGAGGAGTGCTACCACCACCACCACCACTACTACCTGTTGTATTGACAGGAATGGACATGGCAGCAGAAGTAGAAGCAGACGAAGAAGAAGAAGAAGAAGAAGAAGAAGCAGATGTTCTCAGAGGAACTGAATCTGGAGAACCCATACCTATAGATGATACTACTTGAGCAAGACGAGTGGCAAAACGAGAGGCAACTCCTTCATCACTAAACTTGATACCCATAATGCGCTGACCATCACGCCATTGCAAGAATGTCTTTTTCAACTCATGTTCAAGACCAGCAAATAGAGGAGAATCAAGTGTAACACTGTTATCATCCGCAACACTACAATCAGACAAAAGCAAGCATGTTAAGTTTTTTTTTTTTTTTTTTTTT
>CAZEGK010000112.1:0-3468 GCA_964512205.1 uncultured bacterium | reverse complement strand
TTCTGCCGCGTCTTGATTTTTTTTTTTTTTTTTCTTTTGCTCAACCCAACGTGTAGAGGGAAAATTTTGTTTTTTTTTCGGGCGTTGTAGGGCTGTTGTTGTGTGTTTCTCCTTGTCATCAGTTCATTGGTTGCAGAAATGAGTGAATCAGGGAAAGACAACAACGAAGATGCACCGAGGCTTGATCTCGAGCTCAACGATGCAGAGGCAGAGGATGAGATTGTTGAAGATGATGAGGAAGAGGAAGAGGAGGTGAGTTTTGGTCGTGAAAGTCCCTGGAAATAAATAATAGAAGATAAAAAAAATAAAAAAAGGAGAGAAATTTGGAATAGAAAAATTAAAAAAAAAAAAAAAAAAAAAAAAAAAAAAAAAAAAAAAAAAGTCTAACATTTTTTTTTCAGGAGGAAGGACAAGGAGGAAAGAAAAAATCCAAGCATGATTACTCTCGCTTCATTGATGCAGAAGCAGAAGCTGCAGATGAATATGAAGAAGAGGAAGTGGAGATGGAAGAAGGTTTCAATGATGAGGTTGCCAACATTGAAGCTCTTGGTCAAGCCAACTCTGGTATGCACCATCGTCTCACCAACTTGAGTCGTGAAATTGAAGAAGCAGGTCTCAACGAGGATGAGTTGGAACGTCGGTTTGAGTATTACAATGCTGGAGAGCAGGACAATTTGATTTCGACGGAAGCTATTCCTGCTCAAGGTCTTCAGCCAAGTCTTACTGATCCCAAGATGTGGATGGTCAAGACAAAGCCAGGAAAGGAGAAGGAAGCAATTGTTCATCTGATGAGTCGATATTTTTTGAAGCAGGAAATGGGTGAATCACTCAACATTTTCTCTGCAATTGCACCTGAGCACACCAAGGGATTCATCTTTGTTGAAGCAGACAAGGAGCCCAATGTTCGTGCTGCAATTCATGGAATTCCTAATGTGTTTTCGTTCCAGACAACGTTGGTTCCTATTGCTCAAATGACAAGTGTATTGCGCGTTGCCAACGAAGCAGCCAACGTTTCCATCGGAAGCTGGGTTCGTGTCAAGAGAGGCAAGTATTTGGGAGACTTGGGGCGTGTCCACGATATTGATGCGTCTGGACAAAAGTTGGAGATTGTCATGGTGCCTCGTCTGGAGAGTTCCAATGCGGAAGAAGCTCTCGAGATTGCAGATGGAGGTTCTGGTAAAGGAAAGCGCAAGAAACAGGTGGCAGCCACGCGACCCAAGCAGCGTCCGTTCAATCCTGATGATTATCCTGGACAATTGTGGAGACCCGAAACCATTGGTTCGAAGAACTTTTTCACCTACAATGGCGAGCGTTTCAGTGAGGACGGATATTTATACAAATGGATCAATGTCAAGTCGTTGGAAACGAAGAATGTGACTCCCACTTTGGACGAGTTGCAAATGTTTCAAATTGGAATGGCCGACTCGGGTGAGGTTGGCAGCACTCAGGAGGAGCGGTTGCTCAAGTTGGCACAAATGGCTATGCCTGCAACGGTCAATGTCCTGTTTACCAAGGGTGATTCCGTCAAGGTCGTGACCGGTTCCGAAAAGGGTCTTGTGGGAACTGTCAAGGCTGCCACTCCAACTGTTGTTACTGTCATCTTGCAAAGTGGTGGCACAAGCCTGGTGGAACAATTTGAGCCCAAGAGCTTGGTCAAGCATTTTGAAGTGGGAGATCACGTCAAGGTGATGGCAGGAAAGTTCAAGGAGGAGACTGGTCTCATTTCCAACATTCAAGGTGATTTGGTGTGGGTGGTGAATGACTCGACGCTGAACACGTTCAATGTGTTGCGCAATGACATTCAAAAGTCTGTTTCCGTTGCCAAGGGTCAGTTGAAGCTTGGAAATTATTCATTGCACGACATGGTTCGTCTCACGGACAGCAATGTGGTTGGTGTCATTGTGAAAATTGAACGCGACACGTTCCGCATTCTGGATCAGAATGGAGTAGTGCACATGGTTGAGCAGCCCAACATGGGAGCAAAGGTGCACTCGCGCGACCCAGTTTCTTTTGACAAGTCTCATCAGCAAGTGACAGAGGGTGATTTGCTCAAGGTTGTCGAAGGTCCCTTCCGCGGTCGCCAAGGAAAGATTATTCACTTGTATCGCTTCTATGCTTTTCTCGAGTGCAGAGAAATTTTGGCAAATGGAGGTATCATTAACGTCAAGACAGACCATTGCATGTTGCTGGGTGGAGCGATGCGAAAGAAGCGAGAGAATCCATATGCTTTGGCAAACCCCTTGATGAGCCCTGGAAACTTTAAGCAAATGGGAGCAGAGGCCGTCACAAAAGTGTACGCACGTGGCAAAAAGAAGGACTCTGTGGTTGGCAAGATGGGAACCATCACCAAGGGTAACTTCAAGGCATACAGATGCTTTGTGCGTGACGCATCGGAAGACAAGCTGCGTGTAGAGTTGCAGGCCAATCGTCGCTTGGTTACCATTCCAAGAGATCATTTTCTTCCCGCAGACGGAGCAGCCATGACAGGAGGAGGTGACACTTTTCGCTCGACCAATCTTGTGGCAGACACGGCCGGAGGATGGGGATGGCAGACGCCTTCACACACGGGTATGCACACTCCAGCACGTCCTTCCACGCCTGGTGTCACTGCTACTCCCCAACACGGAGACAACGATGATATTTGGAATCCGATGACAGCAACCCCCATGCACACAGGAAGCTCGTGGGGAGTTGGAGATGAACAAGTCGAGCCCACAACTGGAGGAGGAGGTTCTTCCACTGGTGGAGAATGGACACCTTCTTCCACAGGAGAATTTGGCGGATATGGACCAAGCTCTTATTCGTACGGGTCTGCCATGTCAGGATACGACAGCAAGACTCCCAATGTTGCATACACACCTGGAGGAGGTAACACTCCTCGTACAACATCATATGGTCAAAGTCCTTTTGTCAGCGGCAGTGGATACGACGTGGTCAGTCCGTCTCCTCGTTTCAGTGGATCGGGCACTCCTGCCAACTACATGGGAACTCCCAACTATCCAATGGGAACTCCTGGAACATATGGTGGTGCAGGAACTCCGGCCAGTTACGGAACTCCAGGATACACTCCTGCAACACCCAATCATGGTATGGGAGGTGCAAGTGGAGGAGGAGGTGCAGACCAATTCGCTCTTCCTGCCAATTGGCATGTGCCCAACATTTTGGTTGGAATTGTCTCTACCAGCGAACAAGGTGTCATTCTTTCTGTCGGTCAAGGTTTTTGCACAGTTAGTGTGGTTGGATCACGCGAACCTCGTGACATTGCAAAGAATGATCTTACTCCAATCAAACCTGAATTGGGTGACGCAGTCGTTGTCTTGACTGGTCCATACCATGGAAACACTGCCGAGTTGACTGCTATTGATCGTAACGATGAAGCTTTGATCAAGCTTTCTGGATCAATGACACTGGTTCCTGTTGCATATCTCGCCAAGCTCGTAAGAAATTAAACAAAAAAAAAAAAAAAAA
>CAZEGK010000111.1:0-2500 GCA_964512205.1 uncultured bacterium | reverse complement strand
ATTGTATGATGGAGAGACGAGATTGAGAAACTCGATATTGACGAACGGAAGGATTGTTTCCCTTGTCGCAACTGACAGATCCATGCAGACGAATGGGAGCATAATCAAGAGGAGAAGGTGCCAATAATGTAGTAGCAGCAGCAGATGATGATGAAATGTCATCTGTTCTTGGAAAAAGAGGTCGTTCCAATATGGCATGTTCATGTCCAAAGAGAACTTCAGCCAATACTCCTGATGCAGCTGCCGTCTGCACTGCCTTGTAGAATCGAGTAGCCAAATGATCATGCCAAAGAGCAGTTCCCGAATAATGATCCATTCCCGGTGAAATGTGACCCACAATCCATACTCGTGTAGAACTCGCTTGAGACGATAGCTCTCGTTCAAGCCATTGCATCTGACCTGCAGGATCCATGCTGGTGGAAGAAGTAAACGAATTCTTTGCCGCCAGCAAGTTGGTATTCAACACGAGGACACGCCAAGATGGTGTCAGATTGATACCGTAGAATCCTCCTTGGACAAAACGTCGCACATCCTCATCGGACATCCACTGTCGAATGGCCATCACTGATGCCACTTTCTCGAGCCATGTGTCATTCTGGCCAGCAGGAGGAGGAGCAGAATATTCAGCCATCAAGTCGTTGTTGCCCAGCGTCAAAACGGGAGACAAAGCAAAACGAGATGTCACATTATCACATCGAGCAAATGCACTCGAAACTTGTTGCTGAAACCAAGTGAAAGTGTTGAGAGCGTCCTGCTCACTCAGACCATTTTCATAACGATGGCGAAGCACATCACCTGTAACAATCATCACAGGTGGACATGATGTAAGCTCAGCTACCTTTTGAATGGCAGATTGAACAAGATAAGGAGGAGAGTCACACCAATAACGAGCAGGACTTGCAGATCCTCCACCATTTCGCATACAAGAGCTACTGGACCCCATATTGATGTGCAAGTCACTAATGGCAGCTACAACAATCTCATCTTCCCCATAAACAGCACCACCAAAGCACAACAAGAGCAAGAGAACCCCTCGGAGCATTCTTTTTTTTTTTTTCTCTCTCTCGTCTTTGAACTTGCAATCTTTTACTTTATTTTTCTTGCTTTACACCAGCTTCAAGAATGAATGAGTCAACTTGCTTTGACTCCAACTTATAAATACAATTGTTGCATGTACAACCATCTCTTGGAATCTCAAAGTCCAACATTGCAAATTCATGATCACCCACAATGACATTTGTTGTTGTTGCCACAGATGGTTGCACATGAACAAGCATTCGATTGAATGAAACTAATGCTTCTTCGTCCATGACATCAGGAATCATCAAATCTCCATCAGGAACCATGGCATTACTATTGCTCATAGCCACTCCTCCAGGACCAAATGCAACACTAATGTCTTTCATCTGATGCAAAGGAGCTCTTGTTGCCAACAATCCTGATGCTCTTTGCACTCTCTTTTTCCTCTCATCTGCATCCATCACTCTTCCGTATGCTTCCATCAAGTCTCCAAAGGATGCAGCAAAGTCCAATTGCTTTCGGCGGGCTCGAGCAGCTTCTGGAGCTTGTCCTGCCTGACCTTGTCCTCCTGCTACTACAGGTGCAGTCGGTGCCAATCTCGAGTAATGTTGCAATGTCCTCAACAAATGCTGCGCCTCCATCTGAGCTTCTGATGTCCTCTCCAGTGCTTCTTCTGCCAGCGAAGCTTTGGGTGCTCCTTGAGTGCGACGCTTTTTTTGTGGACCTTCCGATGCTTCTGGAGCTGCTGCTGCAGCAGCAGGCGCCTGAGAAGGATTGTCGGGTTTGCTAATGGCTCTAATGGGCTTTGAGAGACAATGCAAATCTCCTGCCGAAACTTTTACACGAAATCGCATGTGCTCATGTTGACTGCTCAAAACAGAAACTCGACATTGTCCTCTCTGACGACCAGCTCCATCTCCCTTCCAACGAATTGACACGGGTGCAACCTTTACCTCTGGAACTTCACGGTCCTCATCAGCATCGTAAACAAGACGAGCATCAAGACGAACACCATCAAGAGAAATAAAACGGTCCGCGCCGTCTAGACCTGCAACCTCAAGCGTGAAAGCTTGCGCCTTAACCACAACAAATCCAGCATCTTGAACACCATTGGGACGAAAGAATGACTCCTCACGAAGACCTGACTGCTCAGTAACACAAATCTTCGAGAAAAAAAAAAAAAAAAAAAAGATGACGAAAATTCCTTGTCAGACTTTTTCAACCAAACGACCCAAGAACATGCAACTTACACGAACAAGATCAGCACCTCTCATCCCAACCTAAAAACTTTGCATCAAATTTTTTTCTGGTAGTCCTCAGTCAAAAAAAATGACGGAGAGAACGGGTAAAAAGCGAGGCTCTTGGCTTCGTAAAAAGCCTGAAGATGCATCGAGTGTTCAGATGCCGGAAGACTCCGACGAGGTTCGCTGTTTTTTTTTTTTTTTTTTTTTTTTTTTTTTTTTTTTTTTTTTTTTTTTTT
>CAZEGK010000110.1:0-3613 GCA_964512205.1 uncultured bacterium | reverse complement strand
TAAAGAAATTTCTGGAGTTAACGAGTCATGAGCTTACAGCCAAAGAAAACAAAGCATCGCAAGATGATGAAAGGCCACCTAACTGGTATAGCCAAAGGTGCTACTTTTGTCGATTTCGGCGATTTCGGAATCCAAGTACTCGAGCGCGGCTGGATTACTAGCCAGCAGATCGAAGCTTGCCGCGTTGCTATTAACCGTTTCTTTAACCGTCGTGGCAAGGTATGGGTGCGTGTATTCCCAGATAAGCCTATCACGAAAAAACCCGCCGAAGTTCGTATGGGTAAGGGTAAAGGTAACCTTGATCACTGGGTTGCAGCTGTAAAGCCTGGCCGTGTGATCTTCGAAGTGGCGAATGTGCCAAAAGATGTCGCGCAAGATGCGTGCCGTAGAGCTGCTGCTAAATTGGGAATAAAAACCCGCTTTGTTGAGCGCGTAGAGACAGTATAGGAGATTTACAGATGAAAAAAGCAAAAGAATTCCGCTCAGAGAGCGATGCAGAACTTCAGGCACAGTTGCAAGATCTTAGAAAAGAGATCTTTGGACTCAAGAATGCAGTGTCATCTAAGAAAGAAGATGTGAAACCTGCACAAATTCAGGTGAAAAGAAAAGACGTAGCGCGTATACTAACTGTCCTTAGGCAAAGGCAGCTACAGGCTTAACCCTTAAAACTAAAGAGTAACTATGCTAGAGACAGAAGTAAAACGAGCAAGCCGTAAGACAAGAAAAGGCGTCGTCGTTTCTAATAAAATGCAAAAAACCGTCGTTGTGCGTGTCGAGAGAACACTCCGTCACCCACGCTATGATAAAGTGATCACAAGATCAAAGAAATACTATGCTCATGATGAGTCCAACAACTGCAAAGAAGGCGATGTTGTGAACATTATGGAAACGCGTCCTATGTCGAAGCTTAAGCGTTGGCGCGTAGTTGATGTTGAACAAAAGCTTCAAAAGTAGGACAAACGATTATGCTTCAGCAAGAGAGCAGATTAGAAGTAGCAGATAATACAGGCGCAGAAGAAATCGGTCTGTTTAAAGTATTAAGAGGCTCCAAGAGACGCTACATGGGAGTCGGCGATGTGGGTATTGGCAGCGTAAAGCGCGCCAAGCCAAATGGCACCGTCAAAAAAGGCGAAGTTGTGCGATTTGTCGTAGTACGAACAAAGCGCTTCATTCGCAGAAAAGATGGTTTTATCCGCTTTGATAAAAATAGCTGCGTAATTATCGATGATAAGGGCAATCCGCGTGGTACTCGTATATTTGGACCGATAGCCCGTGAAGTTCGCGATAGAGGCTATGTCAAGATCGGATCACTCGCGCCAGAAGTTATTTAAGGATATAAATACTAATGAGAAACATATCTAAAAAAGTTCGTGCCGGTGACAAAGTGCTTGTATGTGCCGGTAACTCTAAAGGCCAAACTGGAACTGTTATACGCAGTATCGGCGATAAAGTGCTTGTTCAGGGGATTAACCTCTGCAAGAAGCATGTAAAGCGCTCACAACAGCATCCAAAAGGCGGCGTTGTTGAGATGGAGAAGCCAATTCACGTCTCTAACGTAGCACCATGTGATGACGCTGGCAACAAGCTTAAGCTTGCTGTCAAAGTTGAAAAGAATGGCCAAAAAGAACTGGTTTATGAAAACAACGGCCAGAAAAGTGTCTGGCGTTCGATGAAAAGTACTAAGAAGTAGGTAATTTACTATGTCGAGAATAAAAAGCCAGTACGCTAAAAAAGTACGGCCAGCTTTAAAGTCAAAGTTTAACTACGCAAATGCGATGATGGTTCCTTCTATGAAGAAAATCGTTATCAGCATGGGTATAGCAGAGGCTAGCAAAGATAAGAACGCTGTTATCGATTGTGTAAATGAACTTACGCAAATTTCTGGTCAAAAGCCAGTCGTTACTCGCGCTAAGAAAGCGATTTCTAACTTTAAGCTTCGCGAGGATCAGGCAATTGGTCTCAAAGTTACTTTGAGAGGCCAGCGCATGTATGACTTCTTTGACCGTTTCTGCAATATCGCAGCTCCACGCATTCGCGACTTTCGCGGATTCAATGCAAAAGCTGACGGACGCGGCAATTATAGCTTAGGTCTTGAAGACCAAATGATCTTTCCAGAACTTAACCTCGATAAAGTTAAGCGTTCACAGGGAATGAACATTACATTTGTTACATCTGCACAAGATGACGAGCAGTGCATTGAGCTTTTAAGGCTCATGGGCATGCCATTTAAAGGAATGACTGTAGTAGTGCCTGAGTGGCATGAAATTGAGGGAGGAAAATAATGGTTAACGATCCTGTAAGCGATCTCTTAACTCGCATCAGAAATGCATCCATGGCAAAGCATCGCTACGTCGATGTACAGTGGAGCGTTTTGAGCCAAAATATTGCACAACTGTTGAAGGATGAATCATTTATTGAACATTTCCTCGTAAAGAACGAAGGTGGCAAGTCACATATGCGTATCTTTTTGCGATATGGTTCAAACCGTGAGCCGCTTATTCGCGGTCTTAAGCGCGAATCAAAGCCAGGAAGACGCCGTTATGTAGGCTACAATGACATTCCACGTATCTTTAACGGACTCGGAATTTCAATCTTGAGCACATCAAAGGGCGTTCTTGTAGGATCAGAAGCCAGAAACCGTAAGGTTGGCGGCGAATTATTGTGTTACGTTTGGTAAAGGAATAAGATCATGTCACGCAAAGGTAAGATGCCAATTACACTACCTAAAGGGGTAGATGTACAGGTTAAAGAAAATGAGATTATCGTCAAAGGTCCTAAGGGCACATTGCATCAGGCACTTATTCCTGGTGTCAATCTCTTAGTAGAAAATGGCCAAGTTTCTGTTGCTGTTTCTGATCCAGAAGCACGTGAGCAGAGAAAGTTTCACGGCCTCTATAGAGCGCTTGTTAACAACATGGTTCTTGGTACTACTCAAGGATTTGAGACAAAGCTTGAGATGATCGGCGTTGGTTACCGCGCAGCTGTGCAGGGCCAAGTCCTCGATCTTCAAGTAGGTAACTCTCACCCAACACAACTTATGATTCCTACTGGAATCAATGTAAAAGTGGATAAAAATACTCAGATCTCCGTTACCGGGATCGACAAGCAGGCAGTTGGACAATTTGCTGCCCAAATACGCGCCCACAAGAAGCCAGAGCCTTATCAAGGCAAAGGTATCCGCTATGAAGGCGAGTATGTACGTAAGAAAGCTGGTAAGGCTGCAAAAACTGCCAAAAAGTAAAAAGGTACCATAAATGGAAAGAGCTACAATAAAAAATGCCGAGAAGAAAATACGCCGTGCAATGCGCGTTCGTAAGAATGTACGCGGCACAACGTCTAAGCCAAGAATGTGCGTCGTAAAGACAAATAAGCATATTCAAGTGCAGCTTATCAATGACGAGCAAGGCATAACACTTACCTCACTTTCTACAAATTCTAAGGAATTGAAGAATACAGAGCATACAAAAAAGAATAAAGCGACCGCAAAAGCACTCGGTGAAATGATTGCTGAAAAAGCGAAAAAGCTTGGCATTAGCCAGGTTGTTTTTGATCGCGGACCATTTCGCTTTCACGGTATTTTAGCAGAACTCGCAGACAGCGCTCGCGCTGGCGG
>CAZEGK010000109.1:0-3652 GCA_964512205.1 uncultured bacterium | reverse complement strand
AGGCGCAGACCACCTTCTAAATAAAGCCTTTCAAAAAAAAAAAAAAAAAAAAAAGTGCGCACATGGAGCTCTTTCCTGCTGCAATGTTGAGGCTTCGTGCAGAGAAGCCTTTTTTGGTTCGTCCTCTTCGCTCTGATGATTATGGCAAAGGTTTTATTGAGGTGCTGGCGCAGCTCACTCAAGTTGGATCTTTTAGCGAGAAGTTGTTCCACGACCGTTTTGAAAGTATGCGAAAGGCAAATGGCGTCAACGGAATCTACTATGTTGTAGTTGTGGAAGATACCACGTCAGGAAAGATTGTTGGAACGGCAACGCTTGTTGTTGAGCAAAAGTTCATTAGGCAGGCTGCTAGTGCTGGACACATTGAAGATGTGGTGTCCGATAAGAATGTCAGAGGAAAGGGAATTGGAAAGCTTCTTGTTGACAGTCTCATTGATTTGGGCAAAGTGATTGGATGTTACAAAGTTCTTTTGGACTGCAGTGATGACAATGTTCCATTCTATCAAAGATGTGGAATGACACCAAAAGAAAGACAGATGGTTATCTATCTTCCTCCCCAACCAAAGTTGTGATTAAAAAGAAAAAAAGTAAAGAAATCCAAATTTCACTCATTTCTTTTCATTTTCCGTCTTTGCTTTTGAACATACTCTTCCAACTCCATCAATGCCTTCATCTTGTTCGTTCCTCCTGGTTTTGGTCCTATTGCATGTGCCACCACATGTCCTGGTCTCCAATCGTGCTCTTCTTTCCCAAAAGGACCATTGGGAAGTGTCCCATCTGAATACATCTTCACTCCAGGATCATCACCTTTCAAAATCACCACTTGCTTACGAATGTGCTCATCGTGATCAACCAACCATGTCAAAGTGCCTTGTTCGTGAAACCATCGATATCGCAAATGAAGACGAGGTCCTTCGTTCCAAATGCGCTCGAGAAGAGTTAAAGAAACAGCACCACGACGAACAGCCATAAACCCCGTGTTGATGGGTCGTCCCCACGACTCAATATCCTCTGCCACCAACATGACAATGTGGTCGGGAAGAGAGCGCAGGAAACGATCATACAAATTGTAATCAGGACGAACAAAAACAGCATCTGCATCAATCCACACTACCCACTCTGGAGGATTGGGATCAGAAAGTTCATGCCAAAGAAGCGGAATTTTTGTCCATTGCAGTGCTCGACGCCAAGGAATGCAGCCACGATATCTTTGAAAGGCAAATCCATCAAAATGAGACGCATACTGACGATTGATACGAGAACTGATTTCACCCTGGCCCACTGCAGCAAAGTCTGCACAAGTAATTATTTTAACCTTCAAGTCTGCAGGAGAAGGCTCTTTGGTATAGAATGAACAGTGTCCAAGATCCATCCCTTCACTTGGAACATGATGAATAAGGTATACAGCAGTCCCACAAAGAGCCCCAAGCGTCACAAAAACAACAACAGTCTGACGCCTACTCAATGCAATGACACGAACGAAATTGTTGAAGCCAAAGAAGGTGAGGAGAAATATAACAAAAGCAAGTGGGAGAATAGCTTCAACAATTTCAAATTCTTGAGGAGTCATCAGACCCCAGACCAAGATTTTTTCTTTTTTTCCTTGTTTTACTGCCGGGTTTTTTAATCGTTTTACAAGTTCAAGCATGCTAATAGCGTCTGCACGGTGACCAAGAATCCCATGACTGTGCCTTCATCTGATAGACGCTTGAAATCTAAAAGACATTGGTTGGAATTAACTCTATACAATTGAACTTCGAACTTGACATTGTCGTTGAATGTCTGCATCATCTCCTGTCCGTTGGAGCTTCTATCTTTTGAACCAAATGTTGCACGACGTTTCTTTTGCATCGAAACAGCTCGTTTCTTCTTGATGAGAGGACGAACTCGCACGTGGAACTTGGTGACAACTTTCCATTCAAATTCGCACAGTCGTAGCACTCGATAACATTCCAACATTACAACTTCTGGTGATTTTTCTGTCATGACACCAAGAAACCAGCTGTTCTTGGTGACAGTATTGTTTCCACTTGATGCAGTTAAAATGCCAGACGCAGGAGAAGACGAAGCCTTCATGGGCTGCCTACCCAATGATCTACTCGTAAACTCGTCCTCTTCATCGTTATTGGCGGCCAACTTACTGAAACCTCCAAAGGAATAGTTGTTTTGATAACTTGTGCTGAGTACAGGTGTTGGGATGAGAGAGTCGTTTTCACGCAAATTCATGGGTGGAGATGCGGCCAGCGACTTGATGGCATCCAGCATAGGATCGGGCGGTGGTCGGGCCATGTGAATATCCATGAGACTTCCTGAAGAATAGGTTGTTCTCAACTGTGGATTTGTATCTAGCAACAAATTATATGCAACAATAACGTCATTGGTCTGATCCGACTGCAACTTTTGTCGAATCACACCATCCGTCAGGACGCCACCTGACTTTTGAATCAAAATATCAACAATGGCGGAGTTGATCTCACGCACACGAATGGAGCTCTTACGGCCTGCTACTGCATCTGCCAGATACTCTGGCAAATCAACTACGAACCATGGATGGCGCTTCACCTCTGCAATGGTGATACGGGAGATGGGATTGACATCAAGAAGGCGACCAATCATATCAACACAGCCACTCGAAACAAAGGCAGGAACGTGGTACACACCACCACGAATCTTTTGAAACAATGTGGGAATGTAATCTTCATCAAAAGGAAGCTTTCCAACAACAAGAGCGTACAAAATCACACCACAACTCCACACGTCAATTTCCTGACCACTATACATTTGGCCAGAAATAACTTCCGGAGCTGCATAATTTGGAGATCCACATGATGTCTGAAGGAATGCACCATCTTCCATCATATTGGAAAGTCCAAAATCCGCAATTTTCACATTACGATTACCATCGAGCAACAAGTTTTCTGGCTTCAAATCACGATGAACGACACGATGCAAATGACAATACTCAACACCACTGATGATTTGTTGAAAGTATCGACGAGCTTCTGGCTCTTCCAGCTTTCCCTTTTGCACAATCAAATCGAACAACTCGCCACCACTAACATACTCTAAAAACATGAATACATCCGAAGATGTCTCAATAACTTCATACATACGAATGATATGAGGATGGTGGAACAACTGAAGAATCTGGATTTCTCTTTTGATCTTGCTATCCATTTTAAGAGCCTTGACTTTGCCTCGATTCAAGATCTTCACAGCAACAGTAACACCTGTCAAAATGTGTTCTGCACGTTTGACCTTTCCAAAAGTCCCAACTCCAAGAGTAGCTTCAGGTAGAAAAAAAAAAAAAAAAAAAAAGAAGCACGTTAAAAAAAAAAAAAAAAAAAAAAAAAAAAACTAGCAAATCGAGAAATAAATTACAACCAATGGGATATTCACCAAAAACCAGAGAAATAGGGTGCTCCTCTTCATCATCTGCCATATCCATGCGCTGAGGGGTTGCCATTTATGCTTGCTTCAAATATGTTTCTGAACGGATAAAACACTTTCACACACGTTCACGGACAGTGCAACGCAAGAAGCTGACCCACCAACACAACAGTTTTTTCGAAACTTTTGTTTCTTTTTTTTTTTTTTTTTTTTTTTTTTTTTTTTTTTTTTGTGGGTTTTTTTTTAATTTTTAGGGTTATTG
>CAZEGK010000108.1:0-3675 GCA_964512205.1 uncultured bacterium | reverse complement strand
AAAAAAAAAAAAAAAAAAAAAAAAAAAAAAAAAAAAAAAAAAAAAAAAGGCTAACGATTTCCTTTCGTCGTCCTGCAGAAAGAAACTATTGCCAAGTTTGCAGAAGCTCCAGAGATTAAGGACGGTGAGATTGTCTACTCTGAATCAGATGTGCTTGGAGAAGGTACTTTTGGTGTTGTTTACAAAGGCAAATGCAGAGGTTGCAACGTTGCAATCAAGATTCCCAAGTCTGGTAGTAATAGCATGGAAGCATTGTCAGAGAAGCAGCTGGAAAATTTCAAGGCTGAAATTGAAGTGATGACAAAGTTGTATCATCCCAACATTGCTTTGTTCATGGGTGCCTTTATCAATCCCAAGGCGGGTCAGATTAAACTGGTGAGCGAGCTGTTGACATGCGATATTGAGAAGATTTTGCTTGATGAAAACGTTCCAATGACATTGTATGAGCGAATGGAACTGGCAGAACAAGCAGCTGAAGGTATGGCATGGTTGCATGGTGCTGGAGTGATTCATTGCGACTTCAAGCCGTCGAACTTGTTGTACGAAGAACGCACAAAGACTGTGAAGATTTGTGATTTTGGGCTTTCTCGCCTTGTGCCTTATGGAGATGTGTTGCAGGGAACCAAGGTGCGAGGAAGTGCCATTTATATTGCACCCGAGGTTGCACAAGGACAAGGTATCGACCATACGGCCGATGTTTATGCCTTTGGTATCTCGTTGTATGAGTTTATTGAGCGCAAGATTCCCTTTGCGCACCATTCAGATATTAAGACATTCTTGCAAGCTGTCGTTCTTGATATGGAGCGTCCCGTGTTGTCCAACGACCTTCTCAAGGTGCCCGAGTCGTTGCGTCAGCTTTGTGAAGAATGCTGGGCTGCTGACAAGACAGTGCGTCCGACATTTGTGGAGTTGCTCGCTCGTTTTCCGGCTGTCTTGACGGATTGTGCTATATTTGACGAGCGTGGACGCAAGTTTTGGAAGCAGCACTTTATTGATGCTGAAGAGGGATTGATCAAAAAAGTTCCGTGGGAAGACTTTCGCGAGCCATTCCACATGGACTTTTGGGGAGAAAATATTCCAAGTGATTTAGAAACGGCCCAATGTATCAAGGCCCTCTTTGATGAAAAGGGTTTTGTAACCGTTGACTCATTTGGTCGTATTCTTGGCTTTTTGGGACCATTGCGAAAGACAAAACGAAAGTGGATCAATTGGATCACATCGTTGATGGCTCAACCTTGGTTTTGGGGAGATTGTTCTGGAAACTTGGCTCAATCCAAGCTGATGGTTCCAAATGTTCCCAATGGAGCTTTTCTTATTCGATTTTCCCGAATGGACGCCAACTTTACCTTATCTTATGTCCATGGTGGCAGAGTGTGGCACACTCGAATTGTCCATGCATATGGTTCTGCATCATTTATGTTGGAAGGTGGAAAGACTGAATATTCATCGTTGGGTGCTTTTGTTGAAGCACTCAAGGCAAAGGGTGTAGTGACATCACCTGTGCCTGGATGGCCATATGAGCCTCTTTTTGGAGATGTCAAGAGCCAAGGTGGTTATGCGATTCTTCCTCTGTGAACTTGAATTAAAAAAAAGGAAAACTTGACAAAAGAAAGGAAACGAAGCCCCTTCAGTGAGTTAAAAAAAAAAAAAAAAAAAAAAAAAAAAGAAAGGGACTTTTCTCAAGATGCAAAGAATTCTTGAGAAGAAAACACCAACTCGTGTTGGGTTTTGGTTTTGTGGTTTCTTGTATTGCAATCTTCCTTTGGCTGTTGCAGGACTTGCAGTTGTTTTTATTCATAATATGTCTTGCAGCTGGTTGATAAATGTATGGGTTATCACTCAAGCCATGTATACACTTCTTGTTCCATTCTTCACTCTTCCATTCTTTGTGAAGCCTAACAAGAGGACCAAGTCGTATTTTTTGTTCATCTGTATTTTGTTTCTTGTCTTTCAGACGGCATGGATGATTTTTGGAAGTGTGTTGATTGCTTGGAAAGATGGTCTTGATTGTCATTCCCAAAGCGAGTCAACATGGATTTTAATGTTGGTTCAATTGGTCATTGGATATTTGGGGTTGCTTCAAGCGCTGGGAATGATATTTGATGCTTCGTCTGTGGAAGTAGATACCATTGAGTATCAAGAAGTTGGAGGAGGCGGTGGAGGAGGTGGTGGACGTAACTCGTCCGTGATGTTGTATTAGAAAAAAAAAAAAAAAAATCTTTCGTTTTTGACCCGTGCTTAGCTCAATTGTTTTATTGAGATTCGACGGCTTCTTCTTTTATACCTGGCTTCCGAAAACAGCATTGTGTCTGCAGATTCCGGGTCCCTTTTCATCGTAATCCGCCTTCTTGTGACACACTTTGTAAAATTCAGGGGTAGAGCTCAACATGGAGCCACCGAACCAGACTGCATAACGTTGCATGGCGTGCGAGATGACCTTCACATCGACAGGTGTAGGCTTAATCTTTCCTCCAGACAATCTCTCACTAATTTCCTGGCGGGCATCCACTGCGCGCTTAATATCACGCTGGAGACGACGGCCAAAGTCCTTGAACATGGTGGAACCTCCACTCAAAACAATGTTGCCGTAGAGACCACGACGGGAATCAATAGGGCAAGACTGGACTGTCTCATCCACAACTCTGGGCAAAGGTGTCAAAAAGTTGGATGAAAAAATCTCAGGGTTGAAAAAGATCTCTGGTGCCAAGAAGCGTTCATAACCAATGTCAATGTTGTGCTTCTTACCAGCCACAGTGTCTTCAAACTCGTGAACCTTGATGAACTTGTCAGGCTCTGCGTCATACTTGGCGTACTCCTTGACCAAGTCGGGACACACATACGAATACTTTTCCTTGGTCACCTTGGCCACAGTCTTACGCAACTTGGGAGGAATGGCATTTCCTTCACGCTCCAACTGCAACTGCTGCACAAAGGCAGTAATGTCACGTCCAGCCAATGGAATATGCTTGATACTGGATCCAATGACGTATCCTTCTGCCACGGGAATGACGTGGGTCACACCATCTCCACTGTCAATCACAGTTCCCGTCAAAGTGCGCTGTGTCACTTCCTTTGATGTCCAAGATGCTGCCAACGCCAACACTGCCTGCACTGCAATGTAGAGACCAGGAACGTTAAATGTCTCAAACATAATCTCTGCTGTGTACTCACGGTTCTCAGGCATGTTCAATGGAGGCTCAGTGAGCAAGAAATAATGGTCCTCTGGCTCAGCACGCAAATACCTGAAAATGCAGTGTTCCCAATAAGACTCCATATGAGTCCAGTTCTCAACTTGACCATGCTTGACGGGCCATGTCACCTGATATCCTCCGGCTTCGTGCTCAAAAGCCTCATCACCAATCCAAAAGTCAAGGTCAGAAATACCAGTAATGGCAGCTTCTGCGGGTCCTGACTTGGTAGCAATGCAGGATGGAATGATGTACTGAGGCTCAGAGTTTCCTGCAAAACCCATCTTCGTGTAACTGCACATTTTTTTTTTTTTTTTTTTTTTTTTTTTTAGTTTCTTCTTCTTGACAAATTCCAACAACAAGAGCAACGAAACAATCAAATAAACACTACTTACCCAGTACCATTGTCAATCACGACCGCAGGTTGTCCACTTGGTCCTTCAAGAAAACAAAAAAAAAAAAAAAAAAAAAAAAAAAAATTTAGCCC
>CAZEGK010000107.1:0-3679 GCA_964512205.1 uncultured bacterium | reverse complement strand
AAAACAAAAAAAAAAAAAAAAAAAAAAAAAAAAAAAAAAAAAAAAAAAAAAAAGGAATATCATAAAGAAAAAAAAAAACAAAAGCCTTATGACTTACCTTATATCTTACCTTATCTTTGTAGTATTTCAGGTAGTAACAACATTAGTGTTACTCACATTGGATCAGGACAACTGTATATTTCTACCGGTGGTGGAAATATGAAAGTTTTTTACGGTTTTCCCGTTGGATTTACACAATGGTCTCAGACGCAACAATCGGGTGTGTACATGGTCAATGTTGCCCTAAACACATCTAACCCTCAACAGTGCCAATCGTTGAATGTGTATAGAAATCCTGCATGGAATTGAACACCACACAATGGAATTTGCCGTATCTGCAGCTATATTTCAACGGAAATTCAATTCCGTTACATGAAGTTCCGTGGATGTTGAGAAATCCTTCCAATTGTGACGCGGACTCGTATTCCATCAATGGCACTTTTGCTGTTGCCGATTGGACTTTGTTGAATTTCGCGTTGCAAAGTGTATTTCCCAATGTCATGTGCCCGATGCAATCTCCGGCGCCGGTAAAAGTTTACGGCGCCGGGTTTTTGTGGCCGGGAATGACGCTTCAATACAGTAACAGTAATACAGGGGGCACGTACATGTCTCTACCCGATACACAAGTGATTGAATGTGTTACACCCTCATTTATGATTAGTAATCACAGTATTGCATTATGTAATGCAGCAGTAGCAACATTACCAACATTACCATCTATAAGTATAACGGGTACTACTACTACTAGTATATGGTTACAAGCACAACAAGGATTTCCATGCCAGGGAGGTGTATCACCCAATACGCTACGTGTAGCCGTTATTGACCCGTTATTGAACGTAACCGCCATAACTCCTCAACATGGTTGTTCCAGCACCGCAGGAAGTTTCACTAACATTTCCGGAACGGTACATCGTATTATCCTACCGTTACATTTGGATCTCTGGTGTCACCATCGACGCGTACCGCTTATAACTGCACCCCTGTAAACACATTATCGTATTTGTGTTCCGTGTTGGAAGTTGAAATTCCATTGAGCACACACATTGGAACCGTTAGCGTAACCGTTACACAACCGTTATCATGTGGTAACGCTACCGTTACAGCCGTTAATGCATTTACATATGTTGTAAGTGATGTATTTGTCATATATGCTGATCCACCTATTTTGCCATCATTGATTACGTACCAGGTAACCCTGTACACCAGTGGTTTAACTCAACCAACATCTGGAGTGTGGTTGTTGGATCCAACAACAAATGCACGATATTTACACCTCAATTACACCGTTACAGGCACCAGTTACAACAAATTCTTAGTAAGTATACCGGCTAATTTACCGGCTGCATGGTACGGGCTAGAAGTTGAAGGATTGTTGTGTTCAGGTTTCTTGGCACGAGCACTAACCATTACATCCACATTTCAACCCAATATAACCAGTATAACACCCTCGTACGTGTGGACACAACGTGATACCGGTGTTCGTGTACAGGTTGCCAGTGGATTACTCAATCCTCCAACAATGTTCCTGTCACTGAGTGGAGGAAGTAACTCAGCTTAAGTGTTAGGATTGCAATATGAATCCAGTACATCACTTACAGCAGTTATACCGGCATTGAGTAATGCGTTGCCGGCAGGATGGTACGATGTATTTGTTTTGAATCCACCCCCTCAAAACCAGGTATACAAGCTGTTACGAGGGTTACGTATACAAAACAATGACCCTATACAAGTGGCATCCATTACACCCGAGTTCTTCTTGACCAATGCAGTGGGTACAGCCACTGTACTGGGTCGTAACTTCATTGCACCCGTTACTGCAACACAATCATGTATAGCTCAATCAGGTAATGGATTTGTGAATATAGCCATTACACCCTCTTCACTACCCGTTACATACATGGATAATGCAACACTCACCCTGACTATCCCAACTCCTACGAGCACAGTGCCATCGTATTATTTTTGCAATTTACAATTCGTCAATGGTGATGGTGCTACAGCAACACTATCTGGATTCACTGCAGGATCATCATCTTACAATCCAACAGCATGGGTTGAATCCGCTGCAACATTCAACACAGCACGATATGGACATTCATTAGCAGGATCAAAGACATCATCATCATCACGTATTGTGTATGCCGTTGGAGGATCGTCTGCAACACAAGCACCATTGTCTTCAGTAGAATATAGCACAGCAGATGCAACTGGAACATTGAATGGTTGGACAACAGATCGTCAAGCGTTTCCCATCAATGTATCATATGCATGTGCAGCAGCATTGGATCAATTTGTTTACGTAACAGGTGGTAATGCCAATAGTGCAGCAGCAACCAACAATGTGTATCGTGCACAAATCTTATCACCATTGGCCGTGCCAACTGTGACCAATGTAGACTTTTCTGTGGACATCACCAAGTCGCAAAATACATCCTTTGCACCTGGATTCTATGCCTATCAAGTGTCAGCAGTATTTGATGCAACGTACAAAAGAAATCCTTTTGGAGAAACACTTCCTAGCGACACGGTTACAGTCAACGTTCCTAAGATTGGATTTGCCATTGGTATTACATTGAGTTGGAACACAGTGCCCAATGCAGTTGCATATCGCATCTACAGAACACCAAGTGCCAATGCTAACCCGTCACAGATCCAATTCTTAGCCAATGTCCTCTCGGGAGTAACATCGTACAAAGATACAGACACCACCACCAGTCCAAGTGTCACACATAAACGACCTGGAGAGCTAGGACAATGGCATACTGTCTCGTCCATGTCTTCTCCTCGTACTCGTCTCGGTTGCACTTTTGCACCTTTACCTTCCAACTCAACATCCCCAAGTGCCACCGTCAGCACCACACGATTTTTTTTGTACGCAGCTGCCGGTCTCAATGATGCTGTGGCCACACCCTCAGCTTTGGCCACCATGGAATTTCTTACGGTTGACATTGTGGCACCCACATCAACAACAGACTCCAGTGATCAGATTGTGGCATCGTCTTGGACCACCACCGCCTCACCCTTGGGAACGGCACGATTCAATTTGAATATGATTTCCGGAACGAGGGCTGAGTTCGCAACCGTCAATTCCGGCGCCGTAAGAATGTGGGTCGGTGGAGGATGCTTGAAACCAACGTCGCTCGATTCGTGCTCCGGAGCTTCCGGCTACGTCGACAGTGAAACCTTTACACTCTCCGGAGCTTCCGGCGACATTTCCAGCGCCGTAACGGTTGCCGGTAACGGTTTCACGTGGGGCTATTGTATTGCCAAAGGAGGCAATCGTTTTCGCATTGTCGGAGGTGGTACGACGCAATCTCAATCGTGTAGCAGCACACTGAGTGCTCCAGTAGCATCAGACGGGACGTATCAAAGTAACAATGACCCTACTGCACCATTGGTTCAATGTAGACGATACAGCTCATGTCAACGAGTGGGAGCATTCTTGATCAATTGTGCAGGTTTCGATGGAACCAACGTATGGAACACATGCGAAGTAAATTTCTTCTAAACAAAAGAAAAGAGAAAATTAATGAAAATGATGGTTTCACGTCCACACGTTGCACCACAGAGTTGATGGCAGTCTTTTTTTTTTTTTTTTTTTTTTTTTTTTTTTTTTTTTTTTATTTTTTATTTTTTT
>CAZEGK010000106.1:0-3682 GCA_964512205.1 uncultured bacterium | reverse complement strand
AAAAAAAAGCTGTTCACAACGTTTACAGCGATCGCATGACATACCGTGTGTTGAACTTCATTGCAACCCCACCTCCTATCAACAAGAATGAGAAAATTTTCACGCTTGAGAAAAAAAAAAAAAAAAAAAAAAAAAATCGTTGAGCCGACCTAGAAACTTTTTTAAAGCGCATTGATGTGTGGGCAAAAATGCGCGGGCTTTACAATATCGGAAATACTTGTTTTTTAAACGCATCCATTCAATGTCTTGCTCATTCTCGTATCTTTCAAAAGTATGCAAAGCTTTGTAGCTTTGAATACCTACATCGTGCTGGTGTTCTTCGTGAACTCTGTCTTGTCATTCGAGAGTTATGGTCTCAAGGTGATGAAGCTGTTGCACCATTTGAATTGTTGCGAGAGATTCGAAAAGTCAACTCCATCTTTCAAGGTTTTGCTCAGCAGGACTTGCACGAGGTGTTGTTGTGTATGTTGGATAGCTGTGTTGAGGAGAGTTCTCTTCTACGAGATGCTTTTCGTTGGCGTGTTCGTTCTACCCTTGTATGCGGTCATTGTCACAAAAGCACTTGGCGTGAGGACCACGTGTTGGATTGTAGTGTAAGTATGGTACTAGACAATGGCTATAGCTTAGGAGATTCCTTGCAACAACTCTTGGATGCTCATGAGCTACCAGAAACTTTAGGACAAGGAAACGAATGGCGTTGTGAGCATTGTAAAGTGGCGCATGAAGCAACACAAAAAAAATTGCAATGTGTGGAATGGCCTGAACAGCTGGTGGTTCATGTGAAGAGATTTCGTCAGGAGAAGAAGTTGGAACAACATGTTGAGTTTCCTGCAGAAGGATTGAGACTTTCTTCTTTAGAACAACAACAACAACAACAACGAGATGATGATGATTCATATCGTATTCGGTATGAATTAGAATCTGTTGTGTGTCATTTAGGTCATTCTCTTGATCGAGGTCATTACATTTGCTATGCTCGAATGCCTGATGATACATGGGCAGAATTTGACGATAGCCGATGTTGGAGAGTATCGTTGCAGGATGTGTTGTCATCACAAGCTTATGTTTTGGTGTACAGAAGACAACGTCATGTTCCTGCTGTTGTTTCTTTGTCGAGAAGATTTCCATTTTGGAATCCAAATCAAAATGTTGATGATGGCAATAATAATGATGGTAATGATGTTGTTGATGATAATGATGATGATGATGATGATGACAATGTTGATGTTGTTGATGATCAAAATGATCTTTTGTTGTTGGATGATAAGAATGTTGCAAAAATGAGGTTGAAAAAACATTCTTCTTCATCGTCTCCATCTCCATCTTCATCATCATCATGTTCTTCGGCTTCTGTTTATGTTATTCCATTGAGACATTGGTGTAAATTGAAAACGTTCTCTTCTCCTCATTTGCTCAATGCTCCCGTGCAAGATTGGTCAGGTCCTGTAGTAAGAATTTCTTCCCCTCATGTTCCTGGAGCTATGGACTGCACTCAGTATATGCGCATGATGAGATTAATCGATGCAAGAAGAGCAAATGAGATTGAGTTAGTAAGAAAAACACGTCCGGGACGTGTGGATCCAAAATGGGCACATCAATGGTTGTCTTTTGTATCTGGAAAAACAAGCATTCCACCTGATCGTATTCCTGATCAAGAAGATAAGAATCCACTTTGGTTGATGTTTAAAACGATTTACTAAAGTTAAAAAAAAAAAAAAAAAAAAAAATCCCATGTGGCTCCTTCTTTTAGTTGTTGTGTGTTCTCTTGCACCATGTTGTCGTGGTGGTTATATTATGCCATGGCTTTGTCTTGAACGTTGCAATGAGACTTCTTCTACCATTGCTCAAAGTCTTCAACAGTTGCAACAATTGCGAGGTTGTGTGACCAAAGCCTCTTTTGAACTCTACAACTTAGGTCCCAATGGACAACTCATTGTCAACACCAACTTGACCCAAGTAGGACCCGTGATTCGTTCGTACAACATCCAAACGTTTCCCATGATCAGTTCTTACCCTTACCCTCCTCAATTTCTTAGCTGGATGCGCCAGCTTTGGCAACAACCTCAAGTGGGACAAAAATTTATTGCTTCTCTTGCTCGAGAAGCTCAGCTCAATGGCTGGACAGGATACCAAGTGGACTTTGAACCTACCTCCAATGCCACGGTTCAAGACGGTCTCGATTATGCTTCTTTTTTAGGCCTCATGTCTCGACAGTTACACCCTGTCCAAGTGGTGCCTACGGTGGCTTCTTGGAGTCCTATTTGGAATTTTAGTGCCATTGCTCAAAGTGGAGTATCTCGTGTCCTAACCATGACTACATATGCTAAATCAGTAGATTCCTTCAAATCACACCTCCAGTATGCTCTAAATAATATTCCGCTCCCACTTCTCGGAGTCGGTGTCGAAACATGGCCAGAAATGGATGATGGGTTCGATCAGAGGGTCCAAATATGCTTACAGGACAAAATAGATGAGATTGACATATGGAAATCACCCATACCTGATAACTGGATCCCTTCCGTAAAAAAATTCTGCGGAATTCATTAAACAAACAAAAAAAATCAAAAATGCAGGGTTTCGTCATTGCGACGTTCGCCATTGCTTCGATTGTTTCGTTCTTCGTATGGAAGTTCTCGAAAAGTGCGACGGTATTTTTTTTTGTTTTTTTTTTTTTTTTTTGTTTTTTGTTCCGCTTCATCTGACGTGTTGTTGTTGTTGTTGATTGTATTGGTTTAGAGTTCATTGATGCTCAATTCGATCGCTGTTGCCAAGTTCCAAAGGTCAAGGCTCCTCTAGTCAGCTACGATCAAGCTCTTCCCTATTTGAAAGGAAATCCGTACATTACCCATGGATATCGTCAGAACTACACATTGCGTCAGACGTTGCGCAGTCTGTTTTCCATTCACAACGAGACGGCCAACATTTGGTCTCATTTTGTGGGAGGAGTTTTATTTTTTGGCTTCACTCTTGCTGCCATGTGGGATCTTGCCATGTCCGAAGTAGAAGCAGACTTGGTTCATCAAGTCACTGTTTTGATCTACACTACAGGTGCCATGTCATTGTTGGCATGTAGCACTTCTTTTCATTGGTTGGGTTGTGTCAGTGACGAAGTGTATCGCCTAACTGCTAAACTAGACTACACAGGTATTGCCGTCATGATCTTGGTTTCTTTTTTCCCCTTTATGTACAGTATGTTTTATTGCCGTATCGCCATGGGCATTTTTTACAGTGTCATCATTACTGTCCTGACGGCAGCGGCCATTTTTGTTTCTTGGAATGAGCAGTTTCAAAAACCCGGATATCACACACTGCGAGCGGGGCTTTTTGTGGCGTTGGGATTGTTCGGGGGAATTCCATTGCCTCATGCATGTCTACATGTGGGTGTAGACAAGAGCTGGCCTGTCTTGTGGCCATTGTTGACCATGGGAGCAACATACATTGGAGGAGCAGCATTGTATGCGTCACGCATACCTGAACGTTTTTTCCCGGGAAAATTGAATGTGGTGGGACATTCACATTTCTTGTTTCATATGTGTGTAGTGGCTGCAGCATGTTTACATTATTGGAATGTACATCGAGTCATTGAGTGGCGTATAGCAATATTGGGAAATTGTAACGCATAAAAAGAAATCTTTTTTTTTTTTTTTTTTTTTTTTTTTTTTTTTTTTTTTTTTTTTTTTTT
>CAZEGK010000105.1:0-3690 GCA_964512205.1 uncultured bacterium | reverse complement strand
CCAGGATGGCGATGGCATGGATATGTCGAATGAGGAAGGATCAGAGCTTAGCGACTTTAGTAACGAGGATGCCAAGCGCGATGGTACGTGTTAAGAGGAATTTTTTTTTTTTTTTTTTTTTCCAAAGTGTTTTTCACAAAAAAAAATTGTGCACAGACAACGACTTCCACTATGAAGTTCTTACTGCAGACGAGGTGATGGCAAAGCCATTGCAAATGATTGAAGAAGTCAATGAGGTTCTTCAAGTTCATCCCATGTTGGCTCGTCAGATTCTTCAATACTTCAACTGGAACAAGGAGAATGCAGTTCAACGATACTTTGCAGAGCAAGAAAAGATTTTCAAAGAAGCTAAGCTTCCTCGACCTGAGGACTTGAAGAGTCTTGCAGATCTTCCCAAGAGTCTGACGTGCACCATTTGTTTTGATGAATGCAGCAAGAAGGATGTGGATGCTCTGCCATGTGGACATGTGTTTTGCAAGCAGTGTTGGAGAGATTATCTCATGGTGAAAGTGTTGAGAGAAGGAACAAGCAAGATTGAATGTCCAGCCAATGGTTGTCATTTGGCCATGGATGAATTGAGTGTGTTGCGTCTGATGGACAATGAAGACTGCAAGAAACTCTACACAAAGTTGGCAGCAAAAGCATTTGTCAGAGACATGAAGGGTATTCGTTGGTGTCCAGGAAAGGAATGCGAATATGCCATCAAAGCAGAATTGACATTGCCTCGTGAAGTGGAATGCAAATGTGGAGCCAAGTTCTGCTTTGTATGTGGACTTCCTTATCATCGTCCTGCTTCTTGCGACGCGGTGCGCAAGTGGGAGTCTAAAAACTCGGCTGAAGGAGAATCTCTTGCTTTTTTTGCCAAGAACACGAAAAACTGTCCCAAGTGCAAAGCTCTCATCTTCAAAGACCAAGGTTGCCAATACATGCGATGCCAGCAGTGCTCGCACGCATTTTGCTGGTTGTGTCTTGGAGCATTTGATCACAAATCTCACAACTGCAACAAATTCACTGGAGCAGAAAAGGGAAGTGAACGAAACGAATGGAATCGTTACACATTCTTCTATGAGCGCTGGAAAGCACATGCAGACACGGCCAAATACGAAGCCAAGCTGATGGCCAAAAGCGAACAAATCATGAAGCAACTGACGGAAAAGGGAATGAACTGGATCGATGCACAGTTCATCAAGACTGCGGTGGAAACTGTAAAAAAAGCCAGATCGATTTTGGCTGTCTCGTACATAATGGCGTTTTTCTTGCCGGAAGGAACGCATGTGGAGTTGTTTGAAAACTATCAAGGTTTTATGGAAGAAGCAACGGAGAAACTGACAGAAGTGCTTGAGGAGAAGAAAAATGAGATGATTGTCTCAAAGCGATTGGAAGTCATAAACTTGACAGAAAACCTCAAAGTCAGAATTGATAACTTTTGTGCAGCATGTGAAGATAATGCATTCAAGGCAGCATCAGGATACAAACAAGAAGATAAGGTATTTGAAATTGATGCAACATACCAAGGATGGCTTTACAATGCAAATTAAACAGAGCAGTGAGTGTCTTTCATAAGCGGTTAAAAAAAAAAAAAAAAAAAAAAAGAGATGAAGGCTGGACCATCAAACGATACTATTGCAATCACTGCAGGAAGACCTCATGGTATTGATGAACCTCTCAATTATGGAATGACGCTTGCCAGTAATTTTCATGGTGAGGGTTATGCTCGTTGTAATGGAACTCCACAGTGGCGAGCATTTGAATCCACCGTTGCAGAGATGGAAGGTGCTGGTTTTGCTCTTGCCTTTTCAAGTGGTATGGCTGCTGTTTCTGGAATTCTTTACGCTTTGAGACCCAAAGTGATTGTTGCTCCCCGTGTGTGTTACTTGGGCGTTCGAGCTCTTTTGAATCGTATGGTTGACGATGGTCACGTTCAAGTTCATTACATGGACATTACCAACAACGAAGAGATTCTTTCTCTTCTTCCCAATTGTGATCTTTTGTGGCTTGAAAGTCCCACCAACCCCATGTTGCAAGTGGCTCAACTTCCCACTCTTCTTCCTCAAGTCCAACAACGTTTTCCCAATGTCCGCATCGTTGTTGATGCCACATTTGCCACACCCATGAGCCAAACAAAACCTTTGTCTCTTGGCGCCACCGTCGTGATGCACAGCGCCACCAAATTCATCGCTGGACATTCGGATGCCATGATGGGAGTGGCAGTGGTTTCTCCAAAAGCACCACAAAGTGTGGTGACGGGACTTTTGTTGGCACGAGACGACTTGGGAGCGACGCCGGGAGTGATGGAAGCTTTTTTAGCGTTGAGAGGACTGAGGACTTTGCCGGTGAGATATGCACGGGCATCGGAGAGTGCAGCGGTGTTGGTGGAGAGACTGAAGAAAGAGACGGAATTGGTGGAGAGAGTTTTTTATCCTGGAGAAGGAGCTATGATTTCATTTGTGATGCGAGGAGGAAGATCAGCAGCTGATTGCATGTGCAATGTGAGAGAAGAAGAAGTAGATCCTAATTTGAGAGATGGAGTTCGTGTCATTGTGGGAGCCACCAGCTTGGGAGGTGTGGAAACAACCATGGAACGAAGAGAAAAATACGCAAGTGAATCTCACATTGATCCTGGACTGATTCGAATGTCCGTTGGATTGGAAGATGTGGAGGACATTTGGACACATTTGCAAAGAAGATTTCGTCGTGTTCGTGAAACTGGAGCCAATCGTCCTGTGATTCATATTCCACACACGAGTCGCAATGTGACATTGAAACACAGCAATGTTCCTGTGGCTGCACGATGCCAATCAGGAGATGTGATTGCATTTGAAACAACAGATGAAAACTACGAAAAGCTCAGTCTTGGCCAACATGTCGATCTTGAGACGGTCAACATTGTCACTGGACCCTTGCATGTTGAACACGCTAAAGCAGGAGACATTCTTCGTGTCCACATTATTCAAATTGACATCCGACGTTGCTGGAGTGTATGGGATGCAGACCCACAGTGTTCAGGATGTCTTGCTCGTAAATTGGCACTGGCAAAAAACGATCCAAAAGCCCAAAGTATTTTTCCTCTCGCCATTGATTCTCGAGCGAACAGAGTGAGACTGAGTGATAGGATGAGTGTTCCCATCAGACCCATGATAGGATGCATTGCTACAGCGAGTGCAGATGAGACATATGCATCTTCCACATTTGAACCAACGTATTGCAATGGAGGCAATATGGACATGAGGGAAATGGAAGTTGGATCAAGTGTTGATTTACCTGTATTGGTAGATGGAGCATTGTTGTATGTTGGAGATTTACATGCATGTATGGGACAAGGAGAACCAACATGGGTTGGATTCGAAGCTGCCGGAGTAGCAACATTGAGAGTAGAACTCATCAAGACAACAAAACCTTTGCCATGGCCAAGACTCATGTTGCCGGGAGGGAAAAGAGTCTTTACATGTGTTGCAGAAACACACAACAGAGCAACGCAAGGAGCATTGGAACAAGCATATGATTTTCTGACTGAAACAGAGGGACTGACACCAGTGGAAGCACATACGTTCTTGACAGCACTCGGAGATGCAAGATTTGGAGGTCCAGCATCCATTCAAGCAATAATAGTAATACCAGATCCGAAAGAGTTTTTCAAAAGCCGTTGAACCTAGATAAAAGAGTGGTGTTAGCAAGGTATAACCAAAACAC
>CAZEGK010000104.1:0-3756 GCA_964512205.1 uncultured bacterium | reverse complement strand
TCAGACGATGATTGGAGGAGTGAGCTCATTCGGGTTCAGCGGAACCAATAGTCATATTGTTTTTTCGTCTAAGAAAGCAACATTCACCATGAAAGAAACGTGTTCTTTGATTTATTTTCAGTCACAATCGTTGTTACGACTTGAAAAGGCCATGATACAGCTAAGATTGTTGGCATTATCGAACGGTAATGCATGCTTCACGAGATTGGTCGGACCCTCAGGACCAATGAGTGAGAGAAAAGTAATTGATTTGTCCAGCTGCAAGGCAGCTCTGAGATCAATGCAGTCTGTTGATAAGTTCGAGGTCACTGGCGCGTCAGCGGATAGGACCAAGACTTTGTTCTTGAGACAGAAATTTTGGGAGTATGGCAGTGCAATCACAGAACTCGCAGTTAATGTCTGCGACATCATCAGCATTCAGGATCACAAGGTGTATGGAGAGATTGTGGTGCCAGGTGCAGGTTTTGTCTCATGTGTTTTAGAGCAGCACGATGTAAATGAGATTTGCGACATCGAATTTCGAAAGGCCGCAATTGTTGAGCGCACTGATGAATACTTTATTCATTGTGAACTTGATCGAAAGGCTGGCGTCTGGAAGGTCAGAGGTGAAGACGGCGACTCTTATGCTGTAGGAAAGATAAGAAAAAGGATTTTGCAAGAGGAAACTCCAAGGAGAGTGTGCAACGTCGACGCGGAGTTTGGGTGGGACGACCTTGTTGACATCAAGTTCGGTCCGACATTCAGATGGGTGAATGATGCCAAGGTAGCTTATGACAGATGTGCTGCAACATGCGCACTGAAAGCTCCTCAGGCATACAGAGAGAGGCTTTTATCAGACGATGGACGTCATCAACGAGTTCCAGTGGAGCTCTTGGATTCAATGTTTCAAATGGCGCTTCTCGTATCAACAGAAAATAGCTTTTTCTCGCCATTCTCAATCGAGGCGATATCGGTTGAAGGGGAGCTGATGGGAAATCCTGATTATTTGCAAGCTGTCCTTGATGTAGTTGAGAAGTCACATGATCGGATAACGGTTAATGTCAGGGCTCAGCAAGCGACAGAAGGAGGACTTGTGGTGATAATCAAAGGATTGACTCTGATCAAGGTAGAGAGACAGACATTCCTTGGCGAATCATCAAGGAGGATTCCTTGTTACGAGACCATCTGGAGAAAGGGAAGCATGACAAGAAACTTTCACGATAACTTGGAGAGTCAAAAGATTCTATACTTTTCCTCAAAAAAGGACAGAGAAAAATCTCGCATGGTAATGCAGGCAATCTTTGAGCAAGCACAGATTGCACACACTTCTCTTGACGACGAGAACGATTTTTCTGAGCAATCTGATTCGGTCCTTGTTTTTATGTTTTTGGGCCGCGACATCAAAGAGCATGTTGGTGCGTGGAAAATGCTTAACGAAGCCTCACAAGAGAGAAAACTAAGTGTACTTTGTGTTGCTCACGGAGCACAAAGAGTGTTGAGGGATGATGTAGTTCAGCCTTGGTCGAGAGCAGCATGGGCTATGGCCAGATGCGCAGGACAAGAGATGAGAGAGCGTCTGCAAAAGTTGGTTCTTCTTGATGCGGATGAAATGAGAGATGGCAAAATTGTGAATGCACTTCACATCTCGGACGTGTATGGTGCTGAAGTTGCATTGAGACGGGGCCAGTGGTACGCAGCAGAGGTGCAGCAATGTGAAGAAGACATGCCCAGGAGCGATGACGAGAGCTATGAGCTTGTGTTTTCTGAGAGAGGCGCGATAGAGAATCTCAAGTTCGCAAGAGCAGAAGCAATAAGCCAAGATGGCAACACTATGCAAGTCCAAGTAATGGCAAGTGGATTGAACTTCAGGGATGTGCTCAATGTGATGGATATGTATCCTGGGGATGCAGGGCGAATGGGCCTCGAGTTCTCTGGTGTTGCTGTGCAGAGTGGCAGGCGCATTTTAGGGCTCGGATCAGGATGCTTTGCAAAACACGTCTGGGGTAAGGAAGAGCTGATTGCGAGTATGCCGAGCAGCATGACATTTGAGGAGGCAGCAAGCATGCCGCTGGTGTTTTGCACATCGATGGCGGTGATGGAAAAGGCAAAAGGTAGGATTGAAGGAAAGACCATTCTTGTACATGCAGCAGCAGGAGGTGTTGGTACAGCAGCATCACAACTGGCGCGTGTTGCCTATGGAGCGAGGCATGTGATTGGAAGCGCAGGAGATCGCCATAAGAAAGCATTTGCCAAGAAGTGGGGAGCAGAGCGTGTATTTGGATCGCGTGACACGACATATGCTGAAGAAGTGCTGAGCGCCACAGGAGGCGAAGGAGTGTCATACGTCTTGAACTCTCTTACAAGCGGGGAATTCATCGAGAGAACCATGGCATGCTTGAGTGAAGATGGATGGTGGAGTGAGATTGGAAAGCGAGGTATTATGGACAAGGAGACTTTCGTGACGAAGCGGCCACACGGTGAATATGATGTGTACGATCTGGCAGATGACATTCGAGAGGATCCACGAAAGGTCGGCAAGAACCTCGCTGATGTGGTCGTGCTTGCAGAGCAGGGCAAGATCCACGCAGTGGTAGGACATGTATTTGCGTTGAGAAAGGCCAAGGAGGCGTATCAATTCATGTTCGAGGGACGAAACATGGGAAAGATTGTGTTTACGCATCCGCGTGGTGCGATGATGTTTTCAGAAGGACTTGTGGTCGTGAGCGGTGCTTTTGGAGGTCTCGGACAGGCTGTTAGGGTACTTGGACGGGCAAGCTTGCTTTTGGGTCGTCATGGAAATGACGCTGCGAAAACGAAAGATTCTTCAAGCCGACACATGATTGCACGTGTCGATGTTGCAGATTGCGAAAGTGTGGCATCATCTGTAGCTCAAGGAGCGATGGCTTTCGGTGTTAAGTGCGTTGGAGCAGTCCATCTGGCAGGTACAATCCGGGATGTCTTTGCAAGCCAAGCAGAGTGGGAATTGCATTTTAAGCCAGTGATTCGGCCAAAAGTGGGTGGATTGCGAGCTCTTGCAAGAGCAACATTGGGAACAGTAATATGCTTTTCATCCATCACTTCAATGTTGGGAAATATTGGACAGAGCAACTATGCAGCAGCGAACGGATTCATGGACGGATTGGCAGAGACAAGTCATGGTAGCTCTGGCATAGTGTCTATCAATTGGGGTGCATGGGACACGGGAATGTATGCGCAGATGGATGAGCGACTGAAGCAGGAGATGAGTGTCTTGAAACACGAGCAGGCAAATCAGCTGTTACAAAGCGCACTTGATGCAGTAGGATGTGGCGACACATTGGGAGTATTTGAAGTCGATTGGAGTAAGATGGAGCATTCATTCTTGACAAGACGCTTGACTTTTCAACGAGACAAGAGTGACAACAATGGAGAAGTTGAGGTTGATTTCCTTCAAGTGCTTGATAGGACCATACGCGATGTGTTGGGAATGCATGGCGACGAAACACTAACGGACGACATGCAACTCAAAGACTTGGGATTCGACTCGATGCTGAGCGTAGAATTGCGAAAGAGACTGAAAGATGCAACTGGAGTGGCTCTCCCAGCAACGCTCGCGTTCGACTATCCTACAGTGGGTAAGTTGCGATCAAAGTTCAAAGCAGTTGACGTTGGCAGACAGAGCACAGTGAACATGCTTGAGCAGAAAACGCCTTCCTCACAACGTTCAGAAATCATAGGGGCGTGTTGTAGATACGGAAAGGCATGGGATATTGATGCGTTGTGGGGACTGTTTGAGCG
>CAZEGK010000103.1:0-3788 GCA_964512205.1 uncultured bacterium | reverse complement strand
TCTAAAATTTCTTTTGTGGATGCATGGACGAGGTCTTTGTTGATCTCTTTTTTTATCGCCTGTTGCGTTGCAGGATGAAGGGTTTGACGTAGAATCCCTAAAAATGTAGGAGCTGCTGCAATGTAGAGTTCTGCAAATTCATTTTGTTTTCTAGCCTCTTCCAAATGATCTGAAATGCTTTTAGCAAAATGGGTAAACTCTTGGTCTTTTTGCGAAGTTTTAGGCTCAAATGCATGTTTTCTGATGCCGACGCTTGCACTATCTCGTCCAGGTGAGCTTGAGACGAGATCTTGCTCGTGAAGCCTACTTTCTGGATGGACAAAAGCTTTCAGTTCGACGAGCTTTTGCATATTTTCTAAATGAAAAATTCGAGCGCTTGATGCATTTGCAACAAGTACCCATCGATTATGTTGTTTCATAGACACCTCATAAATTACCTTATAGCCGATTGTAGCTTTTCGTTAAAAGGTGATTTTTTACTAGGATAAGCAAGAGGCTGTATATGTTCATGCCTAACGTAACGAAATAACTAGATTCGTAGGCTCTTAGATAAAAAAACGATATGAAGGATTTACTGATAGTAACGATAATAAAATAGAAAAATTGTCATTATTATTTTTATATCAATTTAATAGTTTTTTGTTTTTTATTTTATCTATTTTGTCGATAAAACTATTACTCGCAAATAAATTATGGCAAATGTATTATGGTCCGAAAAAAGGGTCATTATTTATGTCTATTGAAGGAACTCCATCATTTCTAGGAACAACGATTGGTTCTCAAGAAAGATTTTTACAAGAGAATCCTCTTGATAAAACAAAAGAACAAAATAATGACGCAGTAGAACACATAGTATTTCCAAGAGCTGATGAAATTTCAGAGTATCCCAAACATTATATATCTAAGTTTAAAGGATACATGATCGACGACAAGCGACATGGTAAAGGCAAAATATGTTTTGCTGATGGTGAATTTAAAGGACTTTTTGAGTGGGGAGAGTGTTCAAAGGGTAAGCTTACGCTTTTTAACGGGTTGACTTACGAAGGCAAATTTCGCGAGTTCCGGTATCCTGTCGAAGGAACACTTACTTTTCCCAATGCATTTATTTATAAAGGTCGATTTGAAAATGGCAAACCGCAAGCCGATGGTGAATGGCGCCTTCCTGATGGACAACTCTACCAAGGTGAGCTTGTTGATGGAAAAATGCATGGCCGGGGCAAGCAATATAACAAAGACGGCATACTCATGTATGAAGGTGCTTTTGAAAACAACAGGTTTCATGGTAAGGGTACAGGGTATTTCATCGATGGGATTCGTTATGAGGGTGATTTTGTAGCTGGAAGACAGCATGGTCAAGGTAAACTTTACTATCCAAATGGAAAGCTTTTCTACGAAGGTACATTTGAAAATAACAGGTTTCATGGCAAGGGCACAGGGCATTTTGCCAACGGCAGTCGTTATGAGGGTGATTTTTTAGCTGGAAAACGGCATGGTCAAGGGAAGTTTTACAATCCAAACGGAAAGCTTTTCTACGAAGGTACATTTGAAAATAACAGGTTTCATGGCAAGGGCACAGAGCATTTTATCAACGGTAGTCGTTATGAGGGTGATTTCGTAGCTGGAAAACGGCATGGTCAAGGGAAGGTTTACACTCCAGATGGAAAGCTTTTCTACGAAGGTGCATTTGAAAATAATGCGCATCAAGGCAAGGGCACACAGTATTTCGAAGACGGCGGTCGTTATGAGGGTGATTTTGTAGCTGGAAAACGGCATGGCCTTGGGAAGATTTATACTCCAGATGGAAAGCTTTTCTATGAATGTGTATTTGAAAATAATATGTGCCATGGCAAGGGCACACAGTATTTCAAAGAGGGGGGGCGTTATGAGGGTGATTTCGTAGCTGGAAAACCCCATGGTCAAGGGAAGACTTATACCTCAAACGGAGAGCTTATCTATGAAGGTGCATTTGAAAATGATATGTATCATGGAAAGGGTACACAGTATTTCATCGACGGCAGTCGTTATGAGGGTGATCATGTAGCTGGAAAACGCCATGGTCAAGGGAAGTTGTACGCTCTAGACGGAAAGCTTATCTATGAAGGTGCTTATGAGAATGGGGTGCGTGTAAAGTCATCGAATTAAACAGGATCACCAGGATCTGGCAGGATCGACGCAAAAAACGATATAAAGGATTTGCTGATAGTAGCGATGGTAAAATTGATCGTTAGTGTCTTTATGTCCTTTTAATTGGTTTTTTTATCCTGCTAGATCTTGTTTTTTTGATTAGGCCACGGATTTTGTGACTCGCAAGAATTTTTCATTTCTCATCTACTTTTGATTGAACCTAAATGCCATTTTGGGGATGATTTTCTTTATGAGACTACTTCTTTTTTTAGCCTTTGCCGCACTAGCTCCCGCAAAGGAGAGACCGCTTGGTCTTACATCCCTTACTGAGGAGCTTGCTAAAACAAAGCTTTCTGTAACTGGCGAGGTGCCTGCATGGCTAAAAGGATCTCTTGTACGAAATGGCCCTGCGCTTTTTAACGTGGGGGATAAGTATGTATCCCACTGGTTTGATGGCTGTGCGATGCTTCACAGCTTCCAATTTGACAATGGACAAATCAATTACCAAAATCGCTTTTTAAAGACTACCCAGTACAAGGAAATGACAAATTCAGAAAGCTTTAGCTTTTCTGGGTTTTTTCAGGGAGGTAAAAAAAGTGACAGTGATACTATCCCCAATGCCAATGTAAATGTAGCCTTCTATGCAAATGATCATGTAGCCCTTACAGAGGTGCCGCTTCCTGTACGCTTTAATCTAGAAACCCTCGAAACAGAGGGCACCTTTAGCTACGATGACACGCTCCCAAAGAGCAAAATTTGGGACTCTGCGCACCCGCACGTTGACTCTGCCACCGGCACTATCACAAACTATATGGTGCAGTTTTTTCCAGAAACCAAGTATGTAGTCTATACCTTAAACAAAGGGTCCAATAGGAGAGATATACTTGCAGAAGTGCCTGTGAAAGAGCCTGCCTATATGCATAGCTTTGCGATTACGGAGCACTATGTAGTGCTTGTTGAATTTCCTCTCTTTATAAACCCTCAAGATCTGCAAAAAGGTGGAAGCTTTGCAAGCCACTATACGTGGATGCCTGAGAAGAAAATGCGCATCTTGGTGCTTTCTCGAAAAAATGGCGATCTTGTGAAGCAATTTGTTGTAGAGCCGATATTTGCATGGCATCACATCAACAGCTTTGAGCAGCAGGGATCACTTATTATAGATATGGCAGGATATAAAAATGCAGATACCTTTACCTCAACAGTCGATGTAAGCCAAGATGATGATAATACAGCTCGCTTTATCCGCTATAAACTGGGTATTGATTCCAAAGAGGTTTTTGTAAAGGAGATTGGGCCATCTATCGAAATGCCTCGCATCAACTATGCACGCTCAAATGGCAAGCCCTACGACTATGTCTATGGCTATGATGATAGCCACTCTGTCGAAAAATCAGGAAAGCGCGGTCTCATAAAGATTGATACGACAACAAAGTTTGCCCACACCTGGTCTGAAGAGGGCTGCATTGCGGATGAGCCTGTCTTTGTCGCAAAGCCAGATGCAGAATCAGAAGATGACGGCGTACTCCTTGCACCGATCTTGGACACAAAGAAAAAGAAAAGCTTTCTCCTCATCCTCGATGCAAAACGGTTTAAAGAACTTGCTCGAGCAGAAGTTCCCCACCACATTCCCTACACGCTTCATGGGGAATATATTCGAAAGTAGG
>CAZEGK010000102.1:0-3855 GCA_964512205.1 uncultured bacterium | reverse complement strand
AAAAAAAAAAAAAAAAAAAAAAAAAAAAAAAAAAAAAAAAAAAAAAAAAAATCGGCTGGTTCGAATAAGTTCTTCCCGTTAATGAGTGCTGGTTCTGCTTTTAATTTGACTTATCCTGGTGTTCCTCAATTGTTTTGGTCTCCTGTTGGTAGTTATCAAGACGTTTTGAATGTGATCGTTTTGGGTGTTGCCATCTATATCACTCGTCTTTGTCTCACTCGTCTCATCTTTATGCCGCTCACTTTGCTTGGAGGTGTTCAAAAGCACTCGATCCAAGAGAAGATGAACGAGAACTTATGGTATTGTATGTATTATCCATCTATTCTCGTGTGCGGGTATTTTGTCATGGGTAATGAGAGTTTCTTTCCTTGGGTGAAAGAACACTATTTCAATGTGTTTCCCAACTACTTTGATTGGGACAGAAAGCCAATCTTGTATTGGTTTTATGCGTTTCAACTTGCGTTTTACGTTCAAGGTTTTGTTGCATTGGTAACGTTTGAAACCAAGCGCAAAGACTTTATTGAACTTTGTTTTCATCACTTGGTTACCATTGTTCTTATTCTGGTCAGTTATTGTGGATCTCAACACCGTATTGGTCTCAATGTAATGTTTTTACATGACATTAGCGATGTTTTGTTGTATTCCACCAAAGTGTTTCATTATTTGGATGCATTTGGACATCCAAGTGGTAAAAGGTTCTGGTCGTTCATGTCTGCATTGGCTTTTGTTGCATTTGCTTGTGTCTTTGCATTTACCCGCAACTACATCTTCCCTTATTTTATTATTTTTCCTTGTGTTTTGGCCTGTAAAATGTTTCCTCCTCTCAACACTTTGTTCGGTTTCAACAACTTTATGTGTTCTGGTGGTCATTGTGACAGTTTTCAAGTCATGCCTCTCAATGCATCCAACTTTCAACGATCAGGATGGTTAGCATCATTCTTTCAACGATATCATTACCTGTACGACCCTTCTAGAACAGCATGGTTCGAATTGTCACACTTGGGAGCATGCATTGGAGGACATTGTTTTCACATGGGAAGTATTTTGGTGTGGATGATGGTATCATTGGAAGCGCTACACATATTTTGGTTGGTTATGATTGCAAGAATGGTGTTCAAGATATTGACAAAGAAAAAACATGCAAAACAGGACATTAGATCAGACGACGAAGAACAAGATGACCAAGTCGAAGAAAAGAAAAAAAAAAAAATTGAATGAGTCACTCGTTGTTTCTTTTTTTGGTTTCTCTGGTCTGTTGTTGTAATGGTATTGTCACAAGAAACATCAATTTGGGGTCTTTGTCTTTTTTAGTTCAGTGGGAAGATGCAACGGACAAAAATCCTTTTTTTTCCTTCAACGTCACCGGTCCACAAGCAAGTGTAATGCTAACGCTCAAGTCAACATTGGGTTCACCCAAAGCAACTATTTCGGCTTCATCCATGTTAGCTTCAGCGCCAGACATGTCTTTGGGAACTTATGCAATCCTCAACGGCGCTATTCCTTTTCAAGATTTCAACAACATATCTCTCAGTTCTGGTATACTTAGTGTTGGAAATGTAACAAATTTTGGTCCAGGATGTCTTTCGGTTCAAGAATTTCCAGGTGATCGTTTTATTGCAACTTTATCAAGCAGTGGCAACGTTTCTTCATCGTCGTCAGAGTTTAGAATGACTCTTAGGTTCGCTGTTTTTCTTGTCTCTGGAGTTTATCAGATGCGTCAAGTTTCTCCATTTGATTTCAAGCTTGACATTCAATTGGATCGAGTTGGTCCTCCCATCTTTACATCTGCACCATCTCGTCTTGCAATCATCTCAGCATGGGATGTTTTACCCGGTGGAAGAGGAACTATTCCAACCAATCGAACAAATTCTGTTCAAGACAAAATTTGGGACATTGTTGTCAAAGGTTCTCCTTCTCAATCAATGGATTGGATATGTGCAGTCTCAACAACAGTCCAGACGTTGACTTCTTTCATTCAAGCTCCAGTCTTTGTAAAAACAGCATTGGCTACAACACAAAGTGCATTTTTCTTTGCTGCTCTCATTGATACAAATGCATCAGCAGTCAATTCAATCTTGTGGGATCCTCAACTTTCTGTGGTAGTTGCAACAACTACAACTCAACCAGACAGTGTAAATGTAGGTCTCATTGTTGGAGTAACCATTGGTGCTGTTGTAGTTGGAGCAGGATTAGCCATTTTGATTGTTTTCTTAACAAAAAGATCAGCAACAAAAGAAGCAGCAATGAGAAAAGCAGAGATTCGTCAAAGAAGTGTAACTTCAGAGTTGTTAGTTCCAAGACAATAATAAAAAAAAAAAGGGACCGTTGGATTTTTTTATAATGTTATGAATCCTTCTTTCACATCTGTATCAGGTTGTTGTTCTTTTGATACAGGTGGACTTAATCTTTTCTTTTCAACAGATGGTTGTTTGTGTTTTTGTTCTTCATGTTCATGTTCAGGTTCTTCTTCTTCATCTGATTCCAAATCCAAGATTCCTACATCTCTTGAAGGTGCAAATACATCATCTCTTGAAACTCCACTGTCTCTTGCTGCACTTCGAGCACTACTGATACCAGAAGTCTGAGATGAATGTGCAGACACTCTTTTTCTTTCTGAAGAAAGGACAATCAAAATGGCACCAAGTGTCAAGACGATAAAGATGACCTCGAGACTTTCTGAAGCCAAGAAACCTTCAGGTGTTGCGGCGTAGTCTACAAAGAGAGATATGGTGTATCCTAACAACAACAACAATGCCACACTGACCATGATGACAAAGACAGAGAAACGAACCAATCTTCGTGCGTGTTTTGCTTGTCTTGATCCCATGTTGTGAATAATGATACTGGCCACAGTGACGGAGAAGATAATGGCAATTCCTGAGAAAACTTGCCACGAGATAAAGTAGAGATAATCTGCTGCTTGGTAAGGACAAATACTTCCATCACAGACGCATGACATGACGGTGGATGCAGTGGCACATGCACACAAGACAAAAAAGGAAACAACCAAATAAATTCGAAACACGCGAAGCAAAGGGACTATCCAGCTCATTTTCTTAGAGATGAGCAACTTGGACACTACCAGGGTCCATTGGATGGTCAAGAGAGCAAAAGCAGTGTAAGTGAGCCAGGTAGAAAAATAATCAATTCCCCAAAGACCACACAAGACACGTGTTCCAGCAAAAGAGTAAGGATCAGGAGCGTAATAGAAAATACGTAAAAAAGATGCTATAAAACACAAGGCTGTGGTGAGTAGAGGAAGATTGCGAGCAACAACAATCTTGGCAAGTCGAGCAGGAAGAACTCGAGCCCAAAGGTAAATATGAAGAGCAAGAGATAAGCATGCTATCAGAATGAGAAGACCTAAACCAAAAAAGTATCTGAGAGTGAGAAAACCACCACTTGTCACACTGACAATGGGAACGCTGCAGTTGTCATCCGCAAAACCATAGTTGCACGCACAAACGTTATCGACACAGCTTCCACCTACAGGATAGCAGTTGATAGTAGGGTCACATTGATAGCAAGAGTCTCCAACTATGTAAGTTGGCTGAGAACAGTTCCCAGCAGCAGCCATAATTGAGAAAAAGGGAAAACAAAACACTCAACAACAATCAATATATATACTAAAAGACGCTTATAAGATCACAACAACGAGTGACCGTTTCAAGAGATTTGAATTTGACAAGAAAACAAAAAAAAAAAAAAAAAAGCGGATGAAACACAAGCGGAGAATGATACGGAAAGCAGTAAAGAAACGGAAAAAAGACAAGATAGACAATGATGACCTTATCAAAACCTTAACGTAAGATTCTTATGACTATTGGGGGTTGGAAAAAAAAAAAAAAAAAAAAA
>CAZEGK010000101.1:0-3864 GCA_964512205.1 uncultured bacterium | reverse complement strand
AACAAACAAAAAAAAAAAAAAAAAAAAAAAAAAAAAAAAAAAAAAAAAAAAAAAAGATTCATGCTGGCGGACGCCATAATAACGCTTGGGTCCTAGCATTCAAGAAAGTACATGTCAACACACCTGTCCGACCAAGACTCAAAAGAACAAGGGACCCTGAGGATTTGTCAAAATTTCGTGTGGCCTTTTTTTCTTAGCTTTCGGTTTTCGTTGTGCCCAAAATTGTAACTTATTTTGTTTTTCGTATCTTATACAAAGGGTTGATATCTTTTTAGAGTTGGATTGCGCTTCGTGTGGAGACAATCGGAATGGCGTCGTTTTCGTCATCTCTAAAGAGAAACAACAGCGTAAGAAGACATTTGTTTTACATTTATACTTTGCAAGCACACAATGTTGTGTTTTCTTCTTGCGCGTCTGTGCTTGTATCTTACTTTTTTTTTTTTTTTTTTTTTTTTTTTTTCTAACTTGTCTTGCTCACAGTCTGAGTCTTTGAATGAGATGATCCCCCAGAAGATCCTCAATAGAAAGGTAAGTCAACGTGTCTCTGCGTTTTTTCAATCATAGTAATGGTTGTTTTGAAAAGATGGAGAACGATCAGGAAGTTCTACTCATCAAGTGGGCAGGCCTCCCTGACAGTGCTGCGTCATGGGTTAGGTCTGATACTTTATCGGGTCACGAGCGTCTCGTAGAAGCATTTTGCAAGGGCGAAGAAGTTGCTGAAGTGGACGCCATTCTTGCTCGTCGTGTGGTGTCGCACATGACCATGTATCTTGTCAAATGGAAGGACGGTGGTGATTCGACTTGGGAGCCACGCAGCAACTTGGTTGGTTGTGGTGCTCTTGTCCAGGACTTTGACAGGCAATGTGCAAAGGAGGTTCTTGGGGCTCGCACTGTGTTTCGTGATGATGCAGACCCCATGTTGATGATTCTGGTGTCATGGGTCATGCCAGAAACAGCATCATCTGGATCTAGCAACAGTTCCAGTCCAACATCTTTTCAAAGTTGGATTCCTATGCGATCTTTGGCGTCTGGACCTAGTCTCTTGGCCGAGTGGATGGTGCAGCATCCTGTGGAAGCGGAAAGCATTCGCACATTCTTATCGCAGAGACATCAGTGGTCTTCAGATGATTCTGAACCAATTCGATCCGGAGAACTGGATTTGCCATCGGCAAGTCCAACTCATCCAATTGTAGCCTTTTCAGAAGCAGAGGTAGAGTCTCTGAAGCTTGCTGTAGCAAAGTATCCTGGGGATTGGGTTCAAATTGCCGCATACGTCAACAGGCCAGCTATTGATTGCCAGACATACTACAACCGTTACTCGGCGCACATGATGGAGACTGGAGCTGGACTAGATGATTCTGAGCACTTGCTCTCTTTGATTCCAAGCATGACACGCATTCAATTGGTTGAAGCAAATCGAGGACTTGGTAATAGTGTTTCTGGAAACAAGCAACAACTTGAAGATAGGCTTCGTGACTCTCTGTATGAAAGGAAACCATTCGATAGTGCAGAAATGAGGACTTTTGGTGCATTTTTGCAGCGTTTTGGAGCAGATTGGGAAATGGTTGCGCGAGAAATGACGTTGAGTGGCTTTTCTCGTAAACCGAGAGAATGTGAAAATGCATTTATAAGGCTCTCAGCCACTGAACCAACGCTCAAAGCCATTGTTGAAGGATATGCGAGTCCCAACGGACATCCCTCCGTCGGTATTCGTTCAGGTCCACGAGAATCATCCTTGCATGCAGGAGCTTTTATGTCAAATGCCAACAGTGCACCTGGCAGACCTGTGCGCGAACGTGTAGGGAAAGAGCCGGCTGCTGCTGCTGCGGCGGCTACTGGTACGGCGGCTTCTGCGACCTCTCCTGCCAATGCAAAGCGGAGCAAAAAAGATGTGGCCGGGAAGAAAGAGGACTCGCCTGCAGCAAGTGGCGCTGAAAAGAATAGTTTCAAACCACCAAAGGATAAGCCATCCACAAAAGAAAAAGGAGCAGATGTAGCGTCTCCAGAATCAAGTGCTGCTGTCAAGTCTCCTCCTGCAGCCCAGTCTCCATCTGCAGAACTTGCTTTGCCGGACAAAGTTCCCACCAAAATTGTTGATCGCAAGGTTACACCCAATGGTATTGAATATCACGTCAAATGGAATGTCCGTGATCCAGGACGTTATGTTAGTATAGATGCACTCGCAGAAAAATATGACAAAGGTGTGGTGGGCTTGATTGAAATGTTTGATGAACAAAAAAGGGTCGACTTTCGCATTGAAGCTGTACTTGACGAGCGAAAGGAAGGGGGAAGTACGCTTTATTCTGTAAAATGGGTCGGTTATCCCAATGCATTCAATCGTTGGGAAGTGAGGGAGAATTTGGGGTCATTTGAGTATTTAGTTGATGAATTCCACATGAGGAAGTTCAAAAACAAAGGAACGGAGATCCGTTCACTTGCTGGAAAGTCTGCGGGAAAAACATCTGGCAAAACAACGGGGAAAACAACAGGCAAGACGTCAGGAAAAGGTTCAGAGAAGAATCCGTCAAAGCAACAGCAAGCATCCAAAGCAGAAGACACTTCTTCCTCTCGAAAGCGAGTGGAACGTTCGGATGACGAAGAATTGCTTATGTCCACCTCAGTTGAACAGAGCAAAAAGGCAAAAGGTGCAGATGACGATGATGACGATGACGATGATGATGACGACGATGAAGAGAAGCAGAGCAAAAAGACAAAAGGTATGAAGTCTTTGATGATGAAAATGGCTCAGCAAAACGGAGAACTTGGAGAAAAGAAACGTGCAAGGGAAGAGGAAAGTGATGCCGAGAATGCCAAGTCCAAGGACAAAGATAACAAGGACGTCGAGGACCAAGACGAGGAGGATAATGATGATGATGACGACGAGGATAACGATGACGACGAAGATGAAGAAGAGGATGAGGAAGAAGAGGGAGACGATGATGATGAGGACGAGGATGACGATGAAGACGACGATGATGGCGGGAAGAAGAAAAAGTCGAAGAAAAAGTCAAAGAAGAATTCAAAGAAGGCAAATAGTTCACACAGCAAGCAGCCTCGCAAGGAAAAGACAGAAAAGCCTTGTCCTCACTGTGGGAAGATGTTTAAGAATCTCGGCCCACACGTTGCTCATAAACATCGCAACGCATCCTCTCCTGCAGCTTCTACAACTGCAACAACCACAACGTCTACTACAACTTCTACTGCCACCAAAGCTGCATCTGCTGCCACATCATCATCTTCTGAAAAGGCCAAAACCCCTGTCGATACCACTACTACCACTGCTTCCTTGCAACAAGATGTGCGAAACATTTTGGAGTTTTCCAAAGTTCGTGATGCTCTTCAAGGGTATCTCTTGGAAGAAGAGCTTCGTGCATTGGAGTCAGTTCATACAGAGTTGTGCCGTAAGAAAAAGTTGTCAGCATCTTCATCTGATCCAGAAGCTTACATGGCACGTGTTAAGAAGTTTTCACGTCGTATTGCATCTAACATGTTCGTTGCTAAAGCAGGGCTACCTGTGGATAGGATTTGCCAAGTGTGGCTCTATTTGCTCGCGATTTTCCGATTTGTCCGATTAGCCGTTGCCATGAGCAGTGCAGGTGCCATTACGGAGAAAGATTTGGGCAAAGTGTTCGAACTTGAATCAGGTTTTGGAGGCTCGGATTTGGGAGAGAGAATGCTGGTAATGTGGCAGTCCGAATTGACCTTTTTGAGGAAAGTCCTACGCGTCAAGGAGAAAAATTGAAAGTAACGCTTTTTTATTGAGCTGTTGAGGGCGGTGTTAGTGGGTCGAGTGTGATTACAACTAACCATGGAGGATTTGTTCGGATTGGAGTATGTTCTTTTTTTTTTTTTTTTTTTTTTTTT
>CAZEGK010000100.1:0-3867 GCA_964512205.1 uncultured bacterium | reverse complement strand
CATTTGCGTTGTTGAATCCTTGGTTCACTTAGCTAAAGAATGTCCGAATGTCAGGCCTGTCCTTTTCAAAATTCGCATATACAACGTTTAGAACGTCCTCTTATGCATGCGAATTGTTTAGATTATCGCAGTATGCGACCTTTTCGGATCTTGGTTGAAGATCTTTCTTATTGGCTCCTCATTACGTAACACTCACTTGGAAAAAACTGGCGTAAAAGGGCGCAATTGAACATAATTTTCGCTTTGTAAACCTTTGATTGTGTTAGTCTCTTGTGTCTATAGTAAGTAATAGTCTTTTACGTGATACAGTTTGTTTGGGAAAGGAAAGAGCATTTGTAGATGTTTCAAACGGGTGCCTTCAGCTTGTTCCTAATCGTCCGGAAGATGGAGTTATCACACGTATTGAAGAGTTACTTGATAATTCAGGTGATCGACTTATAGCAGAATTGAGCAGTTATTCTGTTTCGCAAATAGAAAATCTTGTGACAAATCTTACCTATCTCTCGGAAAAGCTCAATACAGACAGTCGGTTACAGGTAAATATCTCCGAATTTTTTAAGGTGGTCTTAGGGGGATTTTTTGCGATTGGCATGGATCTTTTACAAAAGGGTCATCCGTCAGCTAGTAATACCAATTTGGTGCTTGCTTTTTCAGTAGGGTTTTGCGCCCTGCCGGTTTTACATAATATGTATACATACGCCAATAGGTGGAGACGAACTGGAGTAACACAATCTGACTGTACGCGGCTAGGTGAAAAAATTACAAATTTTGTCATGCCTATCCTAAGCAAAAAGAGAAGTCAGGAATGCAAGCAACACGTAAGGGCAGAGCAGGAGCGGGGCATTCAACTTGCCGCAATAGATAAGCTTTTTACAACTGTTAGGTTTTTGGGAAAACCTCGACTAGAAGATATACTTCTCTATCGAAATGTGACGACTTTTATTCAAACGAAGCAGGCAGAACAGTACTCGGTTTTTCTGCACGGACAGTCGTTGAGGTTGGCCATGATTTCGAGGTTTTTATCAAAATTGCTTGCGAGGATAGAGCCAGATCGTGATTTAGCTGATTTTCAATGCGTGCGTTTTATCACTAAAAAGGATGCTGATAGTTGTCCGAGTCACAAGAGGAATATAAAAGATTTTCTCAAAAGTGAAATGTATCTAATTCTTGAGCAGCTTAATTGTTATGACGAGCTGATTTCTGTTACGGTAAATCCTTTTGACAATACGCCTACAGAAACGGCCTTCTATTATTGGCATATAAATGGCAATGTAAAACAAGATGTGCCTAAGGTGGTTATAAATGATATTAAAAGATGCTTTAATATTACAGAAGCAGCTTCTGCTGCAATTAAAGACACGTTAGCAAAGATCGACCAAGTTCTATGTAGAACTCAATGGCCCCGCTCAGGAAATTTGGTGGCTATTTGCGTTCCTAAGGCTACTCTTGAAGATCCAAAAACATGTATTGCATACCGTTCTTATCCTTGGGGAATACCTAGGCATCCTTTAGCGCCGCAAGAGATTATAAAGTATCTTACGAGGAATTGGACTTCTTCTGATTCTTGCCAAGCGAGGTTGCTTACTACTCAGCTTATCCCTGAAAATCACGTTAAGACATATCATTTTAATACACTTTCAATCTCCGAAACTAAAGAGTGTGACTCTCTCTTAGACGCGCTTGTAGACCGTGTTATGCAAGATAGTCACAACTTAAGGCCAGCTCTTATTTGCCAGTAGATATCTTCGAAAAAGTCATATGTTTCTTCTAAGACATAGCCTATAAAATTGGTGCTAGAGGAAAAGATTGATGATGCCACTTGCGAAATAGCTTGGAGCATTTTTTGAAACCGCGAAGGTTCAGACTTTACAACGGGTATTTGCTGTAGTGGTCTGCTAATTATTTGAGGTTTTGGATCTTGCTGAACCAACACTTTTCTTGCTTTTGCATATCGCAGCTTCTCTTCAGGCGTTATCTCTTTGTGGAGGATTCTTTCTTTGGAGCAAGGTGCATTGTACATTTTTTGCGCATCTCTAAATGTAAGGACATGAGGTCTAGGTAAGGGAGCTTGAGGAAAATCATTCAGGAGAGCTTTAGCATCAACATGCCCCTCATCTGATGCTTTTTGAAGCCACTCTTGGGCGAGTGTAAAATTTTGCTGCACACCATCGCCAAGTTTGTAGCGAACCCCTAAGTCATATTGTGCAAAGGGGCTGCAAAGGTTTGCGGCTTTCATAAGTAATTCTAGGGCGCGTATAGGATCTTTTTCTACTCCTTCGCCGCGTTCATAGCATTCCGCAAGGTAGAAGGCTCCGTCAGCAGCATGTATGTTATTTGATTTTTCTGCTGCTTTTTGCCACAAGTTTATAGCCTTATTAAGCTCGCCAAGACTGTAGTGATAGACGCCAAGCGAGGTCATGGCAAGAAGATGCCCCCTTTGAGCTGCCTTTTCCCATAATCGTGCGGCCTTATCAATATCTTTATCTATTCCTTCTCCATTATAGAGGCAGTCTGCAAGTGTATTTTGGGCATCGGCATTTCCAAGAATTGCCCCTTTTTCCCACCATTCAAGCGCCTTATTTAGATTATGAGCTACTCCATTGCCATTGTAGTAACAAAAAGCGATTTTGTTTGCTGCTCTTGCATTTCCCCATTCGGCAGCTCTTTGCATCCAGTGGGCTCCTTTTTGGGGATCTGTTTTTACAGCATAACAATCAAAATACCAATCTGCGACGAGTTCTGCAGCTATTTTATGACCCTGAAGTGCGGCTCTTTTGTACCATTTGAAAGCATCTTTGTGATTGCTATTTTCTTCTAGAATCCTGCCATGCTCAAATTGTGCTGCACTACAGCCAGCTTTAGCTAAAGCTTCCATGTCTAGTTCAGCATCTTCTTTTGCTCTGTACCACTCCTCAGAGGTTTCATAATCAGCTCTTTCTGGATCCATTTGCCGAGATACGAGTAAATATGTTCCAAGCAAACTACCACTACTTGCCGCCTCTTCTGCGGTGATGGTACGACCTTTGAGCCTATCATTTGATGATTCAGGTGCAATAAAGCGTGCAAATTCTGGCGGATTTTCATTTTGAGGATTAGGCATAAAAAGGCGCCCATTCCAGGCGCTTGCATTATTGCTTGAATGATTCCATTGCCTGCAAACAAGCCTGGAACTTAAATAAGAATTATTATCTAAATAGCTATAGACTGTTCGTAAAGCTTTTTCTGGAAGTGCCTCAAAAGTCAAAAATCACCTCATTATTAAATATTAGTATACACTATTTCAGGTATAAATTCAATAATAAAATTTACATGTTGGGACTCATTTTTTTGTAGATCGTTTGGCCTGATGAAGTGATGTAGGTAAAATATGTACCCTTATTTGGATTTTAAATAAGATGTGAAAGAAAACTTTTGGCTGAAACCATAATTGGTTCATTGTAGGAAAAGCAATTTCCGGATTCAAAGTCTAAGTCAAAGACAACCTGAAAAGCATGAGGAGCTTTTGTTTGGTTTTGATAGTAAAATAGGGATTTAGAGAGACCTCCACTGCGTGAATTTTTGACCTCTACAAGAAACCAGGGTTTTTTATTTTTTGATACCAAAAAATCTACCTCTCGCTTTTCTTTGTCTCGAAGATAATGAAGACTATAGTCACCAAGTCCGGTATCATTCCAGTAATGTACAGCTTTTAGCAAATGAGAAGCCATGAAATTTTCTATCAACGCAACTCTGTCTTCGATTAACGACCAATCCCAAAGGTAAATTTTAGGTTCTTTTAATGAAAGGGGCCGGATGAAAGGGGCCGGATACTGTGAAAGGGGCCGGATGAAAGGGGCCGGATACTGCGATTCGTGCGATTTGCACTTG
>CAZEGK010000099.1:0-3911 GCA_964512205.1 uncultured bacterium | reverse complement strand
TCGCTCTCATCTAAAACAGCTTCAAAGGAGCCTCTGTTAATCATAGGCTCTATTGTAAAGGTCATTCCTGGGACGAGGAGGAATGGGTTGTTTGTTCTAAAGTGGAGTACTTGGGGCTGTTCATGAAAATGGACACCTACGCCGTGGCCAACAAACTGGGTAACAACCGAGCAGGCCTCTTTTTCTGCGTAGCTTTGGATTGTGTCGCCAATTTTATTGAGGGGCACATTTGGTCCAAGGATTTTGATAGCGCGCATAAGGCATTCATGCGCTACATCTACTACGTGCATCTTTTCCTTGCCAAAGGCTTTGCATGTGCCCATCGTGATGGGTGTCAACAAAGCAGAAAAACAAGCACACCAATTACCTTCTCCCGGGAGAAAGTAGGTTGGTGTGCTTGTTTTTCCTATTCCTAAGGTCCCTCAGAATCGGGAGATATGCGGCCCTTTACAATAGGTGTTTCGGTATCGTAAACAATTTTTAAATTATCTAAGACCATAAGCTATTGCACAATCAAGAGATTGGATTAATCGCGACTGATTTTGACTTTCATATGCGCGCTTTTGGCATTTAGCATAATATTCACCGATCGCCATTTCAGCTTGGAATGTATGCTCCACAGAATGGTGAACTTTTGCCTCTTTTTTATCTACCGCCTGTTCAAAAGAGTTGAGTACATTTTTTACGCCTTTTGCGAGCTCTTGCGCAATAGTATCTCTATTGTAGGGCACCGTTTGTGACACCTTTTCTTCTCCATTAGCGTAGAGCCTTACTTCGTTCCACGCTTGAATATGCAATAAGCCGTGATCACCATGCACTTCCATAGATTCAGTCACATGTTCTTCGGCACTTTTTGTCATTGGCCAATTTGCAAAAATTCTAACAGGTATTCGGTGATTGTTATTGAGCACCAAATCTACTCGCATATGAGCAAGACTATCATCAATATCACCTAATTTGTTCTGATTACACCATATCCCACCTTGAACTTCGTATCGCGGGCTATGATCAGAAAAAAGGTGCAAAATTCTGGCAAGCAGGTGGCAGCCATTTGTAAGCATTACACCATGACCCACCCTCTCCTTTTTAAATAACCACCAATTGCGCTCTGATTCTCTGATTGGAAAAACTACTGAATCGCGAATAGATGTTATGCGTTGTACATCTAATTCACCTATTTTTTCCTTTGCCTTTTGTATATTGTCATAGAAACAGTGTGTAATATTTACAACAACACAAGATGTGGCTGTATGCTTTTTTATTTTTTTATAGATTTGTTTTGTTTCTTTGAGAGAGCTTCCCATCGGTTTTTCGAGGATGACGTTCTTTTTCTGTTTTAAGCATTCTTTTACAATTTGAAGATGCTGATCATGTGGTGTACATATAATGACTGCATCAACATCTGGATGCGAAATAAGCTCCTGCCGACTTTTAAAGAATTTATCAGATTTAAAGGTGCTGTTATCAATATCGTGTACTCCAATAAGTTCCCACTCTTTCTCCTTCACCAAGTTTGCATACATCTCACCCATATAGCCATAGCCAACAATAGCAACTCGCATCTATACACCTCCGTTATCTCACCTTTATTTTAGCCTGCTAAGACCATAAACAAAAACGATAAAAACGATGTAACGATACAAACGATAAAACTGAATTTTTATCATTGCTATCGGTATATCATTTTGTTTGCTATGTAGGGGCAGGTCTTGTGGCACTTATGGGAGGTATGTCGCAGAGTCTGGCCCCCTTTATTACATACAGAGCCAGACGCCTTGCATTTCTATAAACGCGTGTTGATTTAAGATGACAATGTGTCCTTAAAGAGCTTTTTGTAAAAACTCTTTTGGGTTAGGGACTTTATCCTTTGCATTGCCAACAGATACAGACAACTGCCAATCTGTAGTGTATTTTCCTGGTTTTACATGAGTAAAGCCGAGTTTTTTCGTCCAGAGAGTATGGGTTGGCAGGGTATCTTCTGGCTTGTAAGGAGTAAATCTTGTGTCATCGAGTCTTTCTGTCACAGCGGCTGTAATGTATGCATATTTTTTGCTTTTTACATACTTTTCGAAAGCCTCATAGAGTCTTGTGGCAACTCCCTGGGTTCGATACTCGGGTTTAACAAGCAGATCGCGAACATGAAAAGCATTTTCTGGCAGCTCTTGATTTTCAAAAGCAGTTTTGTAACGAGGATGGCCTTTATCAAGACGCTTGCCGGCAATAAAACCTACTATTTTATCATTTTCTTTTGCGACAATTACGACGCCATCAGGTGTCGTTATAAAATCTTCATAATGTTTTAGAGGATTACCACAAGTGCCAGGCTCTACAAAGTAGGGCCACTCAGAATAGATCGTATCATGAATTTCACCCAACTCTCGAAGATGTGGACGAATGCTTTCACCCTCTAATACCTGGGGAATTCCTCCAGCGATTCTTTCCAAAGCTTCTTCGTTTGTGAGGATTTTTGGATAGTGCTGCATCTGCAGGCGTGCGATTAAAGGCTCATATTTTCTTTTTACCATGGCTCCTGTATAGAGAATGCCAATGCACTTTTTACCGGCACTAAGGACGCTAGTCGCTACTTTGGTAATGTTTGATGCAGAATCTTCGATAATTACAATGCAGTCATATTCATTAAGAGGCAACTGATCTGCGGCTGTCCCTTTTGACGTAAAGGAATTAACAAATGCAATACCATTTTTAACGCACATGGGAAGGTATATACCTTTGAGTGTATCAGATTTGAGATGATGTGCTGAGTCACGATGAATTGATTTCTTAGGTATAAAAAATCCGATTTGCTCAAGCTGCTTGAGGGTATAGGTAGCATCTTCTGGAGGACGGGCAGTCTTACCATGTTGCACAATGCCCTGCTTGTCAAGATTTTGTACTACTTCGTGTAGACTTTGATCACATGGCTCTATTGGAGTATCAGGCTGGATATATCGCCAGATTACGTTCAAAATGTTTTCACTAGCTTCGGCGGAAAAGCCTGCATTTTTAAGTTCTGCATAGATTTCTTTTGACCATTCTACAGAACCAAAGTGTGTTTGTGAACGAAATACAACATAGTCGATATCCCAAAGTACCAGTGTCTTTCCTTGAGCCTTTGTCAAAATCTCATTGCAAGCGTCGAGTAAACTATCAGTTTTGAAAGGTCTAAAATCGGGATCCAGAGGTTTTTGCTCTTTGTCAACAAACTCGGTCATGGGCAAATTTGATTTATCTATTGCGCTTTGTCCAAGCGCAAGAATAAGCTCTGTCATGCTTACCTTGTCTGGTGCAACCGTCCCATTCATGACGCCTCTAATCTGCTTTTCTGTTTCGAGAATAACGCTTTGGAGTTCAGGGTGGTCAGCTGTATCTTTTTGTAGGCCCTCTAAGCAAAGTTTTAAACATGAAATAACAGTAGATGGTACGATTTGAGAGTGAGGAATTTGGTATATCTCTGCTGCTGCTGAAACTGGTGGAAGATGCATAAAAAATTGCTCCCTGTGTTTTTATTTATAATAACTGGAGAGCAGTTTCTGGCCTCCAGTCAAGGTCCATGCATGTGATAAAATAATATTTTTAACATTGGCACAACTAAACTCGAGATATCCAAATAGGAGACATGTGAATGTCTTATATTTACCTATCGTCCTAAGAAATATAATATATATGTAAAATTTTTTGCAATTACTTTATTATATTTTTTAATTAACTTCATTTCCAATATGCTGACTTGCTTCATCAATTATGTTTAAAAGTTTGTAAGGCGCCGGGGCTCTACCGAGTGTGTGGGTCTTGTTATAATTCACAACACCCCTTTACTTTTGGGAAGAGGTCCCGGTGCCTCTGTGGGTACTTATTCGTCATAGGCTTTTTGCTCTATGAAAATATCTCTTTCTTTTTTTGCTGCATGAGAC
>CAZEGK010000098.1:0-3950 GCA_964512205.1 uncultured bacterium | reverse complement strand
GATAACCCAAATAAGATGCTAGATGTCCCTGTCTCGCAACCTGGTGTTCCAAATTCCCTTCCGCAATCTGTTGCCTCGCTTCTTGCCAATAGCTTAACATCGGCACTCGCACAAAATTTTACTTCGAGTGGAGTTGGTGGCGGTATTATGAACCAGGAAGCCGCCACGCCATCTGCAGCCCAAAATCAGGTGCAGCAGCTACTTTCTGAACTCATAACCCTTGGCCTGACAAATACCCCATCGGGAAATTTTCAGCTTGTAGTGCCACCAAAGCTTGATCCGACAGCCATGCAAAATCTAGTTGCCCAGCTTAGCCTCATTAGCGAAGAATTTACAAAGATCGGCGACATGGCGTCGAGCGAAAATGTAAAACTTGGTTCCCTTTCAAACTTTATTCAAGTTCCTCAAACGCTTCTTACACTGCTAAAATCTATACAACCCGATGACACTACCACTCCCAGCCTCATTAAAACATGGGTAGATAACAGCTCTATTGCATCAAACGGCATTCTTACAAGAGCAAATGACGTTTTTCGAGATAAGTTTGAGCTGTTAAAGACAATGCTTCTCTCAACGCTTCCGCAACTTCCCGCTACTGTTGCAAAAGAGCAGCAGCTTCGTCAGCAGATCTTTGACCAGATCTATATGCAGGCACCTGCGCTTTTGAATGTCTTTAAGCTAAAAGATATGGTGGCAGTCTTTGGAGATGATATGCAGAGAAAGTATGCTGCCATGCTCTTTAAATTTAAACGGATGCTCTTTAATGCCGCTAGAGAAATTGTTGTAGTAGCAAATGGAAAACCTACTTTTGACTATACCGAGGTAGGGATATTTCACCCAGAGCTTGAGATTCTCGCCCACAAACTCGAAACGCTCCTACCAAAAAGTGCAGAAGAGCTTACCTTCGAGATGATGGAGGTAATAAGCCAAGAAATTATCCTCACATTCAACTATATCCAGGAAAATGACTCACGGAAAATACCAGAAATTCTCAAGCGCCATCCAAGAACACTTCTCTATCTACTTTCTATCGACTCCCCCATTGCAAAAACGATAAACTTTCCAAGGTCTCAAGAGCTAAAAATTGATCCTACATTAGTTGCAAGCCATATTCAGCGAATCATTACTATCATCAAAAATTATCAAAAAAACGCAGAATTTGCAAAATACCAACCCAAAGTGCTTGAAGCATTCGTCGACGAGGCAAAGTATGACCCAACAAGTGAAATAACCAAACACTCTCTAGATATAATCCACAAGGCAGTCGCCGATTCATCCGGCTTCATTGACTTAGATTCCCCTGATTGATATAGTTCTCGCTCATGGTAATTCTCATACGTATATCTCTTCTTCTTATTGCATCTTCTCTCTATGCTACAGCACCTGCATCTTGGTTTTTTACTGATGAAGGAAAACCTACAGAGTGTCTTAAAGAGCTTTTAGAACTAGACAACCTCTATGATCCTACTGACAACATGCAACAAATTGTCGATAAGACGCAAAAAAAATGGATCCAGACAAATCAAGGCCAAAATAATAAAGAGCGGACAGACCTTGTTGACAGCGCTGAGCAAAAAGAAAAAAAGAGAAAAATCGAACAAATTGTCTCTGAACTTGGCCTCTTTGAAGCAAAAAATCCCGAGCGTAGTACGTATCGCTACGGCGCTATAAATGGCGCATTTTTAGAGGGTGTACGTCACCGAACGAACCTATTAATCGAGTATTGGAAAAAGGGATATCATTTTGAAAAGGTCGTCGTATTAACAGGAGATCGCAAGCTTCGGAAAGAGCCTGGACAAGAGGATGACCCAAAAAAGCTAAAAAAACTGCCCGAAAATATTCGCTACGAAACTGAATATGACATGTGCAAGCTCGTCATAGAAGAAACTGACTTTCCTGTAGATATGAAAGAGCGCATTATCTTTGTAGACGCTCCGGCACCACTTGGCAAAGCTCGGCCATCAACCAAGGACTGCTTTGAGGAATGGCTGAAAGCTCATCCAGAACCAGGAGCAATACTTGCAACAAGCCATCCAGTAGTATGGTGCTACCAGCAACTTGCAGGTAATAACTGCCTTCCAAAAGAATTTCCTTTAGATACTTGTGCAAAAGCAGCTGATGAATCAGAGAGACAAAAGTATGAAAAAAATCTTGTCTCGATCATCCAAGACACAGTTGCTAAATGTCTCTATGAAATCAACATTTCTGCAAAAAAGAATTGACATATAAACTTTAATTAGCAATTTTCCGCTTGTAGATCAAAAATAGGTCGATTCATGCTGCTAAAGAAAATTTGGTTACATAGCCTTTTGGTGCTTGTTGGCTATTCAGGCCTGCAGGCAGCCCCAGGGCCACTTAGAGAAAAGCTTGCTCATAAAATTCCTGACATTGAACGAATTGATACAATTATCGATGCCTATAATGAGCTTAAAAAAGAGGTCTCGCTAAAACAAAAAACCACCAAAGAGATTGAAAAATGGCTGACAAATAAAGCCTACTTTGTTGGAAGTCGATACTATGATCATAACCTTCTTCTTAAGAAGATTCCCTCTCTTAAAAAGAACCGAGCCTTTAAAGATGCCTACAAAAATTTTATCCGTAAAATTACCTACAGTAAAGTAGCTACAGATGGTGATAAGAAGATAACAATCCTCTTTACTGGCGCCTATGGCGGCGGCCATAAAGCACCTACTATGGCAATTAAGAACTATCTAGAGCAAAAGGGCTATACGATTCAGCTTATCGATGTAGATGAGAGAGAAAATCAATACTCACCTGAAGTAGATGGCTATACAAAAGCAGATATTTATGCCGAAGTCTACCAAAAGCTCAATGATCCTGTTAAAGCTAAAGAACTTAGCAGAAAAATCAGCAAAGCACAACCGCTTGAAGATAGAAGATTCCTCGGAGATATTAGAGAAGAGGTTGCAGCTTTTGGCCCTAAGCATATCTTAGCAGTTGCTCACCATAAACCACGACTTGCCTACATTAGCTACGTGCTTGGCATTCCCATGACCTATATCCATACAGATCACGGCTTTCGTCCAATGCTAACTTCTATATTAAATGAGCAAAAGCGTCTTAAGAAGCCTCTCATAAAATTTGGCATGATTGGCGATGATAAGCTCTTTAAAAAGAAAGAGACGAAAAAACAACTTATTCGCGTTGATTTTCCTGTACGTCCAAGCTTTCAGCCAGTATCTCCATCACAGCTTAAGTCGATACGTAAAAAGCTGCATATAGAAGATAACGCCTATGTTGTAAAAGTCGCTATGGGCCAAAATGGCCTTGCGAAAGATATTAAAAAGATTCTTGTGCGAATGCTTGAAGAGGAAAAGAAGCTGCGAAATCCTCTGTACGTCTTTGTTGTCTGTGGAAAAAATGAACAGCTTAAAAGTGATCTAACTCCATTTGCAAGTGCAAAAGGAAAGATTCACATTAAAATTCTCGGCTTTTTAGAAGAAAAAGAGATGGCAGAAATCGATAAAGCCTCAGACGTATGGATCACAAAACCTGGCGGTTCAACATCTGCAGAACTTATTGAGACACAAAAGCAGATGCTCTATGAAATAAATGCCGCTCACGGGTGGGAAAAAAGCAATGCGCGCCATCTCCAAAAACTTGGCCTTGCCAAGATGATGTCAAAAAAGAAATCGCTGATCAAACAGATTGAAGAGCGAATCAACCGTCACAAAAAACTCGATAAAAAGAAGCTTCCAAGATCGAAGTGGAAAGAGCAGATCGATAGGGTTGTTTCTTAAAGAAAGGGATCTCAAATCCCTTTCTTACTCTTAATCTTATTCTTGTTCTTATTCTTAATCTAAATAAAGAGCGCGGCAAAAATAAGACAAAGACAAAGAATAAGATTAAGAATAAGACTAAGAATAAGAGTAAGACAAAAAAAAAGGCCTCTAGATCCGGTAAGGACCTAGAGGCCAAAAAGCTTGGCG
>CAZEGK010000097.1:0-4001 GCA_964512205.1 uncultured bacterium | reverse complement strand
TTTTTTTTTTTTTTTTTTTTTTTTTTTTCGCGCTCTTTGCTCACATCTTTGCAGGTGACATTGGTTCTCAACCTCTTGCATCATCGAAGAAAGCTCGTATTGAAGAGGATGTAGTGACATCTGTTGCAGAGTCTCCAAACAAGAAAAGAAAGGAAGAGGAGGATGTTGTGTTAGTGGCTGAAGCTGCTGAAGCTGCTGTTGGTGAGTATTGTGGTCTGACATGCACCAGTTCATTAGGACGTCGTATTGATCTTCGTTGGTCCGTCCCAACAACTTCTTCTTTTTCTTCTCGCACCGGAGGTCCATTGGCTGTTCCTATCAAAGAGTTGGAGAGGCGTATTGATGAAGATGACCGAAGAAGAGCTTTATTATCATTACCACCACCACCAACACCGCTGCAACAGTCGATGGAATCTAAATCTTCAAAGTTGTGGGTTGATGCGTATCGTAGTGCTCGATATACGGATTTGTTGAGTGATGAGAGGTTGAATAGAACAGTTCTCAAGTGGGTAAAAGATTGGGACGAAGTTGTATTTGGAACAACAAAGAAGAAAACAACAATTCATAACGACGATCAACAAAACCAACAAGATTTGAGACCAAAGGAAAAGATTTTGCTTTTGAGTGGTCCTCCTGGACTTGGCAAGACGACATTGGCGAGAGCAGTGGCGCAACAGTGTGGATACTCAGTGTTGGAAGTGAATGCATCGGATGTGAGAACGTCGCAATCACTTCAGGAAGTGGTTGGAAATGCCATGAGCAATCAGACGATCAATGCAGACAAAAAACCCGTCATGGTGATATTGGATGAGATTGATGGAGTGGATGGAGATGCATCTGTTGACTTTTTGGTCCAAATGGTTCAACATGATAAACCTCACATCACACGACCCATTATTGCCATTTGCAACGATGTTTACGCACCAGCGTTGAGACAATTGAGAAGAGTTTCACGTCATTTGCATATGGATGCAGTAAGAACGGAACGTCTGTTGAGTCGATTGAGACACATTTGTGATACGGAACATTTGACGCAACGATTTGTGGACGATACTGTTTTGTTGTATTTGTGTCAAATGTGTCACAATGATGCACGTAGTGCAATCAACAACTTGCAATTTGCAAGCATTGCAGCTGTTGCAAAGAAAAGACCTCTCACAACGGAGACTCTTCAACAGCTCAACATGACTGCATCCACAACTCAACACAGCTTTTTCAAAGACTTGTCTGAACTCTTGACTATGCGTCCATCCAACTCCATGTATGCAGCGGAAGACGATGGATCAGTTTCGTCTCATTTTGGAAAGTTGTGGTCTGTTGCATCCAACGCAAATCACGACAACAATATGGCAGAAGGCGTCTTTGCAAATTACTTGAATCTTCCATTCACAGACTCTGCCATGAAGCGACTTGTAGACATGCAACAGTGGTTTGAGTTTTATGATTTGTGCACCGTGCAAATTCAGCAAAACCAACACTTTGAATTGATGGGTTATGTTCCGGCAGTAGGAGTTGCAGCAAACATGCTTTTGGGTGGACGCAATCTAGGAGCTACAAGACAGTTGCGCAACTTGGAATTTCCCAAGGAAGACGGAAATGTGTATCGTCAATCCGTTGCGTATCGTGATTTGTTACGTGATTATTTTGCTCAGCTCAAAGGTGAGGCCTTGACGCATGTTCGTGGTGATATGCAAGAGTTGTTGTTGGATCGTCTTCCGTTTTTGATTCGTATTTTAGATCCACTGGCTCCCGGGAACTTTGTTTCCTTGTCCAGAAATGTAGATCCTGCAAGAAGCCAGCGTGTGATGGATACGCTTGTCTCAAGTCTTCGCATGTATGGCTTGGATTATGTTGTCAATACAGAGGCCAAGGAAAACTTTATTCCTAAACGCACTCCTCAAAAGTATCGAAACAAGAAGAGAGGAAGAAAGAATCAACAACAAGATGAAGAAGGAGAAGGAGAAGATGGTGTCAAAATGAGACGAGTTTATCGATACAAATTGGAACCTGCTCTTGATGAGATTGTCCGATTTGCAGTGACAGAAGAATCCAACATCCCCGTCGGAGAATGCGATGCAGTGTTGCACAAAGTGTTTTTGCAAATGCGTCCTGCTGTTGTTGCAAAGGAGGAACCAACCATTGTCAAGAAAGGAGGAGGGCCATCCACAGCAGCTCCTGTTATTCCTCAGGTTCCTCTTGAGCCACTTGTAGTGAGGGACTTTTTTGGTCGTGTCATTTCGGGCAATCAAGAGATGTCTCGTGAAGATTACGACAAGCTGGTTGCAGAGCATGCAAGTATCAAGGAACAAGTGAAGAATGCAGAAGGAAGTGATGTAACACAACTGAAGAAGAAGATGGAGCAATTGGAGACCAAAATCCACACATGGGATCGAAAGAAGTTGAGAGAAGAAAAGGTCAAGGCCGAACAAGAAAAGGCAATCGTCGTAGAGGGTTCAGAACTTCCGAAAGATGAAAAGCCAGTTGTAAGATTCAAGTTCAATACGGGTTTCACAAATGCAGTGAGAAGAGCAACATACGTAAAAGATTTTTTGTGATTTCGTAAAAAAAAAAAATATATATTCTCGAATGGGTCAAGCTGAAAGTGGAGAAGAACAACGCTTGAATGTTGAAGTTGGGTATCATGTCCTTAAAGTGACACCCAACAGTCCAGGACATGTGGCTCGTTTAACTCCTTTCTTTGACTTTATTGTGAGTGTTGGTGGAGTTCTTCTTGAAAGAGAAGATGCAACATTGGTTGATGCGTTGCAGGTGAGGTTAAATCATGAGTAGTTCACGATGTGCTAATTTTTTTTTTTTTTTTTTTTTTTTTCTCCTCAAAAGGCTAACGTGAACAGAGAGCTCAAACTTGGTGTGTACAACAGTCGCAGCGACTCTATTAGAGAAGTGATTTTGATTCCTCGGACTGATTGGGGTGGTGCAGGTGTGTTGGGTGTTTCCATTCGTTTTTGCAACATTAAGCAAGCTTCTGAGCAAGTATGGCATGTGACTGAAGTTTATGGCAACGGTCCTGCATCTCATGCTGGACTTCAGAAGGACGATTACATTGTAGGAACTCCTGACATTCTCTTCACTGAGGAGGACGATTTGTACAGTCTGCTTCGTCAGCACTTGGAGCAACCTGTGGCGCTGTATGTTTACACATTGGCAAGAGACGAGATTAGGTTGGTCAATGTTACACCGTCAGCAGGATGGGGAGGAGATGGTATTTTAGGTTGTGAGATGGGATACGGATTGTTGCATAGAATTCCAAGAGCAACAACGGCATCCATGCAAGCGATGGAGAACTTGGCATTACAACAACCAATACAACATACAAATAGTAATGCAGCAGTAGTAGCAACCAATATGATAAGATTACCAAATCAACAACAACAACAACAACAACAACAACAACAACAACAACAACAACCAACATCACCGGCAAGACCAACGTCGCCATTGCCGCCACCAACGTTGTCACTTGCAACACCTGCACCAGTTGTTGTTCCATTGCAAGCACAATCAATACCAGCATCATCAGTTGGAGTATTGCCTCAACATCATCAACCTACACCAGTTGTTGTTCCATTGCAAGCACAATCATTACCAGCATCATCAGTTGGAGTATTGCCTCAACCTGCACCAGTTGTTGTTCCATTGCAAGCACAATCAATACCAGCATCATCAGTTGGAGTATTGCCTCAACATCATCAACCTACACCAGTTGTTGTTCCATTGCAAGCACAATCATTACCAGCATCATCAGTTGGAGTATTGCCTCAGGTTCCTCAAGAAGAAGCTCCTTCACACCAGGCTCCTCTTCCACCCTCCTCCCCGGCAAAGCCAAGTGCTCCCACGTCTGAGCCTGGATCTGCTTCCAAATCACATGCTGTCCTCGATGACCAAAAGAAGAAACTAGCTGCATTGCAACAACAATTGGAGAAGATGCGAGCAGCCAATCCTTCCAACAACAACAAATGAAACAAAAAAAAAAAAAAAAA
>CAZEGK010000096.1:0-4007 GCA_964512205.1 uncultured bacterium | reverse complement strand
AAAAAAAAAAAAAAAAAAAAAAAAAAAAAAAAAAAAAAAAAAAAAAAAATGTTTTAGTAATGATTTGTGATCGAGGTGAGTGAGACCTTGTATCTATGATGATGCATGTAGTATGAATGTATCGTCATGAGATGACATACAATATCAATGACTTGGTCAACACTACGCACATCCCGCATCATGATGACGCAATTAAAAAAAAAAAAAAAGAGTAATGCTTGCGACGATCAGCAAGATATGACTCACCTGTTCTTCTGAACCACTTTGAGTTGGTTCTGAAAGCTCTCTGTATACTTTGTTGATGATGCGCCCATCCTTGCTGCTTGAAAATTAAGAATATGGTCAAAAAAAAAAACTTGAAATTCTGAGTCACGATGATGGCTGGTGAGGTTGATCCTCAAGTCGTCTTCAATTGTCTTCTCTCTGTGTGTACATACTCTAACAGTGACGAGGAAGACCGATCTATTTTCCGAGGGCTTCCTTTGGTGCTGTCTTTGTTGTTCAAGTCGTGCACGTGTCATCGGCAATTGTTTGAGTTGATTGTTGGACACGTACAACATGTGGAAGATGACCAACCTCGAGTAGCTATGAGATTGCTCGAGTTTTGCACGCTGTGGTCACAACACGGAATGAAAGAAGAAGTCACAGGACAAAAAAAAAAAAAAAAAAAATTTGCCGACTTTGACTGAAGGAGAAGAAGAAGGCGACAATGATCATGAGGATGGATTTTGTAAGTTAAGAGATGACATGAGGTCATTTGCTGAAGGAAGAGCTCCGTCTCAGCAAAAAAAAAATTTGCTAAAAGCCCTTTCTTCTTTTTCTTCCTCCTCCTCCTCGTCCTCGACGTCTCGAGGAGGTGCGGTTTTGCAAAGATCCAGTGGAAAACTTTTTTTTTTAAGCTCTTCCGCTCGATCGTCGTTTTCTTTGTTTGTTCGTCCCTTTCAATGGTTGATGTGGGACGCGGAGGACATTGCATGCACGTTGGCACACATGACATGGGCACCATTGGAACAATTGAAATCTTGGCATTTTTTTGAACAAGAAAAAGGAGGAAGAGGAGGAGAAAATAATTCCAAATGTTCGACACTTGCATCAATATCGAATTATTCATCATCTTCTTCTTCTCCATTGTCTCAATTGTCTTCTCTTTGCAATGCTTTATCTGATTTTTGCACATTTTCTATTTTGCAATCTGCGCATTGTTTTGGTCAAGAATATTGTACTATCCTCACCTCGCACTGGATACAAATTGCTGTGGCGTTGCGCACGTTGCGATGTTATCACTTGTTGCACGCTCTTCAAATGGCATGGCAACGTCATGCTTGTGACTCACAACGTTGGTTGTGGCAATCCATAGCCATTTCTAACCCGCATTTGGCCCAACAGAAATCATCGTTGGACCAATGGTTCGATCCCGTCGCTCGATTTGCCCCACTCATTGCCGAGCAAGAAAAATGCATCCGGCAACAGGAGCCCTTTGTCCCATGTATTTTCTTGCTGCAACAAAGATCGATTTTGTTGCAAGAAAGTCCATTAGTTATTTTTGTAGAGGATGAGGAGGGAAAAAAAACCGGTGTTGCGCATTTGAATTTACATCGGATTGGTGCCACGGGGAAGATGTTTAGAGAATTGATTGCAAGCCAAGAAAAAAAACTGGTGGAACTGACTCCAGCAGCAAAGCACGACGACGACGATGCGATGGTGTCGTATTTTGGTGTTTTGAACAGTTTCAAGATGGACGAAGATGACGTCTACAAAAGAGGAGACGCCTTGCGTGATAAATTCACACCACAGAAATACGATTTGAAAAAGAAAGTTCCAAAGGAATTGATTGAATGTAGAGTGTAGAAGTAAAAAACAGTAATTAATTTTGCGTGAAAGTTGAAGTTTTTTGATTATTTTAGCGTCCACCACGTCGAGAGCGATTGCGTTGTCTTTGATTGGAGCGATTTTGGCGAGATGCTGAATTGGGTCGTCGTCTTGGTCGTTGTTGTTGTCGTTGTCTTTGTTGCTGTCTTGATCTAGGGCGTTGAGGACGACGAGCACCTGCTCCAGCAGTTCTTGGTGCGAACATGGAAGGACGATTTCCAGAACGACTACGACGACGATCACCAGAGCGCCATGGTTGAGGAGCTCCCGTTCCAGAAGTTCTTGCTTGTTGACGATTAGAAGAAGGATTGGTTGGACGAGGAGATCCAGACGAGGGTGATGGAGTGTTTCCTGCCATTCCTTCAAATGCAGCACCCAATCGATCTCTGGCCAATCGATTCCATTCCTGCGGATCACGTCGATACAAATCAGCCATACGCGACGACGTAAGAGCATCACGAGCTCGACCCACCGATTGGCCAAGAGGAGAATTACGCAATCTGTCGATGGCATTTTGTGCACTTCGATAGGGAGCAGATTGTCGTACAGAGTCTGCTGCTCGCGACGCCAAATGGGTGGCACGTTGCCCGACTCGAGATCTTCCCCATCTGTCCAATGCATGTCGTGCTCTTGCTCGAGCCCATCGTTCAGCAATGGGAACAGCAGCATCATTGACTGCATCTTGCACCATATCACTGATGGTTCCAGAACCTAATGCCGTGTTGGCCACTCGAGCAAACGATCCTAATCCTTCTCTGGCTGCCGTAGCCATGGCTGCCACTCTTGCTGCACGTCCAATGGGAACAACAGATGCAACTGTTCCTGCTACTCTTCTTGCCGCATCATAACCTTGAGCAGCAAGATCACGATCAGCACCGCTAGCTCCGGCATGATTGACCCAACCACGACGAATGTAATCATTAACCCTGGAAAGGGCATCTGTGGTTCTTCCAACTGCAAACTCAGTTGCTGATCGGACAGGACTACCCATGAACTCATCTGCTGCCAACATAGCCTGACCTGCTTGACCAACTCGACGACCAAGACCACTTAAAAAAAAAAAAAAAAAAAAAATTTCGTTAAATGACATTTTGTCCAACGCTACAGGTATGTTATCTTACGTCATGGTGTCACTATCTGCTATTCTTCTATAGCGTGGTGATTGTTGAACTCTATCCCATGCGTTGTTCAATCTGGTGTTGACGCCATCCACAAGTCGTCCTGCTCTCAGTGCTGCTCTATTGGCCATGTCAATACGTTGTGCCAACGTCGTCCCTGTCAAGCGATCTACCAGAGGAAATCCTTGTCGACGTTGAGGCAACTGAATCTCAGGCAAAGGACCCTGAGAAAAATCATAAGAAGAATAAAGACCTCCATTTCGTCCTCCTTGTCGCTGTTGTCTTTGCCAGGCATCTAAATAGGCACGAGCTGCAGCAGATTCTTCGGCTGTGGGAGATGATGAAATGCGAGGAACAGACATTTCACGACCAAACGCATCGTAAACAGGTTGTGGCTCAATCGAGTTAGCATACCCTGCTAAAAAGAACAAGGCCAGAAAAAACAGTGACCCCATAATCTCTTTTTTTTTTTTTTTTTTTTAAAAGTTTTTTTTTTTTTTTTTTTTTTTTTTTTTTGTTAAATGTCAATTTTTCAGTGCAACTTTGCTCACTTTGAACAGTGCTCATGAAAGAAAGGCGAAAGAAAAGTCATTTATCCATTAAAATTAAAATTTTAACGATAAATTCACAAAAAAAAAAAAAAAAAAAAAAAAATCTCTGCGCATTTGACAGTACAACATCTAATTGAAACGTAATGATTGACGCAGATGAACACCGTAACTACATGTCACAGAATTTGAAAATCCTTGCTTAAAATTTCTTCAACAACACCGAACCCATAACAAGGACTTTTCTGGGCACAAGCTACCCAATATCAACGTAACACAAAGTTACCAAAGTGTCTTTTTGAAATCCATCTCACACATACACACAATGATAACAATTCTTAAAAACGTTTCCTTTTCTAGCGCTCATCTTCTATCTCTCCAACAACCAAATGATGCCAAAGTAAACAAAAGTTGTCCCAGATGTTCAGCGACTTCATACCATAAAAAAAAAAAAAAAAAAAAAAAAAAAAAA
>CAZEGK010000095.1:0-4020 GCA_964512205.1 uncultured bacterium | reverse complement strand
TTTTTTTTTTTTTTTTTTTTTTTTTTTTTTTTTTTTTTTTTTTTTTTTTTCTTTTTCTGTTTCCCTTTTTCTGATGCTGCATGTTACTGATATTTTTGGGTTTCAGGAGGGAAGTGACTCTAGCTCTGAAAATGACGGCGCAAGGAGTGGCGGAGCAGATTTCGAATCTCAGTTCGGTGAGGGTCTCATTATTGACTCTGCTTCAGACGATGGTGGAGACGGTGATGGCGAGATGCTTGATGGTGAGGTATATGATGATGGCTTTGCTCTAACAGGTGTGGGAGACGATGTCATTCCAACTTTTGATTTGGAATCTTTGGTGGAGCTCGACACAGACACTGTGTCTGGTGCAGACGGGGCGAGCCAAGAGCAGAAGAATAGGACAGGTTCCACATTTCGTGTGGGAAAAGTTAGTGCCAAGGCAGAGCAAGCAAGAGCAGAAGGGAAATTGCGAGTGGGAGAAGTGAAAGGTGTTTCTGCTCTGGACGAGTTGAGACAAGTGTTCAAAACAACGGGAGGTCTCAAGTTGTCAAGAGACTTTACAGAGCGCTATCTGTTCAAGATCAGTGCCGATGGTTATCATGTGGGGTGGGTTTCGGAGGCGGGAAACGATTACGACTTTTACAACACAAAGCATGAGATTGTGCATAGTGCAGAAAAAGCCGATATGCCCCAGTTGGCAGATCCAAAGCTTTTGGGAACGGGAGAGCCATCTGCTGCTGCGCTGGACACCATCAAAAAGGCATTCAAAATCAAAGCAGAGCCTGTTTTTATCAGTGACACTTCCAAAGGATTCATGTATCAGGTAAAGTTGAGAGATGGCAAGCAGCTTGGGTGGAGCTGTAAGTCGGGACGAGACGTTGAGTTTTACGACATGCGAGGAAATGTGTTGGGAAAAGTGGCGCAAAAGGATGTTCCAAAGTTGAGCACGGGACCTCGTGATGTCATGAAGGAAGTTCGACGATGCTACGGACAAGAAAAACTGGGAGTTCGTCTCAAGAAAGTCGGAAGTTCTCGAGCAAAGTTCCAATACAAAGTGGAGTTGCAGACGGACAAGGAAAAGCAGATTGGATGGTGCAACATTAGCTCTGGATACTTTTTGTTCTTTGACAAGGAAGGAAAGAAGAGATTGCATGCCATCTCACGATACGAGATGCCCAAGCAGGACAATTGGAGAGGGCACACAAAATCATTTGGTATTTCTAACGAGTTGAAAAAGACAGCAACGGGAACAGCATATGATGAAAAGGGTACCAAGCCTCAAGGAATCTTTGGGTTGATTGATACGGCAGAGATTCCAGGTAACATTGAAGATGGACAAAAAGAACCCAAGTTGTCAGCTGATGACAAGAAAAAGAAGAAGAAGAAGAAGAAGACCAAGAAGAAGAAGGAGCCACGCGTCAAGACTGTTGTCAAATACCAGATGCCTGGTCTGTTCTAGATCTAATAAAGTAGAGAGAAAAAAAAAAAAAAAAAAAGAAAAATGATTCAAGGGGCTGTCGTGCGAAGACCACCTCAAAGTAGATGGTCTTGTCCACTTGGTGTTGACTGGAATGCATTTTGTAGACATGTTCAAGTGTTCTCTGCCATTTGTCTTCGTTGCCAAGGTGATTTGGCTGGTTGGAATGGTGCAACGCTCAAAGATATGTTTACTTGGGCCACTCACATGGAAACCATGATGGATCTACTGACTGATAATGATGTGGAGCAACTGGATGCGTATCTTGCGAACCCGCTTAGTTTTGCCGCCACTTCTTCCAGCAACGATTGCGATCCTTCTGTCATTCTTCAAGCAGGTATGAAGCGAAAACCCCTCACATCTGCACCTCATCATATGGTGCGTCTTCTTGTTAAGAATCCTCACCTTCCCACGTATGTCCCGCTCTTGAAAACCACTCTTTCTCTCTATCTCAGTCTCGTTGACTCAGAGATTACTCAAGAGGAAGTCATAGGTATTTTAGTCCGAGATTTGATGTATGAAATCAGTCCATGTGTTTTCTCAACATTGGCTCATGAATGGATTGCCCGCTACGGCGGACTTGTCTGCGAGTCTCGTCGTCTCAACGCTCGCACCGTGTATGAAGCAGAGGTTGTTTATTTCATGAAGCCTGATTCTGTTCAATGGTTTGCCATGTCTCGCGCCTTGGCAGCACGTCTCAATCCTCTCTCCTTTGCCGAAGCAACTTCTTTGGGCGAAACGGCAGTTAGAGCATGCCGAAAGAACGCTCGCATGATGGAAGTGCTCATGCTGTCACTTCTTCCAAGACCTTTGTTTCTGACTACGAGGAAAACTCCTCAAAATGACCACATCACCGATACGAAAAAGGTGAACCATATCATGCATCACATTCTGGGAACAATGGACGACCTGGACATGAGGAACCAAGTGGACAGCTTTGTTTTGATGCAAGTGGCAGCACTTGATCCAACTTACAGAAGTTGTCTGCCCATCTAACGTCTTCTTGTGGGAGGCGGTGATTCAACAGCAGAAACTGTTGCAGCTAGCACAGGACTCAGCATGGCAATCTCAGGCAACAAGCGCGAGTTCTTATGGATGAACATTCGACATGCTTCGAACAAAACTTGTGCATCCAACTCTTGAGCCTTGACAAAAAGCTTCACAGCATTTTCCAGACTGATGTATTGACTCATGCGTTCTTGGCATAGTTGCTTCAAATGAAACAGTTGCCATTGATCTGCAAGACCCAAGAGCGACATCAAATGTTCCAACTCGAGTCCTGGAACAACTGTATCCGTGTACAAATAAACGATAAAGGCATACACTGCTTTACATGACGTGCCACGCATCGCCACGACTCCAGTGATACCTTCTCGCATGTTGGCTTTGAGCATCACATCCAGAGCAGAACTTCTTGCAGAAATAATGCAACGATGTGCAAAAACACGACGACATTTGCTCCATTCATCAGGAACTTGAACTATCTTTGACATAGGTTGCACTTCATCATCGGGCGCCATGTCATCTGGAGTTACAAAAACCATGTCGGCAAATTCCACATCACCCACCAAAGCCTGCATGTCATCTACAATGGAGTCATCACGACGATCTTCTGTGGCTTCTTTCAACGACACTTTCCACGTGTCATGAAATGAAAAATTGTGCACATTGCGTCCTCCGAACACATACAACCACGAGTCATGAACAACGCCCGAGCAAAAAAACCTTCCATCAATGCCGTCGCATTCCACTCGATGCCACATTCGTGTATCAAAACTAAAGCAATACAAATCTTGAAAATGAGACACACGATCACGGCCTCCAAATACATACATACAGTTGCCAGACACAACAGCTGCATGACCCCAACGAGGTTTTGGTGGAGTTCCAACAGTGTGCAAAAATGACCACGTTTTGGTGGCAAAACGATACTCTTGAATTTCGTTGTAAGACTTTCGATATCCTCCAAATGTATACATGGACCCCTGATACACAACAGCCGAATGATGAAATGCTTCTTTTGCATTGCTTCCTTGAGCTGGGCGATCCCAAGAAAGTGTGGCAAAACAAAACTCGTACAAATCATTGCACACAAATCCCATCCGATCATACCCACCGTATACATACATGCAATCGTTGTACACCACCGCCGAATGACCATGACGAGGAGAAGGCATAGTCCCGAGACAAGCAACACCACTCCAATGATTACTATCCAAATTGAACCGGAACAAGTCTTGATGAATACCATTGCTTGATCCACCAAATACCCAAAGGCTACGCTCGTACAATACACAACTATGAAAATGTCGTCCTGTCGGTCCGTCTTGTGATAAAGGCACTGTGACCCATTTCTTCTCCCCTAGGTTAAGAAAATGGACGCCTGCTTGAAACACACCATCGTTGTTAGATCCACCGAAAACAACCATACGGCCACCAAAACCTAAAAAAAAAAAAAAAAAAAAAAAAACAAAAAAAAAAAATTTTTCACACCATCCTCGGAAAAGCCCAAAACAATTCACACACACCTGGATCAATAAAACACCTGTTTCCAAACAACT
>CAZEGK010000094.1:3606-4100 GCA_964512205.1 uncultured bacterium | reverse complement strand
AAAAAAAAAGCTTGGATCGCAAGCTTCTTGACATTCTCTCATCTCATGCATGAGATTGACATCATGCTTTCACATCCATGCGAATGAAAAAGACATGACAGAAAGAGAAAGGAACTTAAAAAAAAAAAAAAAAAAAAAAAAAAAAAACCAAAACATGAACGGGTTCACCCTCACGACCTCACAGGTCAACAAACACGAACCTTGTCTCTCATTTTCACAAGAACCCCTTGGAGTAAACAGAATTTTGAGAAGAAAAAAAGTTGGGAAAAAAAAAAAAAAAATTTTCGAATTTTTACAACTGCGAGGAGGTTTAGTAGCATTCACTCTTTGTTGTTGTACACTTCATTGAGGACTGTTTTTCTTCCTTGTTGTGTGATTTTTGTTTTTCTTTGTTTTTTTTTTTTTTTTTTTTTTTTTCTTTGTTTCTTTTTTTCTTTGTTTTTGCGGCATTGTTGTTTTCGGAATGGGGAAATTTTTATTAGAAAACGGAGGGG
>CAZEGK010000094.1:0-3596 GCA_964512205.1 uncultured bacterium | reverse complement strand
TTTTTTCCTTGGTTCCCCATTTGCTTGGTTTTGAGTGCCATGTCATTTACGGAATCGGAAAGTCTATATTATAAAAGGAAGATGTCCAGGCTCCGGTGTGTCGGTCAGCAAATAGCCAAGGTGTGCGATGGAAGTAAGGTTTTATCGAGGGCCGAGTCGGAAGAGTTAGACCTTCTTGTTCGTACTCAAGTTTCAGATCTTCGTGATCTTCAACTTCTCCTTGGGTATGTTCCGATGCCTCTTGCGTCTGAAGGCACTTCTCTTGGATCAGATGTAACAAGTGAGCCATCCTCTGCAACGTCTGGGTATGTTCTTCGTGTTGGTCCTCTTCATTTTCCTCCATACAAGCCTGCGCCACCACCTGCCTCTCGTTCCTCTTTTGGTGCATGGGATTTTAGTGTTCCTCCTTCCAGTGCAGGTGCTCGGGAAGACGACACTCCTGCTGCAACCCCATCGTTTACAACAACTTCTGCATCAGGAGCTGTACCACCACCACCACCAGGAACGAGATTTGTTACAGATAACGTGGACCCAGCAGATTTGGTAAGAAACTTGGACCCAGAGGAACGAGACGAGTCCTACGATGATTATGCAGATGGTGATGATGAGGTGAGAAGAAAGAAAGCCAAAGCAAAGAGAAAGTTAGGAAGTAGCACAAAAAGAAAAGCAAGAGGACCAAAAGGAATGGTAGAAAATCCAGTCTGTGGACATTGTGGAACAAAAACAACACCTGAATGGAGAACAGGACCTAACGGCCTATTGTTGTGTAATGCGTGCGGATTGAAATGGTCAAGAAAAAGACAAAAGAGACCAGGCGACAAGTGAACCTGTTTTTTTTTTGGGAAATAAAAAACTTCGAGTTGAGAATGTCTCCTGATGTTTTAGGTCAACTTCAATCGAAAATCTTGGAGCTTTCTGAGCGTATGTTCAATAGTCTTGGAGTTGTTCAGCGTGACGCTCCTCCTGTTCGTTTTGGTGATGGATCTCAAGCTCCTTTGTCTCTTGGTGGAGATTCGACATCACTTGAGAGATGGCAGTCTGCTGTTGCTATGCAACATGAAGGTCGTAGAGAATTCTCCAAAGGACTTGTTGAAACATGCAAATCCATTGATTTATTGGCTTCTTCTCTTCCTCCTCTTGCTCATCCTGATCCTGGAAACTTGAAAAGACTCCAAAATGAACTGGACGAAGCAGAACGTGAACTTCAAGAGTCTCTTGATCGAGCCAATGGAGTTTTAAAAAGACTTCGAGTGGAACAACAAGCTCACTTGAAGCAAGCTATTGAACGCAACAACTAAAGCTCCAGACGACGAAGTAGCGAAGAATCGCCTTTGGTTCCACTTCCAAGACTTGGTCGCTGTCCTGTTCTCCACACAGACACAACGTGAGAAGTATTGTGAGCAAGCAACGAAAAATATCCTTTGTCATCAATCACATCGAGTGTGGTACTGTTGAGAGCAATGATAGATGGGACAGGAGGACGTTGAAAACGATCGTTGATACTTTCTCGTCCATCATTGTCATAAGGAACAACAAAAACGTTTTTGGGAAGCTCCCGAACGTGTCGTTCAAAACGAGCAGCATTAGGATCACGAGAAATGAATAAAACACTCATATACTCTTCATATTCAACACTGCACAACTCATCCACTCTCGGTTTAAACTTCCAACAAGCATCACACGTTGACGAGGCAAAATAAACCACTAAAAGAGGTTTCTTTCCCATAGACTCTCTCTTTTCAACCCCAACAACATCTGATACCCAATCTCCATGAGAAAAACCAACCAGAACAAAAAGCAAGAGCAACATTCAACAACAAAAAAAATTCACCTTTCACTTTTGACGGCTTTTTTTACCATATGTTACTTTTTCTATCTAATGCTGGTGATATTCCTTGTCTTTTCTCTTCACTGAGAAACATTCCAAGCAGTCCAAGTGATTGTATATCTTCAACATCTGCATTTGTTGCATTTGGAATCATGTGATCAGGATCTTCTTGTACGACTGGCTTATCATCAGAGTCATCTTCATCTGAACTCTCAAGCTCATCAAACGAATCTTTTCTCTTCCTTGCAGAAGGTGGAGATGCAGCAGGAGCAGCACCACCACCACTTTTTAGAGGAGCAGCTCCAACTGCTTTTGGTGGAGGCTTATGAACTGTTACAGTTGGTGGAGCTGGTCCCGCTGCTGTAGGTGCCGGGGTTGTTTTGACAGCTGGTGCAACAACCTTTTTGATAGCCACTTTGGGCTTGTCAGCAGTAACAGCAGGCTTTTCTGGAAGAGCAGGACGAGCAGCTGAAACAACAGGTGCAGATCCTCTTGGCAATGGTTGTGATGCAGGTGTTGGTACAGTTGCCTTAACTGGCTTTGTTGGTGGCTCAACCACTTTTGTTGGTAAAGGCTTCACCTCAGGTTGACGTGTTACAGCCACGGGGTCTGCTGGCTTTTTCGCTTCAACTTGACGTGTTGGAGTAACAGGATCTGCAGGCTTTGGTGTTTCAACTTTTGGCGGTGCAGGTTTTGCGTCTGTCTTTGCGGGTGGTGGACCGTTCTCGAAAACATGCTTGTGCGAAGTAATGAGTTGATGCAATACTAGTGCTGCCACAGCATTGTCTTCTGCAGCATTTTCTGCAGAACTGCGCTGCGATCGTAACAATACAGGACCCCAAATTGCAGCAAGACGAGGAACAGGAAGCACTTTTGATTGACCAAGCTTCTCCAACATTTGCATGATTCGTTGCAAAACATACTGATTACGCAACGGAAGACTGCATGCCACTGAGCGCATTGCCATGACGCGTCCTGTGGGATCAGGATCGTTGGCTGCTTGAATCCACTTTTCATACGCTTCAAAAGTCATCAAAGGTTTCGGCAACTCCGATGCCCAAGCCTTGAGACATGCTGCCACAGCCAACACATTAGCACGTTGAAAGTTGTAGTCAGATCCCTCAATGGATTGCTTCAATGCAGCAAATGCTTGAGGCGGTGTATGATCTGCACGAAACAACCCAGCTTCCGTGGAACCTTTTGACTCAATCACAGGTGCTCCCATACTCACAATGCGAGGAACAGATGCATTATCATCTCGCTTACACAACTCCTCCAAGTCAACACCAAAAACATGACCTCCTCCTCCAGATGCTCCTTCTGCACGAGCAAGAGATTCTGCCACACGCAATCCCGCAGAAAAATAGGCGACATAAGCAGAAGCATATGAACCAATTGCATCTTGAACACCACTACGACTCTCAGCAAGACCAGACTTGAGTTGAGTGTTCAACGTTTCTTGCAAATGAGTGACAGACTCATTACTCGCTTGAAGCTTATTCTTTGACTCGGGCGTATGTCTACTCTCATGGACACGCTCATCCTTGGTCTGAATCTCTTGAGCTTTCTGCAGATTCTGAAGCGTACCCAACGCATCCTTCAAAGACCCGCCTTTTACTCTCCGCAAAGTTGTTAAAGAAGAATTCTCAATCTTGGAATGCAACTCTTCCGAAGCTCTCTTTAGCTCTTCCTGGAACTGTGACAACTGCGACAGAGCTTTCGCTGCAGACAAAGAAAAAAAACATTTTAGAAAAAAAAAAAAAAAAAA
>CAZEGK010000093.1:1697-4146 GCA_964512205.1 uncultured bacterium | reverse complement strand
TATTCTGCCTCCCGGATTGCGGGTTCCGTGTTTTTTTTTTTTTTTTTTTTTTTTTTTTTTGTCTTTTTCCTTCTTTTCCCAGGCCCCCTCTAACGTGATTGTATTGGTTTAGACGCCGAAGTTCCTAAGTTCGGAAAACTCCACCAGTGCTGTTTTTGTTCCTCGGGACGAAACCACATTGCACAACTCCGTCTCGAATTCTTCTGCCAGTTCTGTTGCTCCCGTTGTAGAGCCATCTATCCGTCGTCTTCGCCACCCTCTATTTGGTTCTTCATTACCGCTCGACTCTCCTGAGACTCTGTTTGTTCTGCAATCTCTCTTTACTCTGTCGCACGCCACCAAGCCTTTGTTCCCTGCTGCCGTCGGGTATCGCTTCCAGTCCAGCCTTGCTCCTGACCTTCTCAAAGATGCAGGAGAATATGTTTTTGGTGTCTTTCCTCGAGAATCTCGTCGGTGCATGGTGTTGTGCTTGAATTGGAATGTGTACGTTGTCGACTCCAAATTGTTCGTGTGGAACGCAACAAAACACTTTCCTCCACACTTTGCATCGGAAATCAGTAACTTTAGTCTGATTGATGCCGACATGATGACATTGGAGGATGGGGAGGAAAACAAAGTGACTGTTTTGCTCAATGTGTGCGACTGTGTGGCATTGGGAGGGCCATCGTGCCGACCATTGATACTCGAGCAGCGTCTTGATGCGTTTCAAAAAATGTTCCAAAAGTTTTTGTCTCCCATGCCCGAGTGGTATCCTAAAGGGGATGGACCATTTGCTGAAAGAGCAACAGAAACACCTGTTTCAAATGAGCATAATAACCACAACCATCTTAACGTCGTACGAATCGGCGTGTGTCGATATTATTCACTGAGTCGTCTCAACGAAGTGTTGTCTGTTGTTCAGGCTCAGAAACAATGGAATGGTGTGGTGCGATTTGTTCCTTCCAAAGACCATTACAAATTAGGACTCAACAAGAGAGTATTTGTATGGAGGCCTTTGCACTGCATTGGAGTTGATTTTCAACTGAGAAAACATGCACCTCAAGACGATTCCGACAATCGAACCTATTATCAGTTGTTGAAACGTGATGACTCTGGCAAAGAAGTGTTGCACGATTGGTTGTGTGATCCAGATGGGTCTCTCACGCGCACCATGAAGCTTGAAGACGAGTGCGTGTGTGAGTGTATTTGGAATCCTGAAGCAAGAACGTTCATTCCTGCACAAAAGGACAAAAAGACCCCGTCTGAATACAAAGGTGGATGGGAAGTGCTTCGTGTGCGAGACGACAAGGCCCTTGCCAACACAGTGTGGATAGTGAGCAAGTTGATCGAAGAAATTGATCAACATCCAACACAAGAAGAACTCATGGTTGCTTTTGGTCAAGCACCTGCATCGTCTGTAACAAAGCAAAGGTCTCATGTCATGGTGAGACGAGTGAGCACCGATCAGACGTCGTCGCAAAGAAACCACAACAAAAACAACACCAAATCATCATCTTCTTCATCTGGAAAAGCTAAGAAAAATAGCAACTACAAGAAGACTGGAAACAGTAACAACAACAACAACAACAACAATAAGAACAAAAACTCGTCTGCAGTCGTGACTGCCTCGTCCTCTGCACACAAAAAAACCAACAAACAATAAAAAAAAAATCAATCTTTTTCTTCCTTCTTCTCTTTCTTTGGATATATTTGGACACGTTGTGCACGTCTATACTTTGACGGTGACTTGATAGTTACACTTACATCTACAAAATCCCATGAATTCAACAAAAGACCTTTGTTCTGAATGACTTCAGCATAACATTGTCCTTTCTTGCCTGAATCAAGGGCCTTTACATGAAACCACACTTTGACATGATGAGAACCATCTCTTGGGTCTTGATAACGTTCGTGACGTAATCCTTGATGATGACCTCGTTGTGAATCACGTTCTCCATGAAAACGAAGATTGAATCCAAATAAGTCACGAAACTCGTCATCATTTTCAATCATTTTGATGGCCTTGTCATAGATCCTGTACTCAGACGAGTCTGAAAACGCTTTCATCATCAAAAGACCTCCAACAGACACAATCATAACAGCTCCAACAATACCAACAACTTCAAATGTTCTAGTCTTTGCCTTTTCAACAATACGTCCAACCAAAGCAGCACGAGACTCTTGCTTCTGAAGTCTCAAAGCACGTCTTTCTTCTTTAGATGTTGGCGTGCCCGTGGCAAAGCATCGGACACTCCGAAACGATCCGATGGAACACGCCCTGAACATTAATACAACTCAATCGGCGTCAGCGACCCCCGTCTGCACGCGCGAATGTCGCATTTAATTTTTTTTTTTTTTTTTTTTTTTTCCCATTCTTCTTTTTCTGGTCTTCGAAAGAACATGTCTCGGTAATGTGTCGTGGTGCAAGCAGTCTTCCGAAATGACGATCGTGCATGGTTCTGAAAACAAG
>CAZEGK010000093.1:0-1687 GCA_964512205.1 uncultured bacterium | reverse complement strand
CACAAAAAACACCTTTTTGTGGCGTAATAAAAAAAGAAAATTTTTGTAGAAAGAACGAAAAGGTTATAAAAAAAAAAAAAAAAAAAAAAAAAAAAAAAAAAAAAAAGTAAAAAAAAACCAGAAAAATTCAAAAAAGAGAAGAGAGGCCAACGTCATGGCGACAAAGAAGAGCACCAGTGGCAATGTTCCTGCTACTAAAGCTGGTTCTCCAAGCCAGGGAGGAGCTTCAAATATTCAGAAGCCTTCTTCAGCTACAGCGAGTAAAAGTGTTGAAAAGGGAGCTAATCCTCCCAGTCCTGGTGGATCACCCGTGGGTGTGGGTGCTAAACCTCCAGTGATTATCAAGGAGCCAGATGCAGGGGAGCAGTTTGCAATGAAAAATACACCGGGTGCTCCTTTATTTTCTCAGGACTCTCGTCGTCGATCAGCCAAGGCTAACGCCTTTGGTGTGAATCGCCTCAAGGCTCAGGCAGCTCAGGATAAAAAAAAAGCCAACAGCAACAGTACTAACTCTTATTACATCAGTGAGACGCCGACTGCTCCCGACGAGAAGGAGCTTACAAGATGTGCAGCCAAGGCCATTGGAGTGTTGATCGAAGCAGGCAAGGCCAGGACAACTAATACCCCACCTCCTGCCAGAGCACCAGGAGCCAAAGAGCCAAGAGAACTTATTTTTGACGAGAGAGCTCATCCATTGAAGAGCACTCTCAAGAAGGGATATCCATCAGATGATGAGATCTTCAAGTATTTGAGAGTCATCTACAAAAAGACTCGCATGCAGCCAGAGTGCATTGTCATGACCGTTTCGTACATTGAAAAAGTGCTTGCCAATCAGAGCATTGTCATGAATGCATACACATGGCGTCGTATCTCATTGGCTGCCCTCATTGTGGCCGACAAGGTCTTTGAAGATTACGCCGTCTGGAATGCAGACTTTTTGTCGCTTTTTCCTCAAAGCTCCATTCAAGACTTGAATGCGTTGGAGAGAGAGTTTTTGAACTTTATGGGTTTCATGACCACATTCAAAGCAAGTGATTATGCCAAGTTCTACTTTGCTCTCAAGGAGCTTTCTGACCACAAGGAAGTTCTTCCCAGCAAACCTTTGACTCAAGAACAAGCAGAAAGACTTGAACTTGGATCCAAGAACTTGGGTGCAAAGAGTAAGCGCGAGGAGCAACTTGCAGCTGCTGGATACTCTGAAGTCCAACAAGTCTCAGGAATGGATTTGGCAGTTTCCATAGATCGTTCCAGCAAGAGAGCTCCTCCATCGTCCAACGAAGTCTAATTGTTTTGCTAGAGAAGGGGGAAAGAAAAGTAGTAGTACATGTGGGAAAAATGAATGCAAGAAAAGTTCTTTTTTTTTTTTTTTTTTTTTAACAACCTCCGCGCAAGTTCAACACGGCATGGATGACAGCTCCTGCCTTGATGTTCAACTCTGCCACGGTCTTTTCGTCTCCCATTACACGTCCTCCAAACACAAGCTGAAGCTGCTCAGGTTCCACTCCCAACTTCTCACGCAGTTTCTCTTTCAAGTTGTAGGTTGTATCGGTTTCTTCACAGTCAATCTTGTACAACACACCAGTCAAGCTCTTGATCTTAATCTGCATCTGGAAAAAGCACACAGTTAGATGAATTTTTTCTTTTTTTTTTTTTTTTTTTTTTTTTTTTTTTTTTTTTTTTTTTTTTT
>CAZEGK010000092.1:0-4167 GCA_964512205.1 uncultured bacterium | reverse complement strand
ATATTGTTCTTTTCCAAGACGTGTATCGTCTGTTTTACTTTTTTTTTTTTTTTTTTAACCTCTTTAGCCGTCGTCTTTTTTGCGCCTCAAACGTGATGGTAGTTAATTGGCTATGATAGATTGCATGAAACTTTTTTTTTTTTGTCTTTGGCAGGCCAGGATCCAAGGATTAATCGCTTTGAAGATGGGTCATGCACAGCATCATTCAGGTAAAAGTGTTCCGCTCTGTTTATTTTTCGGGTTGAAGAACTAACAAAGTTTTCTCAAGTGTGGCTACAACCAACACATACAAAACCAGGGAAGGAACATTTGAAAGCAAGACGGTGAGTGGGTGGTGTCAAATTTCATGTTGGACGGAGAATTTCTAACTTTTTTTTTTTTTTTTTTTTTCAAGGATTGGTTCAACGTGATTGCCCGTGTCAAGCCAGTTGCAGAGCACGTTGAAAAGGTGGTTCGTAAGGGTCAAATGATTTATGTTGAGGGTCCTATTGAAGTTCGTGATTATACTGACAAGGAAGGAGTTGAGCGTCGCTCGTGGCAAGTAAAGTTGCAGGGACCAGGACAATTGCGTGTTCTCAAGTGGCCTCGTGATGATAGCCAAGGTAATAATGGTGATGCAGGAAAGCAACGCAACAATGTGTTTACATCGGACAACAATGCAACTGGACAAGTTTACGATTGAAAAGAAAAAATGAAACCCACCCCCAATTTCTTTTTACTCCTTTTCTTCAGGTTTTTTTAGTGCTACATCTTCGGATGATGTTTTATCATCTACATTTGGTGGATGTGATGACTTCAACCAACTGTATGCTGCAAATGATACCAAAGTCAAGATGATTCCAGCAACATTCACCGGAGTGACTCTTCTCATCTCAGGTCTCTCAAGAGCAACAGCTGATGCAGCAACCACTAATGCCAACTTGGCAGTCCCCAGCAAATTGGTATAATGAGCTCCCGTTCTCGAAATCAAGCTGTTGTGAACATATCCGTATGCAGCGGCACAAATGGACAAGATAAATATCTCGGCACCAATAGGAGCAGCTCTCAGGCTGAGGTCACTCAAGAGAGGAGGACCCACTTCGAAAACGGCAAAAAATAAAAATGAAGTCAAAAATGCAGTGGGAGACAAGAGGAGAGTGAGATGAGAAGGATGGAGACGATGACGACGCATACATATGGAAGCAAGAACACCTTCAATGCCTCCTAAAACAAGAGAAAAAACACCTAAAAGAGCACCGGGAGAAAGAAGAGAGTTGGGTGCAAAAAAAAAGCTATGAACAGAAGAAACATTGGCACTGGTGGTGACAATGAGGTGGTTATTGCTAGAGGGTATGACTACAATGGCCATGGCACATCCAACAATACTCAATGCTGTACAAATCACTAAGGACACGTGGTATCGTGTTCCTTCAAGCAAACAAGAAGCCACCAACGTAATGGCAGGTGTGCATGCTTTGACCACTTGATTGAGAGCTACGCTCATTCCACTGCCCAGCGAAGCGTTTTGAAGACCTGTCCCAAGACCATGAAGACAACCAATGATGGCAACAAGAGAAAGTGATGACCGCACAGAATTCATATCTGGAAACTTACTGACACCTAAACACATGAGTGCAAGGCTCACTGGAGCATAGCAGAGTGTTCCCACAACAATCAGAAAAAACGGGTAATTGAATGCAAGCAACACTTGCTTGTTTCCGTAATTGAGAACAAAGTTCAACCCAAAGTAAATGATAACAAGAAAAGTCACAAAAATCATCCCATGACGCGCGCAACTCCACAACAAAGAAACAAAATCTCTTGCACATTTTCTTTTTTTTTTGTCAAAAGGTTCTGTGTCTCTCACCCCATCCTTTATGAATGCTTCATCAAGCGTCTCTTCGGGACTGCTGTCTGGAGGGATCCATGTCTTGCTGGGAAACATTCTCGGAATGCTCACTTCCATCATCTTCTTTGGAATGTTTTTTTAAATGTTTTTATTGAAAAAAAGACGAAAGTCAAAAAATGGTATTTTTTGAAAATTTGCGTGTGTTTTTGGTGATAAAGCTTAAAAAAAAAAAAAAAAAAAAAAAGGTTTCAGCTCCACGGGCATCATCATCAAATTGGTTGGGGCATCTTTCTTAGCTGTGAATGCTTTTGTTTCAGGAGAAGCTTATCCTGTTGTTGCGTATGGTGCATTGAACATTCTGCAGCATGATTTGTTCATGTGGCAGTTTTTTTTGTATGAAAAACGAAGCAATATGCAGTATCTGATGTGGATGTTGTTTCCTGCTGTTCCTTATTACTTGTGGCAATGGTTTCCTGAGAGTATTCCTGTGACTAGTTTCTTCAAGCCCGTGTCGCAAGTGTTGAGCCACATTCCTCAATTGTTGGAGTGTCGTCGCTTCAGGACTACAGCAGGAGTTTCTTTAGTTTCACAACATCTTAACTTTGTGGGTGGGGTCATGGGATTGTATATGTGTTGGGCTATTCCTCCACGTGGAATAACTCCTTGGTTTTTGTACATCAATTCAATTGGTCAAGCTGCAACACTCTATGCAGCATGGTTTTATTATGATTCGGGATACTTTGAACCACGTCCGTTGTTGCCATTGGACTCAAAGGACGTCTTGCGAAAACTTTGAAAAAAAAAAAAAAAAAAGCAAAAAAAACGATTTTATGCACAAATGATGATGATTTAGTTACAGATTTAGAATGTGGCTCAATCTTTTTGAAGATTAGAAAGAGCAAATACGGGAGGTGAGTCAATGGCAGGTCCTGACTTTTGTTGCTGATGCTGCTCTCTTGAAGTAGAGTTTTCTTTAGCCGTTGTCGATGTCGAAGTTGATGTTGAAGATGTGCAATGTTTGAACCTTGAATCAAAGGGTGATGACAACATGTATGCTCTCAAGACTCGTGGCATTCCAACAAAGTCGAGAACACTGTAGCATCGGTCATCGGGAGTGGTGTGTTGAGCAAATGCACACAAAGCCAACAACAAAAAACAATCGTCTGAAAGAAACGTCGTCCCATTACTGTTGTTGTTGTTGTTGTTGTTACTGTGACACGAAGAAGAAGAAGAAGACAGTGGAGTTGCAGGGATGGGCAATCGTCTCAACAATGTGTCCAATGCACGACGAAATACAGTGACTTCAAATGCTGTTTCTACTTTCTCATCTTGAACACATCCCCACCTCAACTTGCACACCAACATGTTGTCTGCCATCAAAAGACACGTCGACTCAAACACTCCCTCAGATCGCCGCATGTCCACTGTCCATGATTGAGAGCAGAGCGCCAATGATCCAACATGAGTTTTAGTCTCTTGAAACATCCTGGGAACACCATCGCGCTCACGGATATCAGATTTGGACGTTGTCGCAACTAAGAAAAACAAAGAATGTTAGAAAACGCCAGAAAAACAAACACAGTGATGACAAAAATCAAAACTAGAAAAAACAAAGACGACACCCATACAAATGCATAACCATACACCAGATGCTGCATTGCGGAGGTTTATCGCCTTTAGTTCCGCAGAAAAAAAAAAAAAAAAAAAAAAAAAGACGAGCTCGCATGAGTAAACGTGCTGTCATGATTGGACCAAAAGAAATTGGCACAGCATCACTAAAGTGTCAAAAGACATCAACACGGAGAAAACTGCATCGCCACGTCGAAGTAAAATGGCAGGAAAAAAAAAAAATGGCAGGAAAAAAAAAAAAAAAAAAAAAAAAGAGGAAGAAGGAAAAACCAAAAACTCGAGAAAGCAAGATAAATTCAAGTCGTAACCATTAGAAACTGTTCAACCATACCTGTTCGTTGAGTTTGAGGAGTCGAACCAACCAGGCCAAAAATGAATTGCGTGTCGCAGCCAGCAGCTGAAAGGCGAGCAAAAAGAGTCATGTATGAGCTGTTCCACATCATTCGTCCATCATTTGCAACACCAGAACTCATGCCCCTGCACGTTCTTTTGTTTTTGAAAAAAAGTCACGAAAATAATTTGGAAATGCTCGGAAAAAAAAAGTTAGTGAATGGAGGGTGCGAAGATTTTGATACGTGTTAGAACGTCTGAAGGATTGCTTCGGATTCCATGTGTCCTTTCGAACAACATTGATTTCCTCAGAAAAAATGTAAGGGCTCTTTTTTTTTTTTTTTTTTTTTTTTTTTTTTTTTTTTTTTTTTTTTTTTTTT
>CAZEGK010000091.1:0-4184 GCA_964512205.1 uncultured bacterium | reverse complement strand
AATTTTGATGATCAGAGTGAGTTTTGTGTATGAGGTTTCAGTCCTGTCTGGATGAGCTGTTCCAGCACTTTAGCACCAAATCTATTTGCAGAGGGGCTGTCGATATGCACTTCCTGCACATATCTTTTAAAGCGAGGATCATTTATTACTGCAAGCTTGAACGACCACACTTTTGGAGCTTCAAAGTTGACTTGAGTCCCATTTTCACCCGCAGGATCAAGTGAGATATCTTGAAAAACCTCATGTATCCGTTCTCTATACTTTTCCGTACTTTCAACTGCTTGTTGTAAAAAATGAGTAGCTATAGATGTCGCATGTTCTGGTTTATCAGAGGCTACCAGCACCTGCGCTACAATGCCATGAGGTTTAAGCTCTCTAAAAACAAGGTCATAAATTAACCGAGGGGAAGTTGGAACTCCATCCTCGCCAAGGGTATACTCCTGAAGCTTCTCTTTCCAATAGAATCGGTAATCGTCTAGTGGGCCATTTAAAAGAACAACTTTAAATTGAGGGCGAAATGCTTTTGGATTCTCCCGCAGATGGCGCATGATTGTAGTTGCAAAGATGGCAAGTTCATCGGGGTTGTTGCCGTTTGCTGCTCTTCTCAGCTTTTCAAGTGATTCAGGCGGTATGATACAGTACTTTGTCTCGGCTGGCTCGAGAATAAGAACTCCCGTTGTCAGAGAGTGGAGGCTTATTCGATGCACGTCTTGCCACACCTCATCTTGGAGTGGATTTTCTGCAAATTCATTTCGATAAGCAGTAGCCAGTGCTTCACTTGCACATATAAGAGGTGAAATCACGAGGTCGATAGTATTCATAGTGTGTTCCTGAGATTACGGCATATGATTCTATTCAGGAGCTGCTATTTATGCAATAAGCCTTGGAACCTATCAAGTATTTAAACCATTTAAGATCTGCTAAGCTCTCTCTACCTTAAGCAAAGTGCTATATTTTGCCATAAACTCTGATGAGGGGGGCAAAGGCTTCTAGATCTACAAGGCTCATGTTTGAATAACGAATCTTGAGGCTCTGAATATGATAGAGCAAGGGGAAAATTGAACCACTGCATTCATAAATTACTTATACATGTGTAAAGTATGAAAGAATTAAACTAACGCTTTATTAAAGTATCTTTCTAAGACCTTCAATGGTGCTGTCTCTGGATTTTTTAGACCGGCTACTGGAAGGTGGAAGGTCTGTTCAAGGACATGCTGGCCACTCATCGCAGCATGCGATGCCTGATCTGTATAAACCATCCAGCTTGAGCCGGGAGGAAATTGCATCTCTTCTTGGGGAACTGTTTTCTGATAGTGCATATCATATTTCATCGCATCGTGCATCTGAAGCATGTAGTGATCATATGGGGTGCGATAAGACTTTGTAATTCGCAGAAACTGTAAGAGTGCAGCTTCACCCAAAAGCGGGCGCCTTGCGCGGGGTGCCATCTTTTGTACCACATCTTCAAAGGGCTCACCTATATGCCATACTCGTGGTTTTGTACCGGGGTGGACGTTGGAGAAAATGCGAAGTATTCTCGTGCCTTGTGTTGGACTTGATGGAAAGGAATCAACATGCAGGCGGGTATCATCTTTTTTATAGGAGCTTTTTCTACCAAAGATTTCGACAGGGCGAAAGCTTGTTTTTGCCTGAACGAGGGTTTTTTCGTAATGGGGAATTAAGCTGATAAGAAAGGAGCGGCTTGCAATGGCAAAACGCTTTACCATTTCCTTGAGTTCTTCAGCATCTTTTCCTGTCAAAAGGGATCCTGCAAGGCGATCATTTTTACAATCGTAGCTAATATTTTTTGATTTAGGATTAACGATCTCTTGGTTTAAAAATCGTTTTTCACTTTCAGTGAGCTGAAAAGGAAGATGAGGGAAAAAGACTACTTTGCCGCTTTCGAGTGCTTCCAAAGCCATATCTGAGCTCTCCGGATTCCAGGAGGAAATAGCAAGTGTCTCAAGTGATTTCATCTCTACCCCAATTTTTTAGCAGTAATGATAGTACGATTGGTCAATTTTTACCAAGTAGATCGGTTCGGCTTTATTAATAGGTAACCACGGAGGCACTGAGCTCAGAGAGATAAAAAAATTGGAGGATGCTAGGCTTTGATGATTTTGCGGAATTCGTAGTTGTAGATACGCCCATTTTCGGCGATTTCTTCTAGGGCTTTGCTATCATGCAGGACTCTTGATGTAGAATCATACTTAACGAAGTAGGACTTTCCATTATTTTCGTAGCGAATAAAGGAGGTATAGTGGCCAGAATCTTTGTTAAGCTTAGAGCCATGCTGCTCGCGGGTGACTGCAGATACAAGCTCATAGCGGGCAACTCCCTCGCTATCAGCAAGTGGAATATCAAGATGCAGATTTGGCGTAAACTTATGCTGATTTATGCTATATGTGCCAGTTAGAGAGTCAAAATTGCCTCGTTCTAAAAAGATCGGGAGTATGGGAGGAAGCTTTGTTGTAGAAAATTGAAGTGTCTGCTGAACAGGTATTGTCTCTACCTCTTGCATCTGGCTGATTGTCTCGAGATTTTCTTCGCTGAGATCATCTTCATCGATCAGATACTGCATGGCACTATTTTTCATAAGCTCTACAGAGCTTCTTCTTCTCAGGACAAGATTTTGAAGGTCTGCCTCTTCATAATCTCCAACTTGGAGGACGAGATGATTTTCCTGAAGCTTTCTTGTAAGGTCTACCTTAATAGAAAAGTTATGTTCGTTTAGCTGCTGTATAGAAATGTCTTCACAGCCGAGCTCTCTTAGGAGAAACTGAGAAAATTCATGGGTGTCCTCCTGTGAAGAGTGGCCTCTACGTATAAAGCCAGCTTCAATGCAGGTTTTGCGAAACTGATTGATTTCCTGAGCGGTGAGATCTCGCTTTTTAGTGGGCTTTTTATTGTCGATGATCGAATAGATCTTGCGAAGGCCTTCTACTACAGGTCTTGAGCTGAGTTCTGGAGAATCTATACGGCTTCTAAATTTTGGGCTTACTGATAAGGCAACGAGTATTGCCGCCATAAAGCAGCCATTAGAGCCGTTAGGGATAGCTTTTGGAATTTTTGTGCAGTTTCCAGTCTGTATTTGCTTAATATGTCTATCTGTAAGAGAAAGGAGCGGCTTTATGTCATTAGACTTGCAGCGCCTTGGCTCTTGAGCTCTAAATTCCCATTTCGGTGCAGGTGGAAGAAGTGGATTGAGGGGAGTTTTATGGCTACGAATGATGAAAAAGGACTTACTTGTCATGAGAAGATTGTTTGGGAGCTTCTCAAGAAACTCACGTACAAGCTCCATGCTCTCGGCAAAAATCTGAAAGGTTTTTTTGCTTGTTTCAACAATAAGAACGAATGTACGACCCATGCGGACTGCCACGCTTTTTGGTCGTGGAAGTATTGTAGGGGCATCTTGCAAGCTCTGATGACTTTCAAGTTTTTCTACCGGTACTACCATTCGCTAACCTAAAATTATTGTTTTTTACAACCAAAGCTCACTATAGAAAATAAAATGAGTTTTTGCAACTACTTTTTTTGGGGGAAAATAATTCCCCCAAAATTAATTATTTACTTAGCATCATCTGGAATGACGATTTGTGTGCCAACTTTGAGGTTATTGATGTTGTTGATACGATCGCGGTTTGCCTCATAAATTGATTTCCACTTCTTTGTGGTTCCATAAAACTTCTGAGAGACCTTTGAAAGGGTATCGCCTTTCTGGATAACGTATGTTTTAGGTGCAGCCTTTGGTGCTGGCGCCTGAAGTTCTTGAACTGTAGTGCTTTGCACTTCTACTGGCACTGGATCAGTTGGCATATCAATATCGTGTACTACTGGATCTTCAGTGGATGCAATAAGTGCCTTTAAGTTGTTGTCATTCAATGCATTAGGTTGGCTGTCTTGCGCTTTTGCTGCAAGTGGGGATGTGCCTTGGAGTAGTTGCTCGAGTTTTTCTACGCGTGCTTGGAGGTCTGTAAGCTCTGATGCTACTGCCCCTTGCGTCTCTTTTTCACTCCCTACCTCATCTTCAGAGCGAAAAGCTCCAATGATAAAGAGAAAAAACAGCAGTGCTAAGCTTGCACCTGCGAGTGTAAAGACCATCTTGCGACGGCTAGTTTGATAGCGACCCTCTCCCAGATGATCATTGTCTGAGTTAAGATCTTGACGATATTGATCGAGCATAA
>CAZEGK010000090.1:264-4190 GCA_964512205.1 uncultured bacterium | reverse complement strand
TTTTTTTTTTTTTTTTTTTTTTTGGTTTTTTTTTTTTTTTTAGTAAACAGGCGCGAACGTGTTGCAGTTGGAAAAAGTGAATCATTTATGATGGAAGAATCAAGTACTGACTTACCTAAGAAAACCATTATGAGTATTGTTCGTAATGTTGCAGGAGACGCTCCCATTGCAGCAGATGCTCAAGCTCTTCTTGTGGCTGTGTGCACAGAGTTTGTTAAGTTGGTTACTACAGAGGCAGGTGAAGCATGCACTAATGCAGGCAAGACCATCATTACTGCTGACTTGGTCATACAAGCTTGTAAAAGTCTTGGATATGATGCCTACGTGGATGAATTGAGAGCCATCGCAGGAGAGGTAAAGGAAACGTCCAAAGCAGCAATTGCAAAGAAAAAAAAATCATCTCAGTCTGCCATATCGCCAGAAGAAAAAGCTCGTCTCCAGGAATTGTTGTTTGCTCAAGCTGCTCAAGAAATGCAAGGAGGACTCAAAAGTGGTAGTGGTAGTGGTGCTGGTGGTGCTGGTAGTGGTTCTTCTGGAAACACGGGAATGTAGAAATAAAGATCCTTTTTTTTTTTTAACTTACTTTCAACCAAAGTTCTGATGAAGCTTGAGCAAAAATTTTTCCTTTCGAATCTTTTGTTTTGCTACTTGTTGTGTTTCTGTTGCGTTTTCATCAGCTCTCTCCAATTCTTGCACCAATCCTCGCATCAATTGAAGAGCATCCGATTTTGCTTGCAATTGCTTCTGAAGTTCTTCCGTTTCCGATTGATGCTGACGAACAACACTTTCCATCTGCTCGTCTCTCTCTTGTTGCAAGCGAGCCTTTTCTTTCTTCAGTCTCAAAATGATGGCATCGCGCTCCTTCAACTTTTCCTTGGCCTTTTCCATGGCAAGTTCTTTGAGTTGTACCAACTTTTTGTCCCTCTTGACAATCTCCAAATCCCACTTTTGGCGTTCCTCTTCAAGAAGACGATCCCGCTCCTCGAGAGCCTTCTTGGCTTGTTCCAAATCCTTCACCATCTGTGCACGTTGCTCCTTGGCTGCATCTGCTTCTTGAGATGTCTTATCCACTCGAGCCTTCAACTCGCGAGATGCTTTCTCTTCTGCCATCTTGAGCTGTTGTCTCAACTTGGTGAGTTCAGTATCCATTTCGCGAATCTTTTGCTCCTTTTGTTCCTTGATCACATCTGCATCGCGAGTGACCTTGTCCAACTTGGTCTTGAGCTCACGGGCTGCCTTGTCCTCGGCGTCTTTAACTTGTTGCTTGATCTTTTCAATTTCCGATTCAAGCTCACGCACCTTTTGCTCCTTTCCAGTGGTAGTAGCGTCCTTGGACTTGCGCACTTCGTTTTCCATCTGCTCCACCTCCTCTTCCATTTGAACAACCTCCTTCTCGAGCACACCAATACGAATCTTTGCTTTTTCAAGTTGCTTCTTGGTTTCATCGAGCTCCTTCTCAACAGTCTTACCTCTCTGCTTGGCAAGCTCTAGCTGGGCCTCTGTCTCTTTGATTTGTCTGCGCAACTGCACGCTCTCTTGAGTTGCACGCTCCCACCTCTGCTTGAAATCATCGTCACCCACTTCACCCGAAAGTGCCTTGATCTTCTCGCGCACACTGGCAACACTTCGAATCTGCTTCTGAACTGCCGCCATTTGAGTCTCGGTAGCTACAGCCTCTTGACGCATGGCCTCGTCACTGACACGAAGACGTTCCTTGAGTCCGGCCATTTCTTCGTCTTTGCGGGTGTTTTCAGCTTCAGACGCGCGCAACTTGGCTTCCATCTCCATCAATGCGCGAGACAACTGTTCCGCTTTGCCACCCTCTGCACGACCGCTAGCTACAACTTCTCCCAATTCGGCCTCAAGCTCCTCAAGTCGACCATCACGTGCCTCCAAAGCACTGGTGGCCTCCTCTGCCCGACGCCTCTCCTCCTCAAGTTGTTCGCGCAACTCTGCTTCAACTGCACCATGTTGCTCCATGAGTTGATCCTTTTGTTGCTGAGCTTGTTCTCGTTCCCATTTGAGAGCTTGAACTTCCAACTCCAACTCCTCCACGCGCATCGCCTTCTCCTCTACTGATCCAACCGACGCCAGCTTTGTAACCAACTCTGCCTTTTCACGATCTGCGTCTGTAGCGCGTGCCTCTGCTTGCATAGCCTTGGCCTTGGCAAGCTCCACCTCACGACGAAGCTCAACCAGTTGATCCTCAGTCATCTGCAATGTTTCAACAAGAAAAGCAATGCGCTCCTTGGATTCCTTCGATGCATGCTCTTCACCTTCAATTTTCAAAGACTGAGCCTTCAGACGACCATCCAATTGCTTGTTGTCTTCTTCAAGAGCTTCTTGCAACTCGCGCGCATCTTCCAGTTCTCCCTCAAGTTCCTTGACACGCTTTTCCAAAGCCGAGACTTTCTCCATTGCCTCTGCCACCTTTTTCTTCTCCTCAGCAGCGGCAACTTGTTGCTGTTTAGGACCGCTAGGAGGAATCACCATGCGAGCAAAATCCTGAGTAAGACTTCCCACACGAATCTTGGACATGCTTGTATTTGCTCCAGCAGCATCCTCTTCTCCGGCACACCATGTCTCCATATGAAGCATTCTTGCTCCATCGGCCTTGCGTCCAACACTGCGACTCGTCAAAATGAGTGAGCGCATGCGATTAATTTCGTCTTCTTTTTGTGCCAACTGCTGTTGCAAGTCTTGCACCAAAGGGCCGCTTCCAGACTGTTGCGTCTTCAACTTCTCCACCTCCTGGCTCATATTCTCCAGCTGTGTCCTGTAATGTTGCAATAAAGCTTGATCGTCCTGAATGCAGTTGACGCTGACACGGTTGCATACCATCTTGGCTTGACTGGCGAACTTTAACGTAGAGAGTGTTTCATCCGAATTATCAATAGCAGGTGATACGGCGCATACAACACACGTTCTGCTGTTTCCTCCCAATGCAGTCTGAAGCAATCGAGTCAAAACACTGTCTCTGTAAGGAACGTGCTCTCCTCCTGTTCCTCCTGCACTCAGCTTTCGAATCACCTGGCCCAACACCAAGAGCGACTTATTGATTTGTGCTCCTTCTTTGGCTCTGGTTCCTTCTGCCTTGGTTTTGCTAAGTCTTTCACTCCCTGCCAAATCAACCATGTTGATGGTTGCAACAGACACTTTGCCATCCTTTTGTCTCGTTTCTACCACCATTCTCATAACTGCATGCGATCTGCTGCTGTGCTCATTCATTTTGGTGGCTCCCACTGCACGACGGCTATCTCCTTCGTCCAACAAGGCCTCCACTTGCTCTGCACTCACCACAACTTCCTCTTGCAGTCCTTCCACGTAACATCCACCTGCAGCATTGCCTGCTCCACGAACGTTCAAAGCACGCTCTTCACACGACAATAAATCTCTCACTTTCTCTTGATAAATCTCGAAATACGAAAGCCTAAGCAAAAACTCTTCATCTGAACGCTCTTGAATGCGAGAAAAGATTTGACGAATGGAAAGACCAACCATACCAGGCTCCTTCGAGCAACCACGCATGGTGTAAGTCTTTCCAGAAGATGTCTGTCCGTATGCAAAGACAGTACCGTTGATGCCACGAAGAGCTTCATCTACAATCTCTTCTGCCATGGCTTTGTACACTTCCTCAGTACTAGCTCCAGGACCGAACACACGATCTGAGAGGGAAAAAAAAAAAAAAAAAATTCAAAATCTTTTAGAACCTTCTGCAACTTATAAATATACCTCCAAATCATTCAAATAATCATCATAAAGTATGTACTCATGGTGCATTTTCAAATGCACGAATCAGATTTTGAATTCTCAAGACTTTTTTTTTTTTTTTTTTTTTTTTTTTTTTTTTTTTCCACCTTTCCTAACATTATTTATGGTGTTGGAGGGGCTGACATTTTTTGGGTCGCGGGGGGGTTTTTTTCGTG
>CAZEGK010000090.1:0-254 GCA_964512205.1 uncultured bacterium | reverse complement strand
TCAAACTTACCAAAAGCATATGTCTGCGATGCGATAGGCGCAAATGTATTGGGATCAAGCTGAGTGATTGACTTGGTCCCTGCTTTCCATGCCATGTTAGTATGGCCATTATTTTGAATTTCCTTCTCTGAAAGAGGACGGATTCGAACTGCAACGTTAATACGTGATTCCGACATTGACTCTTGATACAATCAAGCAAAAAAGTGGGAAACACTTAACACTTAAAAAACTTAAAAAACTTAAAAAAAAAAAAA
>CAZEGK010000089.1:0-4233 GCA_964512205.1 uncultured bacterium | reverse complement strand
AAGAAACTATCCGCTACTTTTTACTTATTCCTAATTTATAGGCGTGCTAGACTTGCAAAATTACTTAAAATAAGAGGTAGTAATGGATCCTGTCTTTAAACTAAATAATTGGATGTGGTTTCAATTAGAAGAAGCACTCACCCCGCTTCCACGACAATCAAACAACTCAAAAGTTGCAAATGCCCTCCCCGCTCTCTACCTTCTTCCGGGAGCACTTCTGACAGGAGCCGCAGCAACAGTTTGTAGAGCAGCAAGCTATATCTTTTCAAACAACACACCGGAAGATCCAAAAGTAGACTTTACTGCAGTTTGCAGAGACTCGCGCCTTTGGCAAGAGCTTGGAGAGTTGCCGCTAACCCTTGGTAAAGACACACCTACCTTTCGTTTTGGAACCTCTATTGCAGAGTACCAAGTATCTGGCCGCATAAACTGCCCAAACTCGCAATGGGCAGATTGGGAAGAAATAAAGGTAGCCGAGGACAATCGTTCAGAAAAGAGCGTCGATTTCTACACCCTCATGCAAACAAATGAAGGAAGAGAGCTCATTGTAGATCGCCTCAAGAAACTGGGTGCAAACTCCTTTCGCTTTAGTGTTGAGTGGAGCCTTATTGAGCCTAAAGAGGGATCATTTACTAAAAAAGCACTCGCCGTTTACAAAACATTTTGTAAGCATCTTCGCGACAATAACATTCGCCCCATGTGCACACTGCATCACTTTTCAGAGCCTAAATGGTTTCACGCTCTCGGAAGCTTTGAGAAAGAAGAAAACATCGCCTACTTCAAGCGCTTTGCTGAATTTGTCTACAAAGACCTTACCACCTCATACAAGAAAAAGCCTCTTGTCGAAGATTTTTGCACCATCAACGAGCCGACAGTAGAAGCTGGCCTCCGCTACGTTGCAGGAGAGTTTTCTCCTGGATATCACTTTCGGATTGAACAAGGCGCTATTTTCCTAAAGACAATGATAAAAGCCCACAAAGTGGTCTATGAAGCACTTAAGAAAATAAAACCAAACACCACTATCGGCATCGTCCACCAGCCCTTCTCAAATATAGCGACAAACACATTTGTCTATCCCTTTGTCCGCTATGGCAATAGATTTATGGATGAGGCTGTACGAAACTGCTTTGAAACAGGCCGTTTTGAGCTCAAAATGCCCTTTCTTTGCAACGTGCAAGAGGATATTAATGTTAAAACAGATGTTGTCTACCTCCAGTATTATGCAAGGCCGGTTACCGGTGTTTTCGGTGGAACGAGCATTCATGAGCCAATGACTATGATGCCATGGCGTGAAGATCCTGAAGGCATCTACGAAGCAATCCGTGATGCCCATACGAGCTTTAAAGCTCCTGTCGTCATCTCTGAAAATGGCATATCAACTAAAGATGAGGCGCAAAGAGAGCGCTACATGTCTCGCGCCCTCTATGCTGTAGAAAAAGCACGCGAAGATTTTGGAAAAGATGTCGTCCAAGGGTATTACCTTTGGTCACTTGTAAAAAACTTTGAGTGGGCACTTGGCTCAGATCCTCAAGATTTTGGCGCATACACAACAGAAAAAGTAGGCGATACGCGCATCATTGCAAAAGAGCCTAGAGCTGGCATCGCCCCCTTTATAAAGGTGGCAAAAGCTTGGCAAAAGGCCTTTGGAACAGACTCTAGATAGCCTTTTTAAAGCTCAGCTTATCTGCAAGTATTTCTGCTGATTCTTGCATCTTTTTGGTGGTTTTTGGAGCGACAAAAACCACATTTTCTCCGGCAAGGCAGCCAAGATAGTCGCCATCTTCAAATTGATCTATTGCATCTCCTACAAAGCTTGCAAGGCCCGGCTGCGTTGATATGACAATATGTGCCTCGTTATAGGTAATATCGATAATGGCAAGCTTTAGAATCTCTGAGACTATATTTGTCTGGGGAAGCTCATAGACAAGCCTTCCTCCCACCTGCTTTTTTGCAACGCCAAGTTTTCGAAGATCCCTTGAGACGACTGCTTGATTTGTTTCTATGTTATACCTTTCCAAAAGGAGCTCTACAATTTGCTCCTGATCAGATATATACTCTTTTTTCAATAGCTCTTGAATGGCGTTTTGCCTTTTTTCAAGCATCGATAGTTCCTTCATCCTTATACCTCTTTTGCAAGAGGAGTATTTTTTAGACTCTTAGAGTTAATTGTCAAGCTGGCAAGATCCAGAAAGTGTTACGCCATCATCTTCAAACACAAGCAAAAGTGTGCCGCCAGGCGTTGTCACCTCAACTTTTCCTTTTGCATGCGCTGCAAAAGCAGATGATATTGACCCAGTGCCGCACGATTTTGTAAGCCGCTGCACACCTCGTTCATAGGTCTTTACAAAGAGCCTCTTTTCATCGAGGCGATGCCAGGCATTTACATTTATTCCCAAGGGAAAAAGGCCTCTATTATAGTTAAGAGCTTTTCCTAAAGCAAAAAGCGCATCATCTGCAAGCTCCATATTTATCGTAAGATGAGGCTCTATCGCTTCGATATAACAAAATGGTGTGTCCTCAAATGGTCCACCTATAAATTTGGAATTTAAAGAGGTGCGAGGAAGCGGGATTTTTACTGAATAGCTTCCCATATTATCATGTCTTAATAGAAGATTTCCCCAAGATGTCTTAAGAAAGATCTTTTCAAGATCGGAATATTTATCATGGAGATACTTTGAAATAGCGCATGCGCCATTTGCGCAAAATTCGCCAAAAAGCCCATCTTGACCAAGTACTGATATCTTCACAAATAGCTCTCCATTTGAGAGCTCATAATCTGACAAAATCAATGCATCATCTCTATCTGTTTCAAGTAAGAGAGCATGCATGTGAGCAAAAGATCCCATTTCTTCATCGAGAAAATCAAAGAGAATAAACCTATTTTGCGATGAAGAGAGCATTGTATAGTTCATAGTTTTTTCTCCATGGTCATTTTTGTGATGCCGGAGTCTTGAAAATACTCTCCCACGACAAGGCAGACAGACTGAAGGGACTTTGCAAAAGGCGCTTCTTGGGAATAGATTTCCTTATACTGTTCCGGGTAGAACACGACACTCTTTGAAAAGGAGGGAAATGAGTGATAGCGTCCGGAAACTTGCGCAATATAGCGATCGCTTGAGAAGATCGCTGTATGGATTTTTGCCGCAAGACCAAGTTTAAAGCCGATCATGAAGTATTCGGCAATTTGGCAAAAATCTGCCGATCCCTCATTTGAATTGAGGTATCTACATGCTCGCTGTGTAAATAGGGCCGATGCCAAGATGTCACATTTTAAGCTTCCTTCCAGGAGTAAAAAATCTATCTCCTTTTGAAAAAGCTTCTTTGTTTTCATGGCACTTGCAGCCTGCCTCTCTTCAGCTGCTATTTCTTCTTTACAAGAGCCTGCATACCCATGTTGTTTATCTTTAAGGTCAATAACCCCAATTGTTGCGGGACGTGTTTCAGGAACGAGCTTGAGTGCACATTTTAGCTCCTTACAATCTCGCCTTGTAAAAAGCGGGCTATTGTTTATGTAGCCATTTTTGGTAAGCACATCAAAGAGCACCTCTTCTTGTTTCACCTGCTTTTCATCAGGAGTGAAGCAGACATTCGATACGCTGCTCCACTCATCATCTCTAAAGGTAATTTCAAGCTGAAATCCCTGGTCTGTTTTTTGGACGGCAAAACTTGTCTGCATAAATATACCTCTTGTTTTGCATAAATATACCTTCATATGGGTATATATGCAACATGATTTGCATATTTATGCAGTTTTCACGTTTATATTGAATATAGCTTGCTATATTCAATTAGTTCTGCCATACTGAATGAAGCAAGCAAAAAAACTATAAAAAAAAAGGAACTAGCCATGCACAAAACTCCCATATCACAAGGAGAAGCCTATTACAAATCGGTAGGAGAAAAGAATCTAGAGAAGGTGTCAGCCTTTCTTGCACAAGATGTGGAATTTTATAGCCCTATGGCCACATTACAAGGAAAAGAGGCTGTCACCACTGCAACAAGCCATTTTATGGATGCAATCTCATCGCTAACGATACGTGCTAAATTTGGAGACGAACATGAAGCACTTATCGTCTACGAAGTAGCTATCCCCGGAGTATCAAATGCATTTCCAGGAGCATCATGGCTTCGTTTTAAAGATGATAAAATCGTACGCATACAGCTTTTTTATGATGCAAGTCTCATGCAGCAAAAAAAGAAAGAGATATTTTCATAGAGCAAAAAGCCTATGAC
>CAZEGK010000088.1:1600-4243 GCA_964512205.1 uncultured bacterium | reverse complement strand
TTTTACAGCTCAAGCTCACAGATTATTACCATTTGTTTAGGGATTGAGTCCTTTTTCTCGTTGAGCTTTGATCTACGTCAACAAATAATCGAGAATGTCTCAGGTAAGACAGAGTGCCGGAATAGAATGAGCAATCGGTCATGTTGTGCGCATTGGCGAGGCGTAGGCATTTCATGTCACGGCTCAATCAACGTATTTTCATGGCGCGAAAGCTTAAAAAAAAAAAAAAAAAAAAAAGTTCTAACCATTTCGTCTCACAGAATGGTGGAAAGCGAGGGAAGGGACAAGGAGGCCGTCAAAAGGGTGGCGGAAAAAAAGGAGGTGCTGCTCTTCCGACAGACAGGGAGATCTCAGCACGTGGTGATGTGGAAGAGCGCAATCTTGTGAAGTGGGAAGAAGAGCAAGGGTCATCTACAACCAAAGATGGTGTTGCTCTTGAGCTTGATGGTCAAGTTGGCAAGTGGGATCAATTTGAAGCCAATAGCAAGTTGTTTGGATACTCATCATCGTTTGATATGGATCTCTACACAACACCGTTGAACACCAACACGGAATGGTACAAGAAGAATGCAGGAAAGGCAGATCAGATGGCTAAAGAGATTGAGGGAAAGTCAGCTAACAACATACACATGGCAGAAGAGAGAGGACAAGCTGCATTGAAGGATGATGGAGATGAAGATGAAGAAGAAAGATATTCAGGAGTGGTGAGAACACAGCAACAACAACAGCAAGTAAAGTCGGCATGGGCAGCAGGACCACCACCTGCTGGAGCAGATAGCAAGAAATACGTTCCTCCTCATCAAAGACAACAACAGCAACAACAACATCAACAACCACCAAAGGTTCAGCAGGAGGAGGCGCCAAAAGAAGCGCCAAAGGAAGCTCCGAAGGAGACTCCTAAAGAAACTCCCAAGGAAAGTGAAGTTGCAACAAAGGATGAAACTCAGCCTCAAAAGAAGAAGCTTACATTCAATCCTGATGCTGGTGTGTTCAAGCCTGGCTTCAACATTAGCTTTGTCAAAGCTTCACCTGCTCCTCCATCTCCTCCAACCAGTGCACCTTTCAGTCCTCCTCTTGTTCCATTTAGTCCACCTCTTCTTCCCATGTCTGCAGTTCCAATTGCCGTCATGCCTGCTCCTTCATCACCTGTTCCTTCGCCATTGCAAAACCGTGTCGCACAGTCCCCAGTGTTGGTTCGTCCTATGATGGAAGTTCCAGTGGCGTCGTCGTCGACACCAACATCGGTTCCTTCTTCTCCTGCTGCTGCTGCTCCTTCAACACCGTCTTCGTCTGGTCTTTCTTTTCACGATAGGCTCAAGATGGCTGCAAAGAAGGTTGTTCAGGAAGAGACACGTGCTCAGACTCCTCAGTGGACTCCTTCTGGTGTTCCAGTTGCCGTTCCAGGAAGTCCTTCGGCTGGCCCAACTCCTTTTGTCCAAATGGTTGCAGTTCCTTATCATCAGGTTCCTTATGGTCCACCCTATGTTGCTGCACCCATTCAGATGGCACCACCACAATTCCAACCGCAGCCCGTAGAGGGTCATCGATTGTGAAATTTGTAAAAACGATTCAATAAAGGAAACAGGTAGTGTTTTACTGCTTTTCCCAGGCGTACTTGATGGTCTGAGGTCCTCCTTGCTTGACCTTGAATGGAGCACCTGTTGCTTGCTTGACTTGGTCAACAGTGACTCCCTTGGCTGTCTCAATCAAAGTCAATCCGTCCTTGGGGCTCACATCAAAGACGGCCATCTCTGTGATGATGCGTGATACGCAACCACTGGCTGTGAGAGGCAAAGAGCACTTGGGAAGAATCTTATGCTTTCCCTTTGCAGTGTGTTCCATGGTGATGACGACTCGGGAGCCACTGCTTACCAAATCCACAGCTCCTCCAGGACCCTTTACCATGTGTCCAGGGATCATCCAGTTGGCCAAATCTCCCTTTTCACTCACTTGCAATGCTCCAAGAAGAGTCAGATCGACGTGTCCTCCTCTAATCATGGCAAATGATTCTGCACTTGAAAAGAGAGCACTTCCTGCCATGGTGGTGACAGTTTCCTTTCCTGCATTGATAAAGTCTGCATCTTCCTTTCCCTTCTTAGGATAAGGTCCGATTCCCAACAATCCGTTCTCACTTTGCAGTGTCACACGACGTCCCTGCATAAAGTTGGATGCCAATGTTGGAATACCAATACCCAAATTGCAATATGTGTCGTCCCGGAACTCGAGAGCAGCTCTTCCTGCAATCAACACACGAACATCAGATGTATCAATGGCAGGAGACGATGAAGATGCATCTTCCTTTTGAGTGGTTCTCTTCTCAATTCTCTTTTCGTACTTTTCTCCCTTGACCACAAAGTCCACATAGATTCCAGGAACATGGACATGAGATGGGTCAATTGAACCTGCTTCAACAAGCTCTTCCACTTCTGCAATGGTCACTCCACTAGCAGCTGCCATGGGTTGAGAAAAGTTATTGGAAGTTCCTCTGAACACAAGGTTTCCTGCAGTGTCCCCCTTCCATGCCTTGATCAATGTAACATCTCCACGAATGGCACGCTCCATGACATATCGACGTCCATCGAATTCACGAACTTCCTTGGCAGCACTCACCTCAACAGTCTCTTCAAAAAAAAAAAAAAAAAA
>CAZEGK010000088.1:0-1590 GCA_964512205.1 uncultured bacterium | reverse complement strand
CCACCACCCAACCAACTCAAAAAACCAACAACTCCACAACAACCTTGCCTCCCTTCCTCCAAAAAAAACAATAAAAAAAAAAAAAAAAAAAAAAAAAAAAAAAAAAAAGAAAAAAAAAAATCAGCATACGATAAAACAGATCACCATTCTCGATATTGACATTACCCTTTCCTCCAGGTGCGAACTTTACAGGCAATCCTCCCAATTGGAACATTGTGTCAACTCCTGTTGCAGTAAAGAATGCAGGAACTCCTGCTCCTCCTGCTCTGATGCGCTCTGCAAGAGTTCCTTGAGGAGTAAGCTCAACCTCGAGTTCTCCTGCAAGATACTGACGTTCGAACTCTTTGTTTTCTCCAACATAAGAACTGACCATTCTCTTGATCTGACGACTACGGAGAAGAATACCCAGACCAAAGTCATCAACACCGCAATTGTTGCTGACAACAGTGAGCTGCTTGGTACCTTGCTTGTTCAAAGCAGCAATCAAGTTTTCGGGAATACCACAAAGACCGAATCCACCGACAAGAACCTTGGCACCGTCCTTGATCACTTTCACTGCTTCTTGAGCAGAGCCAAGAACTTTGGGGCTCTTGGAGAAAAAAAAAAAAAAAAAGTTAAAAAAAAAAAAAAAAAAAAAGTTTCATTACTCTCTCGCGAGAGAATCGAGAGAAATCACCAACAAAGATTACCTTCAATGACGTAGAAAAGTTACGACGCAATCGAATGTTACAGGCAGTACGCATCGCCCTGCAAGAAAAAAAATTCTTACTTTTCTTCCCGAGATCGACTTTTGTCGTATTACAGTTTTCATTGGTGAGGGTTGAGTGATGCGTTGTTTTGCATGGCGAGGTGTTTTACATGGTCGTCCAGGGATGTCATTATCGAGGGTGTTTTCGTCGAGTGGTGCTGGCTACACGAGTCCTCCTGTTCCAGTGGGAAGGAAGAAAGTGAAGCAAGTGAAGAGGTGAGTAACAAATGAGTAATGTTGTGTGAATGAGTGTTGATGTGAATGTGATCATGTTATTAGAGTCCGCAAGCAGAATGTGGAGACAACAACAACAACAACAAGTGTTGCACAAGAAGAAGAACCTGCACGAGTGCGTGAATACAGAAAAGAGTATTATCAGAAGAATAGAGACAAGTTGTTGGAAAGAAACAGATCTAACAGGTGAGACAATTCAAAGCGTCATCATAGCTGTGCTAATTTTTTTTTTTTTTTTTTTTTTTTAGAGCTGCTCGTTCTGCTCTTCAGAAGGCTGGTATTGTTGCAACTGGTCAGAAAGGTCGTCCTAAGAAGAAGCGTGCAGATGTTGATCATGATGACGATGTTATGAGTCCAGAAGAGCTTCAAGCTGAGATTCGTCGTCATGAAGAACAACATGAGCAATGGCTTCGTGAACTTGAAGCTAATCGTGCAGACTTGATGAGGATGTATGAAGAAGAAGGTGTTGATGATAGTAAGTCACATTTCCAAAGAGCGGTCTCAATGGCTAATCTTTTTTTTTTTTTTTTTTTTTTTTTTTTTTTTTATTTTTTTGTTGTTTTTTTTTGTTTGTTTTTTTTTTTAAAAAAAATTTAAAATAATCAAAG
>CAZEGK010000087.1:3892-4258 GCA_964512205.1 uncultured bacterium | reverse complement strand
TTTTTTTTTTTCTGTCTCTTTCGAGTTCATGTCCCCGATTGCGGTTGTTTTATACTCCGATGGTTCCATTTATCATGGTTAGTGTAGTCTTCTGACTCGGTTATGGTTTTTTTTAGCGTCTTTCAAAAAGAATCGTCTTCAACATGAAGCACAACGGTTCAAGGTTCTTTCACAGAGTAAGTGTTTTGATGATGGATGCAGTATTGAATCGCACATGACTGACGTCACAATATTTCATTCGCTTCTCTTTTTTTTTTTTTTTTTTTTTTTTTTTTTTTTTTTTTTTATTTTTTCCTTTTTTGTTGCAACCGGGGGGGTTTTTTTGGGGTGCCTCTGATCCTTCTGAAAGACTTTTTTGGCGTCATC
>CAZEGK010000087.1:0-3882 GCA_964512205.1 uncultured bacterium | reverse complement strand
ATAGGTTGCAGTATAATATTTTTTTCGATTTTTTTTTTTTTGTTTTTTTTTTTTTTTTTTTTTTTTTTGAAGCTGGTCAGAGAACGGACACGTTGGTGGTGTGTTGCTGCGACTCTCGTGCTGCTCCGGAGATTATTTTTGATGCTGCTCCTGGACAGCTCTTTGTGGTACGCAATGTGGCAAATCTGGTTCCTCCCTATGATCCCGATGGCAACTTTCATGGGACATCTGCAGCAGTAGAGTTTGCTGTGAAAGGTCTCAAAGTTCGCAATATTGTTGTGATGGGACATGGTCTTTGTGGAGGTGTTGCTGGATTTCTCAATCCTGCTGCTCTTCGTGTGTCTGGGGAAGATTTCTTGGTCAAGTGGATGACTCTTCTTGACCCTGCTTATCAGCGTATACGTTCACGAAGAAGTCTTGACAATATCACTGCGTTATCTGTATCAGATTCGAGCCAAAAAAAATCCATTTCTTCATCATCGTCGAAAGATGAAACAACAACAACAACAACAAGTTCTTTGCAAGAGGATGAAGGTAGTGGTGGTGATGTTGTTGCATCTCCATTGTTTCCTCTCATTGAACGTGTGGTTGTTGAAGTGACGCTAAATGAAGACCGTCCTGGAATGCTGAGTGAGATGACGGCAGCCATTGCCAAGGCCGAGGGAGATATTGTGAATGCCGTGATTGAGACACAAAGTAATGTGTTCTTAGTGAGGTGTACAAAAACAACTACGACTTACTCGGAACGAGCAGTGATGCAACAATTGAAACGATTGCGACACAATCTCATGTCGGTGAAAGGAGTGTCGAAAGTGTCAATCTTACTCCCAGAACCTGATTTGGCAAGAGATAAACAAAAGCAACTCGAGCTGGAAAGTGTAGTGTGCTCATTGGAAAATTTGAGAACATTTCCACTCATTAGAGATTTGACAGAGATTGGAGAACTCAATTTGTATGGCGCATGGTTCGATATATCAACAGCAGAGTTGTTAACATTCGATACAAAAGCAAATGCATGGAGTCTCGTGTAGATGTTTGGAAAAAAAAAAAAAAACAAACAAAATTTCAAGCGTTGTTTAGTGTCGTCATGTCATCTGATTGGCCTCAACAAGAAGAGTTCGTTCAAGTAAGTCGTGTGCATGACGGCACTCTTTTCTTCCCTTCTGTCTTTCTTTCTTTCTTTTTTTTTTTTTTTTTTTTTTTTTAAAGGTTTTCGTGTGCGCTTGTATTGCTTTCACTTACATTGTTTCTTTGATAGGCTCTCTACTCGTTGATGAAGGAAAAGCCTCCTCCCACCCAAGTTCGGATTGTGGCGATTGCAAAGCTTGCTTTGGACCACAAGGCGTATTACAAGCACATTGTTCATTTGACAGAAAAGTATGTGGCCAAGTGTGCTGAAAAGTCACCCGCTCACTTGTTGGGAGCAGCGTACGTGATTGATGCAATTTGTCGTCGCTCTCAAGCAAAGTTTGCAGACAAGGACAAGTTCGGACCTAGATTTGCTGTAAGTGAAGTTGTTTAGAACATGCTTTTGCTTGTTGTTGTTGTTTTGATTCTCTTTTTGTCTCGGTCGCTCATTTTTTTTTTTTTTTTTTTTTTTCCAAAAGGTCAAGTTGAGTGAGACAGTTGAGTTTTTGAATCAATGTCCTGAAGGAGACAAGTCCATGATGGATCGTCTTTTGAGATTATGGACTGAAAACAAAGTTGTTGTTCCGGGAGGTCTTTCTTCATCTTCTTCAAGTGCTGTTACAACACACAAGCGAGAACGTATTCCATCTCCTCATACTCCTCCAGGAACTCCACCACACTCCAATAAGCTTCCCATGGCAACATCATCATCAGGTCCACCTCCACCGATGCTTGGATCAGGAGGTCTTCCTCCCATGCTTGGTGGAATGGGCGGTGGTGCTGTTGCTTCGTCTGCACCACCAGGTGCACCAAAGCTTCCTCCTGGTCTTGGAATGCCCATGATGGTTGGATTACCCATGGGAATGGCTATGGATCCTGTTGCTGTTGATTTGGACTTCAATTACGATGACGATGCTATTCCTGCCACTGAAGAAGCCATTTCAGATGCGAAGCGTCGTCGTCTTGAACAAGAGCGTCGTGTCAATGAGCAAGCCAGTAGTTCTTCTGCCGTTTCTTCATCTTCGTCGTCTTTGTCAGCTCCAATTCCCGGTGTCCCCCCTGAGATTTTGAGTCAAGTTCAAGCATTGTTGAATGATCCTCGTGCATTGAGTGCTGTGTTGAAGGGTGCAGGTCTTACCTATGATGGCTTGATTCGTCTTTTGACTCCCTCAGGAAGTCCAGAGTTGATTGCTCAGCTTCGTACGTTGCAGACGATTCAAGAACGCGCTGAACAACGATCCAAGGATGAAATTGTTGAGATGAACGGCAGCAAATATGTTGTTCGTTGGTCAACCACTGTGTATATTGGTAATGTTCCCGCTACAGTGACTGAAGATGAAATTCGCAAAATGTTCTCACAATTTGGTCGAATTCAACACATTACTCACCGACCTGAACAAGGACAAGCTTTTGTAACATATGCATCTCGTGATGACGCTGAAACAGCACAAATGGAAATGATGAACTTTCCAGTTCATGACTCTGCCATTAAGACAGGATGGGCCCGAGGACCTGACATGAGAGAAGGAGACTTTGAAAGAAAAACGGGAAGAGGATTAATGCCATTAGTTGGAGGTGGTGCTGGTGCTGGCGGTAGTAGTGGTGGTGGTGGTGGTGGTGGTGGTGGACATGACAATTACAAGAAGAGTAGCAACAACAACAACAATAATAATAATCGTGGTCCTCGAATTCAACCTCCGTTTTGATAAGAAAAAGTAAACTCACCTCACCTCACTTTATATCATTTCTTTACTTGATTCACTTGTTGCTTTTTAAGGTAATAGTATGTAAGAGTCACTCCAGCAACAAAAGCTCCAATCACTCCCAATGCAACTGCACCAATAATTTCCTTGATGGCATATGGAATATTGACCCACGTACTAAACTGATAGTGACGTGCATATGTTCCAATGAAAAAATCCTTCAAGCTCAACAACTCCAACTTCCACCTTTGATCCCAACTCTTGTGACGATGCAACACCCACGTCTTGTCCAACACAGCAGGTCCAGAAATGTCCAAAATCAAAATCAAATTGGCAGCTTTACCTGTGAAGGGACTATGGAACATCATCATACTGTCACATCCACTCCATCCATGTTTCTTGCATTCCTCAGGATGATTCAAAAATCTTTGAATTTCAACAATGGATTTGCACGTTTCATACCAAAAAGGATGACGCAACGTCTTTGAAACCATCAATGAGTTTTGCATGACTTCGTTCATCAAAGTGGGACTTTCCACAACAAAGATTTCTGCATCAGTATTTGGAAGCTTCTCAAAAACATTGGCCTTGGCCTCATAATCCAAATCAACATAAAGACCACCATATCTGTGAATGTACAAAAGACGAGCCATGTCAGCACGCATCACATTCATTGGCAAGATGTTGTATGTTTCAAGAAACTCGGGATATAAATCAGTCACCAACTTTAAATTGTCTTCATCCGTCCACAAAACGTGAAGTGCATTTGGATGAAACGAAGACCATGTTCCAAAATTGACACGCATTTGACCCAACGGAATACGCTCACTCTTCCAAGACTGATGGATAATCTCGAAACCATACTCTTTCTTCAGCTCCTCAGGATTCTTTGACAAAAGATCGCGCCTTTTTTTTTTTTTTGAAAAGAAACACGTTAGACCACGAGACGTGACTCAAAAAACACACTCTCCAACTAACCCTCTGATCCATTTGACTTCGTCTTGAGGAACAACTTCACCATTTCTACACAAGAACAAAACGGATTAAAAAA
>CAZEGK010000086.1:0-4265 GCA_964512205.1 uncultured bacterium | reverse complement strand
TTTAGCATAATATACACAAGTTTAACTCGAGTGTTCTTTCCTTCCTTCCTTCCTTCTTTTTTTTTTTTTTTTTTTTTTTTTTTACTTTTTTTTTTTGTGCGTTACAAATGCACCATACATCTTGCAATATGTTTGCACCTGATCTACTTTAGTCCCAAAATACGACTCCACCTTACACATTTGCTTCCCGCTCTCATAATCCGCGCGCCACTGCAAAATATTTTTTTTTTTTGTACCAACTATTTTTTCTATGGTATCTTCATGTATCTCATCTTCCATCATGACAAGAGCAAGCAAATGACGATGCTTGGTCACTTTGTGAGGTTCAACTAAAAACCGCAATCGATGAGCGTAAAAAAAAAAAACATCTTCGCTGAAATGAGGATGTTTCAAGAGTGACAATCCAACTCGGGGAGTTTTGTACACTTTCTTCACCTCGTCATGACCTCCCTCCGACAACAATGCCAAATGAAGATTATTTTTTTTTTTTTTAGAGCTTTCCACTCCATGCTCATTGACATACTGTGCTATACTTGACACTTGCAATGACCTCAACAACTCATCTACCACAACACATGGACCACAAAATATTTTTTTTTCCCCATCCCCATCATCATCATTCAGCCGTTGCGTTGTTCGTATCAATGCAGCAGCAGCACAATGAGGTGACCCAAAGGTAACATCGAGACCTTTGTATGTTCCACCACGAAAACTCACTCCGGAGCGGTGGAAATAAAAACTTGCATTTTGTCGCTGCAACGAATCATTGTGGGCAAACATATCTTTCCAGACACCATTGTCATCATGGACATACATTTCAACCTCAAGAATACGATATCGAACACCATTGGCAACCAAAACAAAACGATGAAGAAGAAAAAAAGCAACTTCCTCTAAAAAAACTTCATATTCTTGTCTAGACTCAAATGACTTGATCTGAGGTAGCACTGCACCAGACTCCTCATCCTCCTCGTCCCTTTCTCTCTTCATTTTTAGAATTTTTTTTTTTTTTTTTTCGATATTTTTTTTTTAAGGAATGAAGGCCTCCTATCAAGAGGTTATTCAATATGGTGAAGACGTTAGTGCTATTGAGTCATGTTTCATTGAAGGGATGACTTTGTTAGATGTTTCGCACTGTGGTCTTGATGATGAGCGTATTGGTATTTTATGTGAAGCTCTTCAATCTTCACCTCATGCTGCACACATTACTCACATTGACCTATCCAACAACAACATCACACCTGATGGTGCAAAAACCATCGCCCAATTGCTAAAAAAAAAAGAAGAAGAAGAAAAAAACGAAACAAAAAAAAAAAGAAATTCGTTTTTTTCGACGCTTTTGCGATTGGATTTGTGGGACAATCAATTGGGTGGGGAGGGATATGCTATACTGGGTGATGTACTGGGTGATAACCCCTCCTTGACTCATTTGGATTTGGCGGGAAACAAATTAGGTCATCAACAAGACGAGTTACGCACCTTTACACGGGGTTTAGAGGTCAATACAGGGTTGCGATGGTTATCGTTACGTGACAATCAATTAGGTGTTCTTGGCGCCAAAACGTTGTCGTTTGTATTTCGGCGAAATCGAACATTGACGTATTTGGATGTGTCCGATAATGCAATTCAAAATAGTGGCGCCAAAATGTTTAGTAATGGGGTGGATAACGCTATCCATTTACATGAGTTAGATTTGTCGAGTAACGGGTTGAGTGCGGGTGGTGTACGAGCTACATTTATTGCGTTGGAAGAACATCCTAGTCTGTTACGTATGCATGTATCCGATTGTAGAGCAGGTAAAGATGGTGCAGATGCCATTGGACAAGCATTAGGTATGAATAAGGTATTACAAGAGTTATACATGTCCGATAGTGGGTTAGGACCAGAGGGAGGATCATTGGTGGCACAAGGTGTTGCACGCAATCAAGTGTTACGTGTGTTGAATGTATCATACTCTAAATTGATGGAACAAGGAAGTGTGGCAATGGCACATGCAGTGATGCAACATCCAACATTGACACACATCAACATGGCAGGAAATGATGTGGGACAATTGGGCATAGAAGCTTTGGCAGAAATGCTGAGGAAAAACACAATTTTGACATTTCTTGATTTGGGGGAATGTAACATTGGTGCAGATGGAATGGTCATCTTGTGTCGAGCACTACTTCAAGGAGGAGGAGGAAACACGACACTTCAATCTCTTCTTCTTTATCAAGATGGTGCTGAAGATGAAGGTGCCATGGCTATTGCTGATGTGATCAAGCATCATCCTACCTTGACAGAATTGGACATATCTTCCAATAGCATTGGTGACGATGGAACACAAGCCATTGCAAATGCATTATCAACATCATCAACATCTGTGTTGCGTGTTTTACATTATGGTGCCAATACATGCACGCCAGATGGATCCATACCCATGTTGTTGACATCCTTGGCACGACATCCTCACTTGGAAAACGTATCCATGGTGGGAAATGAAGTCAGCGAAGACAACATTAGAGTGATGGAAGATGAAGTCACACAAAATACATCATTGACACGCTGGCGCTGCAACATTGAAAGCAAAATCATCAATGAAGTAGTCGAACGAAACCTGCAAAGAAGAAAAGAGAAACAAGAAGGAGAAAAACAATAATGATACCAAAAGTTTGAGTTTTTACTGGTTTTGCATAATGGCTGTGAATGTTGGTGAACCATCTGCCAAAAGAGAACCCTTCAAGTCAGGTCTATTCCATGCATACCAATAGATTTGTGTGATTCCAAGTTGCTTGGCTCCATTGTACATGTCTCGTACTGTAGTGGCCATGTCTGCAGGTGCATCTCCCAACAGACCAAAGAGTGTTTCTGTTACCCACACTCTTCTCATCAGACGTGTTGGTGTTCCAAGACGACGCAATGTTGACATCATGTCTCGTGCCAACTCCAACCAACGATCTGCTCCTCTTCCTGATTCAGGGTAGATGTGTGCACTGATACCATCTACTGGCCAGTTGTGACGAGCCAACTCTCTCAAATACAAGCTGGCTTTACGCATTCCTCCACTGCTGGGACGAGGAATGATGGAGGCACTCAAAACAAGAGCATTTGGATCAATGCGACGAATGACATTGCGAGCTGCCACAGTCATGCCAACCAAGGTAGGAATGTCAGAGTAAGGGAAAAAAAACTCAACCAACTGAGGCTCATTCCACACTTCATACGCCCGAATGCGTCCTTTGTACCTTTGTGCCAATTGTTGAACAAAGTTGGTAAAGTCAGCCATGTTGCGAGGAACACTGTTGCTACCTGGTCCTCCAACCCAGTCCTTGTAGTGAGGTTGAACTGCTTTTGCTGCCCACGTGGGAGTGGACCCAATCACATATGTGATATATTTTCCTTGAGCTCTGTCAACTTGAGCGTCCAAAACACTCCAGTCATACTCATTGGGACCTTTGTGGATCTTGTTCCAAGTGGCTCCACTGTCCCAAATGCGCAAGTGCGTACACGGGGGCAGTGCACCTTCCAAATAGGTAAAGCCCATGCCGAGCATGTTGAAACGAGCAGGTCCTTGGTTCAGACGAGGGGTGTCAAGGGCAGAAAGAGCCGATCGAGGACTTCTTCTTCTCCTTCTTTGTCCTTCAACGCAAGAAAACACAAAAAATGCAAATAAAATGAGACAAATAGTTCGCATAATAGATATGAGCCAACGAAAACCAAAAGTTATTCGAGAGGAAGCCCTGAAAAGATTTTTTTTTGTTTAAAAAAAAAAAAAAAAAAGGACTTTTTTTTTGCTTCAAAAGACCAAGGCCACTACAGCGAGCAAAGAAAAAAGCCCGACTACGACGTGCGATGCAAGACTGACCTGGAACTGTCCAGTCTGAGCAGGGTGGACTTCGCAAATGTAGTACAATGTTCTGGGCGCACCCGATACAGGAGTGAAAATCAAATTTCCTTGAGCGATACCGTTGTTGGTTACCCCAGTGTTGTATCTGTCGCTAGGGTTCGTCTGTTCCGGAGAAAAGTTTAGAAAAAAAAAAAAAAAAAAAAAAAAAAAAATCCTCACGCACGTTTCCTTGCGAGTTGTGAATTGCAAAGATGTGACCGACAGCATCGACAGTGAAGTTGTAGGTGTTTCCAACGACAATCTGGATTGTGGGATTGTCAGATCCAGTTCCAGGGCCTGAAAACTTCCATGCGATATTTCCGTTGGGAGTAACGGTGTACGAGATGGTAGCGCAAGATGCAAGAGCAAAAAGAACAAAAAGAACACTCAACATGTT
>CAZEGK010000085.1:0-4385 GCA_964512205.1 uncultured bacterium | reverse complement strand
TTTTTTTTTTTTTTTTTTTCTTACCTTTTTTTTTTTTTTTTTTTTTTTTTTTTTTCCCGTCTCAGATCCAACCTCCACCAGCTGGAGCTGCTGCACCTGCGGCTGATAATAAGCCTAGAAGAGGTAGGCCTCCAAAGGTAAGGCTGAAATCGTTCATGAAGGACGAGAAGAAAGTTTTTAAACTTTTTTTTTTTTTTTTTTTTCTTTGTGTGATTGCAGTCGCATGGCCCGGGTTCACCTGGTCCTTCGGCTCATGTGACATCACCTAGAAGTAGTTTCTCTGGGTCTTCTCCGCTTGTGCCCGTAAAGCTGGAGCATGGTGGTGTGTCGGAATCTTTATTTGTTTTTGTTGGCGCCAACGCTTCAGAACCTGAAGGCTCTTTGGAAGTAAGTCATGAGGGCTTTTCCAGTTTTGCCAATGGATGTTCTCGAGCTATGGGACGAGCAGCAGAAGCGGCACGAGAGAGAGTGGGACAAAAGAGACAGAATTTGAGTGCGGAAGAAGAAATGCTGTTGCCATTGACAACAAAGATGTCATACGATAGACCTCATCATCATTATCATCTCAATCAACAACAACAACAACAACAGCAACAACAACAACAACAACAACAACAACAACAACAACAACAACAACAACAGCAACAACAACAACAAGCAGCAAATGTAAATGTGGGAAACGCTGCAAACAATAATAATGCAACAACAACAGGTTCATCAACGTCACCATCTTCTGCAACACCAAATAATCCACCTTCTGCTGCTGCTGCTGTGACGAATACATCTGGAAGTAATTTGGTTGCTCGTCCAATTGCAAGTCCCTTTTTGTTGGACCAACTTGGAGATTTGATGGTTTCTCTGACTGTTCATTTGTATCCTGCTTGCTTTACAATCGACCAATCTAGTGTGGCATATCCTTATGATGAACCTTATTGGCAGTTCATTAGAGCCATTGATACGCATCGCTTGACACCTGATGTTCTTGATATTTTGTCAGAGAAGCAGACAGTTCATTTCTATGATGGATGTGTAGTGGTTGAAGTGCATGATTTGCGTCATTCTTCTTCTTGGGAACGTGTCCATCGCGTTCTTCTCAGACCAGGATATGACTCGATTGTTCGTGACGCCAGTAAGGCAGCTGCAGCTATGGAAGTTACATCTGATTATGAAATGCTTGAGCTGGAGAAGCGCATGCTTTTGGCTATTGCGCGTCCATTGTGTCTCACTCCTGATCCAAATGTGTTTTTGGTTTCATCTTTGCTCCATTTCAACGCCCGAAAATTTGAGATTCGACCTGCTTCTGCTTTGCTCAATGTCGTGGTTCGTGGTGACGCCGGTAAGGAGACAGAAAGCGGCAAGGGTGCTGCAGGAAAGGGATTGCGAGACTTTTTGTTGTTACGTCATGGAGGACGAAAGCCTGTTGGTGGAGGAGGTGGTGGAGCTCAGGGGTTGCCAGTGTATGGTATTCCTCCTGTGACTGTGCCCGCGGGAGCACAGCCGTTCATCATGGCCAACTCGCCTGAAACACTCAATGCTCGCAGAGCTCCAGTGTCTTTTGTGGAGTTTTTCTCCAAAGAAGTGCGATTCGATCGGTTGCCCAATAGAAAAGTATTCTTTGCGCTGCGCATTACTCAGCAAAAGGGTGTCCCATTGTATCATGGTCTGCTAAGAATTGGAACATCTCCGGACATGGGAAGCAATGGACAGAAAACTATGTTTTCTTTGGGAACTCGAGACAGTGCAGAAAGGTTTTTGGAGCAACTCTTTGCAACCTTTCAGCGTGAGGGATATCAGAAGACCATTGTGAATCCTCTTGCATTGCAACAACAACAACTTCAATTGCAACAACAACAACTACAACAGCAACAACAACAACAACAACAGCAACAACAACAACCCGGTGTTGCAACCACGACCACCACAACAACTTCTGCAGTCATTTCATCTCAACCTTCGTTTTCTTCCTCCAACAATGATGCCACAAACACCGTTGGTCTCTTTGCTTCCAATGTTCCCATGGATACTCCATTTCGTCGACAAGCATCTGAGAGTGGCAATGCTCCTCCCGTCCCTCCTCCTCAAGTCGTGACAACGCCAACCACAGTTCGAGTTGGAAGCGTCCCTACTGCGACAACAACATCATCTTCTTCCTCACAAGCACCACCTGCTGCTGGAAGAGGTAAGAGAAGAAATGCATAAATAATTCAATCAAATCGACGCAACACCCCACTCGGGAACGCCCGGCTTTTTTTTTTTTTTTTGCGCGAATTAGCGAATTATTACACTTAGGTGCCGGAAAGACACTCCAAAACTTCATATGACTGTTGATTGTGTCGCCTTCGACGCCCCTCTTTTTTTGTAATGATGCACGCTGGGAGGCCGTTTCTTTTTTTTTTGTACTTGCCAGACGAGATAATCCGGCCCCGAAATACGTCTGTGCAATGCACTATATTCTTGGGTGAACAATAAAATGGTTGTTTTTCGTCTCTTCTTGCGTGTGGCCGTTGTTTTTTGACTCAAAAAAGCTTGTTTTCAAAGAGCGTTACGTCACATCATGACGAAGTTTTTTGATAGACTTCGACCCAATTAGATGAAAACGTCTTGAAGAAAGTCAATATTTCATTTGCTGACGTTCTGGTGACATTCACAAAAAAAAAAAAGCGTGCCACCACGGTCATGCATCGCGATGACCAGTTAATAATGGGAGAAAATGCTTTTGTAGTACAATGTGCATCTGAGGATCTTTCTTTGAGAACTGACTTTCCTCAGCGAAAAAAGCGGCGCCGAATATACTTGCTTTTTTTTTTTTTTTCTCCTCTTGTCTCCATCAGGAAGGCAAAATTTTTTTTAATTTTCCCGAACCTTCAGGGGTTGTTGTTAAGTGTGTAGAAATGGAAGGTGATCAAGGTTAGTGAAATCTCTGCTATTGGTACCTGTTGTTGCTGTTTTTTTGTCTGGTGTGCTCGCTCAACTGTTAGCTCCACCATGTTACACTCCAGTCTTCACTCCAGATCGCGTGGATCGGAAGCTTGTTTTCTTTTGCGACGTGTTGCTTTCTGCAAAGAGTAATATCAACTCTTTTTTCACTCTCTTTTTTTTTTTTTTTTTTTTTTTTTTTTTTATCTTCAGGAGAATTGAAGCGATCTGCCAGCTTCGAATCAGTAGACGACCTTCTAGATAGCTCGAAAAGAGTCAAGGTCTTTAAACCGTATGTAAATCTTTCACTTTGTTGCCTGGCTTTTATTTTAACGTCTTTTATCACTTAGTGTTGCCGTGAAAGTGCGTGATCTTGCATCACTTCCAAGAAACGAACGCCAAGAGATTTATGCCGGTATTCTTAAGGAAAAAGGATGTGTTATGGTGAGGATGATTTTTTTTTTTTCCTTTTCCCTTTTTTTTGCCTAACACCATTTTAGACTCCTGGTATGATAAAAGAAGAGCTGGAAAAGCGAGGAATGACTTTTCAGTTCGTTGGCCAAGACATGGCAGCAATGCGTCTGATGCCCTTCATTTCAATTGAAGGCCGTGGACAGTATCGCTGGAAGGCCTCTTTTTCCGGAAAAGCTTCATTTGTGAAGCAAAAGAAAAGTTCCAGCAGTCAGGATGACAGCTATCACGCTAATCCGGTAAGAAATTTCGTTTTTTTTTTTTTTTTTTTTAATTTGTTCCTTTGCTTCAGGGAGGTTCATTTTCGTCCATGTCTGTGTCGTACTCTACTTCTTCTCGTTCTCCTTACTATGGATCAGATCAGCAAGACCAAGCTGTTATTTCTCCTTCCATGTCTCGTGCCAACACTCGTTCCACGAGATACGTCTCTTCTCCTTCTTCGTCTCCTACTCCCAGCACTTCTTCTTCTTCTTCTTCTTCTTCTTCTCTTTCTTATCGATCATCTGCATCTGCATCTGCATCTTACTACAATCAACAATATCAGTATATGCAACAACATCAACAACCACATCATCATCATCATCATCAGTCATCACCACAAACACATCGTCATTATGATGGTGGATATAGTCATCCATATCACAGACCATCGTCACCTGGGAATCACAATGCATCTGCATCAGAGGACGCACCATCATCTGAGATGACAAGTGGAAGTGTGGATGGACTCTTTAGAAGAGTAGAAGCACAAGATGAGGCCACAAGAAGAGAGACAGAAAGAGCTCTCCGAAACTTGGATGCACTCTTCATGATTGCCATGGAACAAAATAGACCACAGCAACAACAAGAGCAACAGCAGCAACAACCACAACAGCAACCACAACAACATGTTACTTCCTCCTCCAAGAAGAATTCGGTAGATACCGCACCGATGGAAGTTATGGGGTAATTTTTTTTTTTTTTTTTTTTTTTTTTTTTTTTTTTTTTTTTTTTTTTTT
>CAZEGK010000084.1:0-4494 GCA_964512205.1 uncultured bacterium | reverse complement strand
TTACAGATGGGTCAAGATCTAGTTCAAAGCCATTGAAGTCGATGACAATGTCATGCACACCTGGATCCACTGTGATCGCAGCCGTAGGCATACCTACACCACCTAAATAGGTAAGGTTTTGGGTGACGCAGTAGGTTGTATTGCTTGTGTTGATTGTGCCGTCAATGTGAAAAGGCACGTAATAGATGTCAATGCTGTGTGGGCAGCAGCAGTCTGCTCTGCACTTTCCGCATGCAAGCAAGCTAAGTAATAAAAAAATCGCACGATACATAGTGTCTCCTTGGTTGGATGTTGCTAGAGACACAATTTCATCTTTATTCTATTAAGTCAACCAAATTTTAAATGAAGATGTGGCAAATGACGAAGGAGTGATTCATCGTAATGAATCACTCCAAAAAACACATACGTTATGAACTTGAGCAGCTGATATGCTCGTTTTGATGATCAAATACAGTGTTTGATTCGATCTTATTTGTATGCTTTTTCTCTTCCTTGATCTGGTGTCTTTCGTTGTTAAAGACGAAGTTATCCTTCACAAGGTTGCCTTGGGCTCCGCAGTCAAGCTTTATGCCGGTATAATTATTGCTTACAATATTGCCGATGATCGCATTGCTTGTAGAAGCAGCACTATCATTGACATCTGTTGCACCAGCAAGCTCGATACCAACTCCTCTTGCGCAGTCATTGCCACGAACGCCCTGCACGCGGTTATTGATAATCGATGATGAGCGTGTATTTTCAAACAAAATGCCAACTTCAGTAGCTGTAATGCTATTGTCTTCAATCGTTATGCGCTCATTTGGTGTGGCACCGATACTTGTTTCTGCAAAAATTCCAACTTGCGCACCGCCAAGTAGCTGGTTGCCTCTGATAGTAACATCTCGTACAAAGGCGCCGCCAGAAATAGTTTCCAAATCATCAGTTATTGGATAACCTAGATGAATATTTCCAGTTTTTGTTGGAAGACCAAGATATTGTATCGGCTCGCAATTCTCAAGCCTTCCGGTTGCTGTAAAGTCAATTACATTGTTCTCAACTAAAATACCTTCAGCCCCAGCAAACACTAAACCTATTGTAGGCGCAGTTGCCCCTTGGTGAGTAAATGTAGAATTACGAACGATAACATCGCGAGCATTTATTCCAGGAACGGTTGTGCCTCCTGCAAAAAGCATAAAAGGATAAAATACTCCTTGAATAATTTCTCCCTCTCCTGTTTGCACTACTGTACAACCATCTACCAAAAGTCCAGTTGGAACCGGAGTAACAAGCTGTCCAGTAAATTGATCTGATGGTTCCATTGTGAGAAAGAATGATAAAGCATTGTATGACTCGCAATTTGTCACAACAAGGTTACTTGCACCGATTGCACTTATATCACTCTGGTTATTAGTAAACTGGCACTCATCAATTTGAAAATTTACTGAAGGAAAAGTAAAGAAAAAGCCCCCGCTTGCGTTAAAATTTGACTGTATACTAATTGCGCCATCTTTCTGTCCATCAAATGTCGAGCGCCTCACTTGAACGTCTTTTGCGTTATTTACAAATAAAATACCTATGGATTCGCCTTCATTTGGGTCAAAGGGTAAAAAGGTGCAGTCTTCAACCTGCATTCCTTGAATCGTACTCAGGGCAATCGCTCGGCGAGAAACCCCTGTCGCCCCTTTCAAATCAAATACACAAGAAGAAACAGTCAAATCCGTATTTATATCAGTCTGAAAAGGTGCAGCAATACCTCTTCTAACATCCACAAAGCGCATGTCTTCAACTCGAACAGTATTAAAACTTGTAGCGAAAATTGCATTACTTGCAGCAGATGGAGAGGTACTCTTAATCACGCCGTTTTTGATTGTTACATCAGTGATTGCTTGTCCGCTAGTTCCTAGCATCTCAATGCCGTTTACAGCAGGGTCAAGATCAAGTTCAAAGCCGTTAAAGTTTATAACGATATCATGCACACCTGGATCGACTGTGATCGCAGCTGTAGGCATACCCTCACCACCTAGATAGGTAAGGTCTTGGGTAAGGCAGTATGTAGTGTTGCTTGTGTTTATTGTGCCGTCAATATGAAAAGGGACGTAATAGATGTCAATACTGTGTGGGCAGCAGCAGTCTGCTCTGCACTTTCCACATGCAAGCAAGCTGAGCAATAAGAAAATCATGCGATACATAGTGTCTCCTTGAGTTATGAGTTCATGGAGACACATTTTCATTTTTATTCTATTTAGTCAATCTTTATTTCCAAAGGGAGAACTTGCGGGTGAGTTCTGAGACTTTTTGCCAGTCGCCAAAAAGGACGATACCGTAGTAGATGAGACCGTCGCTTTTTGTATTTTTGGTCCGCTCAATCTGCTCGAGATAGCTCCCTACAGTCATCGTGTCCGTAAAATCAACAAACTGGATGCCAGCTTCTAGTGCCGCCTCCCGTAATGCTTTAATTTTATTAGAATTTGCCTTCAAGATCATGAAGGGCATCTCGCTAATATTTGAATGGCTTTTGCCGTCGGCATCGATGTAGTTTGTAAGGCGTAGTGGCTCAACACCTATAGTTGATCCAAAGCCAATACACATATGTGCCAAGGCATTCATGATAATGCCCGGCTCGATTTTTTCATTCATTACTGCTACTAACTTATTTTGAAAGTTCATATGTGTTCCTTGCTCGTGAAACTGTTATAAATCCTATAGTGCCTATTATGAGGCCAAAAGGGATGACACCTACTGCAATCTGGATACTTCCTGATGTTTCAGCAACTATCCCGATGATGCTATGAATAGCGTAGCCAAAGGACATGATGATCATATTGGCAATTGCTGTTGCAGTGCCTGCAACTTCAGATCGCACATAGGTAGATGCCGTATAGATTGCTAAAATTTGATAGGCAGAGGCTATCCCTATCGCAATAAAGCAGACCGGCAATCCTTCTACAGGCGTCCTCATAGCAATCGCTATTGAGCCCGCACACATAAGAGCGCCTGCTCCTATAATCGTGATATGATAATTTCTCACCTTTTCCGCAATAACGCTCAAAAGCGGCCCTCCCACGCACATTCCGATAAAAATAAGCGAAAGAAGACTTGCTGAAACTGTTTTAGACATCCCATACACCTCATGCAAGTAGGCTGATCCCCAGACGTCTGCAAACCCCTCGAGCGGCCCTACCATACAGCCTGCAAAAAGGCAGATCTTCACTACATTTGGTGTAAAGATAACTTCTTTAATGTCGCTGATAGGTGATTTTGTGCGGCTTGTAGCGATTTCGGGCACGACGAAATAGGTAATCAAAGCTAAAATAAGCCCCCCTACCGCAAAGCCCTCAATCACCTTCATATACCCAAAGATATCTCGCATAAAGCTGACGGGAGCTCCACCATAAATGGCGCCTAAAAGGCCAATCGTTACAGAAATGCTAAGCATACGAGCAAAACGCTCTTCACTAAAGGCTATTCGAATAATTTTGAAAAGACCTAAGATTGCGCCGGATGACCCCATACCGACCAAAAATCGACCCGCAATCGGGTATACCCAATGCTCTGCAAAGATCAAAGGCACAAGGCCCGCTACTGCAAGCAAAATACAGCCCGTCATTACCTTTTTTGGGCCAATGCGATCAAGCATCATCCCAACAGGAATGTGAACGAGTGAATAGCCGATGTAGTAGATACCAGAAAACTGCCCAAAGGCAGCAGCACCAATGCCAAACTGCTGACAAATATCATCAATCATAATGTTTGGCATAACGCGTATAATATATTGATACGCATAAAAGAATGAGGCAATAAGCCACATATAAATGTTCATAAAAAGTCCTATAACTTGTTTAAATTAGACGGAAAATAACTGTGAAATTAAAAAAATTATTGTGCCTGGCGGCACAGCAGGACTAGAGCCAAATTGAGAAGCAAAGACTGTCGGCTGACTCTATTTATAAACATATTTTAGGATTGTACCAAAGTTTAGTCATTTCCAGCAATAGGGAAATCCCCTACACTTGTTTTGTCACACTACAATGGAGGACACTATGAAGTTTCTATCAGCACTTATCCTTTCAAGCGCACTTGCAACAAGCATCTATGCAGATGAGGAAAAAACACAAGACATCACAATTCAAATCCAGATCAATTGCCCAGTAAGCGATGAGTTTGCGGAATTTGCAAAGTCAGTTCCTCCAGCAGGACATCATGTTGAGTCCTTTGATGAGTGGAAAGTATCCTTTATCGCAAGCATGCAGCGCCTCATCGATCTCGTTGAGAGCGAAAAAGTAAACAACTGCGGCTGGGGCGTCAATATTAACGAGCACGTAGAAGCAGAGTCTCCTCAGGTAGAGGAATAAGAAAGGACCTAAGGGACCAAAAGGACTCAAAGGACCTAAACGACATAAAAAAAGGACCTAAAGGACGTTATTAATAGTCCTTTAGGTCCTTTATGTCGTTTAGGTCCTTTCGCTATTATGCTACTGGGACGCTTTCGAAGTCGAAGACGAGCGTTTCATCATG
>CAZEGK010000083.1:0-4527 GCA_964512205.1 uncultured bacterium | reverse complement strand
TTGTTAATGTTTCAGTGCGTCTATCTTGGTTGCGTTTTTTTGGTTTTTTTTTTTTTTTTTTTTTTTTTTTTTTTTTTTGTACAGTCTGTTGCATGTCTCAACATTGAATGCAGCGATGGTTCATTCGAAGATGTTGACATGGAGGCAGTGTTGAAGATGTCTCCTGTCATCCGCAAGAAGTACGAGGCTGCTTTGAGCCAGGGATCTTCAAGTGTTGTTTTGGAAAATGTGTCTTCTCCTGCTCTTCTAAAGGTGCTTGAGTATTGCATTACACATTCAAAGCGTTCAGATCTTGCAGGTTGGGATGAAAAATTTGTTCGTCTTGAGCCTGGTGCGTTGTGTGAGTTGGCAAGTGCTGCATACCATTTGGAGATAAAGCCTCTTGTCGATTTGACATGTCAAGCTATTGCTCAATTGCTCAAGGGAAAGAGTCCTGCAGAGATTCGTCGGACATTTAATATTTTGTACGATTTTACTCCAGAAGACTCAGATGTCCCACCACCCACCATGCGTGACAAATTACGATCAAAGCTTGCTGCTCCTTCGCCTTCTCGTAAAACCAATGCTGTGGCAGGAGTGAAAAGCCAGCAACAGCAGGAAGATCAGAAAACTGCTCAAAAAAACTTTGGCTCTCGTAGTGTGGATGATTTGGTTTCGTTTATCAACGACGAAAAGGTTCTAAAGAAGAAGAAAAAGAAGAAGAAGAAGAACAAAAAGAAAAACAAGCAGAATGTAAATGCTGAAGGATCTGCAAGTGGCGTGGTTGTTGATAATGTATCCAAAAAGGAAGAGGATCGTCCTGTAGATAATGTTGCGGAAGGGTCGATGAAGTCCGATGATGTTGTGAAAGAAGTTGAAGATGATGTAGAAGAAGAAGAAGAGCAAGAAGAAGAAGAAGAAGATTCGGATACTGAGCGTGAGGTCCTTGAGTTTCAGCAACGTCTCGAAGAAGCAAGCCGTCCTCGCCAAAGAATTCCACTTCCTGCAGATGTAGCGAAAGCTTTAACTAGCCCAACCAAGTAAAAGAAAAATTGGCTTTTGTTTTATTACACAGCAAAGAAAAAGTTCACCTGCAAAGGTGCAGTAGTGTCAGGCAAAATCTTTACCGTCACTTTCCCCTCAGAGCACAACAATGTCGTATCGCACACCCGATATCTGAAGCACGTTGTTCCCACAAAGTCTGGCGTAGGCGTGAATTGCACGCTGTAATCAGGCAGAATTTTCACAGACCCTTGTGTTGTCGGGTACACGGAAACCGTGAGAGAGCTTGGAACAAGGTTGCCATTTGGGTCTGTGACTCCAGCCAACAAGTTGAACGTAGAGCACGACGAGTTGGTGATGGAGAATGTGACATTTGGAACCACTGGAGGAAACAACGGGAGAGGAGAGATGCGCAACAATCCAAAGTGACCAAAGATGGAATAATCAAAAGTAGTAGCCGATTGAACGAGACCAGTGACAACGTATGAATCATTCGATCCCAAAATGGTGGCATTGAATCGAGTAACCAAGCTCTGAAATGCACCCAATGATGCAACATTGATCAAGGTGGGTTGACCATTTACGTTGAGATTGGCAGACCATCCAAGACGAAGGACAATGTTGGACGCATCTTGAGGACCATTGTTGCGGAGGTCGACAATGAACGTGACATTGTCTCCAATGTTGAGAGGAGCAGAAGTGGGTGCAGTTGTAACACTAACAGTCAAATGTGCGACAGGAGGAACCAAGTTGAAGGTGAGAGCAGCAGTCGAGCAGAGACGATTTCCAGCTGTCTCGCAAAGTTGATATGTGTACTGCAAAGCACAACGCGGGCGGCAAGCATCAAGAGTTGCGTTGGGTGCTGCAAGACATGCCTCCACAACAGAATAGGTTCCGGGACACACGACAGAGATGTTTCCAACACTAAATGTAAATGATCCGTTGGATGCAAGCGACAAGAGCGATTGGCCGCCTGCTGGAGAAGACAACAACGTCACAACAAAGTTTCCTGGAATGGGTGTAGTGTTGGGTCCTGCAGGGTTCGTGCTTGAGCTCGTGTCATTGGTGATGACAAGACCAGAGACGGGATCTGAAGTGAGAACCAAATATGTATCATTTCTTGCAATCGGTCCATCGGATGATGCAAAAATACCAATAGTCACTGTAGCATCAGAGCATGTCACTTGGCAAAGACGATACGAAAAGGTAACTGTATCTAGAGAGTTGAAAGCAGGAACAAATCGAAACGTTCCATCACTATTGAGTGTAAGATTTCCAGATGCAGGACCAGTCAACAAAGTCACAATATATGTTCCTGGTGTTGGAGGAATAGCTCCATTACAACCAATATCATTGGTAGTTACAGAATTGAGAAGGACAGAGTTCTCCAAAATCTGAAAAGCGTCATTGGTTGCATTAGGACAAGGACCAGCAGGAGTTGTAGTTGGTGCAACAGTGGTTGAAGTAGTTGTAGCAGTGGTGGTGGTAGTTGTTGTATCTGTTGTAGTTGTGGTTGGAGTTGTAGTTGTTGTATCTGTTGTAGTTGTTGTGGGAGTAGTTGTTGTTGTATCAGTTGTTGTAGTTGTTGTGGGAGTAGTTGTTGTTGTATCAGTTGTTGTAGTTGTTGTGGGAGTTGTTGTTGTTGTATCTGTTGTTGTTGTTGTTGTTGTTGTTGTTGTTGTTGTTGTTGTTGTTGTATCTGTTGTTGTTGTTGTTGTTGTTGTTGTAGGAGTGGTTGTTGTACTTGTTGTTGTTGTGGTTGTAGTTGGATTACAATTTCCACAGCAAAACTCCTGAGTCCATACCACAACCGCAGGATTGGTTACTCCAATCATTCCTCTTGCCACTTGAGCTCCTGTTCCTGAAAGAACCAAATTGAAGACTGTCAACTGTGTACTTTGAATGGACTGTTGGTTGGTTGGGGAACTCCAGTCCCCAAAAATACTTGTGTTGGTCCAAGATCCACGAAATGTCAAGTTGGTAATGTCTGGCAAAGAAGCATAAGACAGACAAGCATTTGAGCTATCAAAGTTGGGGTTGGCAGGAATGATGATACCATCAGTAACAATGGTTGACATGCTGACCGATGTTAGAGGTGTGCACGTGTTGTTCACCGTGAACTGACAGACAGTGAGTCCATTGCAAGTGGTAGGAGTTGTTGTGATGATTGGGTTGAATGTAACTGGGCATCCAACTGGTGTAGGAGTCGTCAATGGTCCAGTTGTTGTTGTGGTTGTTGCTGTTGTCGGAGCAGCAGTAACGGTCGTGCCAGCCGTTGTTGTTGTTGTTGTAGCCGCTGTACTGGCAGTGGTTGTTGTCGCTGTTGTTGCACATGCAGGACCGCATTGAAACGTAGAGCTGAATTCCAACAAAGATGGAAGTGTCACACCGACACGTCCCGTCAAGCATCCTCCGATAAGAGCAAAGTTGGCAATCTGAAATGTTCCAGGTGAAACGGCAGTGTTGAGAGAAGATCCCCACTGTCCTCCAATGGCCGTTGCATTCCACACACCAAAAAATCGATTATCAGCCACAGGAAACACTGTGTATGTGTTACACAGCGATGTTGATATCGTATTGGCTGAAGTTGGAGTGAGAGATCCTGACAAAGTGACGTTGGCAAATGCAAATGCAGACACTAGAGGAACCGTGGATTGCACAGTCACAAGACATGATGCGACTTGAGGACATGCAACAGGATCCGATGGCTGCACCAACGATGACACTGAGATGACGACTGGAGTGGATGAAGGAGTTGTTGTTGCTGGTGCAGTGGTCGTAGCTGTTGTGGTAGTAGTTGTGGCAGAGCATTGAAAAGGAGATGCCACAAGCTGACCCGTCTGCAGTTGAAGTTGTAAGAATCCACTAGCAGATGCCGTTGTGCTTCCAAGAACCAATTGGAACAATGTGAGAGAGGGAGGAGAAAGACGACTTGGCTGGGCCACACTTGCACTTCCAATGATTGATGTTGCGTTCCAGATACCGTTAAATGAGACGGCACCATTAGGAATAGCAATAAATGTGAGACAAGTCAAGGGAAGAGAGTTGGGAGTGGACGGAGTCAATTGTCCATTGCTCACCTGCGAGACAAAAAAGGTAAGAAAAAAAAAAAAAAAAAAAAAAAGAGAACGTCATACCGTGATTGAATAAAATGCAGAAAGAATCGGAATGGATGTGTCCACAGTGACAGTACATGACAACAGCGTGGGACAAGCTGCAGGAACAGTTCCTCCCTGTCGAAGATAAAAAAAAAAAAAAAAAAAAAAAAAAACACACAAGTCAGGTCAACCGTTTCGTCCAAAGAGACTTTCAATGGTGGTCGTTACCGATACTGTAATGACTGCACTTTGGGCTTGACATATTGAAAATACAAGGCCAAGAAGTACAAAGAACATCTTGTCGGTCCTCATTCTTCTTCAGCGAGCTTCTAAATACAACGAAACGAAAGAAAATGTTAGAAAGAAAATCACCATGAAACTTGGGATGGACACACGAACAATGTGTCTCTTCAAGAAAAAAAAAAAAAAAAAAAAAAAAAAAAAAAAA
>CAZEGK010000082.1:0-4758 GCA_964512205.1 uncultured bacterium | reverse complement strand
GTTTTGCTAATGCCTTGCTAACACCACTCTTTTATCTAGGTTCAACGGCTCTTCACATGCTTTTCCCGACAATTGAAACCTTTTTAATTATAGTCCCATGGATTTCCCCTTTGCTTTTTTGATGGACGTGCATCATCAAGTCCATCAATCAACTCTTGCAAAAATTCTTGAGGATAAAATTCCTTTGATTTCCACACCTGAACCAAGTCAATTACACGTCCACGTTCATCTTGTGATTGTGCATGATCCAACACTGCTTTCAATAAATCTCCAAGAGAACGCTGAAAAGCTGGTGAAAAATAATCTGGTTTTCCTTCTTTTGCCGCTCGAGAACTATGCAACAAAACATCATTGACAAGATAAAGGACATTCAGTCTTCCTGAAAATCCTGCTACATCTCCTTCCACCAAAAACGATTTGATATGAGACACAAGATCAGAAGCAGCCTTTGATCTTGACATTACCCAATCTTTTGAGTTTCGAATTGAATCTTGAGTTGGTTGAAGTCTTCGCAACAACGAATGCAACTCTGCAACTTCATCTGATGACAAAATGGCATTGAGCTCATCTGTAGCACCACCACCACCACCACCAGAGGAAGCGTTGTTGTTGTTGTTTTGTCCATAAGCTCTTTGCCATGGTGCCAAGTGTGATGTTGCTTGTGCTTCTTCTTCTTTCAATTCGTATTTGCGCCACGCGTAGTAATCATGTCCCACTCCACCGAACAAAAACTCAAATCTCGGATTTCCCTTTTGTAAATCTTTGACTTTTTCCTCAAAACTAATGCCCAATCGATGAACGTAGGAAGCGAGAGAATCAATTACATGTTGAATGTCCGGATTGGACGGAGGATCACACTGAGGCACTGGAGCAAGACGAATTTCTTCGTCCATTCGACGATGCTGACGATTTTGCTGCAAGGGCTGCGGTGTTCCAAAGTTGAGCTTCAAACGCTCACCACGAAAATTATATCCCTGAAGCTCACGAATGGCCATCTCTGCATCGGACACAGAAGAAAGAGTAAGAAACGCACATCGCTTCGGTAAAATGAGACGAACATTTTCCACATGACCAAAACGCGAGAAAATGGACCGAAGTTCCTCTTCTTCTGTGTCTGCAGGAAGAGATCCAATCCACACTGAGTTGGATGGAGGAGATGTAACAACAGAACGCTCTTCCACACGATCTTGAGGTTTTCCCCATCCCGTCTTTAGTTGCACTCCTCCCAAATACATTCCTTGACGCATAGATGAAGTCATACAACGCCATGCATCTTCTTTTGAGGAAAAGTTTACGAATGCACAGTTTTTGTGAGGAAGCGTTTTCATACTTTCAACCATACCATACTGCATAAACAGACTGCGAACCTCGTCTTCTCCAACAACGTTAAAATTGATATTTCCAACCCAAAGAGTGCTACTGGGAATCTGGTCGGCAGGAGGAACGGCTGGTGCAACATCATCTTGCAAAAAAAAAAAAAAAAAAAAAAAAAAAGTTAGATCCTTTTGAAACATGCTGTGAGAGACAAATCTTACTTTGAGGATAAGACACGGGAGTAGAAATTTCAGGTACAGCATTTGCTACAGGTTGGTGAACGTACGGAGCGGCCTCAACATAAGATGCAGCAGGATTTACTTGACCGGGACCTGCCATGGGATTTGGCTGAGATGGAGTCATTCCAACAGGAGTCTGATACACAGGGGCACCAGCGGCTCCCATTTGTTGTTGCTGTTGAGCTTGAAGCTTCGAGAAAAGGTTAAAAAAAAAAAAAAAAAAAAAAAAAAAAAAAAAACTTACTGCAGCCATGTACTGTTGGTAATATTGAAAGTAACGTTGATAATACTCCTGATATGCAGCAGGATCCATTGGGGGCATATTGGCACCTTGTTCCGGCCCAGGTGGTGCAGGAGGCTGACCATCCATCTCGAGAATAAAAAGTTTAGAAAGGTTGATTTATTCGTTTCTTGCTGCAGCCAACTTGTCCTTCAACTTCTTGACCTCATTTTCCCATTCTGCTTCAATCTCTGCAATCTCTTCCTTGTGACTCTTGATCTCACTGTCAAGAGCTTGCTTCAACTTGGCAGAACGTTCCTTCTCCTTGGCCAAAGCAGCTTCCAAATCTGCATCTCCTGATGATGAAGACGATGCTCCTTCCTTCAGCTTGCGATAGCGTTGATCCAAGTCTTCCAACTCTTCTTTCTGCGTATCCACAGTCTTTTGAAGTGCTCTCTTTTCCTCTCTCAAGCGAGACAATTCCTCATCTTTGTCGTCCAACTGACCCTCAAGATTACGCTTGGCACGACGGAGCTCTGTCACTTCGTCACGCAAGTCATCCAGTTCCTTGGAGTCATTCTGCTCACGACGCAATCGAGAAAGCTGCTCGCGCAACTCTTCAATCTCTGCATTCTTCTGACGAAGCTCATCGGAATGAGCAGAAGAGGAATGAGACGATTCTCTGGCAGCTGCAGTGCTACTGGATCTTTCTCTGGGTGAAGGATCACTAACCTTGGTTGGTGGTTCAGTGCGTGGAGAGATTTCCTTCACAGGTGGTGCAGTAGTGGTGCGTGGAGAAGTCTTGGGTGGCTTTGCTGCAGCAGCAGGTGCATCATTTCCAGATGCCTTTTCAAAGAAGTTCTTCTTGGTGGAAGCGCCACTGTCAATGCCTTCAAGATTCTTTCCTGCCGATGTCTTAACTTCCTTTGCATCCTGAGATGCCTTTTCGAAAAAGTTCTTCTTGGTTGAAGCACCACTCTCAATTCCTTCCAGATGAGTCTTTCCTGCAGCGGTCTTGACCTCCTTGGCTTCTTGAGATGCCTTTTCAAAAAAGTTCTTCTTGTTGGAAGCTCCAGTTTCCAATCCTTCTAAATCCTTCTTGCTGGCAGCAGTCTTGACTTCTCCTGCTTCTTTGACGGCCTTTTCGAAAAAGTTCTTCTTGTTGGAAGCTCCACTGTCAATGCCTTCCAAATCCTTCTTGCCTGCGGCAGTCTTGACTTCCTTGGCTTCTTGGGATGCCTTTTCAAAAAAGTTCTTCTTGTTGGAGGCTCCAGTTTCTAATCCTTCTAGTTCCTTCTTGCTGGCAGCAGTCTTGACTTCTCCTGCTTCTTTGACGGCCTTTTCGAAAAAGTTCTTCTTGTTGGAAGCTCCACTGTCAATGCCTTCCAAATCCTTCTTTCCTGCAGCTGTTTTTACCTCCTTTGCTTCTTGAGACGCCTTTTCGAAGAAATTCTTCTTGTTAGAGGCTCCACTGTCAATACCTTCCAAATCCTTCTTTCCGGCAGCAGTCTTTACCTCTCCTGCCTCTTTGACAGCCTGTTCAAAAAAGTTCTTCTTGTTGGAAGCTCCAGTTTCTAATCCTTCAAGCTCCTTCTTGCTGGCAGCAGTCTTGACTTCTCCAGCTTCCTTGACAGCCTTTTCGAAAAAGTTCTTCTTGTCGGATGCACCCGTCTCAAGACCCTCGAGTTCCCTCTTGCTAGCAGCAGTCTTGACCTCACCTGCCTCCTTGACTGCTTCTTCAAAGAAGTTCTTCTTGGTGGAGGCACCTGTCTTCATGGATTCAAGCTCTTCACGACGACGACGCTCTTCCTCAGTAAGTTCACGCTCTGCCTTCTTCATTAAGGCCTCGAACTTGGCGGCCTTGGCATTTGCATCACTGGACATTTGTCTAAGTTCCTCTAAGCGAGCCTTTTCCTCATCTGTAAAGTCGCGCTGATCACGCTTTGACATTTCTTCAAACATGCGTCTCTTCTCAGCAGCTTCAGCGTTCATTGCAGCCATTTCACGCTCACGCTCCTTACGAATGCGCTCCTTGTCAGCTTCAGACGATGATCCTCCTTCTCCGCGCTGCATGCGTTCCATCTCCTCTTCCGCAGAAAACTCGGCCTTGGGCTTCTCTTCCACAACACGAGCAGGAAGTCCTTCTCCTGCACTTGCAGCTTCACGCTCTCTGCGCTTACGCTCGCGCTCACGTTCCCATTCTTCCTGCTTGCGACGATCTTCTTCTTCCTCACGCTCACGCTCCTTGCGACGACGCTCACGTTCCCGAGACTCTTCCTCTTCGGCTTCTCTCTTTCTACGCTCACGAGCAGCATCTTCGTCGTCATCTGCAGCACGACGCTTGGCTTCCTCCTCCTTGCGACGTCTGGTTTCCTCTTCTTCCTCACGCTCACGACGACGCTTTTCTCGTGCCTCTTCCTCTGCACGTTCCTCGTCTTCGCGCTCCTTCCTACGGCGCTCTCTTTCTCTTTCTCTTTCTCTTTCCTCTTCCTCCTTGCGAGATCTATCCTCTTCCTCCTCACGTTCTCTGCGGCGACGGTCTCGTTCCCTTTCTCTTTCCTTCTCTTCTTCCTCCTCCTTGCGCTTTCTCTCTTCCTCCTCTGCCTCGCGCTCTCTACGACGACGTTCTCTCTCTCTTTCTCTCTCCTCCTCTTCCTCCTTCTCCTTACGGCGAATCTCACGCTGTTTTTCTTCCTCCTCCTTGCGAGCTCGTTCAGCCTCTTCCTCACGCTCTTTACGACGGCGTTCTCTCTCGCGCTCCCTCTCCTCCTCTTCTTCCTTCTCCTTGCGTGCCTTTTCCTCCGCTTCCCTCCTGCGCTCTTCTTCGTGCTGCTTTTGGTTATCGTCCGACGACGTGTCTGCAACACGAGAGCGCCTTTGACTAGCACGCTCCTCACGCTCCTTTTGCAGACGAGCTTCTTCCTCTGCAAGCTCTTTTTCACGTTGCTGTTCAACAAAGCTTTAGCCAATTTACCTTGACAAAAA
>CAZEGK010000081.1:0-4807 GCA_964512205.1 uncultured bacterium | reverse complement strand
ATAGAACCAAAAACAAGGTATAGTTTTAAAAATACAGGCGAGGGCAAGCTTGAAGGTGTCATGCTCTCAACTCCTGGATGGTTTAAAGAGGATGAAGAGTATGAGTGGGATTTAGTAAAAGAGTTTTTTCCAAAGTAAAAGTACTTGACATAGGGGATTGGATGGGAGTACACAGGTAGATCTTTATTTAGTAAAGGCTATTATGAGTAATCTACTACCATCTTCATCCTATGTATCAGGAAGCGCACCTTCCTATCATCCTACACAGCAGGCAGAAGTTCAGCCTTGGAATAGGGGAAAGTTAATTCCAAAGGCAAGTCTTGCTCCAATAGAGGCAAAAGGCCTGCTTCAAGATATCGAACGCATGGAAGCTGTTGTGGACAAGGCTTTTGAAGAGCTTGAGGCAGATTGCGACGAAGTGCTTTTTGGACATGCAGAGGAATCAAGGTTTACTCACTATGCTGAGGTGCTCGAGCGAACAAGGCGAGCCCTTTTTGCAGAAGCTGCCCATCTTCAAGGCCCGCTTGGCATCTACAATAAGCTTGCAAGGGTGAAAGAGTTGACAGAGCTTCCACTCCTCATAGAACGAGTCCAAAGCGTTGGCGTATCCTTAATCCTTGCGCTGACTACAGCGCTTGATCTTGATGCTATTTGCGGCGAAAAATATAGCCAAGAGCTTGCATTTTTTACTCAAAGGCTTGCAAAACTCTTTGGCCAAGAGACAGTCTCTTCCCTATCCGAGATTCGGCACTGTTGTGAGCAATTTGCCTTTGAGCTTGAACGAAAAGGCGAGGATCCAACAAGGAATATTCTTGAACAGCATAAGCTTGATATGCGAAAAGCGCTCTATGCTTTAAGTATCAAGCTTGCACTCAATCTTATAGAAGGGCGCGATCGAGAGCTGGATTCTAGTTTTTCTGTGACGCTGAAGGGGTATCTCGCTCAATTTTCTGAGGAACAGGGCAAAGAGGTTGAGCCGCTTCAAGAAGATGAATTTGACCCCAAAGATATGAAGCTTAGAAAATGGTATGCCTTTTTGCGGAACAAAGCACGAGAAGGTACACCCTCCCAAAAAGCAAAAGAGATTTCAAAAAGACTTGAAACTTATGTAGGAAAAGGCCTTAGCGGTCTTTTAAAATCAGAAAAGGATATGGCAAAAACCCTTGCCGGACCAAAGAGGGAAAAACTTGATCTGCAACTGAATGCAAGATGCATCGCACGTTTGAAGGTTTTTCTCCTCACTGAATGTAAAAAGCTCAAAGAAGTGCCGGATGATCCACTCATCCCTCGCATTATGCACTATGCTTTTGGCCTTTTTGCTGCTATCGGAAATGCTGAGGAACATCTTGACCTTGCTTGTTCCTTTACCTCTGAGAAGGCAGACGCTCATTTTCGGTTTTTGAAGACATTCTCAGACTATATTAGCAATCAAGATGATGCAATCACTGAAAGGGAAAAGGCAGAAAAAGTATACATGCTTCTTTTGGAGTTTGGACGAGCCTCTCCAGAACTTACAGAACGTGAAAAAGTAAAAGCTACTTATAAATATGTCGAGTCCATTATTAACAGCGAGTCGAGAGATGAATCTTATTTCGGTCAGGCAGAGAAGTTTTTGTGGTATTCACAAGATTATGCTCGGGAGATTTTAGCTGTTAAGGTTCCGGAGCTTCTTCTGCGCACTCCGGAAGAAATGGTTGTAACTACAGAGCTTTTACAAGGAAGATTGCAGTATAGCGCCAAAGAGGTTAGAGATGCTCTGCCGAATCATGTGGTATCATCACTTCTTAAGCGTATCATTGAAGTGCTCTTTTTACGCACCGAGACTCCACAAGATATGACAACATCGCTAGAGCTCTATCAGATTAGAAAACTCTTTTCCAAGCAGTTTGCGACAACATGCGAATGGTATCCAACTGCCAAAAGGATTTTTGATGCATATGCAGACGTTATTCAAGATGAAAATATGCTCGAACATGCACTTGAAGTGGGTGCTTTAGCATCGAGATCAGAAGATGTACTCTCTTACGTACAAGCTTGGCATCATTACTTTTCCTTCCAAAAGCGACATGGAGAAGAGCGTACACTGCTTAGGTGGTTAGAAGAGGCTCGAGAGAGGTATAACTACCCAAAAGTTACAGATCCTGTCATAAATCGGGATATTTCTACCTGGGGTTCTTTTCACGCTGATGTCGATGGTCACTTTATAAGGCTCATTGGCGCTTGCCTTTATGGTAATGGCTATGAAGAGATAGATGCTCAAAAGCTTTTGCTCGCTGTTCTTACAGAACGAGTGTATCAATTGGGGCCTTTTACAGAAAAACTTGTCTTTGAAAATGCGCTAAAGAAGCTTTGTGTGTCGTCAAAAGTTCGGCTTTCAGAGATCGAGCAAGAGCTTGTCTCAACCTCTCAAGAGGATAGTGTGCGGCTTCAGCTTGCAAGATCACGACTAAACCCTCAGACAGGTCTAGATCCTTTCTACAAACGAGATATTGAAGCAATTTGCAACCCACAAGCAGGAGATGGCGATGTCTAGCATTAACGATGTTGAGAGAAGGTTAGCATTACTAGAAAGTAATCTTCTTGCTGCAAGAGAAGTCTTCTACTGGCGATCAGAGAGTTTTAGTGGAATCGAAGAGCTTGTTAATGAAATGTTTAATAGGACATTCCCAGAGGATTCTGAAGCTATTCATACAGAGCTTTCGCAATGTAGAAAGCGAGCAAAGATTTCTGCACTTCTTGATAGGGTTATTGTCGCAGAAGAAAAGTGTACGATGCTTGAAGTGCGCTGGCAGCTTCTTGAAGAGCTTCGTATGCAAAAACTTGTTCATACCGATGAGACCGGCATTTATCAACTGGTGCGGAGGGTGAGAGGAGGGCTTGTTGAGCTTGTACAGAGAAATGATCCCTTACCTTCAAAGGTAACAGCCTTAACGCTAGAGTGGAAAGCAATAAATGGTCGAATAGTGGAAAATGATTTAATCACAAAAAAGATGCTTTCGCAAGCAAAGGAGCTCTTGCAGCTCTTTCAGTGGGCACTTGCATCTATGAAGGATCAAGTTGAGCGCTACGTAGCACCACCTAATCCTGAGAATTCGCCATATGTTGCAACAAAGGGGGGGTTAAAACAAGAGCTAGATGCTTTAGATCCAGGGATTGTAGCTTCCTATCAGGCCTTAGCCGAGCAGATTCCTGAGCCATTTCTTAATAAAGTCCATTTTACTCAGCCGCTGCAAGCTGTTGATTCCTTACTTGAAGGGTACAAGACGTGTTCACATGAATACGCTCCTTGGAGGCTCTTTGGATGGACTTCGGGTACCTACTGGTCATCGTGGCTTGTAAATCCTGGACAAGTTGCAGCGAGAATACGTGCACTAAGCGAAACTGCAGGATGCCAGATTACGGGGCTTCTTGCCGATCTTACTGTAGCTGAAGTTCAGGGAAGTTTTGTTGTCTATGAACGCGCTATCCAAAAGGTGCAAGCGACTGTAGATGATGCACGGGATAAAATGGTCGAAGTTGTCGGTGATAAGGATTTTGATAAGCTTGCAAGCTATGTCAATGGCTGTGATATGGCACTTGAAGAGCTGCGCCGGCTTCTCTCGCTTGCTCAAGATAGGGGGCTTTCTTTCTCAAATGCAGTTTTTAGAACGGCCTCTTTGCTAAAGCCCTTTTTAGAGGCAAAAAAGGTCTCATTTGATCTTGCATCGCGCTTTTTTGATGTTGCAGAGGCAAGAAACATTTACAAAACACAAGAACTTGAGAGGCCCCAAGCAGGTACCTGGATGGCCATTTCTCTTGCGAGAATTGAAGAGACTGTTGAAAAAATATTTAATCGTTATTTTAATCGCTATTCAGAGCCCACTCCTCAAGAAAAGGATGTCTGGAATGCCTTCATGCAAGATCAGCTTGAAGAGCCATTCACTACAGATTTTCAGACACTTGTAATTAAGTCAGCAATGAGGGTCCTCTATGCAAATCAAAGATATGAAATAGACTCAAAACTTGAACTTTTGATTTGGAAAGCAGAAAGACATGCCAATTTTGAACAGGCAAAAGATGACTTTCCCGCCTTTAAGAAAGCAGTTATCGAATATGACGCCTACTATAAAGCCTTTAGATTTGATCCCCTTTTAGAAAAAGCACATGAGCTTATTCAAAGCATCTTTAAATTGCAGGACGATCACCTCGATTATACAAAGGTTGTCGCAGCGTGTGTGGAATTTGCCGAATGGCCTTTAGATCCACGTGATAAAGCTTATGAAAAATACAAAGAAAGGCTCTCTAGCCTCTCTCAGCTTCTCTTTTCTCTGCTTAATACCTATGCGAAGGAGAGAGATCTTCCGCTGATTTGCCCCACTTTTTATGAGAGTCCCATAAGGGATTTTTTGCAGAGCGAGACGCTCGATAAGATGCTCATTCAAGCTGCACTTAAAGAAGGAATTCTTTACGCCGCAATAGATCCTCAAGCAAGACCCACCTTGATTTTCGAAAGCTTTATACGTCGTGTAGCAGCTTGCGTACTTTATGGAAAGGATAGAGATGATAAACAAGCTGCAGATGAAGTGCTAAAAAATCTATTTGGCAAGTGGTCGAGAAAGTATAGCCCATATATTGCAGCATTTAGCGAGTCTACAAAAAGCCTTATCCGAAGATATACGATGATAAAGTTTCATCGAGAGGAAAAAATAGAAGATGCAGAATGGCAGTACCTTCTTGAAGGGGAGATCCACAAACAGAGAACTCCATTAGAAAAGCTCACCCTTTTGGAGATCATTGTGAGGGATCCTAAAGGCGGGTTTGCTCGAGA
>CAZEGK010000080.1:0-4901 GCA_964512205.1 uncultured bacterium | reverse complement strand
AAAAAAAAAAAAAAAAAAACAAGGAAAAAAAAAAAAAAAAAAAAAAAAAAAAAAAAAGAACTCCAGGCAAAGCAGTTCATACCAATTCTCAATGTCCACTTGGTGGGTCCAACTGAAGATACACCGAATTTGGAACATGCGAGAGGAATAAGATCTGAGGACAAAGAAACTCTTTTTTTTTTTTTTTTTTTTTAGTGCCTTACAACCAACAGCAATACAAATTGAATGAACTTACTTGGGTGATATGTCGATATCAGCATCTTTGCCTTCGAAAGAAACAATCGCTTTGGCCACTAAAGAAACGTGGTTAAAAAAAACATAACATAACAACAAGCACAGCAGGACATACATCTACTCATTACAGAACTTCAAGTACCAACATGCAGCTCCAAGAAAAAACGCCGCCCCTATCCTTTTCGTACAAAAATTTCTTGTGCGTTCTAAATCAGAACTTTCTCTCGTTTTCATTTCTTGCCAAGTGTCTTTTTCAAGCGTCTTTCTTTGCCAGGACGGTTCTTAGAAGAAGAAGGTTTCTTCCCGCCACCTTGTGATCTTTTACCTGCTTTGGATCCAAAAGGTGCACGATTTTGTCTCGGGTTGAAATCATCTCTGCTCGTGTAAGTACTATCGGCATCGTTTTGCTTCCATCCTCCCTTCTTTCTCGACCCCTTTCCGAACTTGGCATCTTTGTGCACTCTTTTGTAGTTGGTACGTCCTTGCTTACCATACTGAACGGACTCGGGCAATTCCTTCCTGGTTTTTTTCTTAGGACCTTCATCATCATCGTCTTGGTTGTTGTCAACATCAGATGCCCCACCGTATTGCTTTCGCTTCTTTTGCAAAGAACGAGCTTCTGAAGCTTGAGCGGCCTTTTCTTTTTCCTTTTCAAGACGAGCTTGCATTTGTTTACCCTTGCCGAATTTGCGCTGCTCATTGTTGCGCTTTTTCTGCTCAATCATCTGCAATCTAACCTTTTGCTTTGCCAATCTGCTTCGAATATGCCTAAAGAAAAAAAAACTTAGAAAACAAAAAAAAAACAAAACAAAACAAAACAAAACAACGTACTCCATATGCTCATCTGTCTTGACCATTTCAGCAAAGTAATCTTTAGGTCTCACCAAAGGAACTCCCAACTCAAGCAACTTCTCAGATCCCACCTTGCAGGCATACTTGGCCTGCTCGTAAAAAGCAAGTTCACGTTTCAAATCATGATTCTCATCCACTCCAATATGATCCTTGTCATATGTCACAGCCATGGTCTCAATCCAAGGCAATGTTTCTACAAGCTTAATGCTCTCATACTTTTGCTTCAACGCTCTGACGTTGTTGATTTTGATCGGATTTTTCTTAGTGCCCTGAAACCCTTTGATAACCTCATCCCCCTAAACAAAACTGTCAGATCACATAACAACATTTTCAACATCACGAAACAGAAGTGATCACAAAGTCTTCACGCTTTCGTTTTCTTTTTTTTTTTTTTTTTTTTACCTGTTCTTCCTCTTCGGCGTATAGCGCGTCCTTCTCGTCCCACTAAAACAAATCACAAGATGTAAGATGATCCATACAACATGAAAACAACCACCATCAATCAAAACCAACCTCGTCCCACTCGCCCTCCATGACCAAATAAATCTTTGTTTACAATGAAACCACTTTCAACATTCAACACCTACTTGCTGACTTACTTTAATACTTGCTACTTGTACGTATGTATGTGTGTCTAACATCTCCACCATTTTTTACTACAGATGTTCCAACACCAACTGTTGAAAGTATCTCACTCCATCTTCGTGCACAGGAGACAGTTTACCCTTGACATAATGACCACTTTCTAACCCTCTCTGCACGGCTTCGCATATCTTAATGTCCTCCTCTGTCACTTGCGTACTCCATTGACGCATCCCATCTTTTTCCGACGCCGTAGCTTCCGGCGTCACCAAATCCGTATATCGGATCTCCGTATGGCGTGGTCCATGCGGTATGATTTGTTCCACAGTGACGCCATTACGATAAACATTAATTGCTAAATTTGGCCACAACCAAAACCACAATCCTTCATAGGAGGTTGCGTGTTCCAATCCCTGCAATGGTTGTGCCAAGTGTTCTACATAGCGTGAAGGACGATGTGATACTGCACGATACGTCTGCGTATTGAACGATGCTCTCAACGTTGGGTGCACGGCTGCAATGTGATATCCTTCCAAATAGTTTTCAACATATGTTTTCCAATTGCAGTGTAAATGATGTTGACGACATCCTAACAACGTGTAACGTTCCAATCGAACATCCAACAAACGCTTAAGAAATAAATCACCAAAACAATCATTCACTCCGTAATGATGATGATTGGGATGATGATCAGGACTACCGAGACGAACAAAGAGAAGTCCGGACACCATCTCAACATCTACAGGCTGCAGATTGAATTGAGCTTTGTCCAGACATGGATCTCCAAAGTGAGGAGCACTCAACAGTTTTCCCTCGCTGTTGTAACACCATTTGTGATATTTACACGTCAAAACATCACTATTAGCACCAGGTTGAGTCTCTCCATCAAAAACAAGAGGACCTGCACGATGACGACACACATTGTGGAACACACGACTTTTGGGGAAAAAAAAAAAAAAAAAAACGACAAAGAAGAAGATACGTAAGCTCATGATACCTTCCCAACATTCAAAGATGATACTTACTATTGACCTTGACGAGTTTTCAATGCAACAAGCGACTTCTAAAAAAAAAAAAAAAAAAAATTCGTGAGCAAGCGACACCATTACTCATCACCGATGCTTACATTTTGAACAATGGTCTGTGCCCATGCAGATCCTGCATCATCGAGCTTTCCTGCCACTGGCCCAAAAAGGAGCCAAGAGTTGGAAAATATCGTTTTCAACTCTTGCTCAAAGACAGCCGGGTCATGATAAAGTCGAGCAGGAAGAGTCCATGCACTACTTGTTTGTGTTGAGAAACGTCTGACACGAGAAATCACACTCATGCCAATAAGAAAAAGTTGAGTTTTTTATTATTGAGCAAATGGTCGTTGCAAGTTGGGTCCGTCGGGTCCCAAAACCATTGTTTTCAGTTATCCCTTTAGCGGGAGCAGTAGCTTGCATGCTCCAAGCACCAACTTCTCAATGTAAGTCAAAAAAAAAAAAAAAAAAAAAAAAAAAGCTCATCAGCAGCACACATCGTACCTCATTCTTGTTGTTGTGTTTTTGATGTTGTGTGTCTTTGTTCTCATGTTCAACTTCTCACTGTGCGATTGCTCGCGCCTTCATTTTTGTAGCTGCTTATGCAATTCTGTGCATTGGACTGTTGTCTTTGGCTGCGTATTTCATTACTCACAACCTTATTGATGCATTAATACCTTCTTTGTTAAAACGTGGCTTATTCGGAAAGGTAAGAAGCGAACTTCAGTCAGGGCGAATGACGCGACATGAAAAACTTTTTTTTTTTTTTTTTTTTTTAACTGTTTTCGTTGTGTTGTTGTTAGGATTTGTCAAAGACATCTGAAGATAAGGTTCCTGAAGCGCTTGGTATTGCACCAGGCATTGTGACATCCATGTGTATTATTTTATTTCATCCCTTTTTTCCTCACTTGCCCATGTTCAACGCCGCAACCACGGCCATTACTCTCACTGTTTTGACTGGTCTTCTTGATGATGTCCTCGACTTGAAGTGGAAGACCAAGATAGGCCTTTCTTTTTTAGCCACTCTTCCTTTGATTGTGGCCTACAATGGACCCACCAATGTCATCGTCCCATTACCCTTGCGTCCTTACTTGGGTTTTTCTTTAGAGCTCTCATGGGCCTACCTCATCTACATGATGCTCATGTCTGTTTTTTTTACCAATAGCATCAACATCTACGCTGGAGTCAATGGTCTTGAAAGTGGACAAGCCGTCATCATGGCATGCAGTGTTGTCTTGCACAATGTCTTGCAATTGAAACAAGCTGCACCAAACGATCTGGAAGCCCTTCTTTTTAGCACATGTGTCGCATTGCCCTTCTTGTCCTCGTCCCTAGCCCTGTTTTACAATAACGCCTATCCTTCCAAAGTGTTCGTCGGAGACACATTTACTTACACTGCTGGTATGACGTTTGCCGTATGTGGCATCTTGGGAAAATCGTCCAAGACGGTCATGCTTTTTTTTGTGCCTCAAATGATCAACTTTGTGATGTCTCTGCCGCAGTTGTTTCATTTGTTACCATGTCCGAGACATCGAATGCCATCGTATGATCCCAAGACAGATCGATTGAGATACAGTTGCTACGAATGGAACGGACAACGACGCATGAATTTGACGCTGATCAATTTGTTCTTGAAAGTATTTGGTGAGATGAACGAGCAGACATTGTGCTTCTCGTTGTTGGCATTCCAGTTACTCTGTAGTGTCATCGCATTTGGAATTCGTTACTATCTGAGCAGTCTCTTTTACTAAAAAAAAAAAAGAAAACAAAAAACCTTTCTTTCTTTTATTTTGTTCTCTTTACGTTTGATGACATTAAAGCATTCATCCATTGACTGGATCCTTTGCAAAAAAAACAATAGATTTTTCCAACCAAGATTCATCAAGTCAACAAAAGCAAAAGAGAGAGATTTTCTTATCCACACACACACACACACCTCCGAGCCACGGACAGAGATTGATACAATCGGTTTACAGGGGCCTTTCCATTTCTTCCTTGAGAGCACTCTCCCTAAGAAAAAAAAACGGTCCAAAGGTCCCTTACGCGCCTCAGGATGACGTAGCACAATTCTGGAATTTGGCAACGCCCTGCACATTACTCATTCCAGATTGTCTTCCACGATAGTCACGACTGCTAAGAGCTTGATTACGTCTTGGTGTCTGGTCATCTCCATAAAACATGGTCTGATCAAAACAGTAAGAAAAAAAAAAA
>CAZEGK010000079.1:0-4938 GCA_964512205.1 uncultured bacterium | reverse complement strand
GGACTCTTTGATGGCGAGACCTTTACCTTTACAAAAAATAACTTTACATTGTAAATGGTAAGAAAGGGGAAATTCCTATGAAATATACAATATTGAGCATTCTTGCTCTTGTTCCAGCGTTAGTATTTGCAGACCGTTTAAGCGATCTCGATGCAGAAATTAAACAATTTAAAGATGCGCGAGATGTTGCGCAGTCAAAAGCCTATATAGCCGGTAGCCAGGCAGGTCAATTTCTTGATCAAAACTGGATGGACTATAAGCAGGCTATTCGACGCCAAGAACAGTATCAAACTGACGTAAAGCTTTTAGACGAAAAAATCAAAGAGCTAGAGGCAGAAAAAGCTGCCCTTCAGAAAAAATAATCACTAGAGCTTGAGTGAAAATAGTGTCTTAAGATTCATCGAGAAGGCTAAATTCCTTCCTTCTCGATAAAAACTTCATCAATATTCTCTTGTTGAAGAAAAAAATCTTTTCTGCTATCGAATTGTCTATTCAAATGCCTTTTATCAGTAGGGCGACGTGCGCTACTGTTGAAGAGGAGATTTGATTGTTATGAACACAAAGGACCTATATGAGAAAAAATATTTTCTCTTCTCTGTTATTGTCTGTTTTGATCTGCTTTGGTGCTACACTAAGTGCTCAGACAGGTAAAGTTAAAAACAAACATCAATCTAGTAGTCATCAGACAAAAAAATATACTCCAAAAACTCTTCCGGGAACCTGGACGCCTCTTAAGAACCAACCAACGTTTGTTGATGGTGTAACAAATCAATTATTACTTACTGATGGCAGAGTGCTTGTGCAGCATGGCGCTGCTTTTCCAGACGGCTCGGCAAATGCTTATCCCGATATGTGGATATTAACGCCCGATATTTATGGCAGCTATGCAAACGGCACATGGACGCAAGTGGCTTCGTTACCCACTATGACTGCAGAAATAATCGGATCTATTAGTGGAACAACTCTAACAGTTACATCGGCAACTACATTTGGAGCGGCTGTTTTGTCCTCTTCTGGTCAAACAGTTTCGGGAGATGGAGTCACTCCAGGGACAAAAATTTTATCAAGAATTAACGTAGAAGCGGATGGCACCGGAACCTATAAGCTTAATAATTCCCAGACAGTTTTAGCGGAACCATTAGTTGTTTCTGTTGACTATGCACCATTTAGTTTTGCATCAGCAGTACTTGCAGATGGAAGAGTTATTTTTGCAGGTGGTGAGGACAATGGCTCAGATAACCTCCAGGTTGAAGAAAGTCTTTGTGCAATCTACGATCCTGTTTCAAATATCTGGACTCCTGTAGCGCCGCCATCATTTTTTCGTCAATATCGCACAAAAAATTATGCCCTTCCGATTGGAGATGCGGCAAGTGTTATACTGTCTGATGGAACATTTATGCTTATGGATGCACTTAGTAGGCAATCAGCACTCTTAGATTTAACTACGATGAGCTGGACAGAAACAGGAACTGCAACAAAACATGACAGAAATAATGAAGAAGGTTGGACACTTTTGCCGAATGGAAAGGTTTTGACTGTTGACTGCTACGGCGATTTAGGCCTCTATCAGTCAATAATTACAACCGATCAACCAGGAGTTGGACCATTTACGGCTGTACCGGCACGAGCAAGTGTTTTTGAACCTTTTACTTATCCGATAACAGCACCAGGTGCAATAGCTGCTCCAGATATTACAGCCTGCACAACGTTAAATGACCTTACAGGTCATATAGGAGTATGTGAATGGCAAGGTCAAGTTAGCCAGTGTGGTACTGGAACTCCGACTTCTAAAATGGGAGCAGCACATGCAACGGCTTGTATAGTAATCGATGAATATGTGACATATCCTTTTCCTCTTGGCGGTTCAGGAAATCCATTTACCTGCATGATTAATAGCGAAGATGGCGCAAGTTTAATGGCGGCAATTCAAGCTCATCCAAATATGCAGATATCGATATCCCAACCGGAGTTAACATCAGATACAACAAATTCAGAACTTTATGATCCAGTGACAGGCACATGGAGTACAGCTGGAAGTACAATTGTTCAGCTTACTGATGAAGTGTTTTCAGAGGTAGGACCGGCAGTCCTTCGTCCTGATGGTACAGTGTTTGCTTGTGGTGGAGTTACAGGTAATACAGCTATTTATGATTCCTATAACAATAGATGGTCTGTTGGCCCAATGTTTCCAAATGTGCCTGGTGAGGGACAGTTAGGTATTGCGGATGGACCGGGAGCGCTTCTGCCAAACGGAAATGTGCTTGTTACTGCAAGCCCCGGGTTTGTAACGCCTCCTCTTCATGTTTTTGAATTTGATGGCAAACGTTTGGTCGAAATGCAAACCATACCAGGCTCAGAAAATTTATTTTCAGCTTTATGTGGTATGCTTGTCCTTCCAACAGGTCAGATCATGATGACAACTTTTAGCTCTGATGTGGAGCTTTATACTCCAGGGGATAGAAGTTATGATCCTGATTGGGCGCCAGTAGTAAACTGTGCTCCTAAAAAAGTTCATGCGGGTGAAACCTACAAAATAGAAGGTATTGGCTTTAATGGGATGTCCCAAGGAGCAATGTATGGCGATGACGTTCAATCAGCTACTAACTATCCCTTAGTGCGTATTACAAATAAAAAGAGCGGGCATGTATTCTACTGCCGCACGCATGATCATAGCTACATGGGAGTGGCCTCTGATAAAGAAGTCTTTACCTATTTTGATGTGCCTAAGAACATCGAGCTTGGCAAAAGCAAAATTGAAGTAGTGGCAAATGGCATTCCTTCAAAGGCATATGACATAGTCGTAAAGTCATATGCAAATAGTAAGTAAACTGTTTTGTTAAATCGAATAGCTCAAAAAGAGTGCTTTTTGAGCTATTCGATGCTCTGGGCCAAGTCTTATGCAAGCAAAAAATATTCTTCTTCAGTATACTAGGAGAGCTTAAAAACTCAATTGCCAGTATACAAAATGAAAAAATGGATTTTAGTTCTTATTCTTGGTGCGCTCTCTTTTGCTCTTTACCGGGCAGATGATAGGGCAAGAGATGGCTTTTCACCCTCTCGTATAGCTGCAATTTTTCCTGATGATCCAAAATGGGATATCAGAGTAGCTCAAGAACAAATCAAAGAAGCAAATAAAGCACTCGATCAACCCTATCACTATCTCGGTCACGGCTTTCAGTGCTATGCATTTGTATCACAAGATGATAAGTATGTATTAAAATTTATTAGGCAGCAGAGGCTTAAGCCGCCATTTCTTCTTTCTTGGAGTAAAGAACGCGTAGAATCGGGCAAAAAACGGGCAAATTACCTCTTTCGCAGCCTAAAGGTTGCCTTTGAGGATGTGCCGGAGGAGACGGGACTTCTCTTTGTGCACCTTAACAAAACAAAAAATGTCCACCCGGCAGTTGAGATCATCGACAAAGCAGGCACGCACTACCAGGTGGCACTTGATGATCATGAGTTTGTACTGCAGAAGAAGGCAGATCCCATAAAGGAAACGATAGATAAGCTCATGAATGAGGGTAGGGTAGAAGAGGCAAAAGGGCGAATAGATCAGATCTTTTTACTTTTAAAAACATGTGCCAAAAAGGGCATTGCCGATATGGATATGCAGCTTATCCGTAAAAACAATTTAGGCTTCTTGCCTCACTCTTGCATCTATATCGATATTGGTAAGATCACTCGTAAAGAGTCGATGAAGACAAGGGGACGCTTTATGCAAGACCTCAAAAGGCTCGACCCACTTTATGACTGGCTGGATGCAAACTATCCGGAGCTTGCCGCTCACTTTCTCCTGGTGAAAAATTCACCATCACTTTATGAATGAAGTTTTAGGAGAAACCTATGTCAAATATCGCCGTTCGGTTTTATGAAGGGATAATTCGTGCTGGAGAGGGATTTCAGTCCTACCTTCTTTTAGCAATGCGCCTTTTCTGGGGCTATCAGTTTTTTCAGACGGGTATGGGAAAACTCTCTGACATTTCTAAAGTCACAGCCTATTTTGAGAGTCTTTCTATCCCTTTTGCGGAAGCAAATGCCTATATGGTCGGCTCTTTTGAAATGGTTGGCGGCATTCTTCTTATGTTAGGGCTTGGCACAAGGCTGATTGCAATACCGCTCATTGTCATTCTCTGCACGGCCTTTGCAACGGCCCATAGAGAGGCAATCCACGATGCAGATAGTTTTGTCAGCCAGTCGCCATTTAACTTTTTGCTTATGTGCCTTGTCGTCTTTGCCTTTGGTCCTGGCAAATTCTCTTTAGACTACTTATTTAGCCCGAGAAAGTAGCGATTCCACTCGCTCCCAATCGACGATATTCCAGAAGTTATCCATATAATCGTCTCGATGATTGAGGTATTTGAGGTAGTAGGCATGTTCCCAGACATCGCAGGCAAGAAGGGGTTTGCCCTTTACCTCTGAAATATCCATGAGGGGATTGTCTTGATTGTGTGATGCATATACACTAAGTGATCCATCTGGCATGCATACAAGCCATGACCATCCGCTGCCAAAGTCGGTGACGCCTGCCTCTTTAAACTTTGCTTTAAAGGCATCGAAGGAGCCAAAGTTTTTTGTTAGAACAGCTAACAGGTTAGGGCTTGGGCCTGGATTGTTATCGCTTGATCTAAGTATGCTCCAGTAAAAGGTGTGGTTCCAGTGGCCGCCTGCATTATTTTTGATGCTTGCAGGAAGTTTGCTTGCCTGGCTGAAGAGATCTTCAAGCTTTGTCTTTTCCCACTTCGTTCCCTTTACGGCTTTATTGAGGGCATCGACGTAGGCCTTATGATGGCGGCTGTAGTGAATGTTGACGGTTTTTGTATCAATTGATGGCTCTAGTGCGTCATATCCAAAGGGAAGTTTTGGAAGTGTAAAGGGCCATGTTTCTTGTCCTGCAATTGATACCATATCTTTTGCATCGCTTGATTGCATCTGCATTGC
>CAZEGK010000078.1:0-5003 GCA_964512205.1 uncultured bacterium | reverse complement strand
GTGCTGTGAAAATACATATTATAATGCATGAAAGTTTTGAAGCTCCTGCTGCAATCACGGCATGGGCAAATCGCAAAAATCATAATGTAGAATATACAAAACTATTTCAAAATAAACAGTTGCCGGAAGAAGTAGATGCTTTTGACTTTTTAATCGTTATGGGTGGTCCGCAATCACCTGCAACGACATGTGAAGAGTGCCCTCATTTCAACGCTAAAAAAGAAATTGATTTTATTAAAAGGGCGATTAACAAGGGCAAGGCTGTGTTAGGTATTTGCCTCGGAGCGCAGATGATTGGCGAAGCGCTTGGTGCAAAATTTGAGCATAGTCCTCATAGAGAGATAGGGGTGTTTGAACTCACGTTGACTGATGCCGGTAAAAAAGATCCTCTCTTTTCTTCTTTTCCTGAGAAATTTTTGGTTGGCCATTGGCATGGTGATATGCCTGGTTTAACACAAGATGCTGAAATACTTGCTCATAGCAAGGGCTGTCCTAGACAAATCATACGCTACATGCCAAAAGTGTATGGGTTCCAGTGTCATTTTGAATTTACCCCTGAAGCGATTAATGGAATGATAGATAATTGTTTAGATGAGCTAGAAAAGTATCGCTCATTGCCCTACATACAAGATGCTTCTACACTGAGGGGTAATAACTACGCTCAAATGAATGAGTATTTATTTACGTTTTTAGATTATATGGAGTCTCTGCAGGCTACTGTATAATAAAACTCCTTTTTACTATTTTGTGCCAACGTATGAACGATCACTATTTTTCGTTTACAAGGAGACAATCGGCTTCTTCTTGACTAATCAGGTAAAAACCGATTGTATCTATGCCCAAAAGATTTGGATGGTCTTTTTTTAATTCAGAAGCATGAGCACTTTTCTCGGGATCATCTATGTTAGTCATAGATGGTGCACTTTCTTCAGTTTGTGAAGGTGGAAAATAGATAATGTGGCTAGTTGGAGCTGATCCTTTTGATAGAAAAACTCGTGAATAAAAAATCGAACCGCCAATAGGCTGCAAATCTCCTATAGTCAGATTTTTAATTTCTCTGTCTTCTAGAAGGGAGAAACGATTGTTATAACAAGCTTTTGCAACCAACTTGATACGAGCAAAAACAAAAGAATTTTCTGGCATATCATCAAATCCGTGATGGCTAAATCTTGGTGCGAGTCTTTGCTCTATTCGAAAAGCATTTTCAGTGATTTTTGGAATTTTTCTACCAGGTTTGTTTGAAGGAAATCCCATAATAACTTTATATTCTCGATCGTTACTCCAGACAATTTGATCACACTGATTTGATTTAGGTGTTTTACCTCGTATGCAATGATATGCATGGATAAGTTCATGGAAAAAATCAACAAACCTTGGAGACTCTAGAGGCTCACACTGAAAAGAAATTTTAGGTTTTATATTGCGTGAAGGGCAAAACCAGACAATAGTGCTGGATCCTTTACCTGGAAGAAAAGATCCCTCTAGATCCACTGGGTTGCAGTGCATCCCATCTGGATTATATTTAACACCGATTATATTACGACACTGTGCAATTTTTTCGATTAGACGTTTGCCTACAGGATTTTGTTCTATAAGACCCAAATCCGCTTCTATCTCATCAACAAAAGCCGGATTGTGAGGATCAGGAAAGACAAATAGATTATGTCTTAGTTGAAATGCTGTTTGCAACAAGAACTCCGTGATTAAACATTCTAATAAATTTATTCAATTTTACCGAAAATCAATTTATAAACAAAGTAATTTTATACCTCTCTTAGCAGTAACTTTTGAAAATGAGGAGGGAGCTGTGCTTGAATCTCGACATCAACGGATTATGAGTAGGTGGGATCTTATTACTTGGCAGCACATATTCACTGCTCACAGCAATTCTATAACCAGGTTTTTGAGGTTTGATCAACTAGAGCGTACTATGGAGTGCTGATGTGATTCGGATTTGTTTTTTTTATACTAGATAGCATATGCTCCTCAATTTATGAGGAGATTGCCTATGTCTAAATATCTGCTTATTTTGGCTGTTTTTGCGTGTGCTCTGCTTGGTACCATTTTTGCTGCTGTTGAAAACTCAATAACTCCTGTTATGGACCATTTTGAGTGCGTGGGAAACCTGCAGGAAGGAAAGTATAATAAGGCACAGTTTAGAAAGATTGAGAAGGGGCTGAGCAAAAAGTGTAAAAAGATCCGTGTTATGACCTATAACATGCTCTTTGATCTCTTTGATAGCGCTTTAGCACCAGAGAATCGCTGGCCGGCAAGACTGCCCCGCATAGTTGAACTGATCGACGAGATGAATCCTGATGTTATTGGTACACAAGAACTTCAGCCAAACCAAGTGCAGGATCTTGTGCCATTGTTAGAGCCTATCTATGAGTTCATTTCTGTAAATTCATCCATAGGCGATCAAGACGGCATATTCGTGAAGAAAAGGCGCTTTCACATACTTAAGACAGAGCTTGTTTTCTCTGAATCGGATCCAGTAACACCCGTGATAACGATTGCAGAGCTTAAAGATAAAAAGACAGCCGCATCTGTTGCTATCGCAAATTCCCATTTTAGTTTTGCCAATATAGAAAACAGAGGCAAGGAAGCACACCTGGTTGCAAAAAAGGTCCACGAGCTCGCCAAGAGTATGCCGGTGCTCTTTATGGGCGACTTAAACACCTTCCCAAACCGTCCCGATAATAGCTTTCCATTTTATGATGGTGACTATGTTAACGACATTCTCACCAAAAAAACAGTTAAGGATTCGATCGATATTTCACTTGTAGGACATGTGGGCCCTATCGGCACGTTTACCAATAACCCTCCAGGTGTTCTCCCTTTTGAAGGAACAGGTACCCCGGGCGTGTTTTTAGATCATATTTATGCGTCAAAAGGAATCACTGTGTTGATACATGCCGTACAGCCGGGCACTGTAGATGGTCATTTTCCCTCAGATCATATGCCTGTAGTTATAGATTGCGTAGTAGAATAGAATTGTAAAAGGCATTATTATATGATATTATCATATCTTATGTTTATTTAGGATAGATATGTCAATTGATTCTGCCACACCTCTAAGAGTTATTATTAGTGGGGAAACTTGTACCGGGAAAACTTCACTTTTACGGCGACTTCGAGATGACCAAGAGCTGCAGCTTGCACCTATTATTCCAGATGCTACTCGTGGCATGCGGGTCGGGGAATCAGAAGGTAGTCCATACTCCTTTATCTCCCAGGAAGAGTTTCAGCAGAGAGATCAAGACGGGAGGTATTATTATACGCTCGGGCTTAATGGAAACTTCTATGGGGCAAAGCACGAAGATGTAGAAAAGATGCGCTGGTCAATTGATGTTTTAGCTCAGAATGTATTTAGATTTAAGGACCTTGTAGGCGCTGTGACTATTTACCTAATTCCCCCGTCCGCAGAAGTGCTCAAAGCGCGAGCAATAAAGCGCGGCGATACCGAAGTTTCCATTACAAAAAGAATGCAAAATATGCTTAATCCAGATCCAGTCGTCGAATCTTTTATGTATCGTGTAGATGCTGCACAGTCTGAAGATACTGTGTATAGCCAGGTAAAACAGATTGTGCAAAGCCACTGCAAGAAAATTTAGCAAATTCTTTAATGATGCAAGTTGCTGAAGTAGATCATAATGTATCGGTAAACGGTGTAGTTATGCACAAAGAAGTAAATAACTTTAGATCCGTCACGGCTGATGATTGAAAATAGCAGCAAAGCTTGGGCAAGGATATCCATTAACAATTCTACCTCAAGCAGCAATTTCTCTCGCTCCAGCTGCTGGAGTTGTCGGTGCGGTAGCGACCCTTAAAGTTTGACTACGCCTACTCATTCTTATCGAGGAGTGTGAAACCTGTTAATTTTAGGATTTTGTAGTTCAGTGATAGTTGAGCAACAAGCTGCAGCGGGATCGCCAGAGGCGGTAAGATTGCCAAGCCAGTATTCATTGCCGGGATATGCATTGCTGTCCCAGGCATAGCAGGAAACTAGCAATTTTCCAGTATCTTTGCCATCTAGAATGCGGGCAGGATTGTGTTTAGAAAAATGTATTGCTGTGCCATTGATGCTCTTTTGAGGCAGCTGGGCGTGAAAATGGCTAAAGTCGATGTCAGAAATATGGGTAAAATTATGGCGTTCAAGCAGGTCTGCATATACCTCGAGCATGAGAGCGTCTTGATCATCTACTATTTTCCAGACGCCAAGGCCAATGCCAAATACACGAACATAGGCTTTTTTGCCGGCACTTGCTGCCCGATCGTTCGCGTCTTGTAAAAAAGGTTCAATGATGTATTCTAGGCGCTTTTTATAGACAGCGCTATCAAAAAAGCCATCCTCTAACGGAATAAAACGGCCTGTATTGTCATCTAGAGCTTCTTGATACGTGGGAAATGTAAAACCATAAAACTGTTCCCAGAGAAGAAGCAAGGGGTTTGTTCTATTGCGAGCGCCATAGCCATTTTTTCGCCTATTTTGTCCTTTTGTAACCACCATGTGTTGCCATTCCATAAGGCCTGGTTTTTCAAAGCGGGCTCCTACTAACGCTGTGTAGATTCCCTTTTGTTCAAAGGTACCGGGCTGTCCAGGCACTGCACGGTTATATCGATCACCATCGTTAATAAAGTAGGTAGGTACCGACACGCCAATGAGCGCTCCAAGCTGCATCTCTTCATATGAAATATAATCCTTGAGAATCAAAGGGTATTTTTCATGATTTGTCCCTATGTTTTCAAACCCGCCAGAGCCTGTAGTTTTGCCGTCGCGAAGTAAGTAATGGTCTTCTTTGGTCAAAAAGGCGAGCGGCCTTTTTTCAATGAGGCGAGAGATGTATCCTCCCACAGACATCTCTTGATAGATGGCTTTTTCAATGCAAGAGCCATGTGCTCTCTTGTATTTAAGAAATCCATCCAAAAGAGTATGGGTTTTTGGATGCATGATCACTCGCACTGCTTTTGCTTGCTCAGCAATATCCTGTTTTCCAATAACG
>CAZEGK010000077.1:0-5145 GCA_964512205.1 uncultured bacterium | reverse complement strand
AAAAAAAAAAAAAAAAAAAAAAAAAAAAAAAAAAAAAAAAAAAAAAAAAGAAATCTTCTTACTCGGCATTCCAATCTCTTCTTGCAAAGTTAATATCGTCTGCAAGATCACTGACTGACTCTCCTACAGCTTCTGGCTCTACATTGACAACACTGGTGGATCGACCAATCATTTCGGCATCATATCCGCTAAAGTTGCTACTCAAGCGAGATGCCTTGGTAACATATCCAAGTTCACACGAATCATCTGGTACGCCCTTGAATATTGCAGCAGAGACGTACGGAGACGTCTCGCTTTCCATCATATCTTAAGAAAGAAGGAAAAAAAAAAAAAAACAACAACAAAATCGGAAACACGAGACAAGCAAAGACCAATTCCAAGATAAACCAAAGCCAATCAATATAAAATGATATCAGAGAATGGCTTTGCTAATCGTCTGGCCTGGCTCCGGACCTCGCCCTTTTTTTTTCCTTTTTTTTTTTAAGTCCTTTGCACATTCGAAGACTGAGACATTCTTTTTATTTGTTTTGCTCAAGCTTTTGGATAAATCCAGGAATCTCAGACTTGAAATCAAAGACATTGAGTTCTTGTCCTTCTGCTGCTATGACACATACGTAAGGAGTGTGTTCACTGATGGACACTCCGAACAATGCTCCTGGTCCAAATACTCCCTTCTTTGTTGCCAACAATGCTGGTTTATCATTTCCAATATCCCACAATTTGAGTGATGAGTCCAATGAGCATGTCAACATCAGACCAGGAAGCAATGGACTACATGCAACACCAGTGGCAGCACGATCATGAGCATGCAATGTCCAAATGGGACGATCTCGAGACTTTTGAAAGTCCCACAACTGGACATGTCCTGAGTCGGTAGAAACAATGAGTTTTGAAGAGGAAGAAGAAGAAGATTTGATCCAATGGATACATTCACATTCTCCTTGAAGCTTCATCTGAATAGCACCACCTGATGAAGATGAGGACATACGAACATCTCTAATTTGGAGAGATCCATCAAATCCTCCAGATGCCAACAATGTTGATTCTGTTGGATTCCATCGAACACTTTGAACTTCACGTCCATTGTGTGCTCCTCTGTATACTGCATTGCATTGTTGAGAAGGAAGATCCCAAAGACGAACACATCCATCTGCACCACCCGATGCTAAAATGTTTTGTTGAAGAGTATTCCATGAAAGACTCAAAACTGCACCACGATGTCCGCCATTAGGATTGTTGTTGTTGTTGTTGTTATCATTAGAATGAAGAGTTGCAACTTTTCCTTCAAATGAACCTTCTTCTTCAACTGCCATTTTGTTGGATCCCTTCTTCTTACTCTTCTTTCCTCCCTTTTTCTTTTGTTTTCCTTTTTGTTGTTGTTGTTGTTGTTGTTGTTGTTGTTGTTGCATATGCATCATGAGTTCTTCATCTTCTTTTCCTTCTCCTTTCAACACTCGAGGAGGATTTCTTGCGTCCAACACATCCAAATCCCACAGTTCAATGTCTGAACTCATGGTTCCTACGGCTGCCCATGATCCCTTTGTTCCTGTGATACAGTCTACTCCTAACCACTCTACACACAATGGAACATCAGGTAAAACAATGTCATGATGAGTGTAGAGTTGTCCCAACTCATCGTTGTAGAGATAAACATCCAACGAAGCTCCTTCATCTTCAGCACGACCAACAACAATCAATTGATCACCATCTTGAAGAATAACATCATCTTCATCACTGAGACTCTCAACGTTCATATCAACGTCAGGATCCACTTCATCACCACGAAACACAAGGTCGTCTCCAAGATGCATAAGAGGATCATCATCTTCATCATCATCTTCATCCATAACCTCAAGACCATCTCCTTCTCCTTCCTCTTGAACAGCCTCTTCCTCGTCCTCACTACAAGGGAAAAAAAAAAAAAAAAAAAAAAAAAAAGTCAGATCAATCGAGCCTCACATGAGTTGGCTCACTTACACGTTGTCTGGTTCGACATGTTCCCTACAAAGTCAACAGTTTAAAAGGGCTTCATTCAACATCACAACAACAACAAGCCTTACATTTGAGCATCGGTAGTTACTTGACCATTCGTTGGCTGATCTGCGCCATCGTCCATTTCCTCCACATCATCTTCAACCTTTGGAACCTTTTTGGGAGCTCCAACAGGGATCCACTTGACAGTGGTGATCATCGCAAAACCCTCAGACGAACGATTTTTTTATTTACATGAACTTTTTCTTGACGACTGAACAACAACAACAATACACTCAGTCACTAAGACTTCTATACTCAACAGGACTATCATAATGAGGACTGGTGGGAGAATAGTCACCGGCGCCAAGACTCAAATCCAATTCAGCTGACTCTGAAGATTCTGCATCATATCCAACAGGACCATCTTGAGAGTCATCTTGAGAACGTTGCTTTGCTCCAATAGGTGGAATACTCAAGTTGCGACTTTCAAAAAAAAAAAAAAAAAAGTTAGCTCTCTCTGAATGTTTTTTGAATTCAACAACATACTCATGCTCAATCTGATATACCATATCTCTGTATTCATCTTCTCGTTTCTGAAACCAAAAGTAATTTAGAACGCGCCAAAAAACAACAACAAAAAAGCATACCCTCAATGCAACTTCATCAAATAACATGGGTGCTGGCTTTGGTTGCCATGGAAACTCTACTTTGGAGCTCCTCAACATGGTTAAATAAAACGAAGAGATTTTTTCATTTTCTCGTGATGGATTTGAATGTTTCGATTGTGTCGTCGAGACTTTTCTTATCTTCCAGTGGGTGAGGCAGCACTTCCTCTACCACATCATTGTATGATTTGACACTTTTGACAAGTCCTATTTTCTTCCCCATGTCACCCTTCAAATAAGCCAACAATCCATCCGTTCCATATTTGGATGTCCAAATGTCTCTTCCATCTACATCCAATCCCAAGACAGCACACAATGCCAATGTGGAGATAAGTCCTTCTTCTCCCACCAAAACTACACGACCTGTCTCTTTTGCCAATTGAATCAATGTGTGGGCATGAGTGAGGGCACCTTGAGTGACAAGATCGTATTGGTTACGAAGATCAACAATGTCATCATAGAAAGAAGAACTAACTACTTGCTTCAAATGACCCATACAATACAAAGCATGTTGAAATCGAGCATGAACATCCTTTTTGGTCAAATACTTTTCTGATTGATGCAATGGACCTTTCATACCTGGCTTGTTGTGAGGTTGAATGAACTTGTCAAGTTCCTTGACATTGCTTGGTTCTGACTTATATACTTCCTCATAATACATGTGATCTTCAGCAAGACGATCCACAATCTTGTTGCATCGTTCCCAAAGCTTGAGTCCATCCTTCTCTCGTTCTCCACGAGACCGATTGTCTGACTTTTTCTCAATGCCCACATCATACTTTCCTGTGCGCAACGAATCCCACAACAAAAGACCATCGTGCAACTCGAGAACAATACAAAGCTTTTCGAACCTGCGAAATCCTTCTTTTCTGACAGGAGATCGTTTCCCCCTGTCACGGTCATCATCACGGCCACGTCGAGATGGAGAATCTCTCTTTCTGTCTCTATCATCATCTCTACGCGATGGTGAAGAACGGTCATCTTTTCTTCCACGGTCACGATCGTCTCTTCTTCTATCATCATCACCATTACGACGTGATGATGGAGGTGGAGAACGATCATCTGCTCCCTTTCTACTGTTACGGTCATCTCTTCTTCTATCATCCCGATTACTACGACGATCAGGAGAAGAACGTCTCTTGTCACGATCATCATCTCTACCACGAGGAGAAGAATGTCTCTTGTCACGATGGTCATCATCGACATCATCTCTACGACGACGACGAGAAGAAGGAGATCGAGAGCGAGAACGAGAACGAGAACGAGAAGAACGTCTCTTTTTGTCTGGAGAAGAACGTCTATCATCTCTTCGAGGACTTTTACGATGAGAAGGAGGAGAAGATCGTCTTGGAGAACGAGACTTTGATCTTTCTCTTCTTCTGTCATCACGACGAGATGGAGATTTCTTTCTATCATCTCTTCTTCTGTCTCTCTGTCCATCAGAATCCTTTTCTTTCCTTCCTCTATCTCTACTTCTATCTCTACTTCTATCTCTACTTCTATCTCTACTTCTATCTCTACTTCTTTCTCTACTTCTTTCTCTACTTCTTTCTCTTCTTTTCTTTCCATTTCCATCGTCTCTACTTGCTTCTCTTTTCTTCTTCTTACTCTTACTCTTCTCACCATCATTTGCATCACCATCACCATCATCATCACTATCCTCCACCACCACATCATCAAATCCTCTTTCTCTCTTTTCTCCCACCCCCACATCCGTCACCATCCCTTGAACCAATGCTAATGGCATTCCTGCAGGCGTCAACATATTCGGATCAGTCTCCCAAAAATCATCAAACTCTGCTCCGTCTCCTCTTCCCGGTTGTCTCAGCTGTGAAGCCAACTTTTCTTCCTTTTGTTGTCTTCTCAATGCTTCTGCTTCTTCCATTAGACGACGTGCTTCATGTTGATCAGTAAGTTCAACTTCATCATCACCACCACCAAAGATATCACTAGCTTGCTTGACAACATCTTGCATCTCTTGAACAAACTCGGGACGAAAAATATCCTTGGCGCGCCACATATCTAAAACCTTGAAAATACTCTTACGAAGAGCAATAGCATACTTGTGAGCTTGACCATCCTCTTGGACAGCAACAACACACACTAACACAACATCGTTTTAGAAAACTTTTTTTTTTTTTTTTTTTTTTTTTTTTTTTTTTTTTTTTAATTTTTTAACTTTTTTTTTTTGTTTTTTTTTTTTTTTTTTCCTTACTCCCAACAACAAATTTTTCAACTTGGAGATTCTACCACGAACACAGTCACGCAAATATCACTCAAAGCATCGCATAAAAAAAAAAAAAAAAGAACAAAAAAAACAAAAAAACATACATAGAAAGAAAAAAAAAAAAAACAACTTACACATGGGAGCATAGTTGATAGCATCGTTCATGTAAGGAACATTCTTATGCTTTGCTTGTTGACATATACTATCGAACAAATGAAGAAACGCAATACGATCATTGAAAGGAGCCTAACATTTCCAAAAAAAAAAAAAAAAAAAAAA
>CAZEGK010000076.1:0-5173 GCA_964512205.1 uncultured bacterium | reverse complement strand
AAAAAAAAAAAAAAAAAGAAAAAAAAAAAAAAAAAAAAAAAAAAAAAAAAGAAAAGAAAAAAGAGAAAGCAGCAATAATTACGCTGCTGGAAGCGTGTATAATCTTCATTGTATTCTCATTGATTAAGATCATCTGTGGTTCTAGACGAGTTCTATGCGGAGTTGATTTGAGGACTAATTTTTTTTTTTTTTTTTTTTTTTTTTCTTCTCTTGTCAGGTCGGACCCGGAACTAATCAGCACCAGCCCAAGATGGACGCAGGAAAGTTTGCTCCTGCTGCCTCTACTACTGGATATCGCCCCGTTGGAGCTGCTACTGGACCTGCCTCATCGCAGGCCGAGTACACTGCCACTCAAGACATTGGAAAGCAGATGCCTGCTGGAGGAGACGGACACGGATACCGCCTCAACACCACCACCACCGTTGCAGGACCCACTGCCAGTGGAGTTGAAACCGATGCTCCTCTTGATCCCGGACACAACCAGTTTTTGGCCCACGGAGGAACCAAGTAATGAAAGAAATTCGTTTTTTTTTTAAAAAAGAGAAAGTAAGGAAGAACAAAAAGTGCATTCAAATTGCACATCTTCATCAGGGTTCCTTTTTGTTGTTTTTGACCCGCGCGCCAAAGGAATTTTTTTTTCCTCCAAAAAAATCAAATGTCTGTTGAGAGTCCCGTTGTATGCTTGATTGTTGATGAGTCATTCATCAAGTATAAAGCTTTACCTGCAGACTCTACATTGGAATCTTTGAAAGAAGGTCAGGAAGCTCATGTTGTATTTTTTGAAGGAGCAATCCCCTGTCATGTTCGATGTTCCGATAACAGATGGTTAGTTGTATGGCATCCAAGTGTTGCCATGCGAAAGAAAGAAGGCATGATTGGTTTTCCCATGAACACACCCATTTATTTAAGCAAATATCAACCTTTCTTCAAATTTGTCAACACCAATGGATCACGATTGGTTCGATGTCTTCTCGTGGATCAAGGTATGAATGTTAAAAAAAAAAAAAAAAAAAAAAGACTAAAAACTTCCTTTTTTTCAAGGCTTTCTTGAAGTCTCACCTGATAGCAACAACTTTGACATGTTATGGACTGGTAAGCACATCAAAAAGTCCATATTGCAAGCTTTTGGACCATTTCAGAAGATCAATCACTTCCCAAAAACGTATGAAATCACTCGCAAGGATCGGCTCTTCAAGAACGTTCATGAAATGTCCAAAGTGTATGTAGATGGTGGATTTGACTTTCTTCCCAAGACCTATGTTCTTCCGGAAGAACATGACTTGTTGCGCAAGCGTCTTCACAAAACAGATGAGCGTTGGATTCTCAAGCCCAACAGCAGCAGTCGTGGACGTGGTATTTTCATTATTCGTGATTTACTTGATGTCAGTGCAGCAGCAGTTGAACGTTGTGTTGTCTGCAAATACATTGATAATCCTCTTCTCATCAATGGTCTCAAGTTTGATTTGCGCATCTACGTGGCAGTTTCCTCTTTCTTCCCGTTGCGCGTGTACATGTTCGAAGAGGGTCTTGCTCGTTTTGCCACAGAAGCTTATCGTGATGATGGTTACAAAAATCCTTTCATTCATCTCACCAATTACAGCATCAACAAAAAGAGCAAAAAGTTTGCCATTCTCAACCAAGGTGTCGATGATGACGATTTGCATGAAGCAGTTGGATCCAAGTGGACTCTCACTGCATTCAGGCGATTTTTACGTGAATCTGGTATTGATGATGTCGCATTGTGGCAACGCATTGAAGGATGTGTTGCTCGAGCTCTCATTTCCGTAGAATCTGTCTGTGCACCTGCCATGCAAGATTGGGCCAACTATCGCACCAGTTGTTTTGAACTCTTTGGATTTGATGTCCTCATTGACGACAACTTGAAGCCGTGGGTGCTTGAAGTCAACTTGTCTCCTTCGTTGTCTGTCGAATCCAACCTTGATTTTGGTGTCAAGAGCCGCATGCTGGCAGACTTGTTCAATATTGTTGGTTGTGATGTATTTGCCCGCGAACGTTCGTACGATCCTCAGTCTCGTGACATTCCTCCTTTTCCCGACACACCAAGCCCTCAGCAGTTGGAGCAAATGGCTCGCGAGACACTCTTGGAGTCGCAACGAAGTGGAGGATGGAAAATGCTCATTCCAGCTGAAGATGACCGTTACGACGCTTTCATTCCTGAACCCAGACGATCGGCATATCCATTTATTCGAGATTACATTAAAAAACATTCGCTGTAATAAGTTTCAAAAAAACGTCTCGCACTCTTGAATCAAATACTCGACCACCTCTGCGTACTTGGGAGCATCACTCATGGCTTTTACATCTGGTTTTCGTGAACGAAACAGTGCAGGAGTAAACACAAGCGACAAGTTCTTGGCAGTCATTTTGTTCGCATTGCTGCGTTGAGAAAACTTGCGCAACAACAGCAGCACTTTCTTCAACACAATGCGATTGGCATCAGGAATCTTACGCGTCAGCCGAGAAACAAACATGAGACGCTGGTCACCTGTCAACTCCACAGCTGTCTGAATGATGCTGTACGCATCATAAGTTGTGACAGGTTCCGGCAACTCTCGCAAGTATAACTTGAATATTCCAGCCGTATCGTGAACGTCTTGTTTGTTCCACTCCACAGTCTCTCCAGCTTCAATCTTGGCACGCAAAAGCTGCAACGTCTCCGTGTCACCTGATTGACGGAAGATACCTGCAGTGTTGAGGCACTTTTCATCATTTTCCATAAACACAATCAAGTCCCAAATGGGGCTGGGTAAGATGTGTTCTGCTTCATTTTCGTTGAGACGCGCCACTTCATCTTGTTGCTGAAATGCCGTCAACAACTCTGCAGTGCCACCTTTTCTCGGACGAAGAGGAGCTCCGAACACTTCGCGCTTTTGCTTGACCGTATATTGCTGAATCAACTTTGATTTGACCGTTGGTGATCGTGAGCGTGGCGACATTCCCCCACCTGTTCCACCACTGTTGCGTAAAGCAGAGCCTTCTTCATGCACATCAACAATCTCTTTCACCAACTTTTGCACCTCGCTCTGTGTCAGTCCAAAGTCTTCACTCACAGACATGACAAAGTTCTCCTGCAATTGTCTCGATTGACACCACTCCACTCCCATTTCGTGCAGCATTTTCTCTACAAATTGAATTACAAACTTCTTCTCGCGTCCACTCAATGACGGTGACGATGCAGCAGCAGCAGCAGCAGCCTGTTGTCCACCCAAATTCACAACAACAGATCCAGATCCAGAAAACTTCTTCTTAAACTTTTTGTTGACGTCGCCATTGAATAACTCTTGCCAAAATGCCAACGACCGCCACATTGGATCTGACTTGATGAAACGTTGAATCGATTCCGTTTCCTTGTGCACGGACGACAATAGAGTGCGAGGAGATTTCTTGGGAGCATTGGCACCATCTTTGTTGGCCGTGGCCACAGACAGCTCACGAACAATCAACCTTGAGTATTTCATCAACACACGAGCTGCAAAAAAGTCAATCTTATCTTCCACAGTGCTCATGGATTGCAACACAGTGTTGATCAACCACAACACCAAGTCGAACGAGTCACTCGATAACAAAATCTTTCGATCACCTGATCCTCTCTTCTTGGCACGAATGGTGCTAAACAATACAAAGCAAAACACACGGCGACCTTCATCCGTTTCCAAAAGCTGCTTCAACTTGAACAAGTCTTCAAAACTGACATCTTTGTTCTTGAAAAGACGCTCCAACTGCATCGTCAAATAGTTGACCATCTCTGTTGACGTAACATCTGTTTCGTAGAAGAAGTATTCTGTTTCTTGAGGAACACTTCCTCCTTCACCTTTGTTGACAAGACGAGTGTAACGCTTGTTGGGAGAAGCAACAGACGGAGCAGCAGCAGGTTTGGGCGATGCAACGGGAGTTGAAACAGCTTGAGTTGCTGCTTCAAGTTCCTTCTCAAGATGCATCGTTTCAGCTTCCAATTGAGCCACTTGACGCTCGAGATCATCCGTTTCCTTCTTCAAAACAGCTTCCTCGTCTGCAAGTCTCTTTCTTCGTCCTTTGGCTGTTTCCAACAACTTACTTTCCAATGCCAATGCTTCTTCTGCTTCTTGCTTTCGTGCCTTGGCAAAGTCCTTCATATCTGCTGTGTGTCTCATGGACGCTGTTCTTACCATGACTGGTCCTTTTCCTGGCAAAATCGAAGTCTTCTTTGCAGATGTGGCAGGGCGTATAGGTCTATCCTTTTCTTCAGCTTTGCGGGCTGCCTTTTCTGCATTACTCACAGCATAAACAAGCTGTGTTTTCTCATCTCTCCATGCTTTCTTGGTTTCTGCAATCTGATCCTTCAATTTTCCTTCTTCTTTCTCCAACTCTTCACATGTGGCTCGAGCTTTGCGAATCTGATCTCGCGTCTTGCTCACCAACTCCACAGCATCATCTTCCTTTTTGTCGTCACCTGTTTCAACCATTTGAATCATCTTGGGTGGTGCCTTTTGTGTCGAGTCCAATGGCGTCACTTTGCTTCCAAAGTTCACTGCAATCTTGCTGAGAGCTTCCAAGTTGCGACTCACTTTGGACATGTCTTGTCTCTTGTGAAGTTCAGCAGAAGTAAACATACACTCGCTGGGAACACCAAGAGCCCAGCATCCTTTCAAATAGAGATGGATATTGTCCATTTCCAACAGAGGAACTAAGCGTGTCTTGTTGTACTTGGGAACTGTGTCTGCTTTGATAGTGTTCAAAAGGCGAATCAAAACAATACCATTCTTCAACACAACCCAAAGATCATCACTAGCCATCTTTTCTCCAAGCATCTCCTCAATCCATCGCATCACCTTATTGTCCCACTCGGGATCTTCTTTTGCGCTCATCTTTTGATACAGCTCAGCGTCCATTCCAAAGAGCCGACGGCCATCTTTTGTAAGAACAACTCCACTCTTGTTCACAATCTTTGGTGTGCTCGACATGGTCGACCCCTGTCTACAGCCCACGAATTTCAAGAGTGAAGGAAAAAAAAAAAGGCACGCTTAGGGCGCAGTCTGAAATGAGTCAGTCGCTTCCGCAAGCCAGTTTCAGTGATGTATTGAAGCAGACCACTGCTGATGAAGAGTTGGCACAGCAAAGAGTGAGATTTTTTTTTTTTTTTTTTTTTTTTTTTTTTTTTTTTTTTTTTTTTTTT
>CAZEGK010000075.1:0-5289 GCA_964512205.1 uncultured bacterium | reverse complement strand
TTTTTTTCAAATGTTTCTGATGTCTTTTCGATGCCAGGCAAAGGAACCTGTCCCATCAAGATCAACAATATGATTCAATTGGCATCCAATGTTCCCAGTCAACCAGTTAGGACTGCATCTGTTTTTATTCCTTCCAGGAAAGGCTACATGGGTCTTTGTCAAGACGTTCAAGAGTTGGTTGTGAATGGGACTCAAGTTGAAGACTACTCTGTGACGACTCGCACATTTGCTACAGAGATTGTTGGATATGATGTTCTTGTCACGTTTTCTTCTCCTTCATCTCAACCTGTTTTCAACGTGTCCTACATGTGCATGGGTCTTTCTCATCACAATTTGTTTAGTTCCAACGTGGTGGTATCCCACATGTACAGTCTTGGACTTATTCTATCGTCTCAACCAACACCAACTGCAGTGTTTCGTGTCAATGTTTTGTTTCCTTTTGCCAACGTGTCACAAAGTTCCATCTTGGCCAACTTTGCCATTCCTCGCTACACATACTCGCCCGGATGGACAATTGTGTCTTTTGATGGCATTGATGTGGACACATTCAGTCTATCGCTTTCTTTTGATTACGCCTTGTACGATTCCTCTTGTGGATCAGGCATGTCAGCGTTGACGGAGAAGATGATTGTTCGATATGTTGTGATTGGTGGTCTTGCAGTAGGTGCATTTGCTCTAGTGTCAGCAATAACGTGGTTTATTGTCAAGAAGTGCATCAAGCGCAAAGTTCATCCTCAAGTGTTGGGAACGGATTTTGATGTGTTGCAAGATGCAGAGGTTACAGATGACGAAGTCAACAACTCGCTCTAATGCTTGCGACGTCTATGACTCGATGTGGGTGTAGAAGTGGTTGACGATGGTGATGGACCAGACGCTGCTCTGGCCTTGGATCTGGATGAAGTAGGTGTGTTGTTGTTGTTGTTGTTGTTGTTGTTAGATGAAGTATGATAGTTGTTGGCAGACGTTGACATGGCCGCTCGCTCTGTCGCAGCAGCGCTGGCACCGAACAAATAAATGACCATTTTGGGACGTGAGTTGCGCAAATCGTTCAAAGCAGGATCTGAGATTTTGTTGGCTCCTCCCAAAGCAACAGCTAGCATGCGTGGTGCATGGGCTTGAATGGCTTTAAGGGATCTGTCCGTTACCTTGCGACAGTTGACAACGTCCAAAAACTCGAGACTATGAATGTTGTTTACAATGCGCACAATGGCTTCATCAGCGACATGAGTACATTCATGCAGATCAAGTGTCTTGAGCTTGGGCATTCCAACGGACACCTTGTAGATTTCTCCAAGCAGCTTGCAATGAGCCATGCGCAATTCCACCATGTTGTGACAACGATCTGCCAAATGGTTGACACCAACGCTTGTGATAAAGTTGCAATATGACAAGTTGAGCTTTTCAAGCAGAGGACATCCGCGAGACAACGACTCCATACCCTTGTCACCCACTTCACGACAACGCAAAAGAGAAAGTTCCTTCAAATTGGGACAACCAGCTGCCATCATGGCAATTCCTTCGTCCGTGACGGACTCGTTGAATTCAGATGTGGATCCCACACGCAACACCGACAGCGCAGGATAACCTTTTCCCAAAGTCTCAAGGATGCTATCTGTTCTTCCACTGCGAACGTCCGTCAAATCCAACACTTTGAGTCTGTCGCTGGCTTGAGGAATAATGTCACACACCAACTGATCGGACACGCGGCAGGCAGTAAAGTTCAACGAGTCGATTTCAAGAAAGACATTGCGAAGCAAGTGCAACGACGAGTCGGACACATTGTTGCATTGCGCCAAGTTGAGCGTGCGCAACAAATTGGATCGCCATCCTCCCTTGGCAGACTGTCCGTTTCCACCAGCCAGCAGGAACGATGAAAGAGTGGCGTCACGAATTTCACTACAATAGGCCAAGTTGATGTTGGCAAGTTGCGACAATGATCCAGGCAAAAAGATGGACAACAGCTTGTCTGCCAAGTAAGCACACTTTTCCAAAACAAAAGTCTCCAATACAACCATGCGTTGGACTTGGTCAAAGAACATCTCATTGAGTTTCATGCATGATGACACATCCAGGTGAGTGAGGGATGCTTCACACTGCCTCAGCAACTGCACATATTGAGCAGACGTCCACGATGTCCTACCCAAGTTCAAGTGCTGCATGTGCTTGAACGATGCTGCCAAGGGTGCAGTGTCTTCAGGAGTCAAAGGTGCTCCCTTTCCTGTGCCATTCAAGTTGAGTCGCAACAAATGCGGGCATGATGATCCAATGGCTGCAAATGTAAGACGCCCCACTTCTGAGCAACCTTCAAGCGATAAGTCTGTGACAGATGGGCATCGACGAATCAATGCAGCAAATCCTTCGTCTGTGACAGAAGTCTGACGATGCACGACGAGCTTTTTCAACGACTTGGTGGCGCATGGATATGAAACAATTTGCGCAACTGTTTTGTCGGACCACGTTCCATCGAACATGGATTTCAAGGAGGTAGCTGTTGTGCCAGTGAGAACGGCAGGTCTAACTTCTTCGTCGGCCATGATGAGTCCAGAAAACTCGCTTCCAAAGTCAATGATGAGCGTTTCCAAGCAACGTGCATTGGCCCAGATACCGGACAACAATTCTACTGACGCATTCATGGGGGCGTTAGTGATCCATCGAACATCAAATTCTGTTAGCGCAGGTGAGTTGCTCAACACTTCCGACAAGGCTGCCAAATCTGTGTGGCTCAATTTTGATAGCCAACGTGTATCTTCTGGGGTGAGTCCGAGTGTAGCGAGATCGCTTGCGAACATGCGTCCAGACTCTGCGTACATTTCCATATCAAAACGCAGGGCGGCACGCGTCACAAGCACTCTTGCCAGACTGCGACGACTCACATCGCCAGGAGCTCCAGGAACGAGCGACACAGATTCAAAGCATTTGTAGGCCAGACTCAACACGGCATCTTGACAACGCCAGTGTCGCGAGTAGACGTCCAGCAGATGGTGTCCTAGCGAAGTGAGTGATGCCCAGTTGCGTGCCATGTAGTACTTTTCCATGGCTTTTGTGTACAAGGCCAACGAGTCTTCATCCAAAACGCGAGCAGCATGGTCACGCAACACATCAGCATACGTGTTGAGCGTTGAAACATTGTCAGGGGTGCTACGCACTGCACTGTCAAATTTAGATTCAGCAAGACGAAAGAGACGACGACCACCAGGGCCGCTCTCCAGCTTGGAGGCCAAGTAAAGTGACATTCCTTCAGCATATGAAACAATGTTCATGTGCTTCACTTGCGACGAGATGCGCTCAATGTCTGGCAATACAACATGGAAATGATCTGGAGACTTTTTCAACTCTGACAACGATTGCTTTGACAACGTCATGGCAGCAAGACGTTGGAGACGTTTCAACATGCGATACAATGAAACTTTAGAGCGCAAATCGTATGCGATGGATTCTTCTTCCTTGGACAAGGTTCCCTTGAACTGCAATCCAATCTGACGACGCAACTCGGCTTCCCAAAATACTTGGCTTTCAGCACCGTTATGTCCTAGAACCATATTGAGAGTTGCCACAATGGCTTTTCTGTAAGGCATTTCTCCAGGAACATTCAACGATCTTGCCAGGGAGCGTAGGCGTTCGCGCAAGATGTTTTTTACAACGCGTGCAACAATTTCAACGAGGAGCAAATTCCTAGCTTCGTCCGTGCGACAATGTGATCTAACGAGACCAAAGTAACGACAGTTGATTCCTTGGCGATGCAACTCTTCTGTCACAGTGGCGTGAGCTTTTCGCGCAAATGACGTGTGTTTCATCGCCTCATCAAGCCAGGCTGCAAATTCTGGCACGCGCACAGTCAACAGACGTTGAGTGGACTCGAACACTTCGCGATTCTCTACACTGTCCATGCGAAACGACGAGAAGCCTGAGCACGCATCTGAAGACAAGGGAACAGCATTTTGTGCAACCCATTCTGGGCGCATCAACTTGTACAAAAAGGTTTCCTTAACTGATCCATCCTCACAGGTGGGTGGAAATACACGTGCCAAATCAATGACATATTGACGGCCATCCAGACCCAAATGTCCCTCAATGTCTGTGGGTCCAAAGAGGAGAGCTTGATGATTGGAACCTCCTCCCGGCTTTACACCGCACATGTGTCCCTTGATGTTGAGCTGCTTGCCTGCAAGCTCCATCTTCTTGGCAAAGTCAGCTGACGTGTTGTGAACAGTTCTACCTCCATCGTTGGATCCGTAAATGATAGTTTTGGATGAAATGGGTAAAATGGATTGGGCAACCAGTCGAAAACCACGGTAATCAATCAATGCCATGAGAGGAACACTGATGCCTTCACACAAGTAATAACGCATGAGTGACTTGAGTTCGTGTCCTGCTGATTTCATGGCTCGAGCATCTCCACCGTAGAATCGTTTCCAATCCACTGCAAATTTGAACAAGATTCCCATGTGTTTCCACTTTTCTCCACCTGCTTCACCACCAATGTTGCACGGTAAAATGGTTTTGCACTTGGGATCCAAAAAGGCTTCTGAAATGATCATGGTTCCAATGCGTTGTGCAGTTTCAACAAAATCATGTGCGAGAGATGAGAGACGTTCGTACTTTTGTGAGATTTGGACTTCGTTGTCTTCAGGCAACTCTAAAATACCTTGAAACATGGCGTTCCAATCAATGGTGCCTCCATCACCTGGACGAAAAAGGTCTTTGCTATCGAACATGGAGTTGCGCCACTCTGGTCCAGAAATTGGATTTCCAGCGTTGGATCCAAAGTCTTCGTACACTCCAGAAGATGTTCTAAAGTTTTGTTGTTGCTTATCGTCTTCGTCGTCCATTCCTCCTGCATAGACTTGTTGTCCCATTCCTTCAGCAGATCCAAGACGATCCAAAGCTTCATATGCGGACGATGTAGACATGGTCAAAGGTCCATTGTTGAGAAGAGTGCTGCTATCAACATTTTCATAACCTTGGGGACGACCCAACTCAACAACAGGAGCAAAAGCACGTTCCTCTTCCTCGTCAGCAAATGCACCATAGGATGATGTGAGAGCAACAGGAGCAATGTTGCGAGATGTCGTGTCATCGCTTTCGTCCACAGGAAGTTGAACAGGAAGAAACAAGTTGTCACTGCTTGCAACACGGTCAGGTGAGCCAAGAGCATTCACATATGAAGACTCTTCAGTATTCTCATTCATCACAGGAAGGGGAGGTTCTGGTTCACTTTGAGGTGCAGCAACGAGAACGTCTTTTTTTTTTTTTTTTTTTTTTTTTTTTTTTTTTTTTTTTTTTTTTTTT
>CAZEGK010000074.1:0-5317 GCA_964512205.1 uncultured bacterium | reverse complement strand
CATCCCAACCAAGACCAGAGGAAAAGAAAAAAAAAAAAAAAAAAAAAAAAAAAAATCGATTTACCTGTGAACCAGTAAAACCTTGGACGATGACACGTGTGTTCTTGTCAACAATACGATACCTATTGAGTAAACACATTAGAATACAAATCATGACAAAGACAAAAGAAAACAAAAAAAAAAAAAAAAAAAAAAGTCCTCAACAAAGCTTACCAAGGCTTTTCTGCCGTATGGCTCATCTGTCTAACAATCTGGCGACTAACGAAACCCTTCATGATTGAAATATTTCTTAATTGTTATTTTTTGTCTGAGGGTCAGTGTTGTTGTTGTTGTTGTTGTTGTTGAGAAATGAGAAGTAGAAGTCGTTGTGTTGTTCAACTTTGTCAGCATCGTTGTTTCAGTGATGGTGTTGTTGGTGGTGTTGGACGTCGCAACATGATTTTTTTTGATCCTGAGAGTATGGCATCATCTCAATCGTATCGACTATTGACACACTGTATCATACCACGTCCTATTGCTTTGATCACAACACTCAACACACCACCTCCTCATCTCCCCACAACGGAGAATGATGAGGATGGACAAAAAAAAAAAAAAAAAAAAAAAGAAGAAAACGAAAACCAAAACCACAACCACAACAACATGGACGTCGTATCTGATGATGTTTCTGTCAATGTTGCTCCCTTTTCCTTCTTTGCAGGTATTAGCAGCTCTCCTTTGACATTGTGCGTCAGTATTACCTCACCTTCGGAAGCTAAAAAAAAAAAAGACGCCAATGGCGCGTTTCAGACGGTGGCCAAAGACACGTTGCGTAACATTGAGTTACGAAAAGAGTTTGTTGTCAACTGCGCGCACGTTTCTGAAGCAGCATGGATTAATGACGCGAGTCGTGAGTTGGCGTATGGTGAATCGGAGTTGATGTCTACACCATGGACGTTGAGGTCATCTCGCGTCATCATGACGCCACAGTTGGAACAAAGTGCATGGAGTTGTGAATGTGTGGTGTGGGACACGTTGCAGATTGGAGAGAGAGGACGTGAGGGAAGTGCAACATTGGTAGTGGGTAAGATAGTGGCCATACATGTAGATAGTCAGGTAATGCAGATAGACCAAAATGAAGGTCAGATACAAAAAAAAGAACAACAACTTGGGGAAGAAGAAGGGAAAAAAAAAATAGTATTGCCAATGCCTGATGCTGAGAAGATACAACCACTGGCTAGATTGGGTGGATCATGGTATGCAGGAATATCAAAACCATTCCAAATGAAAAGACCCAAATAAAAGATAGCTTTTTTAAAAAAAAGTTAAAAAACGATGGAGGAGTTTAGGAGGTTGGTTGGAGATGACGTTTTTATTGATGTGGTTGACATTGGAGACTATGTTGTTCATCTTGATGATCTTTTGAAGCGATCTTCATCATCCACGTTTGTTTTGTATCGAGGTAAAGAAAAAAGTAGCGCTATTGTTTTGCTTGAGCCCAGTGTTGAGACCAGCGTGACACATGTGTCAAGTGTTGCATTTTGTAACGTTACTTTCAGAGGACGAGACCAATCTTCACGTATGGCTGTCCGCAACGGAGGTGTGGTGTGTCTCTTTGTTCGTTGCACGTGGGAACCTTCAGTTTCTCTCTATGCCGACAATGCATCTCTTGTCCTCGTAGAGTGTCAAGTCCAAGGAAGTCTTCATTGTGACTCTCAACAACTTTTTCTTAACCATTGCAGCTTGGGTCCATGTGTGTGTCGCACTTGTGTTGCCATGTGTCATGTCTTGCTTTTAGGACGTCAGACTCATCTTCATGCTCGTAATGTCACTTTCTTAGGCCGTCCTGAAGCTGCGCGATTTGCCCTAAAAAAAAGAGCAAAACGTTGTTTTCCTCACTCCACTCTCTCGTCATCACTTCCTTCTCAACATTGTATCGGACGACGAAAAAGTGTAAAAAAAAACCAAAACCAAAACCATCAAGATGCATCGTTGTTGTTGGAGTATCGTGTTGAACATTGTCGTCTTCAGGACATGCCAGATTGTCAAGATATTTGTATGTGGCAAAAAAAAACGTGTTCTCACAATGCCGTTCAACATCATATGGTGGTGCAATCGCATCATGCAGAGCATTTGTATCAACGCCTCAGTGAAGAGGTAAAAAAAAATAATCCTACAGTGGTGGCGGGAAAAAAAAAAAACCAATGGCGCGGTTGTTTCAATCAACATGAGTATTATTGCTGGACTCAATTTGCACAATGTCTTCCTAGATCATTTATAGATGTTGCCATTTGTTTTGTATTGAGTGTTCGACACTCAATGCCACATGTGCATTTGCCGGCAGAATTGTTGATTCCATTGTTGCAACCTGTGTGGGAATGGCATGTGGCAAGACCACATTTACCACAATTGATTGAATTAGATGGAATGTTATCACGTCCTGAAGAACGAAGAACAAATCAAGATGATGATGATGATGATGAAGCTCATTTTGAGAGTGAAACTCGAGTTTCTATTCCGTTGCACATTCAAATACCACAATGTTCACATGTGATGGTGTGTAGTTCTCACATTCGATACAGAGCAGGATTACAATGTTCCTACTTGAGTGTCATGGGAGAAAACGATCGAAAAATCTATAATTCAAATTCTGACGACGAAAATGATGAGAATTCGAATCATTCTTTTATTTCTTGTGATGATTTATGCATTGGTCTCTTTGTGGATGATTCTGATCCTCTTGATTGGCGCGTGTCTCATCAACTCTGCATTGCGTCATGCGTTCTTCGTCTGCTTTGTTTTGTTATTCATGGTCCTCACATTCGATGCAATCCATTACGCATGTTGCATGAATTGATGCAAGTATGCAACACACCAGATGACATGCAGCAAACAGTTATGCGTGTAGCCAGTGAAACATGGAAACAACAAAACAATCAAATCATACAAAAAAAAGAACATCATCAACAGCAAAACAGTGACAATGATGATGATGATGATCAACAACAACAACATTTTGCAATGTAATAAAAGCGGATTTTCATTTTTTTTTTTTTTTTTTTTAGAATCCCAATTCTTCCTTGACAAGGACCACTGTCAATCTTGGTCCTCCAAATGGGTTAGCTTTGTTCAACTGGACCACATTGTTGATTGAGCTTCCAGGAATCTTGTAAGCAATACGCACTCGAGCACTCTCCAAAGCGTAGGCATAAAAATGAGTTCTGTCCAAGACAGCTTTGTGATCCTTCACTATCTTCTGTGTTCCTGCCACCACCAACAAGTGCTTACTAGCAAGAAATCCACCTGTCCTTGTTCCGGTCAAATCAACAGCATATAGCTCTCCTTCCTCACTAATTGCCACAACACTGCTCAAAAAAACATCTGCTGCCAGACCTTGACGACGCAACTCACCACTTTCTGGTGTACCATACTTGGCAAGACTCTCTGCCTTGTAGTCACGATGAGTGTTCTCCAAATCTCCTGCTGCGCGTTGTTCAGCATTTTTTTTTGCCCACTCATCGTATCCAATTTGTGTGAGAGTGTGTGAACCTGCTGCACTAATGGATGCTCCTTTAGGAATAGCTTTCAACACAGCCTCCAATGCTTCTGCACGAGTGTTGACAACCACAACTTCAGCTTTGTGATTTTCTTTAAGCGCCGCCACCGTTCGTTGCAACTGTTCTTCTGATGCAAGTTTTCTAAAGTGGGCAAGTTCCTGAGCACGAGGCTTAAGTTGCTCGTCAGAAGCAAGCAACGATGCAGCATCAAATTCGTGGTGCGTAGACATTACGTTAAAAAAAAAAAAAGGAAAAAAAAGAGCAAAAACTTGTTGATGAAAGTTGTGCAAGAGATGAAACAAAGTAATGCTCAAGGAGTAACACGACCCTTCAACCAAAACTAAATTTTTAAAACTTGCAATTTGCGGAAATTGAGACTTTCTCCGTCGGCGCCGACTTATTTTCTCGGGTGCACAAATTGGTTGGAAAGAGAAAAACACATGGCAACACTCCGTATGCATGGGGGAGTATATCGACACACTCAAGCACCTCAGGAGTAACTCGGTGTTCGAACGAAGGAAAAAAAAAAAAAAAAAAGGGGCTGTTGCAATGTCTGCAGCAGAGATCACTGTGGGTCGTTTGGGAGGTGTATGTGCTGTTGAGCTTGCATCACAAGAGTTTAGTTCAGGTGGTTCATGCTATACTCTTTCCCGCATGCTTAGGGGACAAAGTGTTTTGTGTTGGAGTGTTGCTTTGTGGTATGCACGTCATGAGTGTCATAATGACACACCACGAGCATGGCGAGCAGTATGTATGTTACTTGCTTCATGGCTCGTCTGGGGAGATGAAAGATGCTCACTTTCAGATTTGGCTAAAAAAAAAACCGTCTGGGACGTGTTGTTGTCGTCGTCATGGTCGGGTGGGGAGTGGTTTAATTGGGTCTCATGTTGTTGTGATGTTATGGAAGGTATGGTCATCGAAGACGACCAAGTTAGGGAAGAAGCTAAAAAAAAATTGTTCTCCCTTTGTGACGCGCTTGTGGAGTGTGTAGTGCTTAAAAAAAAAACAGAAGAAGAAAAAGAAGATGATGAGAAAATTCGACAACGTATTCGCTTGCGGTCATGTTACTCAATGATGAGTTGCACAGATAACTCAAGATACATGATACAATGCTTGGCTGCTTGGGCAGATGAGGAAGAAAAAAATTCCCGAGCAGAACAATGGTGTCTGCAAGAAATGGAACGAAAATTACGCGCTGGAAATCAAGATTGGGAACTTGAAGTGCTGAAAAAATTGCTGCAAGAAAAAGAACGTCGTCTAAAAGAACCTGACATTCCCAATACTCATGATGAATCATCACCACAGACACCACATGCATCACTACCACCGCATCCTCACTTTATACCATTGCCTGACCTTTGAATAAAACAAAAAGCTTTTTTTTCTTTTTTTTTTTTTTTTTTTTGAGCAGCCGAAAAAAAATTATCTGGTTTCAAAAATTACTTTTTTCCAGAGGGTTGGATATTGTTTTTCTAAAAACACACCTTCTAAAGAGTATTACTGCACACATTACTGAAAGTCAACGGAAAAAAAAAACAAGATTTAAATTCAAGATGCTCACGTCGATAAACATGAATAACGCTTCAGGGACTGTCCCAGGAAAGCAATTTCTTACCAAGAAATCGCAAGGAACAGGTATGTTCTTAAACGGTATACTCAGAGATTCAAAAAAAAAAAAAAAAAAAAAAAAAAAAAAAAAACTTGAGGCCACTTAGAAATTTAAAAAAAAAAAATAAGAATTATAAGAAATTAAAAGATAATAAAAAAATTTAAATAACAAT
>CAZEGK010000073.1:0-5543 GCA_964512205.1 uncultured bacterium | reverse complement strand
TCCTGGAACACGTACTTTAAGGACAAGGCGATGTTTTTTGAGATTGCATTGTTTCTTCCTTCCAACCAGTTGCTGTATCCTTACGTTGCCAAATACTGTGTCGTCTCAAGTGTTGCATCGAGTTATAGAGTTTTTTTTTTTTTTTTTAATCTTTAACCTGATTTGATTGTAGAGAAAGATGGCTGACACAGAGACAAAGCCCAACGAGAGCGAAGAGGAGGAGGAGTTCGGTTATGGAGAGCAAGGAGGATGGGACTCTGATGATGACTGGTGGTCTGATTCTGATGAAGAGCCTGAAGGTCCTGACTGGGTTGTCCGTTCCAAGCAACAGATTGCCGATGCTCAACCTCATGACGATGAGTTTTGGAACTGTTGGTTGTGCAAGAAGCAAGTGTTGGGATGCACATTTGTTTCTTATCCTGCCAACGCAGAGACTGGTGCTCCTGCAGTCCGTGTTCACATCTTTGACTGTGCTCTTACATTCCGCAAGCAATACAACATGGTGTGGGAATGGGAAGTTTCTCCAGGAGTTCCAAAGGTTGGATTCAATCCTGATGGAACAAAGATTGGATCAGCAGAAGATTCCAACATTTGCACTCGAAAGAAGAAGGAGAAGAAGTTGTTCAGACGTTGAGAAGAATTGAAAAAAGGCGAAAACTTTTGAAAAAAAACAACTTTTTTTTATTTTTTTATTTTGCTTGTTTTTTCATCGCATCTTGAACGAAGGAGAATGAATCGTTACCACCTCCTCCAGCAGGTCTTGAAGGTGATACAGATACAGGTTGTTGTTGCATTCTTTGTTGTTGTTGTTGTTGTTGTTGTGGTTGTTGGTAATACATGGGTTGAGCAACCATTCCTCCACCTTGTATGGGCATTTGACCATAATAAACAGGTTGTTGTCCCATCATCATGGGTTGTTGAACAACAACAGGACCACCACCAACACCACCCATCATCATAGGTTGTTGAACAACAACAGGACCACCACCCATCATCATGGGTTGTTGATGTTGTTGTTGTTGCATTCCCATCATTGAAACAGGTGCTTGAGGTTGTCCCATCATCATGGTTGGTTGTGCTTGAGGAGGAGTGTAATAAGGTTGCAATGTAGGACCTTGTTGCAAAACAGGAGCACTCAAGTTCAAAGTGCTAAGACTGTTGGCAGGAGCAGGAGATGCAGGAGACAACAATCCTCCACTTCCTCCTCCTCCTGCAGTGACAACAGGAGCAACAGGTTCGTCCAAAAACGACAACATGTTTCCAGACTGATTGGAAGTAGCACCTCCACTTGGCTTTGCTTGTTGATGATGATGCTGTTGATGTTGATGTTGCTGATGAGAATGCGATGATGATGATGATGACTCTGCAACTACCTTGGCAGCACGTCTTGGTTGAGGAACAGGCTTATCTTGAAACACCAACTGAGCAACCTGTTGTGCCTTTTGACGAATGGCTTTGTTTCCAGATTGAGTTTCTGCCAAAATACTATCAGGATGCTTCTTGAAGTAGCGCTTAGCTCCAGAGGGACGCTTTCGTTCGAGCATCTCACCAATAGCACACAAAGCCTTCAAGCGGACTTGCCAGACATCATCGTCAACCTTTCCATTGAGAGCTTCGCACACAGTCTTCCAACGAAGAGATTCAACCTTTTGACAAAACTGTTCCAACTCTTCTTGAGTAGGATGAGATCTGAGTCCAACAGGACGACAAAGTTCATCCACCAATCTCCACTCAAATGTTCCTGAAATGTCTCCTTCCAACTCTTCATCTTCCTTTGCATCTGCACCACCTCCACCTTCGCTATTGTTATTGTTGTTGTTGTTGTTTTGAGTAATTGGTTGTCCAGACAAAACTTGTTCCTGCTGAGCTTTCACTGTAGAATAATCAAAACCTTTCTTTTCTTCAGGTTCATCCTCTTCTTCCTCTTCTTCATCTTGTTGCCATGCTGTTCCTCCCACTTCACCTTGCTTTCTCCTGTTCTTCTTCTTCTTCTTCTCGAACAATGATGTCTGCTGTGTAGACAATCCCTTGATTCCTGGTCCAGATGCTGTTGGTCCTTGATACGTTCCTCCTCCTCCTCCCATTCCTAACGATGCTTGTCTTGTGTATATTTCCTTATCGTTCCAATCAACTCCAGATTGTGTCTTCACTCCTACCAATGCTGCTCCTTTCTCAACTACTGTTGATGTTGCTGATGCAACTGCTGTTGCTGCTTTACCATACCATGTACTATCTTCTGCTGGTGGTGTCCAATTACCCATACCTTCATACCTCTTCATACCTCCTCCTCCTCCTCCTCCTCCTCCTGTTCCATATCCTTCAGGTGGTCTTGTTGGTAAGAATGATGGTGGTGGTGGTGGTCCTTCATCTTGACCACCTTCCATACTCGTCTGCTCATGTCTCTTAGTCACATCCACTTTTCTACTCGTCTCATCATACATCATGTTCAAAACACGATCAGCTTCTTCACGAACACGACGATACGGAGCATCTCCTTCCATAGGATCAGGAGGACCACTAAACTGTAACTCACTACGAACTTCTTCAGAACGAAGAACAAGCTCAGTTCGAAACGTAGGATGACCACGCTCAATGCAATTCTTCAAAACAAGCAATGCTTTATGCTTGACACGAGCACTCTTGCTACGAAGCTTCTTCAAAGTGTAGTCAAGAACAGATGTGCATGCAGAGTCACTCTGCTCAGTGAGTTCTAGGAAAAGCAAATTTGTTAAACTTTTTTTTTTTTTTTTTTTTTTTTTTTTTTTTCCAAGAACATACTGTTGATTTCGGTATACACGAATCCACCCGTAACCTCCTTTGAGTCTGTCGTAGCTTTGTCGACAAGAGACCTGTTTAAGTTTTGATAGAAAGACAAAAAAGACTTTAAAAAAAAAAAAAAAAAAAAAAAAGAAATCTTGAAAAGACACGTACCTGACTTGAAAAAACGTTGCCATGGTTTCAAGAAAGACAAAACACCCACACCCTACAACCACTCAAAAAAATAAGAAGGTCGAAATCGAAAAAAGACTCAAAAAAAAAATCCTTTGGGCTGGGCTGCCCCATGACAAAAGGTTGTTTGTCGAACTTGCAGTGCTGTGGCAACTCTTTTGTCCTTTTTTAGTGAGGTTTTGTTGACGTAGAGAAGACAAAAGTAGGGGAAAGCAAGGGCACAGAAAACTTTTTCGAAAAAAAAAAAAAGAAAAGAAAAGAAAAGAGCTTGCTGGTTGTTGCTTGTTGTCTTTTGTTGGTGTGTTGTTCATCTTGTAGTGTTGTTTCTTTTTTCTCCAATGGATAGTGTATCTAGTAATGCTGTAATGATGGGAAGTAGTAATCAAAGCAAGATGGGTGGTGTTGGTGTTGGTAGTGTTGGTAGTGTTGGTAGTGGTGTCCTCATTCCTTCAGAGTATTCATCATTTTCTCCATGTCCCTTCAAATCATCCGTTGATCCATCACCATCATCATCTCGTCGTCGTCGTGGTGGTGATGTTGAACATCCTCTTCTGTTGGCCACACGTGATTTGGTTCAATGTTATCATCGATCATCAAAAGGAACATTCAAATTTGATGTTCAAAGTGTTCCTCGTAGAACATTGACACATCCTAATGTGGTTGCTGGCAATGGTGGATGTGACAATGAGAGAGGAGATTTGATTATGAGTGTTGGTGATGTGTTGAGAGGAGGAGGAACACAAGCAACATACGTAGTTGAAGATTTAATAGGACAAGGAACATTTGGACAAGTAGTAAGATGCACACGACAAGTGCCTGGACATGTAAATGATCAAGTGGCAGTGAAGGTAGTTAGAAACAAGCCTGCATATACACGACAAGGATTGATTGAGATTGGTATTGTTGAACATTTAAATAGAGCAGATCCAGAGGATAAACATCATGTAGTTAGAATGCATGATTACTTTGTATGCAAAAATCATGTATGTCTCGTATTTGAATTGTTGAGTGTCAATCTATATGATCTCCTCAAGAGTAATGGTTACAGAGGATTGTCACCCAATCTCGTCCGTGTGTTTTGTGCTCAACTCCTCGATACATGTCAACTCGTTCGTCGCAACAGTATCATTCATTGTGATTTGAAGCCTGAAAACATATTGCTCGTGTCTGCAACGCATCCTCTCATCAAAGTAATCGACTTTGGAAGCGCATGTTATGAAAACCACACAAGCTTCAGTTACATCCAGTCAAGGTTTTATAGATCTCCAGAAGTGCTTCTTGGATTACCTTATGGAATGGATATTGACATGTGGAGTGTTGGATGTATTGCAGCAGAACTCTACTTGGGATTACCACTCTTCTCTGGATCTTCAGAGTTGCAACAAATTCGTTACATCACTGAAGCATTAGGTCCCATGCCACAACACATGCTGCTGGCAGGAAGCAAATCTCGCAAATACTTCAATGTGGATGAAGGACTTTCCTTTACCATCAAATCAGAAGAGCAGTTTTGCGCAGAAAACAATTGTGCTCCAAAGAAACCTTCACGAAGGTATTTTCAATTCTTTTCACTTGAAGATCTTGTTCGTCGATATCCTAGTCAAAATGCTGGTCAACCTCTTGATGAAACACGTCGAGCGCTTGCTCATTTTTTAGGAGGTCTTCTTCAGCTTGATCCCATGGAACGATGGACTCCTCAACAAGCTGCTCGACATCCATTCATTACTGGAGAACCATTTGATGGAGACTGGAGACCTTCTCGAAGAGCATTTGGATTACTTGGTTCTGTTGGTGATAGTCCCATTGTTGGTAGTCCTCCATCAGCCACTGCATCACCACGAATGTTGGGAGAAAGTCCCAGTGGAACACCACGAATGAGAGGAAGAGGAGGAACATTCAACAACAGTAATAACAATGGTGGTGGTGGTGGTGGTGGTGGTGTTCTTCCTTTTCCTCAAGAAGAAGAAGGTGATGATGATGATCACAACAACAACAACAACAACAACAACAACATGAATGATGTAGTAGTGACACCCATACATATGCCACCAAGATCACAACCAGTAGCAGTCCCTGGTGGTGGTGGTGGTGCAGGTGGACATGGAGCGACTCAAAGAAAGTCTACAAGACAACCCATGTTGGGATTGACACCAACAGACCTTAGAAAACCTCATTGAAAATAAACCTCAAGGGGGCGAATGTTCTGAAACTTCTAGAAGCATGTCATTTTGGGGCCGTAAGAAGAAGCGCTTCACGTTGGAACGATTGAAGTAAGACCAACGCACACAAAGAAAAAAAAAAAAAAAAAAAAAAAAGCCACTTGCTCATGCGTTTCTTTCATCAGGGAGCTTTGGGGAACTCTTGCAAAGAACCCAATCATTACAGATCGCAACAAAGGTGTCATTGTAGAGACTCTGAGAGAGATTGCAGAGTTGATGATTTGGGGTGATCAGCATGATCCTCAATTCTTTGACTTTTTCTTGGAGAAGAACATCTTAGGACAATTCCTCCGCATCATGGGTCAAAAGTCTGGTGAGTTGGTCTGGTTTTTTTTTTTTTTTTTTTTTTTTTTTTTTTTTTTTTTTTTTTTTTTT
>CAZEGK010000072.1:1864-5610 GCA_964512205.1 uncultured bacterium | reverse complement strand
TAGCTGCTACAAATCTGTGACGAACTTCAACGGACTCTGTTTCGATCGTTCCTGGATGTTCAGTCACTTTTGTAGTTGTCTCTTTAGACATTGTTGCTTTTTGTCTCTCTTGAGTCACAGAGAATTTTTCCATGGTAACAACTGAAGGCTTTTCTGCTGGCTTAAATCCGATTAACTGGCTTTTTAGTTCTTTTACTAGACCATCATAGCGCCTGTCTGTTGTTCGTATCGTAATATTATTTTCTTTTAAAGCAGCGAGAAAATCCTCATGTGTTATGCGAACGTTTCCATCTTTTTCAGTGAATTTACTTTCTAGTGCCTCACGCTTTGTCTGATCCGCTTTACATACTTTTTGCAAAACAGCATCAAAAAGAGATTTGGGCATTACAATTTCTTCACCTTTCATAGCCATTGAAATTGCATCTCTTTGAAAATTTTTCAGCACCGTAGCTACAAAAGTATGATTAAATGCTTTTGGATCAACCTTGCCTTTAAGAAATTCCTTCACATTTCTGCGAGTTGTGCTATCTAAATAAATGGTTTTTCCACCAAAAGTACAAGCTAATCCAAGTAAACTAAGCAAAGCATACATCTTTGGATGCTCTTTTTTAAAATTACTTAGATCTTTCGCTTTAATTGTTTCTCCCTTGTACACAATCTCTGTTGTTTGTAAATTACGAAAACCAAGTGGATCAGTTAAGCTGCTCATACTTCCTCTCCTCTATAAGAGTTCTTTTATCTTTAATTTATCACATTAAATATTTTATTTTACAGTTTTTTATGGAATGCACATTTTTTTCATTTGAAATTTACCTGCCATAAAATTACGTAATTGAAATACACAAATTGCTTACAATTAGTATTTTATATTTGTTTACTAGAACTAACTAGCCAAGTGGTCTACTTAGATTTACCACGCGAGAGGCGGCATTTTTGGCAGATTCAGCATATTCTGCGACCTGGCCGACGACGTTAATGATCTCTCTGATCTTTTTGAGCTCTTCGATTTCGCCAAAGTTAAGGACTGGCTGATTTTCTGAAGATGCTTTTGCCTTTACAAGGATGTCTGCCTGCTTTGCGATTTCTGTCACAAGCTTTAAGGCTTCATCCGCCGATCCTGCACACTCCTTTGCACGGGCAGCACACACATCGAGGCTCTCTTGTGAGCGGGCATTATTTGCCTGGTTGAGGATATGTTGAGCCTCTTCCTTACCGGACATGGCAACGTTAAGCTGCGCTACAGCTGCATCTAGATATCCTTGCACCTTTTCTACTATGCCAAGGGATTGGTTTGAGGCCATTGTATGGGCTCTACGGAGCTCTTCGTAAGCACGGACGGTTTCGCCTCGCCTCGCATCACTTACCCCAAAACTTGGAAGAAAAAGATTATTAAAGAATAATTTAATCTCCTCCTGGCGACTTTCTACTGCATGTTCAACCTTATGCTCCATAATATGCTGCAAAATAAGGTTTACAATGCGGCAGGCACTTTTAATCTTATCGAGCACTTCATTGATGCTTACCTCTTCACGAACAAGCGAGGAAGCGCTAATTGCTTTTACAAGTGTCTGTTCGCTAAGATCTGCTGTTTTATCGTGGATTTTGCGCAAATTCTCGGCTGTTGGAGAACCAGCTTCAATCACATACCACTTTTTATTAAAAAATCGTAATATGCTCTTAATCAGACCCTTTTCTTCACGAATCTGCAGCTCACCCTTCGAGGTACAAAGATAGATGTGCTCTAAATGATGGCTTTGCCACTTTGTTGCAACTTCAGTCTCTTTAGCAAGGCGCCAAAGATCTCTCAAGGTCTCTTGATCAAATGTTGTGTGCTGGCCCATCTTTTTCCTCCTCGTGCTCCATCCCTCCTAGTATCAGCAATAAATATTTTAATCAACAATGCGTGTGAAATTTACTTGAGAAGAAAAGAAAGAAGACCTAAAATATCCAACTTTTACACTGAGAAAGGAACACTCTATGGCAAAGGTATGTCAAGTTACAGGCAAAAAGCCTGCACGCGGCTTCAAATACGTTACGCGTGGTATCGCAAAGAAGAAAAAAGGTATCGGTCTTAAAGTTACCGGCAAAAATAGACGCGTTTTCAACCCAAACCTTAAAGTAAAGCGTATCTGGGTTCCTGAAGAAAACCGCTTTATCACCCTACGCCTCACAACAAGCGCTATGAGAACCATCCAAAAGAATGGCATCTCAGCTGTTGTCCACAAGATGCGTAAAGACGGGCAAAAAGTCTAATCTGTGCAGGATCTACAGAGCTTTGTCAAAGTCCTTGATCGAGAAGGCGAGCTCCTTCATGTTTATGAAGAAGTAGATCCCACGCTAGAAATCGCAGAAATCCATAGGCGCATTGTCCAAGAACAGGGCAAGGCGCTTTTTTTTCATAAAGTCAAAAACTCCTCCTTTCCCGTAGCAACAAATCTCTTTGGCTCAGATAAAAGAATCGAGCTTGCCTTTGGAAAAGAGCCTGAAGCCTTTATTAAGGACCTCGTCAGCATTATTCAGGGTCCTATCCCGCCAAAGCTAAAGGAGCTTTGGAAGCTTAAAAAAGCCCTCTCTATTGGCCTTAAATCAAAATCACAAGGCCAAGTTACTGAATGCGTCATAGACCCTCCAGATCTTGAAAAGCTTCCCCTCTTAAAAACCTGGATTGATGACGGCGGACACTTTATCACACTCCCCCTTGTCTACACAAGCCATGGAACTTCAAACAACCTTGGCATGTATCGTATCCAGCGTTTTGATAAAAAGACTACAGGACTTCACTTTCAGATAGGAAAGGGCGGAGGATTTCACCTTGCACAGGCAGAAGCGAGAGATGAGAGCTTGCCTGTCACTATCTTTGTAGGCGGGCCGCCAGCTCTTACTATGGCAGCAATCGCTCCCTTGCCGGAGAATGTTCCGGAGCTTATTTTTGCCTCGCTTTTGCTCGGAAAAAAACTTGCCACAACAAAAGTGGCAGATCATCCACATCCTCTTGTAAGCGCATGTGATTTTGCCCTTATTGGACATGCAAACCCCCACGAAAGACGATTAGAAGGCCCCTTTGGCGATCACTTTGGCTACTACAGCTTGGCACATGATTTTCCTGTCTTTCACTGCAAAAAAATATACCACAGAAAAGATGCTATCTACCAGGCAACTGTTGTAGGAAAGCCCATTCAAGAAGATCTCTATATAGGCAACTTTCTTCAAAAGCTCTTTAATCCAATCTTTCCGCTAGTCATGCCGCAGGTTAGAGCCCTTCACACCTATGCAGAAACAGGGTTTCATGCACTAGCTTCTGCAATTGTAAAAGAGCGCTACGAAAAAGAGGCACTCGCTGCTGCCTTTAGAATACTTGGAGAAGGCCAGCTTTCTCTCACGAAATGTCTTTTTATCACCGACCAAGAAATCGACCTCACTGACTCAAAGCTTCTCATAGAAACCATACTAGAGCGATTTTCGCCTACATCTGGGCTCTATATTTTTTCAAAGACAAGTAACGACACACTAGACTATACAGGGCCAAAGCTCAATCGCGGCTCAAAAGCTCTTTTCATCGGAACAGGAAAACCCAAACGCACCCTTCCAAAAAGGCTCACTTCAGAGCTTCCAAGAACGATTCGTACTGCCATTCCCTACTGTGCGGGATGCCTTGTCGTAGATGGAGAGGAAGTGCCTCATGATGCATTTGTAGAATGGCCGCTCGTTATCCACGTAGATGATGCAAAAAAGACAACGAGCTCTTC
>CAZEGK010000072.1:0-1764 GCA_964512205.1 uncultured bacterium | reverse complement strand
CTAGGTCTTTACGCGGGAGCGAAGGGCTGTAACCTTATCTACACTTGCTTTTCCTACCCATTTTGCTACTTCTTCTCGGGGAAGACCAAGTGCTTCGAGTGCCTGCCACTGCTTCTGGTATTCTGGAAAAACATGAAACACAAGATCTCTAAGTGCAAATGGCTTATCGGTATTGAATGACTCGAGCCTATCAAGCACTTCCATAAATGCTCCTTTAACAGCCTCTACACGGGTAGTATCTACTTCGTATTTGTCTATTGCTGCAATCATCGCAGCTCTATTTTTATGAACCTTTTGCAGCAAATGAACCACATGTTCTTTTTGAGCACTATCTAGTTGCATATGTGCTTGAGGATAGCCCATAAGGCCTAGCTGAAATGCACAAACAGCACCCTCCTTTGCGAAAGCAGGATCATCACTTATATCATTTTTAGTGGGCCATGTTTCATCAAGATCGATTAATTTAAGCTGCAGTTGACTATCTGACTTGATAAAGAGAAAATTTGTGTCTTCAAGGTTTGATGCCTTGCCATCTTGGGTCCTAAAGAGCATTGCAAGAAGTGCAGACTCCATAAAAGAATTGGTATCGATCAAGCCATAAAAAGCATCTCTTGCTGCAGATGGCTTAAGTGTATCTACCGTTTCACCATTGATCTCAGTGACAACATCTGGAATCCAGTCTTGTATAAAGCCCTCTACATCCTTGCCAACGAGGGTATAGCCCTCTTCATCGCCTGAATCTTCGAGCTCAAATCGCATGTCACCTCTCTGTACGTATTCCCCATTATCATCTGTGTCAAGTGCATGTGCGCCTTCTGCTAAGACGAGAAATTCATTATCATTTGCAAAGAAGGCACTTTGTTCGTTTAAATCTTCTGGATTAATGTCCTCTTCTTCTATTTCGCTTGTCTCATCTTGATGCTCTACGCCTCCCCCTTCAAACTCTACCAATTCTCGATCATAGACCTCTTGCTCACTCAGATCATCTTCAGTAGACTCGTTCCACTCTCTTTCAGTATCCGCTTCCTCTTCAAACTCGATACTTTCTTCATCATTTGCAAATACGCCGCCTTCCGGTTCTTTTTGAGTCTCATAATCCTCGTCGTCGTCGTTACGAACAAGGCGCGTATGGTACCCATCTCCATCTTTTGTGAGCTGCAGTGTTATTTGGTTTGCTAATTTGACGGTAAAGGTACCATCATCCTCTTCTACAACATACCGTATATCAAAACAGTCACTTGGATTAACCAAATACTCTTTGTCATTTATTGTGGCTCTCTTATAGATAATAGCCTTGCCGCTATCATCTAAGTCCCCTTTACTTAAGATTTGTGAGGCTGTAGCCTGAATAGTTTTTGGAATGCTCCCAGGAAGGTCTAGCATCTTTGCTATTTTGGCACATAATATGGCTTTACTCGTATTAGATTTGCCCGGCTTAAATAGTGCGTGTGGATTTGTCGATTCTAGGCTAAGCGGGTAGACATTGCTCCCCGTAGAGTCTTTTTTAGGCAGTAGAGGCGACTCAAGGTTTTTGATTTTTTCTGCTGATTTTTTAAGCTCAGCCTTTTGATTTTGTATAGGGGTAAGTGTTTGTTTAAGCTTTTTAGCACTCGTACGGGTATCTTCAGAAGGGACAAATTTCCACTTTTCGTCCTGCTTTTCATTTGCTGAGACATTTTCTGAATCTTGCGGAATAAAGGGAGTATTTGGACCAATTATTGACATAATTCACCTAAAAAGCTCTTAAGCTCATTATATAATATA
>CAZEGK010000071.1:0-5799 GCA_964512205.1 uncultured bacterium | reverse complement strand
ACAGGTGTGACTGGCTCGACGGGAGCTACGGGTGCGACAGGTGTTGGTTCTACAGGTCCTACAGGTCCTACAGGACCAACGGGAAGAACAGGTCCATCTGGGGAAAGCGGAAATAGGGGTGCAACAGGAGCTACTGGTCCAACGGGACCGGCTGGTGCGACGGGAGCCACTGGATCGACTGGACCCGCAGGTGCAACAGGCAGTGCAACACAATCTCTTATTTTTAATGCACAGACTATGACTCAAGGCGGCGGTCTTTCTTCGCCAACGATGCAAGCTTTGGTATTAGGAACAATTGGCAGTACCCAAGTAACAATGCCTGCCTTTTCAATTTCCAAACCTACATCTTTATCTCTTACAAACGGCACTAATGCTGCTGTAACATTCAATGTGCCAAATAATTTTAAAACAGGAACGTTTCCCAATGTGCTGGTTCACTTTGTGACTTCAAAACAAGGATCTTCAGCACAGCCCGGAACCATTGCTGCACAATTATTTGGGCTTGTGACACCTTCGACACCACCGCCGCCAACTAATACCGTTGACATTACAAATGCGTCAAATACATTTACTTTGACAGCAAAGCCATCAATAGTAAATACAACAGTAAATAACACCTACAACCATTACGTTATCTCCTACCCCATTACCTATGCGATGGATCCGGACGATCTTGTTACCCTTGCGTTCTCAAGGTTTGGCTCTAGCGATGATACCTATGCGTTTCCGATTTCGATAATAAGTATTGAATTTATATACACAGGAACATAAGAGAATGATTCGTTCACAAAGAGCATTTTATCTATCTCTAGTCCTCTTTTACTGCTCAAATGCACACTTGGTATCAGAGTGTCATATTGATAAGCCAAAAGTAGCAGCGTTAAAGCAAATGACTACTGTATCTAAGCTGCCGTCAGAACTTATCTGCCTAAAGATTAATAATCCTGAACTTCTCACTGGATATGGCTTCTATCAACATGTTGCATTTGATCCGCAAATAGCTATAAACCCCAAAAATCCACAAAATATTGTTGTTGTAGCAGAACAAGGCACACTTGCAAATGCCCACTATAATTCAGCTATACCTCTCTCTTCAGTAGTCTTGTATAGCTTCGATGGTGGAGAGACGTGGAATCAAGCAAACCTTGTGCTTAGTCGCTGTCAAGGTGCCACAAACTACAAAGGAAATGATAATTTTCTCGCTTCATACTTTCCTTCTGTTACGTTCGACAAGCAAGGAAACTGTTTTGTTCTCTCCACTTCATACAATCTTTTTTCAGTAGATGAACGCCCTGAAATAAACATTGATGAGGGAAATATTGTTGCAAAATCAGTCGATGGTGGGATGAGCTGGAATGCTGTAGGCGCCGCCTTTCGCGATGATGGATCTTGTCATTTTTTAGACTATTCACAGATTAAAGATGACCCCTTTCGAAAACACACGCTCTATATAGTGTCTTCTGATAATGGCTGTTTTGTAAATAGCAGCTGCCAAGATCCTGATTTTACAGGAAATCAAAGTATCACCTTTCAGAAATCGATAGATACAGCATCTTCATGGTCGCCCGTTTCTATCGTCGCTTCCTTTTTACCGGATGATCTTGAAAGCTGTACGCCAATACCCACCTTTAATCAACTTGAAGTTTTAAAAGATGAATCGAAAACTCTTGTCATCTCTTCTCTCTTACAAGAGCATGTACCGGATGCTTTAGATACTACACCTTTTGATCACCTTCATATTTGGCGATCAGAAGACTCAGGAGCAAGCTGGAATGAATATATCGTAGATGACCAAATCCCACATGTTCTTGTCGTAGATCCAGATAGCTATGATCCCATACTTCCTATCACAGATTTCACTACTAAAGATATGACAATAGATCCTCACCACGAATATCTTTACCTAGCCTATTCTCATTCTCAATTTAATCCTACCGGCCAAGCTGGGGCTGTGATACGAAAATCAAAAGATGGGGGAAAAACGTGGTCTTCCGCCCGTCCAATTAATCCAAAATCGCTCAGTTCGCAAACATTTTTGCCAACAGTTGCAGTCGCACGAGATGGCACAGTGGGTATACTCTTTTACGACTTACGCAATTTCACTCCTGGTGATGACAAGCTTGCAACAGATGTCTGGATTGCATTCTTTGATAAGGAATTGAACCATTACTATGGAGAGCTCCGCCTTACAAAAGAGTCCTTTGATACACGAAAAAGCATACGAGGCTATAACGGCGTCGATCAAGCAAATTGCTATTTTGACTACTACCTTTCAAATCACGTAAGCCTAAAGACAGATAAAAACGATTTTATTGCTACCTTTACCGTTACAAATGATGCTTGTCCCGTAGCAAAAATTGGGACATTTCCTTGCGATGCCTATCCACTGACAACTGATACATGTAACAGACAAAATGTACACTTTGCACATATTAAGAGGTGAGTCATGTCAGTAATAAAATATATATTCATTGCATCCATCTGCTCATCCACACTTCTTTTTGCAGAACCAAAAGCTTCCAAGCCTACTTTTGTCACAAACACTTCTCGCCTTCCACCTTCACTCGATTGCCTGCAGCTTAATGATCAGCATGATCTTACTGGCTATAATTACTATCAAAATGTCGCCTTTGATCCACAAATTGCCGTAAATCCGCTCAATCATAAAAACATGATAATAGTGGCTCAGCAAGATGCTATTGCAAATGCGACCTACAATGGCTCCTTTCCACTTGCTGCGATTATCCTTTACACCTTAGATGGCGGAGAAACGTGGAATCAATCAAACCTCGTATTAAGTCGCTGTCAAAATAAAACCGACTTTAAAGCAAATAATAACTTTACGTCTGCCTACTTTCCAACAGTGAGCTTTGATCACGAAGGAAATTGCTATATCGCCGCCTCCTCATATAATCTTTTTGAAGCAGATCATATGCCAGGAATTAATATGGAGGAATCAAATATAGTTGCTAAATCAATTGACGGAGGGATTAACTGGACGCGTCCAATAGCCACAAGCCGCGACAAAGGCATCTGTCATTACCTTGATTTTCCCTTTATGACAACAGATCCTTATAGAAAGCATACACTCTATATTGTCTCATCAGATAACACATGTTTAGTAGGCGATACCTGTATCGATCCTTCGTATAATGGAAATCAAAACATCGTCTTTCAAAAATCAACAGATACCGGAAATTCCTGGACTCCCCTTTCAAAAATCGCCTCTTTTCCGCAAGATAATCCAAATCAATGCACTCCAATCCCCGAGTGGCATCAGCTTGCCATACTTCCTGATGAGCATCACACGCTCTTTCTTTCGTCTATGATACAGAGAAGTCCAGCAGATGTCCTTGACCCAGCACCCTTTGACGAGCTTTACCTCTTTCGCTCACAAGATGAGGGAAAGACCTGGAAGAGAAAGCTGCTTGCAAAAGTTCCTCATGTACTTGTCATTGATCCTGATAGCTCCGATCCTATTCTTCCGGTTACTGACTTTACTACAAAGGATATGGCAGTCAATCCATGTAATGGCTACATTTATATTGTTTATTCTGATCCACAATTTAACCCCACCGGACAGGCTGGCATCGTAATACGCATGTCAGAAAATGGGGGTAAAACATGGACGAAACCTCGACCTATAAACCCACATTCCCTTGATGTACAAGCCTTTCTTCCCACAGTTGCTGTAGCAAAAGATGGCACAGTTGGAGTGCTTTTTTATGACTTTCGCAGCTTTGAACAAGGGGATCCAACACTTAATACTGATGTCTGGATGGCATTTTTTGATAAAGACCTTAAACACCATCTCGGTGAAATACTACTTACTCCTGACTCTTTCGATACGCGTCAAAGCATCAGAGGCTATAATGGCGTAGATCCTAAAAATTGTGCATTTGACTATTACCTCTCAAATCATGTTGGCCTTAAAACTATAGAAAATGACTTTGTAGCTGCATTTACTGTGACGGCAAACGACTGTAATATTGCAAAGATTGGATCATTTCCCTGTGATGCCTTTCCGCTGTCTATAGATGACTGCAATCGACAAAATGTCATATTTGTACACATTAAGAGCCATTAAAGAGGAAAAATAGTATGACCGCATTTAAAATAATTTTATGTTTATTTTTGTTTATTTCCACAACGGGCAATGCGAGCACTCATGCCCATAGACAAAAGCCAAAAACTACGAGACCATTTCACGTAGCAAAAGCCTCCCCGCTGCCAACAGACCTTTCCTGTTTGCAGCTTAATTGTTTACTCGACCTTACTGGATATGAGTACTATCAAAACGTCACCTTTGATCCCCAACTTGCCATAAACCCAAAAAACCCAAAAAATATGGTCCTTGTCCTGCAGCAAGATGTGCTCACTAATGCAGCATACAATGGATCGGCAACACTTGGCGTTGCAGCCCTCTACACAATGGATGGAGGAAGCACGTGGAGTCAATCAAACCTTGTTCTTTCTCGATGCCAAGGCGCAACAAACTACAAGGCAAACGATAACTTTATGTCAGCCTATTTCCCTTCTGTCACCTTTGACAAGGAAGGAAATTGCTACATTCTTTCCAGCTCCTACAACCTCTTTGCTGGAGACCATCAACCAAATATCAATGTGTCAGAGGGCAATATTGTTGCAAAGTCTGTAAACGGAGGCATAAGCTGGGATCAGGTAAGTGCGGCATTTCGTGATGACGGCTCATGTCACTTTCTTGATTTTCCTCAAATTTATGGCGATCCCTTTAGGAAAAATACTGTCTACATTGTTTCATCCGATCATACATGCTTAAGTGGTGATTGTGATGATCCTAACTACACAGGCAATCAAAACATCTTTTTTCAAAAAACAACAGATGGCGGTACAACATGGAGTGATCCTATCTTGATAGATTCATTTCCTCCTGTTGATAGAGTAAAATGCACGCCGCGTCCCATCTTAAACCAGATTATTACCCTGCCAGATCATCATCACACTCTTGTAGTAACTACAGTGATTCAGTCACATGTTCCCGGAGAGCTTGTGCCTGTTCCACAGGATAAAATTTATCTTTGGCGATCAAAGGATGGTGGAAATACCTGGAAGCGCTACGTTGTAGATGATAACGTCGCACACGTTATGGCAGTAGACCCCGATTCCTCAGATCCCTATTTACCTGTAACCGGTTTAATCATTAAGGATATGGCGGTAAACTACACAAATGGCTACCTCTACATCGTCTATGCTAATCCTCAATTCAATCCTACCGGAGAAGCTGGCTGTGTTATCCGCCTTTCAAAGGATGGAGGTAAAACTTGGTCCCCGCCCCAACCTATCAATCCAAAAACAGTGGATGTACAGACCTTTTTACCCTCTGTCGCTGTAGCTGAAGATGGCTCGGTTGGAGTACTCTTTTATGATTTTCGATTTAACACGAAAGAAGATCCCAAATGGAATACCGATGTTTGGTTTGCCCTCTATGACAAGGAACTAAACCATCGCTATGGTGAAGTAAGACTTACAAAGGAGTCTTTTGACACAAATCTTGCAATACGCGGCTATAATGGTGTCGATCCTGCAAATTGCCTCTTTGACTACTACTTATCGAGCAATATAGGACTTGAGCCAAACGGAAATAACTTTGAAGCTACATTTACAATAACAAATGATAATTGCCCGGTTACTGGAATTGCCGAGTTCCCTTGCGACTCCTTTCCTCTTTCTCGGGATGGATGCAACCGCCAAGATGTGGTGTATGTACATATCCACAGGCACTAAAAAAAGGAGTCGCTCATGTTAAAAAAGTATTTTGCT
>CAZEGK010000070.1:0-5811 GCA_964512205.1 uncultured bacterium | reverse complement strand
AACAAAACAAAGCCAATCAAAACAATCACCTTTCATCAGGTTCCATGGCGCGGGGAAAAAAACCTTTTTTTTTTTTTTTTTTTTTTTTTTTCGTTTTCGAAAAAGAAATTTTTTTTCCTTCACAAGAGTCTGCTCTCTTGTGTGTGTTGTTGTATTAGTAGTTTAGACTGATTTGGAATGAGAGTTTCAGTTGTGGGACGTAACGTTGTCAGACGATTGGCATTCAAGCCATCGCTTTCGTCAACCATGATGAGACCTGCTGTATGGAATGGTATGTATTTGTGTTGGTCTATAATGATAAATGGCTCTCTTCAAGAAGCGAGGATGAGAGTGTAAAAAAAAAAAAAAAAAAAAAAAAAAAAAAAGGCAGCCAAAAGCTAAAAAATTGTGTTAAATAGGTCTCAATCGTGCATGGTATTCGTCTTCTGTTCAGACATCAGTCAATGAGAAGGCGACTAATGCCTCATTGCGCTTGTATTCAAGGGGAGAAGTTGCTCAGCACAACAAAGACGATGATCTTTGGATTATCATTGATGAGTATGTGTATGATGTGACAGAGTGGCTCAACTTTCATCCAGGAGGTAGAGACATTTTAATTTTTTTAGCAGGTAAAGATGCCACAGAGCATTTCAAGGAGATTGGACACAGTCAGTATGCTCAAGAGAAGATGAAACAGTTCCGTGTTGGCTACGTTGCACACAAGCAAAGATTTACAGGGTCAGAATATGAAGATCGTCCTGGAGAGGTTTAGAAGCCGTTGCAACTGAATAAAAGAGTATAGTTTTACAACGAGAAACAAAACGAGTGATGATATAAAGTCATAGAAGTGCTGCCGTGCTGTTAAAAAAAAAAAAAAAAAAAAATTCCTCGCTGTTCCAATCTGAACAAGTTCATTGCCCTGGATCGTCGGAATTGCTTTAACTGGTTCGTCACTGAAAGTTCTATGCCATTATGTATCAATTAAAAAAACCAAAGCTTGCCCAAAGTCAGCAGCCGAAAAACGCCCCCAAAAAAAAAAGCCAGAACTAAAATTTCGCACAAAAGAAGGGCTTTTGGAGGTCAGTGCGTGTCTGTATCTATTGTATAAGATATAAAGTACTTGAGCATCTCTACCGAGGGACTCTCGATCGTCTGTATGTTGGCCAAGTTACGAAAAGCGCTAGGAAAGGCCAAAGTCGAGGCTGCGCCGTCGCACCAAGAGAACAAGAAGCATGCAAAGAGGGATTCACCTGTTGGATCCCGCAGGAACAGTATGTCGGGACAATCATCATCAAAGAACCATTTGTCAACAAGACCAAGATACATATCTCAGACGTAAGTCAATGTTCATTTTGCTAATACTCACTCGTCAGATTTCTTGTCGCGTAATGCTTTTCTCGAACATTCTTTTTTTTTTTTTTTTTTTTTTCTGGAGGTCAGCTCACATGGTTGACCGGCCTCTTTTCCTGATCTTGGGCACACATATCGGATTATTTCGTTGTCAATTTCTTCTTGAGACTTTATTGAAAGGATTTTCCAGTTGTTTCATTTTTTTTTTGACTAACCGTTCCCCTGTTTCACTAGTGATTCTGAGAAGCTTCTTGAGCAAGGAGTTAAGCTTGGGAACCTTTTCAATCATGAGAAGGAGTATTTACCTGATTTACCTGATCACGTGTGGGAAGCCATTTTTCTTTTGCTCGACGACATGAGCATGGTGGCACGTGTTGGAACGTTGTGTCGTCAGACGCGAATTATTTCTTTACGCATTCTGATGAGTTATGCTCCCAAGAGTGTGGGTCGTCATTTGAATCGTGATGTGTGGGACTTGAGTCAATATTTGGATTCTTATGTTCCATCTGATCCACGACGACACATTCAAATGTTGCATTATTCTTCATCTCCATCATCTCGAGGAGGACATTCACCTTCATCATCATCATCTTTGTTTGGATCTGCTCCACTTCCCATGGCATCCATGTCTAGATCTTTGTCATCTTCAATGGATGCATCATCATCTCGTGCTTCACTACAAGATTATTATCCTTCACATCCATTCTGGACACAGCCATTGAGTAGATTTCGAGCCATATTGTGTGGAGACAAAAAAAATGGTCAAATGGCAGAGATGAGATTTCTGCATGGAGAACAGGGAAGTTTCTATTGTCTTGCTTTGGACAGGAAAAGAAGGAGATTGTTTCAGACGGCAGCCATGAGTTGTATTCAGTGTTGCACAGTGATGGACAAATTTTTTAGAGTAACTCATGGAGATTTCGTGGTGGTGTTCAAAAGCATCAAACGATTCGATGAAGGAACGATGGTGGACAGCACAGATGATGAAAGTGGTCTCAGTAGTGACGCTCCTGCATCACCACCCATTGCAACACACAAGACAAACAACAACAACAACAACAATGCCATGTCCAACTCAACTTTGAAGAAGGAAAAGTGTAATGATGAAGATATTTATGTGTTAGATGCGGATGCGGCCCTAGAGTTTGGTCGCTTTTGACAACAATTGGAAAAATAAAACAATCGTTGCGAAACCAAGGGGTAAGTGTTGTTTTCTGTGCAATTGTATTTGAGACCAACCATGCAAGGCTTGATGATGATGGAGATTCCTTGAATGGGCGGAAGACACAGAAAAAAAAAAAAAAAAAAAAAAAGAACCAGAGAAGCTTTTGAAAAGCCTTGTTGTATCATCATTTGGTTTTGATACTTACTTGTTTTGTTTTTAGGATAGCAACTAGTGCAGACAGAAGAGAGCAGAAATGGTGAGAGGAAAAAAAAAAAAAAAAAAAAAAAAACTTCTAACGTGTTTTTTTTTCGTGTCATAGAGCATCTTTGGATTCGGTAGTCCTTGTGATGTTGAGATTCTTCTTGACGAGCTTGAAGAAAAGTCTCGCAAGCAGCTGACTTACACAAAGGACAGCGTTCAACACAAAGTTCCTTTGTATATTGGAAATGAGGACATCAAGGGTGTTGTTCAGCTTCGCAAGCCCAAGGGGAAGAAAGTGATTGACATTTCTCACAATGGCATCAAGATTGAGTTGATTGGACAGATTGAGATGTTTCATGATCGTGGCAACGTGTTTCAATTTGTGACGTTGGAAAAGGAGTTGGAGCCGGCAGGACAGCTTTCAGATGAGAAGGATTGGTCATTTGAATTCAAGCAAGTGGAGAAGCAGTATGAGTCATTCAATGGTCTCAATGTGAGGTTGAGATACTTTTTGCGATTCACGATTTTTGTGCGTCGTTCATTGAGTAATTTTGTGAAGGAAAAGGACTTTTGGGTGCACAACTATCAAGTGGAGCCAGAGACGAACAACCCTATCAAGATGGAAGTGGGAATTGAAGAGTGTCTCCACATTGAATTTGAATACAACAAGTCCAAGTATCATTTGCGCGATGTGGTCATTGGCAAAATCTACTTTATTTTGGTCCGTATCAAAATCAAGCACATGGAAGTGTCCATCATCAAACGAGAGTCTACAGGGACAGGAAACAACATGTACAACGAATCGGAGACTCTGATCAAATTTGAGATTATGGATGGTGCTCCCGTCCGAGGAGAATCGATACCGGTGAGACTGTTTTTGAATTCGTGCGTTGAGCATTTGACACCGACGTATCGAACCATTCACACAAAGTTCTCCGTCAAGTATTATTTGAATTTGGTGCTGGTGGACGAAGAGGACAGGCGCTATTTTAAGCAGCAAGAAATTATTTTGTGGAGAAAGCCACCCAGGAAGAAGGGAGACAAGAAGGAGATGGCAGGACGCTACGAAAGAGCAGAAGACGTAGCAAGAGAAGAACAAAGAGCAGCAGCATTGGATAAAGCAGAAGCAGATCTCAAGAGTAGACATGGACTATAAAGGAGCAAAAGTTTTCTTTCTTTTCTTTTTTTTTCTCTTCTTTTTTTTTTTTTTTTTTTTTTTTTTCGCGCCATGGAAGAGGGTGTTCCTGTTTCAAAAGAACAGTTGCTTCGTGAAGCAGATGAAGCAGAAGCTAGTAACGATGAAGCCAAGTTCGTTTCATGCATGGCACAGATTGTTGAAGCATGTATGAGTAGTGGGAAGTTTTCAGAGGCTGCCAAGCATATGCAACGAACGATTGACTTTGAACGTGCTCGTAAAAAGTTCATTTCCATGGTGAATCTTGAGATGGATCTTGTTGAGATTCTTCGCGAATGTGGCAAAAAAAAAAGTGCAGGTCTCTTGAAGAAGCAAATCCTCAAGGATCGTGAGGAATGTTTTTCTGTGGAAGAAAAATCTTGTCAAGCACAACGTATTGATGAGGCCATTGCTCAGAGTGTGGTTTGTGAATCATACTCTGACACGCTGGACGTTCTGGAGAGTTGCTTTCAATCTGCTCGAGCCATGTTGGGAGATGAACATGAGCAAGTCCAAAGAGTGCGTCGTGAAATGGCCAAAGTTTATTTTGACGACGCAAACTTTGATGATTGTCTTCGTGAGCTGGAGGAAGTTTCGTGTCCTGACTTTGAGACGTTGAGGTTGATGTTGGAGTGTCAACGATGTGTTGAAGATTGGGATGGATGTTTTGAGACGTTGAGAGTGATGAAAGAAGAGCATGCTGCACACAATGAAGCGTTGCGAGAAGAAGTGGAGCAGTTGACAGCGGCGACATTATCTCGTGCAGGAAAGTGGAAAGAAGCATCTATTATGTATGGTAGAATGAGACAAAGACCATTTTCTTTAACCTCCACCTCAGATAATAACGAGGAAGAAGAGGAGGGAAAAAAAAAAGAAAAATCTCTTCGTGCTCGTGTGACCATGTTGAGTCAGTATGGTCGAGTATTGATGGAGTTACAACAACTAGATGATGCTCTTGGTTGTTGTCATGAAGCATTGGATCTCATAAACAAAACAAAACAGCAGCAGAAAAAAAAAGAAGAAGAAGAAAAAAAATCTTCTTTTTTTTTCCCTCGATCGATGGAGGCGGGTGTGATGTTCTTGCAGTGCAAAGTGATGTTCAAGATGAGAAGATACGATGAGTGTTTGAAGCAGTTGGAACAAATGCACGAAACGCTAAAAAAAAAAGAAGAAACAAAAGAAACAAAAGAAGAAGAGGAAGAAGAACAAGATGATGAAGGTATTGTCAATTGTCTTGTTTTACAAGCAACAGTCATGGTCGAGCTGAAGCGTAATGATGACGCACTATCAACATTGCAACAATGTGTGGAAATGTGCAAAAAAAAAGGGGAAGATTTGGAGCGGACACTGTTGCAGGTGTATGATACCATGGGTATGATATATCATGCAATGGGAAATGAAGAAATGACACTCAAATACTATGAATTGGCACATCCACAAGAACAAGATGACGAGTAATGAAGCTTTTACTCTTTTTTTTTTTTTTTTTTTTTTTAAAGAGAAACTTAAGATGAGGCCCGCTCGTCGACGTCGTGTTGCAGCAGGAGGAGTCGCTGTTGCTGTTGCTGCTGAAGTTGAAGATGTTGATGGTGTTGTTGAATTAATTCGATCATGTGGGATGGAAAACGTTGTTTCTTTGGGTGAGGGTGGAGAACACATTGTAGGGTGGAGTATGTCTCATGGTGGTTCAGACAATCTTGTTGACATTGATGTCACACAATGGACTAATGTCTTAAGAAGAGTTAATGACATTTCTCCACAACTACAACATTACTCATTAGATGTTTTGTTGGCATCACCATCACGTGTTGCAAGTAAGTATGACATACCTGAAACTGACCTTGCAGATGCATTAGGTGCAGGTGATGACACCATGACCTATAACCTCTTACTCTTCCTCGTGGCGAAAAGAAATTAAAAAAAAAAAAAAAAAAAAAAAAAA
>CAZEGK010000069.1:0-5867 GCA_964512205.1 uncultured bacterium | reverse complement strand
GGCTCGATTCATGCGCTCAAAATTTTCTCGAGTCTTAGTATCGATCATGTTTTTAAAAAACGGTACTAAGATACCCGAAAATTTTTCTCTTTGAATAAAAAGCGAGATCCCTTCTCCAAGCTCCTTAATCTCGAAAATGTGTTCGCCATCAAAAAGAGAGGGAATGGCAAGCTTTCCCTTCCAACTAAACTCATGAGGCCTATTCACTCTTATCATTTTTGGCAAAAAGGTAATCGTGCGTTTAGCATCAAAAGCAATATGTACCTTTAGTTTGCTTCCTACAACAAGCTCACCTTCAATACTTTGCAATATCGGATTCCACTCAGGATATGCAGCAAAATCTGTGAGCACTCCCCAGATCACTTCAGGAGAGGCTTTGATTTCAATTTCTGTATAAAGTTCTTTCATGTAGCCCATTGTACAAAATTTCCAATTTACTGTAGATAGAGTTATAGGAGAAATTTTATTATGTATACTGATCCCCTACAGAATGTCTACGACATCTACCCGCATCCTTTAGATGCCCTGTTTCACCCAAAATCTGTTGCAGTTCTTGGCGCTAAAGATACTGTAGGAAGTGTAGGCAGAACACTCCTTCTCAACCTTACCTCATCCGGATTTCCAGGTAGAATCTATCCTATTAACCCTAAACGATCTGAAGTACTTGGCCTCAAATGCTACCCCACTGTTTCTTCTCTTCCTGAAGAAATCGATCTTGCCATACTTGTAACTCCTGCAAAAACGATTCCTAGCCTTGTAGAGGAGTGTGTCCAAGCAAAGGTAAAAAGTCTTATCATCATCTCCGCAGGATTTAAAGAGCTTGGGCCTCAAGGACTTAAACTAGAAGAAGCAATTTTACACTCTATCAAAGACAAAGAAATGCCGATCATAGGCCCAAACTGCCTTGGCATCATGAATCCACTTGCCCATCTCAACGCAAGCTTTGCTAAAGGAATGGCTCTTCCAGGAAATATAGCATTTATTAGTCAATCGGGCGCTATGTGTACTGCCGTCCTCGACTGGAGCCTTACAGCCCATCTCGGCTTTTCTGCCTTTGTATCGATAGGCTCTATGATCGATGTGAACTGGGGTGACCTTATACGCTATTTTGGATCCGATCCTCATACAAAAAGCATTCTTATTTATATGGAAACAATAGGCGATCCGAGAGCCTTTTTGTCCGCAGCTAAAGAAATCGCTTTAGAAAAACCAATTATTGTCATCAAACCTGGCCGCTCAGAAGAGGCCGCCTCTGCCGCTGCATCACACACCGGCTCACTCACAGGCAGCGATGAGGTTTTCGATGCTGCCTTAGAGCGCGTTGGTGTGCTCAGGGTAAATACAATCTCAGAGCTGTTTGATATGGCAGAAGTACTTGGAAAACAGCCTCGCCCTAAAGGAAGGAATCTTCAGATCATCACAAATGCAGGAGGCCCTGCCGTCCTTGCAACAGATGCCGCAATACTATCTGGAGCAAAGATAGCACCTCTTTCAGAAAAGACAAAAGAAGAGCTAAGCACATTTTTGCCAGAAGCATGGAGCCATGCAAACCCCGTCGACATCTTAGGAGATGCTGATGCAGAGCGCTATGCAAAGACACTCGATGTTCTTGCAAAAGATAGCTCATCAGATGGTCTTTTAGTGGTTTTATCGCCGCAAGATATGACAGACCCAACAGGTACTGCTGAAGCACTTCGCCACTATGCAAAAATCAAAGGAAAGCCGATCCTTGCAAGCTGGATGGGTGGAGCATTTGTCGAAGGTGGAAAAGAGCTCCTTACGAATGCCCGCATCCCCACATTCGACTATCCAGATAGCGCAGCCAGAAGTTTTGCAATGATGTGCCAATACAACGAAAACCTCAAAAGCCTCTATGAAACTCCGGAGCCAATCAGCCTTCGCCACCATCCTAAATATAAAGAATCCGAAGCCATCATCCAAAAGGCAAAAAGTGAAGGAAGGCTTCTTCTCAACGAGTTTGAATCTAAAGAGCTCTTAAAGAATTTTGGCATTCCTGTCGTAGATACCTATGTAGCAAAGACAGAAGAAGAAGCCGTGCACTATGCAGAAAAAATTGGCTTCCCAGTAGTGCTTAAACTTTTTTCAGACACTATTACCCACAAAAGCGACATTGGCGGCGTAAAACTAAACCTAATGGATAGTGATGCTGTCCGAAAAAGCTACAACGACATTAAAGCTCTTGCAAAGACAGGCTTTCAAGGGGTCACCGTTCAGCCTATGATCAAGCTCAAAGGGTTTGAGCTGATACTTGGTGCAAGCACTGATCCACAATTTGGTCCGGTACTTCTTTTTGGAACCGGCGGCGTGATGGTAGAGATATATAAAGACCGCGCGCTCGGCTTTCCTCCGCTTAATCGCACACTCGCACGTAGAATGATGGAAAAAACAAAGATCTATGAAGCTCTTCATGGCTTTAGAGGGCAAAAGCCGGTAGATCTAGAAGCTCTTGAAGCAATACTTGTCGCTTTTTCAAATATGATATCTTCTCTTACCTGGATTAAAGAGTGCGACATCAATCCCCTTCTTGCAGGTGAAGAGGGACTCATTGGCCTTGATGCCCGCGTACTTTTGCATGATAAAGAGCCTTCAAAACTCGCTATCCGTCCCTACCCTACTGAATATATAGTCGATAAAAAACTGAAAAATGGCCTCATGGCACATATTCGTCCTATACGAGCAGAAGATGAGCCTGCCGTAGAAGCTTTCCACAAAGAACTCTCTGAGCATAGCGTCCGCCAGCGCTACTTTGCCTTTAAAAGCCTAGAAGAGAGAATTGCCCACGAGCGGCTCGTCCGCATCTGCTCAAATGACTTTGATCACCAAATCGCCCTAATAGCAGAAGATCAAGGCAAAGTGATGGGTATTGGCAGACTTACAAAAGTTGGAAATGGCAAAACATGCGACCTAAAAATGATGATAGGCGATGCCTATCATGGACAAGGCCTAGGAACAACTCTTTTGCAAGAACTTATCGACATAGCCCAAAATGAAGGCGTGCAGCAGGTTCATGCTACTGTCCTCTCTGAAAATAGCGGCATGCTCCACATCCTTAAGAAATTGGGCTTCACCCTTCAGGATGAAGCACCATATACTAAAGCAGAGCTACGTATCGACGCATAAATGGCGGAAGGCATCAGGGCCTGCAACTTGCATGCCTTGAGGAGTAAGCCAAAGAGGAGGAGCATCCATTGTATAGATCTCTACGTTCTTGCCCACTTTTACCCCTTCTATCGAAAGCGGTTTATCCTCTTCAATATCCCAGATGACAATGATATTGGGGGTTTCAGCGAGTACTCGATCTCCTTTGGTGACAAAAAAATATTCGTTTTGAAAAGAAATTACATGCCCGCTATCGAGTCTTGTTTTACCAATCAAAAAACCGCCATCGAGCCTTGGAGTATGTTCTATGATCGATCCGGCTCCAATTGCTCTCATAGAAGCTCTATTCTCTCTAAATGAGCGGCCAACTAAAAGTGCTTTAGAATACGATTCTAGAATCAATGCCTCTTTTGCCTGACATCCCCTAACAATATATGTCGCAAGAGCCGATACTGATCCACAAGCTGCCGTGATAACCCTTGCTAGCCTTTCGGTAGCCTCGGCACTTTGCGTTTTAAGCAGAAGGACATTGCCGCTGCTATCTGCGATAAAGGCAGGGCTTGGCATAATATTTGCAAGCGCACATGAGGTCATATGAAGCATTGGAAATGCGCGTCCTATAGTATCTGCATCTAAAACGGCAATACCGAGCCTTCCAGCATGTGCTAAAGGTGTAAGGCCATTACCCCCGCCGATCTCTAAGGGAATAAGTGCATCTACCTTTTGGCCATAATGTTTCTCTACTTCATGAAGAAGGCGCTCCAGCTCTTTTTGCCCTGCAGTGGTATCTCCAGGCTCTAAAGGCGCTCCCATAAACCCTATAGGAACAATAAGTGCATCGCGATCGAGGCTATCAACTGAGATAAGAGGAACCGGGCCATAGCGCTTTATAGCCTCTCGTGCAGGTGGCAAATCAAAGGCGATATCGCCGCCCCCGCCGGAGCCAAGTATTGCACAGCCTAGTGCAAGCTCCTCCAAAGTATTTATATCGATTGTACGCTTTTGCATACAGGCCTCCTCCCCAAAGAAGTGATAAACATAGAAAAAAGTGTGCCATCAAGTACAGCAACGCCGCTTGGAAGGCTATAATGAAAAAATGTAGAGAGAAGCCCTACAGCCGCCCCTCCTATACATGCAGCTATTTTTTGCCAAGCTGGAGACTCACGCTTTTGGATAAAGCTCATGAGAATTACTCCAAAACCACTTGCAAGAAGCACGCCCATGCATCCAAGTATTTCAGCAAGATGCGATATGAAGTCGATCTGGGCAGTAATGAGGGCAATAGCAGCCGTCACCATAAAGACCTTTTTGCTCGACCACTTAGGCGTAAGGCTTTGTATGCCCATAGCGGCAGAATAGAGATTTGCTGTGTTTGTAGCAGAGCAAGCAAGAAGTAAAAAGAGGATAATCCAGCTATCCCAAAAGAAAACCTCCGGCGCCCCTAGCGCATCTATAAGAGAGCTTTTAGCTCCCCACGCATAGAGCAATACTCCTGATGCTTCTATTGCTGGAATACCAACTAAAAACACTACAAGAGCTCCTATGAGACAGTCCCTTTTTGTAGCAGCTTCTCGAAAAAATGTAGGCATATCAAGTAAGACGCCAATAGCGAGAGCCATAACTAAAGAAATGGCTCCAGCATCTATGGCTCCTCTAAAGTCAAATTGATAGCTCCCATCTCGATGGCTAAAGGCCCATAGTGTCGCTGCTATGAGCGTAAATGAGGTAAGAGGAACTACAATATTTGCAAGCTTTGCAATACCGCGAAAGCCGCATAAAAGTAATGCCGCAAACAAAGTACTTAGGGTTATGAGGACCGCATCATGGCGCACTTCAAAAGAAGAGCTTACCTCCTTTGCTAGTATCTGAGTTTGCACAGCAAACCATCCGCACATAGTGCAGGCAAGAAGTACAGCAATGCTATTTTTACCGATCGTGCCAAAATAGAGCCCTGCATTATCTGAAGTGCTCTTTTTGTTCTTCCAGATCATCGATGAAGAGACTATGGCAAGGCCTGCGAGCAGGATATTGCCAATAGCTATACTTACAAGCGCTGAAGCTCCCCCATACAAGCTTGCAAGCTCATAGCCCATCAGAATAACGGGGAGGCATATTGCCCCCCCAATTTGAACGCTTGCAAGTTTTGGCCAAGCGTAGCCCCTAGTGTTACTCATCTTTTACTCCCTCTCTGATGCTATGATCTCGCATCGTTCCTACAAACATATGTGTTATGAGAATAAGAGTTTGCGTCGATCTTGTAAGACCCATCTCCTCAGCCTCTTGACTTAAGGCTTTAAGCCGTGCGAGTTCCCTCTCATCTTGAGCAACCATTGGAATATCTTCAAGCCTTGAAAATTGCCCCGTATATTGATCATGATACGCAGAAAACATCTCTATAAGCCGTTCAAATGATACCTTCGCTATTGTGGCCACTAAGCGATCTCTATATGCATCAGCAGATGCACCATTTTTCTCAAGACGGCGACCTTCAATAACAATCAATGGCTTTTCACGCTCTGTAAAAGCTCTGCATGGAGTATAGCGTCCCTCAATGGGTTTCAAATAAAGCTCTGTGTCATAGAAGGGCTTTACATCTTCAAAAAGATGCTGGCAGCGCTGTACCTTAAGTAAAATCGGAAAATCACTCTGCGCAGCAAGGGATACAACGTGCGTAAGGCTATAGGCACAAGGAATTTCCTTTCGCTGTTCAATTTCTCGTACATTTTCAGCACCAAGCATACGTGAAA
>CAZEGK010000068.1:0-6029 GCA_964512205.1 uncultured bacterium | reverse complement strand
AGTGCACTCTAGACCCTGAAAGACGAAATTATTTGGCATTTTCAAAAACGGTAAATTTATTTCTAAGTGCCTTGTGTTGTTTTAACAACATCGTGTGTACACCTTGAAAAACTTCATACGAAAAGCAAAAGCACATTCAAACATTTAAAAGAAAATGTCGTCTAACAACGTTGTTCAAAAAGAAAACGATGAACCCGTCACTCCTAGAGAGAAACTTACATCAAGTGCAAGAAACCTTGCTAGTTCTGCAAAAAAGAAGATCATGTCCTTTGTTGGATCGTCTTCTTCTCCCGAACCAGTCTGGCATCCCATAAGCAGACCTAGTAATGTCCAGAGGCAGTGCTTCTTGACTGAAGACCTCGAGTGGAGTGGTAATGCCTTCACAATCGGCAAGCAGGTGAGCTACAGTTTGAATTTTTGAGGCTTTTTTTTTTTTTTTTTTTTTTTTTCTTGAATTCGAAATTCTTTGCAAAATTTCATTTTCCCTTGCTGGAGACATGTAAACACATTTTTGGTTTATGTGATTTTGTGTTTTTTTATTTTTTTAAAATAAAAAAAATAGAAAAAAAAAAAAAAAAAAAAGATTGGATCAGGAAGCTTCGCCACCGTGTTCCTTGGAACGCACAATGGAACTGGACAGACCTTTGCCATCAAAAAGGTACCTTTGCCTTCCGGTCAACATTTTAGACGCCAGAAAGAATCACTTGAGCGAGAGATTCAAGTTTTGCGTGATTGTCGCAGTCCATACATTGTGTCTTACTTTGGTTCCTTTGTTGACCCTGAAGGAAGCAACATGTGCATTGTGATGGAGTTTCTTGCTGGAGGCACCTTGCAGGATGTTGTTAAAGAGTACGACAAGCACGGAGGACTTGATGAAGCATCCATGCACGGAGTTGTGAGTTCTGTTCTGAAGGGACTTGCTTATTTGCATGCACGTAACATTATGCATCGTGATTTGAAGAGTAAGAACATTCTTATTGATACCGATGGATCGGTAAAGCTTGCGGACTTTGGAGTGTCCCGTGAGTTGAACCAATCTGGAATGGCTAGATCGATGGTTGGAACACCTCTGTTCATGGCTCCTGAGGTGCTCGAGGGAGAAGCATATTCAAGTGTGGCAGATGTCTGGAGTCTTGGTATCGTTGCACTTCATGTGGCCAATGGAGAGATTCCTCGTCGTGGAACTCCTGTTCGTGAGTTGATGCGAATGGTGATTGCACAACCTGCACCAAAGGTAACCAAGCCACAGCAGTGGAGCACTGCATTTGCACAATTTGTTGAAATGTGCTTGCAAAAGGATCCCTCCATGAGAGCATCATGTGAACAGCTTTTGGAAACAGACTGGATTGTTGGATGTGATGAAGATTCAGAGGCCACAAAGGTCAACATGAAGACAAGAACCATTGGTCGTGCAAGTATGTTCGCAGAGCAGAAGAAGCGTGCCACAGTTCCTTTGCACCCTGGAACACCATCAAAATCCATCAACAACAACAATAATGTTGCACCAGCTCAAGTTGCTAGCCCTGCACCAAGAGCCGTTGTAGCTCCTGTACCTGTAGCAGCACCAGCACCAGCACCAGGACCTGTTGCTCTTGCAAATCCTGCTCAGCAAAAGTTGCGCACATCTGCCAAGATGATTCAGACTCCTACTCCTGAACAAGTTGACAACTATCAAGATCAACCATTGAATGATGTTGTTAAGGAGTTGTTGGGTTGGAAGCAACTCGCTCTGAAACTTCTTGAGGAAAGAGAAAAAGGAGCTGCACCAAAGTAGGTTATTAAAAATTTTACTGTTGTTTAATTATGCATACAAAAGAACGACATGATTGTAGTTTCTTAGTCATAGTCTTCATCTTCAACATCACGCTTAGAACCTCTAACTTTGAGAAAGATGGAAAAAATCAATCCTGCAAGGAAGAAGGCAAGAAAAGCCCATTGAGACCAATAGAACACCACTGCAAAGAATGAAAAGCGAAACTTGACATCCGTGACAATACGCTCAATTTCGGTCATTGTGCAATTGGCTTCAGGCGGAGCAAAAATGGTGCATTGAGTCAGAGTTGAATTTGCAATGTAAGTCTGTGAGCCGAACAACATGTAGCGTGGTGCAAGCGTATCCAACATGAACATGAGAGTAATGCACACAAGCATCATCAAGAGTCCTACGAGAAGAACTCCTTGAGGCGCCGTTCTTTGACGACGAATCTGGAACAATTCAATCCAAAGGAATCGGACACCGGCGCGGGAAAGGCCAGAGATTGTAGCGAACCACAAGAACAACACTACAATTGTGAAAATAACGTAATCAAGTGGAAAAAATGGCATGCACACGCTTAGAAGCCAATCAATCGGATTGAAAATGGCAACATTTCCCAGCACATGTCCCAAGGCGTTGGGAGATAACTTGTCAATGGATGTAAGCAACAAGGACAAGACAACAAAAGTCATGATCAACAACAAAACGATACCCACAATAATGGTGACAGGACGCAAAACCATCATGCAGCTTCGATAGCATGTTCCAATACGGCCCAATTTCTCTTGTCTCAATCGTAAAACACGTTCTTTTCTCTGCAAAAGTCCAACTTGTTCCACGTTGCGGCCACCACCACCACCACCTCCACCACTGCTTGAAGAAAGGGACCCATAAGTTCGGCCAGACAAAATCTTTGTTCTCAAATGCTTTCTCTGTTCTCGGGCGACAACAATCTCACGATCAAGATCTTCCTGTTCTGCAATGCTATCCATGGGACGGCGTTTCAAGAAGCTAATGCCCAACCATGAGAAGCCAAATGCAGTGTAAGTGAACCACACCAAAAGACCAACGAGTGCAGTGCAAGCCACCATGAAATCTACTGCTGCTTCAACGCTGTTGAGTGATGTCAACAAATGTTCACCGTAGGGACCAAGTCCTCCTGGGTCCAACGTGCCACGCAAGACAAATCCAAGCACGACGATAATGATAAAGACAACGACAAAAGCGGTTGTGTACTTGAGGCCAGAGAGAACACGACGTCTCAATGGTGCTTCTGTCCCTTCTTCAAAGAAGAAAAAGGCAAAAGGAACCACAAGAAAGATGAGAATGATCATGGCAAGAAACATGGCAAAATAAAGCGCTTCCACCAACGTGTTGCGAGAAGATGAAGACATGTCGAACGTGACAGTTGTTGTGAGAACGTCAACAGGAACAACCATCAAAAGACAAAAGGAAAGAGAGATGCACACAACAGAAATCACAGTGAGAAGCGGTGAGCTCTCGTAGCTGTCTTGAAAATACTTGACAAATGCATATGAAAGCAAGATGACAGCTACTACCACAACAGCAAAGAGAATCCAACCCACAATAAGAGCGGGCGAGACCATCTCGAATTGTCTGAAGAATTTTACAACAACCACGAAGGCGCGAAACAAAATTTTTATGACACAATATGGCAAGCAAGACTCCTCAATTTGATGATCTCATGGATAAGCTATCCAAGGTCTGCACCAAATGCAGTTGGACTTTTTTTTTTTTTTTTTTTTTAACCTTTTTTTTTTTTTTAATCGTGTTTAGAAGCTTACGGTTGATGGCGTGAGTCGAAAACTTATGGAAGAAGTTGAAAAATCCAGGTCTATTCGTGATGAGCAGAGAGAACGATGTATGGAACTTCAGGTTTTGTATGGTGCGGTAAAGGCGCTCGTTGAAGATGTGGAGCTTGGTGTGGTTCCCGCCACTCCTGCCTTGACTTCTCTTTGTCAGTCTGTTCGTCGTGCTGAATGTTCATTGCTTGTTCCTTCAGATGGGAGGCTTCTTGGGTTACTTGGTGGAGAAGCAATGCGAGCAGAAGCTTCTGTTGGGGAGAGAAAGGGACGTCTGAAAGAAGGGGCTCCATTGATTGAAGGACGTCTTTTGGAGTGGGGTCGTCGAGGAGATGGTGTAGAGAACAAAACCAATGACAGTATTGAGGAGGAGGAAGAAGAAGAAGATTTTGTTGTTGATTGGAAAGATGCGATGAGAGAAGGAGAGAGAGGATTGAGGGGTGCTGAGAAATCGATAGAGGGAAGAAAAAAAGATGCGGAGGAGAGAGGAGAGTGGGCGAGGGCGTATGGGGAGGCGTTGGAGGGTAAGTCGAGGATGGGAGAATGGAGGTGTCGTAAAGAAGGGAATGGGAGTAAAGAACAAGCAAAGGGATTGAGGGGATTGAAAGAGGCACAAGAAAGAGCAATGGATGTGGTGAGAGAGAAGAAAAGAGCGTTGGAAGAGAGAAGAAGACAATTCAAAGAAGCAGGAGAAGACGAAATGAGTAAGTTGGCATCCGATTACGCATCGGTATTGAAACAAATTGAAGAAACCAAATGGGCATTAAAAGAAGTAACAAATTGATTGTGTTTAATATTTTTTTCCTCATTTCAGACTTTGAACGAGACGCGTCAATGCATTGGCATCTGCACCGACAAGCTCATCAACTTTGCGTCCTTTACGATAGAATTGAAAGGTAGGCATGGCACGAATACCACACATATCACGAACTTCAGGTAACTCATCAACATCAACCTTGACAAATTGGGCTGTAGGATGATCGACAGAAAGTTTAGCAAATGTCGGGGCAATATACATGCAAGGTCCACACCACGTAGCAAATGCATCAACGACAGTGAGTTTATCCTCAGCAATCAGTTTTTCAAACTGCTCCTTGCTTTTCACGTGAATCGTGTTTCCAACTTTGTCTCCAGAAGCCTGGGCAGCAACACCAGATCCACCAAAAGAAGTACCTGCTAGACGACGAAACAAGAACACAACAAGCGCAAAAACTCCGAGAGAGATGAAAAGGTTGAGGATCTCCTCCATTATGGCGAAATTTTTTTTTATGAAAACAAAAAACTCTTTTTTTTTCAGATCTGGAAAGGACGGTCGTCACCTGCATCCGCGTTAAACTTGCACAAGAAATAGGTTGATCCCTTGAAGAAGCGCTGAGCACATCCAATGTGAGTAACCCTTGCAGAAACCAATTGAGTGAAGCGACGGCACACTCTTCTGTCTCTTGCAACGAGAATAGGCTTTTTGTTGAGGCGCCAACGTCTTCCAAAAAAGGTGAAGAAACCAGCGTGACGAATGAAGCCACAAATGTTCTCACGGATTCTGTAGAAACGACGAGCAGCACTCCATGCAAATACTGCAGGAACGGCAGCATTGGCAACAATGGCATTACGGGCAACATAGACCAAAGTTCCAACTGTGCTGTGTTCAGGAGGAGGATTGGACTTCAATGCATTCACGGCAGCAACTTCAAGCTCTGGACTCCAAGAAACAGGAGGAAGAGGAGTCTTTGGCTTGGGAGTAAGACCTTGACGAACCAAGGCAATGGCACTAATGGCTTGCTTACGTTGTTGCAACTCAACAGGAGTCAATACCAAGGCAGGATAAGCAGGACCTTTGGGAGGAGGAGCATTGAAAGAGCAGACAACAACTTGTGCGTTGTTCTTGCATCCACGGTTGATGGCACATCCAAAGTTCTTGACGTTGGAGCTGATCAATTGCTTGTAATAATGCGAAACACCGACAGCTGTAAAAAAAAAAAAAAAAGTCAGTGAAGGAAAAAAAAAAAAAAAAAAAGAAAAAAAAATTGTACCTCTTCCAGTAACTGCGTTGTAACCCTTTGGAGACCAGGATTTAACAGCCAATTGCAACAATTCTGCATCTGTGCGGACCTTTCCATCAAGATTGACGAACAAAGCTTGACCAAGTCCTGCAGTAACTTTGGGATTAGCAGTAAACTTGCATTGAGCAGCATAGGCAGCAGCGTTTTGAGCCAAAGCATTATCCCAAGTGAGACCAGGGAGCTTATTTCCTCTGGTCTGGGCACAAGGAGAAGCAACTCTGTAATCGCAAGGTGGTGAGATGCTTCCTCTTTCGTTGTTGATAATGGTAACAGCAGCAGTATTCTGTTCAAATTCAATCAGATCTTTTCACTACAAAGGCCAGGAAAAAAAAAAAAAGGGAAAAAAAAAAAAAAAAAACAAAAAAAAAAAAGATTCTGATCAAGTATCTC
>CAZEGK010000067.1:0-5000 GCA_964512205.1 uncultured bacterium | reverse complement strand
TGGTGGTCATGTTTTGTGGAGAAAATCTGCAGAGCATTATTCTGAAACTCGAGATGGACAATGTTATGTGACATTTGAAAATCCTTGGGTCAATTTGGTTGTATTGTCTTTGGGAGGTATGCTTCTGGAGATATCCAATGTGCAAAAGAAAACTCATTTCATTTCTGGAACTTCGGAACGGCCTTTTGATTTGTCCAGCAAAAGTGTTCGAGTTTTCACTGCTGTAGACACAGAACCTGATGCAGCTCATGCTACAGAGGTTGAAAGAGATGAGATTGACATATATGAGTTTCTTAGGACATATCAACCGGGTGCAGTAGGAGGAGCAACACCAGATGAAGATTCAAGTGACATTGGACAACAATCAGAAGATGGAGAACCTCAAGTTCAGTTGGATGAACCGTATGTAATGGTAAGACCTTTTAGATCCATACGAATGGCAGTACCTGACGCAGTGGATCTTTGAAATCAAGGAGAGGAAAAAAAAAAAAAAAAAAAAATCTTTCTTCATTTCTTTGGTGCTCCTTTTGCTTCATCTCCGAACTTGATGTTCTTTGGTGATATCTGTGGCCACGTTTCTGCAATAAACTCTGCAATTTCATATGTCACATCCCCTTGAATCTCAATCTCATCCGTTCCCTTCACTTGACTCACTCCACATGCAAATTTCTTTTTAAAGGCACTACATGCTTCCTTACTTGCCACTTGATACGCATCAAGACCAGTGACCACAGTGAGAAACTTTCGCTTGCTTCTTTGTGATCTCGAGATGATGACTTTGGGAGATGACTTTTTCTTGGGCGCTGGTGCTTCTTCTGCCTTTTTAACTTCTTCCTCCTTCTTCTTGTCTCCTTCTCCCTCCACTGTCTTGCCTTCTTCTCCTTCTCCTGCACCACCAGCTGGAGCCACTTTTGCTTTTTTCTTGTGAACCATGTCGTTGATGTCAACAAGAGCCTTGACCTTCTCTTCACTATCAACACGGGTGGGATCATGCTTCTTCAACCACGGAATACACTTTCTCACATCTGGTCCGAACTCACAATACTCTGCAGGATAACCACATTCTCCACAATACAATACTTTGACAGCAGGAGGAAGATCAAGCTTCTTCCTCTCATCAACAGGCTCGTCCTGCTCCATTCGAAAAAATATTGGGGAAATTTTTTCAGCCAAATTCCTTCGAAAGTTTACAAGTTAAGGGGTTTCAAAAAAAAGGTTTGAGTATAAGTTGTGTTTAGAATAAAAAATTTTTTGAAAAAAAAAAAAAAGGTTTTAAAAAAAAAAAAAAAAAAAAAAAAAAAAGTCCGTTCTCATGTCAACTTTGGGACTCTCTATTGTCGCTATGATACAACATGTTGCGATATGTGTGGAGCTTGGACGTCGACATGGAGGGGAAAACAAGCATCCAAGTTAAAAAAAAAAAAAAAAAAAAAAAGATCCTCGTCACAAATGCTAATTTGATGTTTTTTTCCAGTCCGAGTCCTTGAGTTGATTCGTCCCTTCATGGCACTGGTCCCAGAGATCCAGAAGCCGTTGAAGCCGGTAAGAACTTTTTTTTTTTTTTTTTTTTTTTTTTTCTTTTCAATGTGTCGTGTTTTGGAGATGATTTTGGGTATATGATGTGACCATTTGTTCCTTGGATGCGATTTGACAAAGAAGTTTTGAATTTCCCAAGATTTTTTTTTTTTTTTTTTTTTACGTCTTTTTTTTTTTTTTTTCAGGTCAAGTTCAATGTTCGCTTGATGTGGACTGCGGCTACGCTTATTATTTTCTTGGTGTGTGCTCAGGTGCCTTTGTATGGTATCTACTCGAGTGACTCTTCGGATCCCTTTTATTGGCTTCGTGTCATTCTTGCCAGTAACCGTGGTACATTGATGGAGCTGGGTATTGGTCCCATTGTGACGTCTGGGTTGGTGATGCAGCTTCTTGCAGGTGCCAAGATTATCCACGTCGGGGAAGACAAGGAGAGCAAGGAACTGTTCGCCGGGGCTCAAAAACTGGCTGGACTTTTGATGACCATTGTGCAAGCAGTGGCTTATGTGCTGACAGGCATGTATGGACCCATCTATGAGTTGGGAGCAGGAAATGCTCTCATCATTGTGTTGCAATTGTTTTGTGCAGGAGTGATTGTTTTGCTTCTGGACGAGTTGCTGCAAAATGGATACGGATTGGGCAGTGGTATCTCACTCTTCATTGCCACCAACGTCTGCGAGAACATTATCTGGAAGGCATTCTCTCCTACCACCATCAACTCGGGCACTGGAGTTGAGTACGAGGGAGCCATTATTGCCTTGTTCCACTTTCTCGTTGCTCGTAAGGATAAGGTTCGTGCTTTGCGTCAAGCCTTTTACCGTAACAACTTGCCCAACATTACCAACTTGATTGCCACTGTCGCTGTCTTTTTGATTGTCATCTACTTTCAGGGTTTCCGCGTCGAGTTGCCCATCAAGAGTGCTCGCCAGCGTGGTGCCTCTGGACAGACATACCAGATCAAGTTGTTCTACACAAGCAACATCCCCATCATTTTGCAGTCGACTCTCGTCAGCAACTTGTACTTCATTTCTCAGCTTCTTTACCAACGTCTCTCGGGCAACGTCTTTGTTGGACTCTTGGGACGCTGGCGTGAGGTTCAGTATGCCAGCGGACAGATCCACATGATCCCTGTTGGTGGACTTGCCTACTACTTGTCTGCTCCTCACTCCTTTGCCGAAGTGAGTGCCGATCCTCTCCATGCAATTTTGTACGTCACATTTGTGTTGGGAATTTGCGCTCTTCTCTCCAAGCTTTGGATTGAAGTCAGTGGACAGTCTGCCCGCGATGTTGCCAGACAGTTGAAGGAACAACAAATGCAACTCGTTGGTCACAGAGATCAGTCTTTGAAGAAGACATTGAACCGTTACATCCCAACTGCTGCCGCATTTGGAGGTCTTTGCATTGGAGCATTGTCCGTCACTGCCGACTTTCTCGGTGCCATTGGATCGGGAACAGGAATCTTGTTGGCCGTTACCATCATCTACCAATACTATGAAATCTTCCAGAAGGAAGCCGAACAAGGTTCTTTGTTTTTCTAAAATAAAGCCGTTGAACCTGAAGCCGTTGAACCTGAAGAAAAAAAAATTGAGTTCATATGGATGGAGCTCTCACGAATGATAAGAGGAATGTTGGACAACACACTTGTTGAATTTGAAATAGGTACAAAGTCCGTCGTCTCACTCGATGATGCACGAGCGATTGGTCATGCCTTGAAGAAAACTTGCAGCGTGGAGAAGTTTTACATGTGGCTCTTTCACGGTGCTTCTTCAGATGTTGTGGAGGTTATCTTGGAAGGATTTCAAGTGAATCAAAGTGTCAAGGAGCTTACCATCAAGTTGGCTTGTCTTGCTGAACCCAAGGCAGCCGGTGCACTTTGCGCTGCAATGACTTTGAACAAGACCATTACTCGCCTTGATGCAGACTGCCTTGGAGATGAAGGATCAGTCGCTCTTGCCAAAGGATTGACGTTGAACCATGGGTTGAAGATTTTGTGGCTTCAATCCAACAATCTTGGAGATGTTGGCGCTGTTGCTATTGCCAATGCTTTGAAAGTGAACCATCACGTCATTGAATTGGATTTGTTTTGTAACAACATTGGAACTGAGGGAATTGCATCCATGGCAGAAATGCTGAAAACGAACCGATCCATTACAAAACTCAATTTGAGGCAGAACGATGTTGGAGCGGAGGGATCTCGAGCATTGATGGAAGCACTGAAAGTGAACACCACACTCACTGACCTCGATGTTGGACATTGCGGCGTGGAATTGAAATGGATTTTTTTAGGCGCTCAAATGTTGAGGAGCATTGATGTGAGTGAGAATGGTTATTGTGGAATGGAAGATGCTCATGTCATATCGAACATGTTGAAGAGTAACAAAACATTGGAGCGATTACTGATGAACGGATGTGAAATGGAACCACAAGAAAAATGCATGGAAATCATATGCGAAGGTCTCAAGTGGAATCAAAGTGTCCATTTTTTAGATGTGGATGAATGTGACATTGGAAGCGAAGGTCTTCGAGCGTTGGCTCAGGTGTTGAAAGTGAATCATGTCTTGCAAAAAGTGTTTCTCTATTGCAAAAAGAATTCAGTAAAGGAATTCGTAGAACCACTGGAAGGAAATGGAAGTATTACATACATTGACATTGAGGAGTTGGGAAAGTATTCAGAAAGGAACAGACAGTTGCATGCTCGAGTTCGTGATGTTGCCATTTGTGTATTGTGCATAGGTCGGTATAAGCGTGCAAATATAGGAGCGCCAAAGGAAGTGTTTTGGTTGATTGCAAAGCAAATGTGGAAAGGGAGAGCAGATTTGACAATTCTAAATGAGAAATGAGAATGACTTTTAAAAAAAAAAAAAAAAAAAAGGAAAGAAAAAGAGGTGCTCTTTTTTTTTGTGATGCGTGGTGGTGGTGGTGGTGGTGGAGATGAAGAATCTCGTCATTCGTTGGCTATTGATAAAGGTTTAAAGGAAGACCAAAACACGCGTGGTGCTACGTTCAAAGTTTTGGTTGCAGGTCGTGATGGTCGAATGAAGAGGTGCGTTGCAACTTTACTGAAGCGCCTCATGTCAGATCCGATAGTTTCAGAAGCAGAAAAAAAAGCTCAAGTTGATTTTGTGAGGTGGGGTTTGTTTTGTGCTCTGCAGTCTTTAGTGTGTCAGATGGACGAGATGAAGAAACAACCTTTGTCTCCTGAACTGTCTGTAGTGTGCGATGTGTTCAGAAGAAACAAAAACATATCACAAAACGCAATTGTGGAAATGATGGGCTTTTCGGAGAAGATTGTTTCTCTTTGGAATGACCCCGTCTTTCAGAGTGTCTGGAAAGCGTCTCCCATGTTCGAAATAGACCAAGCTGGATGTTTTTTTAATGATTTGAAGCGTTTTTTTGATGTATCCTATGTTGCTGTGGGCATTTTCGATCTTGCCTATCATAATAAACAGTTATCAACTCCTGAATAT
>CAZEGK010000066.1:0-6351 GCA_964512205.1 uncultured bacterium | reverse complement strand
ACATGTTTTCTCAAAAAGCTCCCTCAAAAATAACTCTTTGCAAGTCTTGCGTAAAAGCGTGGCAAAAGCTACGATGTTCGAAAAGGGGAGTTATAGTATGAGGGCAAGTTTTGCTAAGTCGCTTATTTTATGCTTTTTATTTTGCATGAACATTTGCAGTGCCGATACCACTGATGGGGAAGAACGGATCGGATATAGGCTTGTAAAGAGCTTTTGGAATGATGTTAAGCACCAGGAAATAGAAAGATATTCAGATAAGCTTGCCTGCAATTTTCAAGGATTGAATACTGATGGAGTTTATGATAAAGCGGATCAAGTAGAGGGGTTATCCGGTTTAACAGTTACCTCATTTGACCTAGAAAATTTGACTACTTCTGTTTCTGGAAAGACACTTGTAATTTCTTATGATTTTTATGCAACAGGTGAGGGCATTGTAAGCGGTCCAAGCATAGATGTGTGGTATAAAAGCAGCAAAGGCTGGAAGCAAATTAGCCACTCATACGTTCCGTTTAATTAAGCGATTAGCGTCAGTAGGATCAAAATCTACGCACAAAGCAAGCGGTTAAAGCTTTAGGGCGATTTGTTCGCCGAGCATTTGTGCAACACCTTCCATTTGTCTTTTTAACCCTCTTGCAATTGTTTCGTTATCATTTACTTTATCTTTTAATGTATTGTATGTCTTCGTTGGTTGTTGGTAATTAATTTGTTCTTTGGCTGAATCGGGGTTAAAAAACTTGTTTAGAATTTCAGTGGCACCTTCTGGAGTTGGATGTTCTTGCCATGCAAAGTAGGCTTCTAGAAAATCTGAATTTACATCCATGTAGTTGTTTTTGCAATACTCACTTAGTGCTTCTTTAAGTTCTTGGTTTTTGGAGATTTCAGAAAATAGGGTTGAAAATGAGGTGGGGGGCATTTTTCCTCGTCCCTCTTTAACATAGTTGATAACCGCTTCCTGGCTGACCTTTTTGCCCTCTGCTCTCGGAGCGCTTGCCTTTTCAACATCAGCCGATTTTTTATTGTCAACTTGCCCTGGTGTATCTTCAGTAAGCAGGGTAGCTAATCTGTCAAAAAGCATTGTTTGTTTAGTAGATGCATCAGCTTCACCTCGTGAGTATTGGTTCGCTGCGCCCTGAAGGGATACGTAAATATTTTTCGAAAACTCTGCTTGACGGTCAGTTGGAACTTGGGAGATCAAAATGCGAAGAACAAATGCCGCGGCTACAAATTGTCCTGCATTCTTCACAGAAGAGCCCTCTTTGCCCACAGCTTCGTTTACTCCATCCCGTAGCGCACTGCCAATAGCTTTTAAATCAGGATCTTTTTTGCTTGCTTCTTCAAGTTTAGATACGACAGCTTCTAAAACAGCCTCAGGCCCCTTGTCCATATTCTTTAAAGCTACTTTACCAATGTCATGCTTTTCTACAGCTTTTCCAAGCATACCAAGCAATTCTCCATATGCAGGTGTGCTTTTAAGCGTGCCTCTGAGGAAAGTAGCTGGGTCTTTATTTATTGCTGATCTGACTTCTTCTTTGAATAAGGGTAGTTGAGTATGAAGTGTATCTTGATTGACCCCTTCGCTTTTTGCATTTGGCAAGAGATTCTTTAATGGTTCTAAAGCTTTGCCAACTGCTTTTCCAATATTCTTTAAAACATTAAGGGCATCTTCTTTTTTTATGTTTGGAAGCTTTCCAGCAAGGCGTGGAAGTGATACTGCGCCAAGCAAGCCATTTTTTATACTGCTAAGTACACTAGTAACATTTGCTTTTTCGCGTAAGTTTTCAAAAAATGACTTTTTATTAGCCTTATCTGTACCTTGTTCTCGTATTGTCTGCTGAAGCTCTCGAGGATCGTGGGTTGTGGTTAGCTGAGATGTGCCATCTTGCGTGGTCTCTATAGTATGGTCTACTAATGGTTCAAACCGCGGTCCACCACTTTGTATACTCATAGTCCCTCCTAATGTTTCACTAAGGAGCTGAGGCGCTCTTTCTGATTTGTGATCCAGGATACTAAGTCGGCATATTCGGCATTGTCGTTAACGACAAAAAGCGCAAGATCGAGTGCGTTTAGGGCATTTTCTATTTCACCAAGGGCTTCATAGCATCGGCATGACATGATGTGGCAATTTGGATCGAATGGATTTGCTTCGCAGGCAAAGGCATAGGAATAGAGCGCTTCTTTATACCTGCCGCAGCCATATTCAGCATTTGCAAGTCCCAGCCAAAAGGCCGCATATTTGGAGTTAAGGCTTGTGAGGAACGTAAAGGCATCGGCTGCATCAGAATAGGCCTTTAATGTATATAAGCGCCGAGCTCCTTGATAAAGTTTATCGAGTGTGGCATCAGTTATGTGGCAAATTTCTTGAAGGCTTTGGCTAATACAGTCATTCTCATCACTATCTAGGCTCTCTGGGAGAGCTATAATGTTGTCTATTGCATCTCTGACATCTTGCGAAATGAGCTCTGGGTTTTCCTTTGCAAGTTCAGAAAGCGATCCAATAAGCTTGGCAGCTCCATTTTGCAGACGCTTTCTATAGGCTGTAAATTCCTCTTGGAGTTCTTTTTGGTATCGTGTTTGCAGGGCGTTTTTGCTAAGTATTTGATTAGGTTTTACTGCCTCGTCGTCTGCAAGTATTAGGGCAAGATCCTTCGATACCTCCTGAAAGCTCGTATCAATTGCATCCAGCTGAGGCTGATTTGTTCTTTTTGGAATAAACTCTATTTCTTCTGATAGATCCATAGTAAATCTTCATATAAAGGTAAAAATGGCCCTAATTCTTATTATATATAATTTTAATTTAAATTCAATTTATTTTGGATTTTGGTAGTAGGTGCTTTTTTCTAGGAATAGGAAGTTCAATGGGGGTCTCGTGGTTTTTCTATCGATAGGAAAACCACGAGACCATTGAACTCATCCCTCGATCGACTGCATTGGACAAAAATAGAATGAAAAAGTTGTGAAATCTTATCTAATTCAAATAGATATGTTTAGAAAATGGTCGAGTGAGACATGAAGGAAACGCATCCACAGATATTCTTGAGCTGTTTTATATTCTTGCCAATGTGGCCGATCTGAATAGTCGTCCGAGTGAGGTGGGTCTGGACCGGTTTCATAATGAACTTCTTCAAAATCTTTCCGAGGTTCTTAAACCAAATTGTGCAACGCCGCTTTATTACAAATAGAGCTTGAATCTTTTATAAAAAATACAAAATCCGAGCCTTCTACATAGCTAGTTTTTTTCTTTAACTTGTTCCCACTTTTTAAGACCAGCCTTTAGATAAAGTAGCCATTGGTCGAGTGGACAACCAGTTGAATAATAGGGGTGATAGAGAATAGCAGGGTGCAGCCCTTCTTGACAAAGGAGGCCGTTTAGGGTAATTAGATCGGTGCGGCCTTGGCCGTCGGTCCAAGGGTGGGCCCATTCGAGCTGGCCAAAAAGGTCGGCAATAAGCTTGCACGCCTCATCTTGGTATTCTTGTTTAAGCTGAGTAACTGGCGTGCGGGCTCGAAGGGCAATGCAGGTTCTTTTTTGGAGGCATGTTAGGTTCCGATTAAAGTTATTGATTATTTGTTTGCTAATAAACTCTTGGAGTCCTGCGGAGCGCGGGGGATAAATAACACGAAAGATGTTTGCTGTCCAATAAGCACACTGGACCAAAGGTTCCATGAGACTCAGACCAAAGGTAATTATTTCGAAATATCTATTCATTCTTTTGATGTAGTCTTCGGCAATTTGCTGGACTTTTGGCAAAATCATCATACTTTTTATGTGTAGAATAGAACAAAGGGCGTCAGGATCGTCAGGGATAGAGGGGTGAGCAATTGTTTCTAAGAGTTTTTTTGCTTCCTGAATGGCACTTTGTGATTTTTTTTCTAGAACTTTAACCGCAACCGGGGGCTTTGCGGCTATTTTTTTATAGTAGCCATTAACTTCTAGACTAAGGTTTGCTATAAGAGCACGTACCTCTTCGTTTCTTAAGTCTGCTTGTGCATCTGATACTTTATTCCACATGTCCGAAAGGAGGGTAAATTGTCGCATTTCAGGTGGTACAGCTTGGTAGTCGGAGAAATCATACTTAGAACTTTCTTGAATAGTTCTAAATGAATTATTAGCACTATTTGCAACAACTCCACTTTCTTCATAGGGCTTGCTTGTAGCAAAATGGGAACAGGCGTGGGCGTGTATGGCTTTGTATAGGTCAAGGCTAAATGGCTTATCAAAATTATCTGTAAAGAAGCGGCTTGCGGCTTTAATGCCCTCTAAATAGCCAGGCTCACAAAAACTGCCTTTATATAAGCCCTCGTCAAAAACCATAGGCCCATATTTATGCGCCCACCCATCGATAAGCTGTTTCCACCACATGGTTCCTAGAGACCAGTAAGTTTTTTTTGCTTCTTCCGGGGAAGGAAGTATCCCCTGTTCAATTAAGTAGGCTCTGTCTGAAACAGTAATCACGGATCCTCTTTTCTTTGCATTCTGGCCTTCACGAAATGGCCAAAAATTGTACCAGTAAAGTGCCGTAGTTTGCATGAGGAAAAACTTTCAGAAGGGGCAGAATCTTGTAGCACCCTCTAGGATTTTCAGTTTACGTGAATCTTTCGTTTTCTCGCACCTCGGGAAAAACATGCTCAAGCGCACTTTGCCAAGGGTAACATGTGACATGGTCGTATCGTTTTAAAAAACGGTCACAACTTACAACGATGGCTTCAGAGTTGGGGATATCATTAGTGATCCGCCTGAAGGAACCAATATCCCCTTCATCAATAGCCTCGCTACTTTTGATTTCAACACATAAAAGTGGCAAGCCTGGCCTTTCAACAACAAGATCCACTTCAACGTCACCTGCAGTATGGATATAGGAAAAACGGTAGTCAGGCTTAAAATAGCTTGCCAAGCGGACAAATTCAAGAATAATAAAATGCTCAAACGCATCTCCATAAGCAGAGGTTTTTGGTACAAGAGGCACACTCAATCTTCTTGAAAGGCTTCTTACAACTCCAGGATCAAAGAAATAAAACTTTGGCCGCTGTGCAAGGCGCTTTCTGAATGAGTTGTGAAATGGCTCTAAAATGAATCCAATAAGTGTATCCTCCAAAATAGAGAAGTACTCCTTCACCGTCTTGTCGTCCACGCCAACATCTTTTGCGATATTTGAATAGGTAATCATTTTGCCATTGGACTGTGCCGCAACTTCTAAAAACTTTCGAAAGGGTGGCAGTTTTCTCACCAGCTGTTCATCAAGAATTTCTTCTTTTAGATATGTCTCAGCGTAAGCTCGTAAAAAGGCTTCGCGGTCGCTATCTGTTTCCAGACTAAAAATTTTGGGCAAAGTTCCCCACCTTAGTGCGTCATCTAAGTTAAAGGCTTTACCCAGTTCAAAATAGGACAAAGCATACAAATGATAGACAAATGCACGTCCAGCAAGTAAGTTTGCCCAACCTCGTTTCAGTTTTCGAGCACTAGAGCCTGTTAGCACAAATTCGCGTTGTTTTTCTTCGATGAGGCGATGCACTTCGTCTAGTAACTTAGGAACTTTTTGGATCTCATCAATAATAACGTGAGTTATTTCCTTTGGTAGAGCTTTGACAATGGCATACAGGCTTCCTGGATCGTGAAAGAACTGAGATTCCACTTCCGAATCCAGAAGATCAAATCGGGCTGTATGCTTGAGCATAAAACGTTCTGTCAGAAGCGTTGTTTTTCCCGTGCCGCGCGGCCCAAAAAGAAAAAAACTATGTTTATGTGAAAATTTTCTTAATCTTTGAAACATGACCATCGCCCCCGCATTTGTCACCCAATTTCGGAGTATACTCCAATTTTGCTATTTTTAGCCAGGTTTATATCGCATTTTCGGAGTATACTCCGGATTTGCATGACAATTTCGGAGTATACTCCGGATTTGAGTCATGACGACATACATTCACAGAATCTGAATGATCGTAATAAAAAATAAGAGGGTCAACAGGATTTAACCCTTATGTAAATCCATTTGAAGAGCAGGTAAAGAACTCGATTTCTGGCCGGCCCCCTGCTCTGAGGGGCATGACTGAAAAGCCGTCATGTGTGTTTGGAACTAATTGGCAGATGTTTTCAATTGGAAGCTCATAGGGTGGGTCAAATTCTGGAATGATTGTATCCTTTAATCAAATTTTTGGAATAAACTCTATTTCTTCTGATAGATCCATAGTAAATCTTCATATAAAAGTAAAAATGAACCTAATTCTCATTATATATAATTTTAATTTAATTTATTTTGGATTTACGGAGTAGGTGCTTTTTTCTTCACATTGCGGGGTGCAGCTGCTATTGTAGAAAAATGCCATGTAAGGAGTGCTAAATTGCTAACGACAGAC
>CAZEGK010000065.1:0-6427 GCA_964512205.1 uncultured bacterium | reverse complement strand
GCCAGACTCAGACGATGATTGGAGGAGTGAGCTCATTCGGGTTCAGCGGAACCAACAGCCATTTGATTCTTTCTCGAAAAGAATTTTCATTCAAGGATTTACCGAAGAACAATTTAAGCTCGAGACACTTTATCAATGGATCTTTTATGCATGATCATGAGCAAAAGTTCAGACGTCAAGTGTTTTGGGTTCAACTTGTTGATTTCCCTCCCAGAAAAGAGGTGCTTTCTTCTCGATTAACTTGGAAATCGAAATCGCTTCAATTTTCACCGTCAAGGAAAAATGTCACAGTTTTTGGTCTAAAGCAAGAATCTCAAAAGGGGCTGACAGAATTTTTTGAAAAGATTAATCGTGAATCGAATCTCGTAAGCGACTTTGTTGTTTTCACGAAAAATGGTCACATCGGTAATCCTTGGCAATCAGCAGCTCTTGCTTTTGGAAGAGTTTTGAGGACAGAGTATCCTCCCACTCGTTTAATTGATATCAGCGGAGAATTCGAAGAAAAAATGTTACAGCATGAGATTTACCATGGATCTGATCCGGAAGTCTGGATTCATGGGAGCGAGAGGTTGGTTCCTGCTCCTCAGAATATTCAAAGTCTCCAAGAGAAGTTGACTGGCTCATGGATTGTCTCAGGGGCATTTGGAGGGCTTGGTAGAGTTGTAAGTAAGCTTCTTATGGCTGATGGTCTGACCTCATTGCTGTTGGGTCGAGCTTTCCCGAATGATGTGGAGATCCATTCCAGTTCATGCACTGTTATTGGGCTTTGTGATGTTTCTCTTTCAGAAGACGTCTGTGGAGTTGTGCGAAAGTATCAAGAAGGTTCAGGATACATGCCAACTGGAGTTATTCACCTTGCAGGAAAGGTTTTGGACGTGTCAATTGCAAAGATGAATGTGAGAAATGCAAAGGAGGTATTCAAGGCTAAAATTGCTGGTCTCAGATCCCTCTGTATTTCCACAGAAGGAAGAAAACCACAACTGATTCTCTTCTCATCGATTGCCTCAGCAATAGGCACATATGGTCAAGGATTTTATGCATCAGCTAACGGATTTCTCGACGGATTTGCAAGACGATATTCCGACCGTGTGCACTCAATACAGTCTGGTCCATGGGACGAGCAGGGCATGTATGCAAGACTTCCAGAGTTTCTCAAAACTGAGCAAGGAATGCCTCTCTCATCCATGAGATCTGTATTGGAAAGTTGCCTTCCAAATAAGGATCCAGTTTATGCAGTGATTGCTTCGTCATCTTCAAACTGGTACCTGTCTCATTTTTCAGGAGGAGGAGCTACCAGAGCAAGTGCAGTTGCACCAAAAATAGTAATGGACATTGAAGCGGTTGTTCGTGAAGTGCTCGGCTTGAAAGCTGATGCAGCATTGGATGAGAACGCATCATTTAGCGACTTGGGATTTGACTCGATGTTGAGCAAGGAGCTGTCTATGAAATTGAACGAGATGGGTGCAGCAGTTTCTGCAACAGTAGCTTTTGATTTCCCATCAATCAAAAAGTTGAGAGCCCATTTGGAAAACAAAACAGCCAAAATTGGCGAAATTTCATCAGCAAATTCTGACGCAAGAGGAAAGTCTGTCTCGATAAGAGGAGTTGGATGTCGTTTTGGAGTATCCAGAACGCTGGATTCTTTTTGGAACAGCCTTATGGCTGGACATGATAATGTTTCAGAAGTCCCAAGATGGAGGTGGGATTGGAAAGAGCAAGCAGAAGACGTATCAAGATGGGGATCGTTTTTTGAGGGAATCCGTGACTTTGATGCAAGTTTCTTTGGAATATCTGAGCGAGAGGCCATGTTTCTTGACCCCCAACACCGAATGCTTCTTGAATGCTCTTGGGAAGCTTTAGAGTCAGATGAAATGAATCCGCTTGAAACGTCAAGTAAATATTCAAGCCATGTGAGTGTTTATGTAGGAATTCAGGAGGACGAGTATTCTTTTGTATTGAGAGAAAGTGGCGAGGAAAGTGGCGCATTCAAGGCAACGGGTGCAGCATTGAGCACGTCTGCGGGAAGACTATCTTACTTCTTTGACTTCAACGGGGAAGCATTGGCACTCGACACGGCATGTTCATCCTCGCTTGTATGTGTGAGCAGGGCAGTTATTTCGATAAGCCATGGATTCAGTGAAGCATCGCTAGCATGTGGTGTGAACGCATTGCTTAGTCCCGAAGCCATGACGATGCTGTCGAGAGCAGGTATGTTGTCACCGGATGGACACTGCAAGACTTTTGACGAGTCAGCAAATGGGTACGTCCGAGGAGAAGGATGCGGAGTTTTGTTCTTGGGTGAGACAGGAGAAAATGAAGCATTTGCAGCTATTTTGGGTCACAATGTTAATCAAGATGGAAGGAGCAACGGATTAACCGCGCCCAATGGGCCATCTCAAGAGAGACTTTTGAGAAAGGCTCAAGAAAATCTCTCGAAAATTTCGTTATTTGAAAGTCATGGAACTGGAACGTCCCTAGGGGATCCGATTGAAGTGCAAGCAATCAGAAACGCGTTGCTGAACCAAAAACTTCCTGTGCTCCTTGGTGCTACAAAAACCAATTACGGTCATGCTGAGACAGCATCTGGAATGGTGGGCTTGATTAAAATTCTTATGGTATCGCAAAAGAATGCTGTGTGCAAGAATTTGCATTTGCAATCGCTGAATCCGTTCATCGGGGCCAGCACATTAGAATCTTCAAGGCTCACCCTTCCTTCAGAAAATGTTGTGTTTCCGCAAGTCGATGTTTTCTGGGGAATAAGCAGCTTTGGATTCAGCGGAACGAATGCACACGTGGCGGGGCGAGCAAGTTGCAAGAGCACAGACAAGGCTGTAAATGTCAGTGAAATGTGGATATCTCAAAGATCAACCGAAGCTTTGGAGTCACTCAAGAAGCAAGCCCAATTTCTGTTATTAGAGTCAGAAGATATCGGAAATAACTTGGTCAAATCAAAGAAATTGTATGAACAAGCGATGAAATTGAATATCAGCTCAAGAAAGAGTGCCGTTGAAGTGCTTGGAAAAAGGCCTCGAGAAATTTTGAATGATTCTGAGTTTTCGTGCTACTGCTTCAGCCGAAAGTCATTTTGGCCCTTGACGCAGAAGAAATTAATGTTTCATGAACCGCTCAAGACTTCATCAAATGCCTATGAGTTCATTCTTGACTTTTCAAAAGAGTCATCATACGTTGTTGAAGACCATCAGGTCTATGGAAAGGACGTAATGCCAGGTGCTGGCCATCTAAGTGTTGTGATCGAGCAATGTGTTGGAGCCTATGGATGGAAGAGGCTTGAATTGGAGAATGTATCATTTCATCGCCCTGTTGTTGTAGATCCTGATACCAAGTTGAGATACGTGCACAAAAGAGCAGACGATACAAGTTCAATTGAGTTTCAAGTTAATGATGTGAACGAGGACACTCTACATGCAGAGGGCTGGTGCAAGTCGTGGCAGCAGTTGCCAAGGGAAGAAAGGCATGATTTCCCACTTCTTCAAGCAGTTTCTGACATCGACGCGAAGATTGCTAGTCTTGGAGTTGACAGAGGACCTGCTTTTCAGTGGTTGCAAAAATATTCAATCTTGGGACAGAAGAGCTTTTGCGAGCTTGAAAAGCCGAAGAGTTGGCAGAAGACTGAGATGTTCTTGCCAACCGAGGTGATAGATACTGTTTTTACGACTGGATTTCCTTTATTCGAGCACGATGGTTTCTTTGCACCTTTTTCTGTTAAATGGATGTGCTTGTATAAAAAATTTGATCAAATGGCGAAATCTTGGATTGAGACTGAAAGACGCTCTGAAAGCTTGGCAAGGCAGGCGCAGGACACTTTGGTGTATCAAAGCGGAGCTCTTAGTTTCGAAATGAAGGAGGCGTCATTCGTCAAGGCCCCAAAGGAGCTGTTCCACAAGACTGAGGTGAGGTCAAGTGACTTGATTCACGAGATAGTCTGGAGCCAAAGTCACACAGAATCTGCTGATCAAGAACGAAAGCTCTGTTCCGTTGGGGGCATACTAGAGGGAGTGACAAGCATCACGAGCAAGCCGTGGAAAGCGCAAGACTTTGACGGATACGAGGCAGTTTTGAATTTGATTTTCTTGAACGTGGGTTCCAGACCCAAAGACATGATCCACGATTTTATCGAACTGTTCAAGTGCGCTGGAAATCTGACCGCAGTTATTTCATTTTTTAGTCGAGCAGCCAGAATCAATACTCTAGACAAGGTTGATCCTTGGATGGCTGCATTATGGTCCATGGGAAGATGCTTCACCAAAGAACGAGAAGGCTTCCACGTGCAAGTTGATGTTGAAAACACTGAAGATCTGACCAAAGAAATCAAGGTCTTGTGGAGAAGCAGTGAAGAGATTGCTTGGAGAAGCCAAAAGAGAAATTTATCAACAGTTAAAAAGATTTCTGAAAGGCTTCCGCTGAAGAGTTATGTCCTTGGTTTCAGTGAACGCGGAAGTCTCTCTAATCTGAAGTTCATTGAGCCGAGCGAAGAAACTTCCAATGCCAAGCTCAAGTTCATTGACGTTCGAGCAAGTGGACTCAATTTTAGAGATGTTCTGAATGTTTTGGGCATGTATCCAGGAGATCCAGGAAATACGGGTCTTGAGTTTTCTGGGTTCGAGGTGTCAGAGAAAGCAAAAGTTTTTGGACTTTGTCACCAAGGAAATGCATTTTCAAATCGAGTTGTCACACATGAGTCTCTCCTGGCCCCAATGAGCCCGCAAATGTCTTTTGAAGAAGCTGCATCTCTCCCTGTCATTCTTTGTACAGTTTTTGGTGTGATGGACCATGTAAGACTCGGAGGGGAAAACGTTCTAGTTCATGCTTCGGCCGGTGGTGTCGGAATTGCAGCAACAATTCTGGCAAAACGATTGTACCGTGCACGCAGAATCTTTGGAACCTGCAGCTCTAATGAGAAGAGAAGAATTTCATTGAAATTTGGATGCTCATCGACTCATGATTCGAGATCCACTTCGTTTTGTGAGAATATTCTGAACGAAACTGGCGGTGCAGGAGTCAATTATTTGCTTAATTCGTTGGGAGGCGGAAACTTCATCGAACGAAGTCTTGCATGTCTCTCTGAAGAAGGACATTGGGCCGAAATTGGAAAGCGAGGCATTTTTTCTGAAGACGAATTCCTCAGCATCCGCCCCTTTGGAAGGTTTCATGCGTACGATCTTGCAGAAGAAATCGCACACCGAAAGGATGATTTGTCAAAGTTTTTGAAAAATGCAGCAGAGCTTTGCGAAAATGGAACCATGTTACCTCTGCCATTGATAAAATTTCCCCTTCAAAAAGCAAAGGAAGCCTTCCAATTCATGTTCAGCGGAGGCCACATTGGAAAAATCATATTCTTGCATCCAATGACATTTAAAGGCCTTCAGGATGAGACAGACACTGCTTTGATATCAGGAGCTTACGGGAGCCTTGGAGCATCGCTCTCGTCTCGTTGGACGTCCAAAAAGATTCTGCTCGGTCGAGCAACAAGGAATTTGGATTCTCATCAAGTGGGGCAAAACGATGTACTCATTCAGGTCGATGTAACAAAAGAGGAGGACGTTAAGGCTGCAATTAATGCCCAAAAGAAATCGAATGGTGTCAGACCCAAGGTTTTCTTTCACCTTGCTGGAACGACATCTGACTCGCTCTACGTAAATCTTGATGAGGACAAGATCAAGAGATCCGTTGCTCCAAAAGTATCAGGGTTCCAGAACATTTCCAAATTCATCACGAGAGATTCAAGATACGTTTTGTTGTTTTCCTCGCTTGCGTCTGCATTAGGAAACGAGGGCCAAGGAAGCTATGCTCTTGCAAACGGTTTTTTGGATGGCCTGTCTCAGCAGCAGAGAGATGTTGCTGTACTTTCAATCAATTGGGGAGCATGGGATGTTGGAATGTACGAAAAACTACAAGAGGCGCAGAAGGTTCACAAAGTTATGAAGGAAAAGAATTTCGATGAACTGATGGACCTTGCTCTGACTAGATCATCAGGGCAGGCGCTTGTTGGATACTTTAAGCAAGATGAATTGAGTAATTCATTGTCAAGCGAAGGATTCATTGATGTAGAGACAGCTGTTGACGACATTGTTCGAGATCTGCTAAGCTTACCAAAAGGACAACAAATTCCGTCTGATGTTGAACTTGTTACACTTGGATTTGACTCGATGATGAGTATAGAGTTGCGACAGAAGCTCAAGAATAATCTTGGAGTTGCAACTACTGCAACGCTGATTTATGATTTCCCAACATACAACAAGTTGAAGGAGCATGTGACAAAAGTGGCTTCGAAAAAGTCTGCTCCAGTTATCGCAAAACCAGTGACGGGCACAGCAATCAGCAAAAAAAGGCATGTTAACATTATGGGAGAAAGTTGTAGATACGGAAAGGCATGGGATATTGATGCGTTGTGGGGACTGTTTGAGCG
>CAZEGK010000064.1:0-6579 GCA_964512205.1 uncultured bacterium | reverse complement strand
GCACCTCTCACTGCAGTATCCTTACCTTCGAGCAGCAATGATTTTGATTTGTAGACATGTAAATGAATGTGCAGTTTTCATGAATAACTTATTACTTTGGGTCTGACATGCAACCTGATAGGGGAAAACGAGAAAGACCAGAGAACAGTGATGAACAACAGCAGCAAGGTTGGTGTTTTTGTGCTGTGTATTTGTTGTTGTTTTTTTTTTTTCCTCTCGTTTATCTCATTTTGAGCAGGAGAAAAGGGTGTCGTTCAGAAGAAGCTTAAACTGGAAGGTAAGATTTGTTGTAGATATGGCTGTGGATGTTGTTGATAGAGACTTTTTTTTTTTTTCTTTTGAAAGGGACCATGAGCCTTGCAGTTGCAGCTGAGAGCGCTCCAGAAGGAAAGCGTGTCAAGTTTCAGGCACTTATTGAAGAACTTTGTGCTGGTGATTATGAAGTCCAAGATCTACTTGATAAAGGGGAACTTTGGTCGGGTCTGCGCGTCTCGGAGGGCAGACAATTGCAAAGTGGCTTGCCGTGGGATTTGCCACTGGGTCAAAGAAGAAGCCTCTAGCAGTTCCTTTTCCATTATTGTATTCACAGTCTGGTGTTCTCATCCCTGGTATGAATTTGGGACAACCTTTTCATTGGCAAGACTTCGAGGCACTTGTTCCGCACATTATCAGACTTGAATGTGTGTCGTTGTATCGGCTCAAAGAGAACCATTGTGTGACTTTGGCAGAAATATTTGTAATAAGCGGTTCGTCAGCTGTTGTTCAGTTGCATGAAGACATGACGGTGGTAACGTGTTCAAACCAATGGCTGGTACCTAAGCGTGGAATTGTGAGAACAGTGGCTGAACAATTGAAAGTGTCGAAGAAAGATTCGGCTATCCAAGTAGTACAACACCGTTCTCTTGATTTTGGATCAACTGGTCATATCTTCGCCGCTGCTGATGGAAACGTTTGATGGTCATTTGTCGTTTAGAACGACTGATGGTCGACGTGTGCTGGTCTGCTACCAGGTGAAACACACACGCATATCCGAGGAGAATGTGTCAAAGTCTGCATGGGGGCATGTGGAGTCGTGGCTCATACAGGCACGCTCTTTCATGGATGGCTACGATGCAGACCTGAAAGTCTTTGTTGTGATCACGAACAATGAGGTACATCCCGTTCCGTCAACGCTGGATGAAGACTTCATATTGATTCATGCAGGAAACATAGGGTTGTTCCTCGCACCATGTCTACTTGCTGCTGCAAGTCTTGCACGTGATGACCTTGATCTCTGACATGTACGGCCAGCACACAAAAGTGCTTGGTCCAACTTACTCCACAGACAGCAAAAACACAGTAAACCTAACTTTTTTATTTAGCAAAAGGGTGATAGTGTCGCTCATGTCACTTTTGTTGTTGGTTCTTTTTTTGTTCTGTTGTGCTCATGGTTCTCCATGCACTGATAAATGTGATTCAGAATGGGCAAACGGAACATACTGGATGTTTTGTGGGACGGATGGTGTTACACATAACACAACTCAAGAAGCTGTTGTCACCAACACGTGTTACGCATTCTGTGACGTAATTGTGGCATATGTCGGTGCTTGCGGCTGTCCTAATGGCTGTGGTCAACATGGTGAATGTGTGGGTGGCACTTGCAAGTGTGAATATGGCTGGGGTGGTGCTGATTGCATGAGCGTTAGTTGCCCTGGAAACACGTGCTCAGGCCATGGTGCATGTATGAGTCATGAAAGCTTTTGTCAGTGTGAAACTGGGTTTACGGGTCCTTATTGCGACGTGCCCGTTTTGTCTTTTCCTTCCCCATATCCTCTTTGGAGTGATATTCTTCCTGGATCTCCTCCAGCCTACGTGGATGACAAGTACGGAGATCGTCATCCCATCATCAACATGAGTGTCATTGGAACGCTTCATATTGATATGCCGGAAGATCAGTACGTTCAGATGATTTTGCCAAAGAACTTGTACAACGAAACATACTTTGATGCAACCATGAGTTTCTACAATGGTGTTGTGCGCCATGACAATATTGCTGTTGGAGTCAGAGCCAAGGGTGTTTCGACCATTCTTGATATCAAAAAGCCATTTGAAATCAAGTTCAAGAACAAAGGAGGTTCTATGGATTCAAGAAGATTGGTCTAAAGAATGGGTCGGGTTATGCACCCGATGACGACTCAATTGCCAACTTTGCTCTCGCTTTCATCTTTGCGCGTGCTGTAACTGTTCCGATCAGCCGCATGTCGTACACACTTGTGTTTTTGAACCGGCGTTTTCACGGAATTTACTATTGGGAAGAAGTTGGCGATGAGCCGTCTTTTCTTGAATCGCGTTTTGGCAACGTTTCAGGAGATTTGATGAAGCTCGAGGTTCATGTTCCCCTGCAATTCTTTGGTCTGAATCTGTCGTATTACAGGAACCAAATGGGGCATGGATGGCAAAGTACAAAGCAATACTATGACGAAGTTCAGCCTGGATCTCTCGCTCCATTTGTTAACATGCTTCAACAGCTCAACACATCCATTTCGACGCTTGACTCTTTTTGGAATACCGACCAGACCATTCGGCAGATTGCAGTTGAAAGTTTCTTCATCATGAATGACAACTTTTGCGACGGAAACAACTTTTTTTGCTTTCGAGCTTCAGGAACGCAGCATTGGAGAGTCTGGATACACGACGTTGATACCGTGTTTGAAAGTCCGGCCGTCTTGAGTCCTGAGTATTCGCGAAATGTCTTTGAGTATGGTGTGTACTACAAGGTGAGTCATTTGTGGCATGTGTATAATCCAGCGCGAGCACAGTCTCTGCTTGATCACAAGGTGATGTTTTCCGCATACATGAAAAAGGTTCTGGTAGCCATGTTTTCAAAGAATCAAGCATTGACACTTCCTGATTTGTATGCTAAAATCTGTTCGTTCATCTTTCCCTGGTTTCAGCGGGATTTGATGCAGCAATTTGCGTACAGTTTTTCTCCAGAAGGATTTCAAGTATCAGCAAGAAACACCACCGCAAGATTGTGGGCAAGATACGAAGAAGTGATGAGTCAGTTGAGCTAAAACAGAAAAAACACTAAACTTTGATTTGAATGTCTTTTTTATTGTCTGGATGCGGCACGAGGAGCAGGTCCACGTCCTCCGTTGGGGTTACGAGCGCGATCTGCAGAAACCTTGGCAGCGAGTTGCTCTCTGTTTCCGTTGCAAGGGAAGAGACTGCGACGTTGGCACTCAATGTTCAATGCTCGCAACGACATGCACTCTGTTCTTTCCTTGTTCTCGCGAACAGTGCAATCCAATCCAGAGGATGAGGTGGTGCGAGGAGTAAGAGCACGGCTGTAACGAGCAGTTTCTTCGCGAGTCTTCTTTCTCAAGTGACCAGCAAAGATGGCAGTGGCCACTTCACGGATGGTGATGCGAGGGTCACTGGGCCAGACTCCAATGGCAATTCTGTGTGTGATGGCAGGAGGAGAGTTGAAACGAACAAGCTTTTCCTTGTCGTCTGTCTGGTAGAGTGCCAGCTCTCTGGCCTGCTGCAGGATTGGCTTCAACTGCTCACGGAACCACAAGTAGGCTTCAGGCTTGGTGATGGTATTGCTTCCCTGGAATGCACGGAATGCAGTCTTGGCCTGATCAGCCAACTGTCTTGCCAGCTGGTAGCGAGGATCTTGCTCAGAGGGAGATGCAGGATTTCCTCCAAAGGCTCCCCACAACTTGATCACGAGCTCCGTAAAGTATTGGTCAGGCTTGATGTTGGGAACAGCTCTGGCTTCACTCACCAAAATCAAAACGGATGCGCGTCCCAAAAAGTCGCGAAAGTTCTTTCCAATGTATGCGGCGCCTTCTGTGGAGCTGGACATGCGCTTGACGAGCGTGCTTTCAAATCCAAATGCAGTGGCAACAGTGACGTGTCCTCCAACCACAGGCCAGCTAGCATATGCCTCCAAGAAGTTGACCATGATGTCGCTGTTGGCTTGAGGTGCCCATGCGAGACCCTTTCCAAAGCCCTCCTCATCGTCTGCTCTGTCGTCACTGATTCCGTTCTTCTCGTACAATGGAACAAAGTCAATTCCACCATCGCGATCCCAAATCTGCTTCAACATGGCACTTCCTGCAATGCGTTCATACTTGGTGCGAGCAATAGTCCACAACTTACGTCCCATGGTATTTCCATAGACTGCAATGTAGCTTGCTTCATTCTGTGGCAAGTTCAATCCAACATTCACCACCATGGTCACGTGTTCTGCACAATACGTCTTGTATGTGTCATCGTTGCGCAAATAGGCTGCCTCCAACAACCAGTCTTTGTAGAACTGAAACACAAACTTCAAATTCAATGTGCGGTACTGATCGTTTTTGTAATCACTTGGGAACTGCACTCCATTGTTCAAGAGGGTCATTCCAATGTGCATGTTGCGGTTGAGCAATCCTTGATCGACACCTTCATAAGAAAGGACTTGGACAATAGCAGGATATCCTCTGTTGCCATCCATCACATTCCACACCTTGCTGTGATACGTTTCAGGGCTGTTGCGAGTGGCACCATCTCCAATGTACATACCCAGGTGTGTCTGACCAGACTCAGTCTTCACGTACTCTGTGGCCAACTGATTCAAGTTTCCACTGTGCTCTTCAGGGTGCATGTATGCAATCAAAGCAAAGATGGGATCGTTGGGACCCAACTTGCCTTCCTTGCGCAAATAAGCATCCATGTCAGAGCTTCCTCCTGGAACATCTTGAACGGGAATGGGAATATATCCAACAGCATCAGGTCCAACAGCATACTGCATGTCACGAACCAAGGGGCCTGTTGTGAACCCGGGGAAAACGACAGTGGTGGTTCCAAAAGTCTCTTCAGTCACACCGTTATAGTTGGACTGCAAAGCATCCTTCTTGAGCATGTAGTCACCACCAATGGTAGTGGCACCTGTTCAGACAAAAAAAAAAAGTCCATAAGAAGAAAAAAAAAAAAAAAAAAAAACAAAAAAGCAACGCCTGTGTCGTCAGATTGAAAAAAAGAAATGTCCTTTCATCAAGTCATTGCAAATGATATCGATGACGCATGTGGAAAACTTCCGACGACATCGGTTTACAAGAGAGGAAAAAAAAAAGTAAACATTGAGAAAACGAAAAATGAAGGCGACAAAAAGACCCATCATGCAGTGTGTACATGACGGAACATTTTGAAAAGAAAAAATATTCAACTTCGAAGCACAACGCGAAAAGAAAGAAAAAAAAAAAAAAAAATCTTCGCACCAAGAAAATGTTGCAAATTTTCAACAGCAAATACGAGAGAAAAAAGCGCAAGCAGCACGACACCCCTCATCGTTTAAAGAATTTTTCTTCTTCAACTGATTTCGAAAAAAAAAAAGTGAAAAAACAAAACAACATCAAAACATCATACGGCAATAACTAGATGTCATGTGCACTAAGGCTATTCAGTCATATGAATTCGTTTTGAACTTTCTTTTTTTAAACACGGCCGCCCAATATACGACCAAAAAAATGTGTTTATTACCTTTACTTGGGGATAACAACGTTAGTAAGAATGAGTCTCATGGTTCCTGGCTCCTTTGATACTGCGCGGAAGAGACGTGGAACTAAAAAAAAAAAGTTAGAAAAAAAAAAAAAAAAAAAGGAAAAAAGTGTCGTCTTACTAAAGTCGGCGAGTTTTTCAAGTCCTTGAATGTTACGATCCCATCCTTGGTTGTTGATTGTGTAGAGAGTTCCGTCCAATCGGATGGCTGCAACTGCGTGTCCAGCACTTCTATCAGAAGTCCACAACTCAACGTAGGCAATCTGACCTTCTCTCAAATCATTCAAGTTTTGCAAGAGATCTTCTGCTCTGCCACTGTTGAATGAGGCATCTCTTACGTACCAACGCAAATCAACCAATGCCTTTTTTTGTGCATCAAAGCTGGCAGGAATTCCTCTCTGTTGTCCCAAAGCACAAGAGACTTGTCCAAATCCCAAGCTCATGATGGTTGAGATGGTGCTCATGGCACAGTTTCCTCCTCCTTGTCCTCCAAAGATCTTCACTCCTGCCTTCTCTCCCTTGGCCACTACATTTTGTTCATCTGTCAATGTCTTGATGATCATCATCTTCTCTTGTGTCGTTGTTCCTCCTGCTTTCAACTTGTTCAAATTGTCTGCATTTCTTTGCCAATATGCCTCAGTACGAGTGGCCTTGAATGCATCCTCAGCACTGTTACCACGACGAGCATCAATGTCCTCTCCACGACCGTACCACTTTTGAAAACGACCTCCCGTCGAAGGATCGGCCTCCTCTTCAAATGCTCCAGGTTCTTGGTTTCTTCCAGGAGCCATCACACGACGGCTTCCTCGACGAGGTCCATCCATGGAAGCAGAAGCTTCTCTGCCTCCACGAGGACGTCCATACACTTGGGGAGGAGCAGCCATGCGGCCATAACGAAAAGGGTAACCACCACTGCGAGGTCCAGGATAACGGCGCATAGAACTGCGTTGTCCATCACCGACAACGGCAAAAGCAACAACAATCAGAAACAAAAGCATTCTGTCGAACGAAAACATCAGTACAAAAAAAAAAAAAAAAAAAAGAAAAAAAAAA
>CAZEGK010000063.1:0-7023 GCA_964512205.1 uncultured bacterium | reverse complement strand
TCTTTCGTTCCTTTGTCCAGAGACATCGGTATCTCCCCCGTAAAATTGTTCGTCTCTCTATTATACTAGAAAATGGCTTATTTCTCAAGTCTTATTGCATATAATGCTGATAATGCGCTCTCTAGTCCTATGCAGACCCCTTCTTGATAGCGAAATTCAGGATTTTGCTCGAGTTCGGCAAAATCTTGTGGCTGGAGGATATCATCAGAGGTAAGAAGGGGATTGATGCGCCTTGCAAGGGCTAGCAGCTTCTCTCTTTCAAAAGTGACCATTTTTTCAAGCGTTTGAATCATTTTCTTTTCGCCTTATTTGAAAGAAAAGCTTTAGTGGCTGTTGACACCACTCTTTTAAGACCCCAGATCGTACTTGAATGGTATGGAGGGGGTGTTTTTGGCTAAAAAGGTCTACCCAGCTGCCATTAGCTCCAAGTCTAATGTCTGGGGCGCCCCAGACTATAGCGTCAAGCCTTGATAAAAACATAGCACCCGCACACATTACGCAAGGCTCGAGGGTGCAGTAGAGCGTACAGCCTTTAAGCCGCCAGTTATCTACCACATTTTCTGCGGATGTTATGGCAAGTATTTCAGCATGCGCTGTCGCATCCTTCAAAAGCTCTACTTGATTATACCCGCGTGCAATAATTTGATTGTCCTTAACGATAACGCAGCCTACGGGCACTTCTTTAGCTTGAAAGGCCTTAAAGGCTTCTTTAAGGGCCTCTCGCATAAAGCGCTCATCATCTGTTGTTATCTGGTCAAGAGGGGGAAGAATGAGTTCGTTCATTGAGAGCCATAGTTCGAAGTTCTTGGAGAAGCGTGCTGCCGAATGCCACATCATTGAGTTCAGCGAATATATAGGTGTCAATAGCTCCAAATTGTGCTACAGCATCATCCATGAGTGTTTTGGCAAAAGTTGGTTCAAGCTCTGTAAGTTCAAAAAACTTATCGTTTACTGCCTTAAGCTTTGCCTCAAAGAAGTTATAGATGTCTAGATGGCGAAGCACCCAGCGATTGCTAATGAATTCAGAAACCTCTTCAAATCCTTGCTCGATTACCTTGCTATAGACAGTGATAAAATCATCTACTGTGATTTTATTTAAGGCTTTAGGGTGAAAATTTCGCTTAAAAAAGCCCCTATCAGTTCGGAGATGGTCATCCCTTAGGTCTTTTTTTACATCTGTAAAGATAACCGTGTAAAAGGGCTCAAGCTCTGTTAATTTCGCCGTTTGTGTTGTCATAGCATCCTACTTTGCAATCCGTCGTTTAAAAGAAATCCATTTAAGTCGTAGCTTTTCGAAAAAGCCTAAAGATTCAGATCCTTCTTTTGATATCTTATCTAATGCTTCATCCACAAAGGCATCATCTTTTGCTTTAGCTCGATAGAATCTTCCCATTACATTCCAGCGCCAAAAGCTGTAGAGTCTATTGCGCAATTTGTCAATGCCTCTCATCCATTCAAAAGGGCTTTGAAAACCAAGAACAAAAAGTCCCCAGAGATAGCTAAAGCAAAAAGCAGTAAAGTATCCTACAAAAGAAATGACATCTTGCTGGATAAAGCTTAAAAAGAGCGTGCCAAAAAGAGATACGAGAAGTACCCATTTTGCTTTAAGCGGCAGAATAAAGAAGAGCATGATTTCCTGGTATGGATCGATCATGGCCCAAAGAACAGTGAGCGCAAGGATCATCGGCATAAGCTCGGAGACTGTGCCATACAGTTGTAGACTATGCATGATGTAGAGCATGCTAAAGCCGCTTAAAATACCGCTTGCCAGATAGAATGTAAGAAACTTGCCTTTTCCGATCCGGTCATGGATGAGCGAGCCGAAGAGCCAAAAAACGAGCATCAAAAAGGCAAAGTCCAGCAAAAATCCAAAAGATAAAGCCTCTGCCGGGAGCACAAAAAGTGACGTTATGGGCTGCCAAAAATAAAACAAGCTATAAAAAGCTGGATTTAGTCCAAGATAGCCTTGCATCCCGAAGCCTACGGCAATGAGGGTAGTGATGCAGCTAAGCTGCAAAAGATATTTAATAAGAGGGGGTGTATACGCCCTTTGAAACTGCCACGGTGGAATATTCATAAGGTACATGTTTACCAGATCAAAGATAAAAATACAAGAAGGGAGCAAAAGGACTAAAGAGACCAAAAGGAGATGTATGGGATTTTTCTCATTGAATTTAATGAGTTGAAACGCTATTCTTCCTAGCAAAGAATGTAAATGAAGAGTGATTTATGAAGGAAAACATCCATCCAAAATATCAAGATGTCCTGTTTGTAGATTCAGCAACAAACCACAAATTTGTCTGCGGTACTACTATCCAGACAAGTGGCAAAGAAACTTTCAATGGTAAGGAATATCCTTGCATTCACGTGCCAATTTCCTCAACCTCACACCCATTTTTCGTTGGTGGCAAGGGTATTGTGGATACAGAAGGCCGTGTTGATAAGTTTACAAAGCGCTATGCCGCTGCTCAGCAAAAGGCAAAAACGGCTTCCGAACAGAAAAAAGAAGAAGACGAACAGCCTCAAACTAAGCCTAAGAAAAAAGCTTCAAAATAACCATCTAAGGGCCACTTTTGCGTGGCCCTCTTCTATTTATGCATCCTAAATATTCGGAAGCACTAACGCGTCTTAAAGAACTCGAGGAAGAGTTAAGCCTTCCTGATGCTGCCTCGGACCAAAAAAGGTATAGAGAGCGCACGCAGGAGTATTCACGCCTTTCTGACCTCAAAAGCCTTTTTGAAGACGTAATCAAGCAAGAAAAAGAGCTTAGCGATAACGAAGAGCTCCGAAAGGTCGAAAAAGACCCCGAGTTTATTGCTGTTCTTGATGAAGAGATCCCTGTACTACAGAAAAAGCTTGAAGAGTCTAAGCGAAAGCTTGAGATGTCGCTCTATCCACCAGGTCCATATGATAGCTGCAACACGATTATTGAACTACGTGCTGGTGCTGGCGGGGATGAGGCTGCGCTTTTTGTTGGCGACTGCGTCCGTATGTATGAGATGTATGCAAATCAGATGGGTTGGAAGGTAGAACGCCTCTCGGCGACAGAATCTGATCTTGGTGGCTTTAAGGAATTTGTAGCCGTATTTTCTGGACCGAATGTTTTTCGCTACCTGCAGTTTGAGGGGGGAACTCACCGCGTTCAGCGCGTTCCTGCAACAGAAGCTCAAGGAAGGGTACATACCTCAACAATTACTTGTGCCGCGCTTGTCGAGCCGCAGGAAGATGAGTCTATCGAAATTAACGAACAAGATCTTAGAATCGATACCACAAGAGCATCAGGAGCCGGTGGTCAGCACGTAAACAAAACTGATAGTGCTGTACGCATCACGCACATGCCGTCAGGTATTGTCGTTTTTTGCCAAGAAGAAAGAAGCCAGCATAAAAACCGCGATAAGGCGATGCGCGTCCTTCGTGCAAAACTTGCAGAAGCTGAAATACGAAAGAAAAAAGAGGCAATCGATGCAACTCGACTTTCTCAAGTAGGTTCCGGCGATCGCTCAGAAAAAATCAGAACCTATAACTATCCACAAAATAGATTGACTGATCATAGGATCGAGCTTACAAAATATAACCTCGATCAAATTATGAATGGAGACCTTCAGGATATCTCTGAAGCTCTTATTGCCCACTACCAAAAAACTGAAGAATGAAGTCGATTGGTGATATAGTTACGCTCTCTGTTGACTATATCAAATCAAAAAACTCACACTATTCAAGACGAGAAGTTGAAGAGCTTATTGCTTTTTCATTACAAAAAAAACGGCTTGATCTCTACCTTAATTTTGATGAACCTCTTTCTGAGAAAGAGCTATCTATCGTCAGAGCAAATATTGCTCGCCTTGCAAAAAATGAACCGTTGCAATACATCGAAGGTAGTGTCGATTTTTATGGCTGTAGTATAGATGTGAACCCATCTGTGCTCATTCCGCGTCCTGAAACAGAGCTTCTTGTTGAAAACATTGTAAAAGAGATAGATCCAAGTAAAAGTGAGCTTTGGGATATCTGTACTGGATCCGGATGTATTGGGATAGCCATTAAAAAAGCGTGTCCATTTCTTTCTGTTAGCCTTTCGGATATATCGCAAGATGCGCTCTCAGTTGCAAAACAAAATGCTAAAAAAAATCAAGTTGATCTGCATCTTGTGCAGGGAGATCTTTTGCAGCCCTTTTATGGCAAAAAGGCTGACTACATAGTCTGCAATCCGCCCTATATTGCGGAACATGAATACCAGAGCTTGGATGCCAATGTGAGAGACTATGAGCCAAAAGGGGCGCTCATTTCAGGACCAACAGGCCTTGAATGCTATAAAAGCCTTTTAGACGATCTTCCAAAAGTATGTAACCCAGGTGCAACAATTTGGTTTGAAATTGGGTCCACGCAGGCAAATTCAATTTTTGAGTTACTACCAAAAGATAAAGAGGCTTTTATAATTAAAGATTTATCTGGCCTTGATCGAATTATCAAAATAAAATTCTAAAGCCATAGCCACATCAACGTACAAAAGACCTAAAACTCCCTAAAAAACACACTTTACTGTCCTTTATGTCGCTTTGGTTGTTTATGTCGTTTTAGTCCTTTTCTCTTATTCCATTTTTTGTTATCCTTGTCGCTCAATTACTGAGGGAACTCCTAGATGTTTGCCGCTCTGTCGGATACATTTCATAACGTTTTTGCTAAGCTTGCCGGCAATAAAAAGCTCACTGAAGATAATATCTCAGAGGGTTTGAATGATGTTCGCCTCGCTCTTTTAGAGGCAGATGTCCAGTATGGTGTTGCAAAAACTTTTATAAAGCGTGTCAAAGACAAAGCTGTAGGCGAGAAGATTATTGACTCTGTATCGGCTTCACAGCAGTTTGTGAAGATTGTTCATGATGAGCTTGTAGCTCTTATGGGATCGAGTGAAGAGGAGCTCAGCTTTGCTAAAAAGCCTGCTTGTATGCTTCTTTTGGGCTTGCAGGGTGCTGGAAAGACAACTCATACTGTAAAGCTTGCCAACTTTTTGAAGAAAAAAGGCCGCTTTAAGAATCCTTGTGTGGTTGCGTGCGACCTTCAGAGGCCAGCAGCTAGAGAGCAGCTAAAGACGCTTGCAGCAAGTGCTGAAATTGCATGCTTTAGCCAAGATAGCGTCCAAAACCCGCTTGAAGTGGCAAAAAATGCCCTCAAGATGGCAGAGGGCCAGGGATGGGATCTCCTTCTTTTTGATACTGCAGGAAGACTGCATATCGACGATGTGCTCATGAATGAGCTTGAGCAGATGAGAGCGCTTATCCAGCCTGAAGAGGTGCTTTTGGTTGTAAATGCTGCAACTGGCCAGGATGCCATTAAAACAGCATCAACCTTTAACGAGCGCATTAGGATTACTGGCACTGTTTTATCGATGCTAGATGGTACATCAAGAGCTGGAGCTGCTATATCGATTCGCGAAGTGACTGGCATGCCCATAAAGTTTGAGGGGATTGGCGAAAAGGTAGATGACATCCAGGTATTTAACCCAACTTCGATGGCAGATCGCATCCTTGGCATGGGTGATACGATAAATCTCGTTCGTAAAGCAGAAGAATTTATCGATGAGAAAGAAGCTGCATCGATGGAAAAAAAGCTTCGCACAGCAAGCTTTACCTTTGATGACTATCTCAAGCAGATGAGAACAGTAAAGAAAATGGGCTCCTTTAAGAGTCTCCTTGGCATGCTTCCGGGTATGTCCAAGATAAAAGAGCTCGAAATCGACGATAGAGAGATTTTTAAAGTAGAAGCGATCATTCTCTCTATGACCCCCAGCGAGAGATGCGAAGAGTGTGCAATCCACATGGGAAGGCGTCGTAGAATCGCACGTGGAAGCGGCACAAGTATAGATGATGTAAATCGCCTGTTAAAGTCTTTTGAACAGGCAAAAAAGTTTTTTAAAAATGGTTTAAACATGAAACAACTCGAGAACATGCTCGGAGGAAAAGTATGGCGTTAAAGATAAGACTCAGAAGCCAAGGTGCTACAAATCGCGTTATGTACCGTTTAGTAGTAACAGATACCCGCTCACCAAGAGATGGTAAATATTTAGAAGCACTCGGCTGGTACAACCCATTTGCACCAGATGAAGCAAGCCGCATGAGCTTCAAGCCAGAGCGTCTAGAACACTGGATTAACAATGGGGCAATTTTGAGCGAATGCGCAGAAAGCCTCGTAAAGAAAACATATCCTGCAATTATCAAGAATTTGAATGAGCGTCGTGCTCAGCAGGCTGTTAAGCGTCGCAAGAGAAGAGCAACTAAAGCCTAAGCGATGCATATCGACATATTGTGCCTGTTTCCCGATTTTTTTCAGGGACCGCTGAATGTAAGTATGCTAAAGCGAGCGCAAGAAAAGGGAATACTTGCAATCAATATAGTCGATATACGAAACTTCTCCACCGAGCGATTTCGCAAGGTGGATGATAGGCCATACGGCGGAGGGCCAGGAATGGTCCTCATGGCAGAGCCGGTAGCATCGGCTATTAGGTCTTGTAAAAAGCCAAATAGCAAAACGATCTACCTATCGCCTCAAGGGACGCCATTGACAGCGAAGAAATGTAGGGAGCTTGCAAAAGAGGAGCACCTGATCTTACTGTCAGGACATTACGAGGGCATTGATCAGAGAGTGATTGATACTGACGTAGACGAAGAGATAAGCGTAGGAGACTACGTACTTACTAATGGAAGTTTAGCTGCCCTTGTACTCGTCGATGCGATGAGCCGTTTTGTTCCTGGAGTTCTTGGGGATGAAGAGGCAAACCTCTATGACTCGTTTGAGCAGGGGTTACTTGATTGGCCGCACTATACCAGGCCAGATAGGTTTGAAGGTAGCGAGGTGCCAGCTGTACTACTCTCTGGCGATCATGCTAAGATCGCAGCATGGAGAAGGCAAAAGGCCGAAGAAAAGACTAAAAATGTTCGCCCCGACTTATGGGAGCGCTATAAAGTTAAATTGGAGAATTAATCATGAGCAAACACAGCGTGATTCAAGCACTTGAACAGAAGCAAATGAAGA
>CAZEGK010000062.1:0-7252 GCA_964512205.1 uncultured bacterium | reverse complement strand
AAAAAAAAAAAAAAAAATAAAAAAAAAAAAAAAAAAAAAAAAAAAAAAAAAAACCAAATGAATCTCCTCGTTGTATCTTTGGAAATCCGCATTAGGACGATCCATCGTATACATGCACGTTAGATTCAGAAAATAACAATTAGCAGCATCTTGTGCTAACGAAAGAGAAAAAAAAAAAAAAAAAAAAAAAACCCAACAGAACTTTTTTTTACCTCAAGCTCGTCCTTTGAGATTTCAGGAGCACCCTGGTTAAATGCAGCAGACTCTTCCATGCCGATCCCTCAGGTTTTAATTATTTTTCAAAGTCAGCATTTGGGTAAGCAAAATTTTTGTACAGCGATATGGAGCAGGGAGTGGAACCTGCTAGAGCCATCATTGTTGAAGATGATGACAATGGTGTGCTTGAAGATACAGATGAGAGACGTCACAAAGGAAGAAGAATATCAGGCAAAGGAGCGTGGAAAGTCGTCGAAAAAGCGCCGTAAGAAACTTTTTTTTTTTTTTTTTTTTTTTTTTTGTGTCTTTTCTAACTGCCATGATAGATCGAGGACTGCTGTTGTTGGTAAGGCGTTTCACACGAGTTGGAAGAAGAAACAAGAGAAGCGTGCAGAGATGGAACATGTGAGGAGCGCAGAAAGAGAACGACGAGAACGTGAGCAACAACGTCTGGAGGAGATGAAAGAAAAAAGAGAAGCCAAGTTGAGGATGAGGGCACAGAATGAAAAGAGGGCAGAAGCAGTCGTTCCACTCAACCCAAAGAAACTGAAACAAAAGCTAAAAACAATGAGCAAAAAACAATTGAGACAAATCCGAAAGGTTCAGTTCGACCCCATGTTGGCATCTGCAAAAGCAGCTTCAACAGCAAAGTCAGATGTCCCAGATGTGTAAAGCTAAAAAAAAAAAGATTTTTTTTTTTTTTAGTTTTTTTTCTGTTTTGCTGTCCACAACGATTTCAATTGGACTATCCAGGGTCGATCAGTGATGTATACAGATAGACAAGCAAGGCAAAACAAAAGTCCTCCCGACCCAACATGCCCCATGGCCGCGATGAAAGAAACACCATTTTTTTTTGCCTCGGGCTTCGCAAGGTTCAACACGAGGTTGCTCACGGCAAGAATAGCTACAAACGACACAGGAGGTGCAACTTTGAACCATGACGACGAAGATAATGATGATGATGAGGATGAGGTGGTGGATTTTTTTTTCAAGGGTATTTTAAGCCAGAAATTTCTGACGTACCACACGGAATAGGCTATTCTGAGTGTAGTCTGTAGACATGAGGACCAAATGAGTCCAACAGGTCCAAAGTTACGCAAAAGGAGTGTGCCCGTGGCCACGTGGAGAACGCTTAAAAAAAAAAAAATCACATTGAGGGCGTGTTGTTGTTGGGGAGATATGGAGGCGCGGACGAAAGTTTCGAGAGTTCCATTGATGGCAAGTAAGGCTACGAGGTGGGCATAATGAGATAGTAAGAAAGGAGTGTCGAGATAGAGGTTGTTGTTGTTGTAGAGAAGACGAAGACAAGAAGAAGAAAGAGGGGAAGAAAAAAAAATGGCTACTGCAGCGATGGAAGTGAGGAGACGTAACAACATTTGCAAAACATGAATTGCTTCAACTTGACGATCATGATCATCATGAGGTTGAGAAGAAAATGTTGAAGATGAAGAAGATAATGATGATGATGATAATGATGATGATAATGATAATGATGATGGTGATGATGATGATGATAATGATGATGATGATAATGATGATGATGATGATGATGATGATGATGTTGTTGTTGTTGTTGTATCTACCACATTACTACCTGATGATGATGATGATGTTGTTGTTGTTGTTGTTGTTGATAGTAGTCGTGAGAAATAGAGTGATGCCACTTCTTCCAGTGGGAAAAACACTGATCTCACCACCAATGATCCCAATGCAGCCACCAGACCATACGATCCTTGTTGTGACAATGGAGCCAATACTTTGAGCATGATACGCTCACCTTCTTGAAGAGCAAGAGCTTGTCCACATTGCCATTGTTGAGATAACCAAAGATGAAATGTGGATTGAGAAGGTAAAGAAAAAAACCAAGATGATGATGATGATGATGATGACTTCTCAATGTTGGGAACTGTAGTATAACCAATGGCACATGCTAAAGAAAAAGCAACTTGTCCCGCAGCCCATCCCAACAAGCTCGGCCCAAACGAAAATACCCAAAAAAAAAGTGTCAAACAAAGTGCCAAGACAGCGGTGCTTTCTACGATGAACCTTCTTTTGAATGACATTTGACGTTGTGCTCTTGCGTATCCTGGTTCCGAGAGTAGTTCCAACATGTTGGCGCACAGAGTGATGGAAACGGCTAAAAAAAAATGGGGTTCACCCAATTCCTCGGGCGATGCTCCCCATGTCCAGAGTGTGCCTACGGCGAGGGCAGTGAGGATACCCATGGGGAAAAAAGCAAAACGAGGAAGAGATAATGCGTCTGGAGAACCTTCGGGCAAACGAGCCACCACTCTTCGGATGGCTTCACGCGAGAAGAAGAGTGTGATGTTGGTGATGAGTTGCAACTGTTGAGCAAGCTATAAAACAAGTAAGAAAGAATGAGTACAAAAAAAAAAAAAAAGAGAACGAACTCCTACCCCGAGGACGTTAGGGCTGACGCGGCGTAAAACAAGAGTGTTGAGTCCGAATGTGATGACACGAGTGGCAAGTTGTAATGACACCATATACTTGACACCACTCACTGCCTTGGCCTGAAGTGAAGAGCCTCCAGCCTCCTGGCCCTCCATGTTTTTTTTTTTTTTTTGTGATGCTTTTTCGGAGATCGAAAACTCATTAAAGTGAAATGGGCCTCGTGGTAGTGCTTGTTGGTATTGGTGTGTCATGGTTGTTGTTGCATTTGGTCATTAAATCACTTGAGTGGGTTTATGGAGACAAGTTTTCTTCTTGGCTTCGTGAGCGCAATGTCTCACTGTCACATTTGAGTGTTTCCATCTTCACTACGCGTTTCAATGGTCCATTGAGTAAATGGGGACGTCGTTGGGCTTCATTCTGGACCGCATGGTTTTCTGGAGGTGTTGTTTTTGCCTTGGTTGGAATGCTGGCCAGTACTGTCTTTGTCTGTGTCAATCTGTTTTGGCTAGTGTTTCCATCATCATCTCCTTCATCACAACCTCTCATGACTCCCGTTCTTCCTCTGGTTACCGTTCCTGCATCTGAACTCATTCCGTACGCTTTAGCTCTCACTCTGTGCACTGTTCTTCATGAGTTGGGTCATGCTCTCGCTGCCACTGCTCATTCGTGCACACTGGATGGAGTGGGTCTCGCTTTTGTTGCTCTCTTTCCAGCCGCATTTACCGCAGTTCGTCCGGTGGATTTGGAATTGTCACCTCCTCGCATTCGATTGAGAGTATTTGCAGCTGGAGTATTGCACAACGCTGCTTTGTGTGTTGTCGCATTAGTATGTGTTTTTGTTCTTCCGTTGTTTCTCATTCCATTTTACACATCAGGACGAGGGGTTTATGTCGCATCAAGTTCTTCACCCTATGTGACATCGTATCGCACCATCACAGGTGTCAATGGTTGTGACATTCGTAATGCAGCAGATTGGGAACGATGCATGCATGATGTGGCAAAGCAGACAAAGCAATCCTTTTGTGTTCCACAAGAGACACTTCGTCGTGATGAAGCATCGTCTCATGATTGTTGCGAAGATGATTACAAAGGTGGACTTCAATGCTTTCATTTGCGATCACAAATGTATTGTCTCGCTGCAGGATCCATTGTTTTGAACAATCGTCAATGCTCTTCTTCACATCCTTGTCCAAGTGATTCTGCATGTGTTTCTGCATCATCGCCACCAGATGATCGCATCATGTGGTTGAGTTTTGATTCAGGCGATCCTGTAGTCATGTCAGGCAATCCATATGGTCTTTGGGGTAATATTGTCTTGTCTTCATTCACTCCGCGATTTGCAAGAAGTTGGATGGGAGGACTTGATTTGCGTATCCATGCGCTGTTTATGTATATATTTTCATTGAGTGCAGCATTGGGGGTTTTGAATATGTTGCCTGTGCATCAGTTGGATGGAAGTCATTTGTTGGACACAATTTGGGAAAGCATGGGATGGAATGTTACGAGCTCTTGGCTCGAATGGATAAAGACGTTTACAAGCGTCGTGCTTGGAGTTAACTTGGTTCTAAGTAGTCGAGCATTGTTGCTCTCTTGATTAAAACAACATGACTTTTACTTTGTTCGAACAAACCACTCACGAATCTCGTTGAAATCAGGACGTTCCCCAGGATCTTCATGCCAGCAGTTTTCGATGAGCGACCTCCACACAACAGGGACGTCCGCTGGCATCTCTGGCCTGATTTTGTTTACAGCCACAGCCAAAAGAATTTGGTCGCGTTCCATCGGATGATATGGAGGTTTCCTTGCAAAGAGCTCCCACACAATCACAGCAAATGAGAACACATCTGCCGACATGGAGTATGATTGCGATCGCAAGATTTCTGGTGCAGTCCATGAAACAGTTCCAATACCTTTGGTCATTTCTTGTGACGATTGCAAATGTCGAGCCAATCCAAAGTCAGCCAGCTTCACCTGCAAATCTACAGTTAACAACACGTTGGGACTCTTCAAGTCACGATGAATGATGGCTGGCTGACACTCAAAATGCAAGTAACGCATGGCAGAAGCAATTTCAAAACAAATTTTGTGAACAAAAGCAATTGTAAAAGCTGCAGTTGGATCGTGAATCTTTTCCCACAACGTTCCTCCACCGTAAAATTCAGTCACAATGCACAAGTTGTGTTCCTCAAAAACAGCTCCAAGATATCTGACAATGTAATCGTTCTTCAAGCCGGCCAAAATACTAACTTCCGACAAAAACTTGGCCAAAACGTTGTCAGGAATATTGGGACGCAGGCGCTTGACAGCGACATCTACATTTCGATACACTCCGCGATATACAATTCCATAAAAGCCTTCTCCCAACACCTTGTGCTCATCAATCTTGAGTTCGTCCAAAGTCAATGCAGTCATCAAGTTGAATGCAGAGCTTGAAAGACTCGATTGCAACGATGGCATACGACGTTCCTTCTTGGGTCCTGTGATATTTTCTTGAGCCAAAAGCACGTCATCTTGATACGTCAACTTGCGCAACGTTCCATCGTAACGATGCAAGATACCTTGTCCCGTCTTTTTCCCATGAACCCACTCGCCTTCATAGGTGGAGCCCGTATTGAATGTGTAACGACCTTTTCCATGAAACAAATCATCTTTGAAACCACCGGCGTAAATGGTTCCGTTGGCATACGAAAGAACACCTTCCACGTCGCGCGTGTCATCTTTCCATAGTCCAACGTACGATGAACCATCAGCATAACGTTGTTCTCCTTTTCCATTGCGCTTTCCTTCATTCCACATGCCACGATAGCTGCTCTTGTCGTTGGAAATGAAAACTCCTTGTCCGTGAAAGAGTCCATTCTTAAAGTCACCCGTGTATGAGCATCCAGTGGCTAGCGTGAGCGTTCCTTGGCCGTTGTACATTGAATTGGACCAGTTTCCTAAATACACATCACCCGAAGGCCATTCCTTTCGATGGAATCCATCTTTGGGAGCCGTTTCAACATTATCTTTGGCAGACGCCGATGACATCAACAAGGCACGATATGCACTTCGCGATAGACCATCTCTGGGAGTGGCAGGCTTGACAATGTGAGGAAGTCCCGTTGAAAGCCACTCTGAAACAGTCGATGCATCACTTTCCATAGTGTAAGAATCAGGAAACTTTGCAGAAGCCAATCCTGCAAGCTCATCACCTCCACTATCATCATCTGACTCAACTTGCGTCGCTGTCTTGCTCGATGCCGATGATCGAGAGCGTCGATGTGTGGCACTCTTGGGTCTCTTGGAGCGCAAAGAACTCACTTTTTCAGCCATGGCTGCAAAAATACTGCTGACGTTTCCCACTTCAGGCAGAAAAGACACTTCTGCATACGATGTTGCATTGACCGCCAACATGGCTTCGCGCACTTTGGTTTCAGTCACCAGACGCAGCGTTCCATTGGCCCATTGTTTTGCGTCTTCCGTACTGAGCAATCCTTGATTGACATAATGTCTCACCAACTCCAAATAAGCATCCTTTTGAGTCCAACTTGTTCCCAACGTTGTCGCATCGCGTAACTCACGCAGAGTTCCCACTAAAAAAGTCAACGGCGGCGATCGAGAAGATGACGATGATGCCGATGATGCCGTGCTGGTAGATGGTCCTGGGAAACCTTCACCGTCACTTCCACTACCTACAGAATCTCCAGATGGCGAAACGGCAGACACAGACTGCACCGATGGCGACGAGGAAGAAGAAGAAGGTCCAATGTTGGAAGAAGAAGCAGCCGAAAATGGCGATGCAGTGATAATCTGATAGGTACGAACAGCACGTTGGAGAGAGACGGGATGAACTAAAGAAAAGGCCAACAAGATGACGTCGCACTTGCGAGCTTCAGAAAGTAGCATACTTCGGACAGACTCGTAAGCATTGTTGGGATCAAAGGTCATACCGATAAACTGAAGAGTGATCTTGAGGTTTTTAGAGGAATTGGAGTACTCCCACATTCCCTCGGTGACTAAAAAAAAAGTCAGAAAGCCTAAAAAAAAAAAAAAAAAAAAAAAAAAAACTCCCATCTTACCTGCTGTACTCTCCCATCTGAGACGAAATGCTGGATCAAGTAACGCTGACAAGAGAGGAACAGGACATGCTGATTCGTCTCCAACTACCAGGACAGAAAATGTCTTCTGATGTCCTCTAAGACGCGTCAGAAGGTTTCTATAAGTAGATCCAGTTTTTTTATGCCCTCTTTTGGAAGTTTCAACTGAAGTAGGGAGAGTCAATTCAAAGCTGTCCTCACTTATTGATCCCAAAGCATCTTCATCGCTTTTTACCAAAGAAATAGATCCAAGCCGTGCTGACTTGCTCTTGGTATGACCACTTTGATGCCTTCCAATCTTACCTGACTGGCTTCGACCAATCTCCATTTTCCCAGCAAGACAAAGTTAAACAAAAAAGAAACAAAAAAAAAAAGATTCCTCGAACAACAGACAGGCCGTATCCTCTAACGGTTGATGACACAACTGAAGAAAAACAAGCAAATACTTGATATAGATCAAAAGGACGATTCGAGGACAAATCGACCCCAAGAGTTTCAATTTTTTTTTTTTTTTTTTTTTTTTTTTTTTTTTTTTTTTTTTTTTTTTT
>CAZEGK010000061.1:0-7344 GCA_964512205.1 uncultured bacterium | reverse complement strand
TGTTGTTGTTGTTGTTGTTGTTGTTGTTGTTGTTGTTGTTGTTGTTGTTGTTATCTTTGTTGTTGTCGCTACTCTTCTTCTTCTCACTCTTCTCACTCTTCTCCTTCTCAATCTTCTCACTGTTGCTGTTTTTCTCACCACTGTTTTTCTTACTTTTGTTGGATGTTATCCATTTTGACGAACTGCGTCTACGACTCAAATCGAACTCCTGCAGACTGTCGTCATCATCATCATCATCATCATCGTCATCATTGTAAACACCATCTTCTTCTCCGTCTTCCTCATCTTCGTCCACATCATCATCATCACCAATATCGTCGTCGTCGTCTTCATCATTGTAATCGTCGTCGTCGTCGTCGTCAACGGCTTTCTTTTTGCCCGTTCTTTTTTGACGCATCGTTTTTTTCCCACGTTTTTCCTTTGCACTTTTGGATTGTGCTCTTTTTGGTTTGGCAACAGCATCTTCTTCTTCTTCTTCGTTCTCTGCAAGTTGATCTACATCAACGACAGGGATGATGCTTTCATCCACTTTGGACACTTTTTTAGGCCTCCCTCGAGTGCGCTTCCCTTCTGGTGGTGCCACATTGCCAATAGCCTCAACATTCTGCTTACTCTCCTCTTCCATGGTCACAGATTTGAGCATACGATTCCGTTTAGACATCCTGTTAAAAAAAAAAAAAAAAAAAGACAGAAAGAAAAGACATCAGCATTGCGCGCCATGATTTGAATGCTTCATCTCATCAAGAGTGACACCAATCTCGTTGCTTCACGAACAGTTCATGAGGAAATACAACACCAGAAAAAAAAAAAAAAAAAAAGGCGCAAACAGCGGGAACACATCTGTACGGAAAAGTAGGATGGCCATCATGATCTGTACACACCTTGAATCTCAACCAACACCTCAACAGGTACTTTTTTTTTTTCTTTTATTTGTAAACTTTCAACGCTTGAATCTCTTTTTTTACGTCATCAACTACGGCAAGTAAGGCTTCAAATTGTTGTTCAGTCAAAGATATTCCTTTGTTCCCAGGTGCAGGTTGACCGTCCTTCATGTAGTATTCACGAATGTCCACAAGAACCATTTGCTTGAAGCGGCGAATGGTAACACGACGCTGATTCGATATCTCAAAGTATGCTTCACCTAAAACATCAAGAAAGAAACACTTAAAAAATCAGATACGGTCTTTTTTTTTTTGTTTTTGTTTTTTAAGCCTTTTCTAACCTTGTTGGTTCAACTTCTTCAATGCAGAAGAAGTATCTGCAATCTTCTCAACATGACCATCATCATCATCTTCTTCCCTTTCTCGTTTCAACATGACTCGGACCTTCTCGCAGAATTTTGTTTTTTTTTGCGCGCCAAAAGGGCCACTCAACGATGAAGCGTTTTGCTATGATTTTAGCAGAGACTACTGAGCATGGTATTGGGAAGAACAATCATTTACCATGGGATTTACCCAATGAGTTTCGGTATTTCATTCAAAAGACCAAAGAACTTCGCGACAGCACCAAACAAAACGCTCTGATTATGGGACGTCTGACATGGGACAGTATTCCTCCCTCCAGACGTCCCATGCCCAACAGAATCAACATTGTCGTCTCCTCTCAAGTGGCTAAAAAAAAAAAAGAAGACAGTAATGATGATGCTTGTGATGTTCGTGTCACTTCTCAGATTCCAGACAGTGTTGCTGTTGTTCCTAGTCTCGAGCATGCTCTTCATCATTTGTCTCATCCCGACATTGCCAACACCGTAGACAAAATATGGATATTGGGCGGTGCTCGTCTCTACACCGAGGGAATGGCACATGAGGCGTGCGAAGAAATCTACGTGACCACTGTGTACGGAACATTTGACTGTGATGTGTTTTGGCCCGGTGTGGATAGCGCTCGTTTTCGAGAGGATGTGTCGTACGCCAAAGAGCAGTTGGAAAATGGGGTCAAATACACATTGCGACGATTTGTCCGTCGTCCTCCGCATCCTGAGTTGGGATATTTGCAATTGGCTAAAGAAATTTTGACCAGCGGCGTTCGTCAGAATGACCGGACGGGTGTAGGGACTCTGAGTCTGTTCGGAAGACAGTTGCGATTTGATTTGTCGGAAGGATTTCCTTTGCTCACTACAAAAAAAGTGTTTTGGAAGGGCGTCAAAGAAGAGCTGCTTTGGTTTATTGCAGGCAACACATGTGCAACGGATTTGGCAAAGAAAGGAGTTCACATTTGGGATGAGAATGCGTCGCGCAAGTTTTTAGACTCGTGCAAATTGACAGACTATCCGGAAGGAGAGTTGGGTCCTGTGTACGGGTTTCAGTGGCGTCATTTTGGTGCACAATACGTTCCAGGAGTCACGGGAACAAGCCCAGAGTATGAAGGGAAAGGAGTAGATCAATTGCAACAATGCATACAACAGATTCGTAAGGATCCAGCAAGTAGACGCATCATCATGAGTGCATGGAATCCATTGGACCTACCCAAGATGGCTCTTCCTCCTTGTCATGTGATGTGTCAGTTTTCTGTTGCAGACGGTAAACTCTCGTGTCACTTGTATCAACGATCAGCAGACATGGGATTGGGTGTTCCGTTCAACATTGCATCCTATGCATTGTTGACGCATTTGGTAGCTCATGTGTGCAAATTGCAAGTGGGTGAGTTTATTCATTCCTTTGGAGATGTTCACGTTTACCTCAATCACGTGGATGGAATGCAGCTTCAGTTGCAACGTCAACCTTTGCCATTCCCAAAACTGAAGTTGAGAGATGGAATAGATGACATTACTAAGATTCAAAGTGAAGACATTGAGTTGTTGGATTATCAGTCACATGCACCAATAAAACTTGACATGGCTCTTTAAGGTTTCTTGGATGGTGGTGGAAAACGCTTCATCCTATCTTCCTGTGCTGATTTGGCTGCATTTTCCATCTTCAAATAACGCTCAAGCGACATTCCTCGAGCGTTGCTTGTTGTGGCATCCATACGAATGGAGGACTGAGATGATGCGCGCGGGATGAACGCTGGACAAAACTCAGTCACGTTCTTCACTGTACACAACCATTCAGACCAACGCGAACGAGCTCGGTCAAGTTCAACATTCAGTCGCTGCTCGTGCGAAGTCCAGTTGATATTGTAACGCACGGGATGGACATGGTGCTTAATGGGTACATCATAGAGCCAAAGACTGAAACGCTTGGTGTAAACAAAGGTGATCCAATCGTCTGACCACCAATTTCCAAAAGAAAAAGGGAAATGAAACCCAAAAATTTCCAAATGGGGTCTTCCAATAAACGAATGAGTCCAAATGCGAGGATTAACATCGTCAAGGACACCTGCTGCTCCAAAGTCCTCGTTTTTCTGCAATGCTTCCACCAATCGAGACGTCCAACCCGTATCTGCAAATTCAGAATCGTCATTGACACGAAAAAAGTAATCATATCCATCCAAATATGCCTCCTTGGTGACATAGTTTACAGCCCAGACGTTATGATGAGCAGTGTCAGCGTATTTGAACAACTTTACTTCTGCTGTTCTTCCTGCACGTTCACACTGCTCATACCAAAGACGTTTCACTTCCTCCTCTGCTCCTGGTTTATCGAGAAGAGGATCTCCAACGTCATATCCCACGTATACACCATAGACATACCCACTTTCCATGGTCCTCAACAAGGAAGGCAAAAAGGAAGTGAACAACAACATGTCCGACAGCTTTGCCCAACGTGTTCCTCGAGTGGTAATGGATACGGGCAAGTTGATTCGAATCAGTGGCGATGTTCCACGATCGTGTGTGTGAAACATTCGATAATGAGCTTCAGTGTCACGCCACGCTTGTTTCAACTGCTCATTGGCAACATCAACACGACCATTCAAATTACTCGACATGGCCTTTGCAGTGCTGAGAAGATGTTCAACACGTTGGACAACAGCTTTGGTGCCATTGATCCCGTCTCTCAGATTGGCAACAAAGTCACGGTTGACAATTCCTTTCAGACCTTTTGCCACTTGATCATGAAGCTTCCATTTGTCAGACAGACCTGCCTCCCATGCCTTGATCTCGTCCAATTTAACAGAATACGTTTCAAAGACAGCAGATCCCAAGAACAAAGACCAAAAACCAAAAATGAGGCATAAAAAACAAATGGCAACCCTAAACTGCATCAAAAACCTCCTTGCCGATTCTTCAGACACATCCAATGTTCGACGACGATGACCTTCTGGTAATCGAATCATTGATGGCCCACAAGAAAAAAAGAAGTTAGTTTTTGGAAAAATCCGTTTTCATTCCGTCCATATCTTTATCTTATCCACATCAATATTCCACATTTGCTTGAATAACTCACTTGCTTTTTCAGTGATCTGATACACTTCTTGCATTTCTGGATGTTTCTTCAATGCTTTCGCTGCCACTTGCAATCTGTACACAATCATTTGTCGCCGTGTTGGCGAACATTCCATTTTCTTGCTCATGATCAAATCTTTCTCTGCTACACCTTTTTCTAACGATGATCTTATGAATCCCCACGTCCACAACGCACAACTCTCAGCCATGGCTTTGCGCCAAACATCTTTTTTTTTAACCTCTTCCATTCCTTGCTCGAATGCTGTCTGGCGATACAACTGTTCTGCTCCTCGCAACACAGAACGACCCAGACGACCAACACAACAACATGTGGGAAAACCAAGGCGTAAAAAAGAAATGTCCATGGCCGCATTGCCCATGCGACTAAACTCAAAGTCCAAAATACAGACATCTGCTTTTTTGTTGAGGACCATCACATTGTCAGGACACAAGTCAGCATGAATCAAAGCACTCATCGGACCATCGGAACGAAACGATTCACAAAAAGCTTTTTCCATCTGCTTAAAAAAAGGAGTTTCTTCGACAGGACCTTCTCCCTGAACCATCATCAAGTCGGCCAACTTGGGTACAAAACGTGCAAAACAACCCATCATGGCAGATACGTTGCTGGCAGCATTGGGTGCGGGCTTGGAAGGAAGTTTTGTACGGAGACGACATTCTTCATAAGCTTGTTTTGCTTGTTGAGAACTACTTGCGGCATGGATAGTGGCCAGCGATCGTGCCATGTTCATCAGAGCACGAGAGATACCTCCAGGCACTTTGGAAGACCCTTCTAAAATACGATCCAGACGTCCACGAATGGGAGAAATTTCTTCTTGCACCAAGATGCCTCGTTCCAAGTTGACTCCTGCCAACACGGGAACAATGGAACGACTTGAGGAAGGAAGACGTTGATTGAGGAAAGAGAGAGCGGCCACTTCGTTCCCAAGACGTCCTGCTCTATCTGTCCATTGTTCTCCTTCTCTCTCCAGCGGTGCTTTGAGGACAAAAGAAAAGGCACGCTGATCACGAACAGCAATAAAACGATACACACGCGACCTGGTTGAACCACCAAGATCTTCGAACCTAGAAACACCAATGCGTGCTACTTTGAAGTATGCGCATACAATCTCCTCCGCAGTCTTCACAATCAATGGGTCAACAGCAGCCACTTCCATGATTCAGCATTTTTTTGATTTTCGTGGAGAGGGTTTCAAATGAGTCTTGATACGAGTGACGAGAGCATTAAGCAGGCATTGTTCAACTTGAAGGACAAGGGTCAGGTAAGTGGCGACGAAGAGGTTCTTTAAAAAAAAAAAAAAAAAAAAAAAAGCTCACCTCGTTTTTTTTTTTTTTAAGCACCTTGGTTGGGTTCTTTTGGGGTATGTTCCCAAGCAAGACAAGATTCAAGTGAAGGAGGAAGGTCAGGGTGTTGTTGCTTTGAAAGACAGTCTTAGCGATGGGTCGATTTTCTGGGCTTACTTGCGTTGGGACTCTGACACTCTTCCCAAGTTCATTTACATCAGTTGGTGCGGTGAAGGTGTGACAGGTACGCGTAAGGGTCTTTTTTCTTCCCATGCCACAGCGATGGAGAAGTACTTTTCAACGGCTGGTCTCACGTGTCACGTGACTGTGAATGCTCGTGTTGAGGATGACATTGTGGAGAAGGACTTGGGTACAAAGGTGGCCAAGGCCATGGGAGTGTCGTACGATAAGGCTCAAGGAGACAAGAGTCGTTTTCAGCAAGCCTCGGAAGGAGCTGGAGCCACATTCAAGCAAGTGAAGAAAGCTCACGGTCTTGTGACCAAGGGAAGTGTTGCTGTCAAGAAGACAGAGGTGGAAGTGAAGCAAGATCAGAGAGAAGAGTTTTGGAGCAAGCAAAGACAAGCGGATGAGCAGAGAAGACAACAAGCACAAAATAATGTGCCAGAGGCAAGAGCAGAACAGACCAAGTTGGTGAAGCAGAGAGAAAAGTTTTGGAAAGACAATCAAGCACAAAAGGCATCAGCCAAAGTGCAGCGTGAGCAAAAGGAGTACAATGTGACCAGCGAAGAGCGTGACAAGTTCTGGGCTCAACAACAAGCATCTCAAGGAGGAACCCAGAGAGCAGTGGAGAATCCTGATTACAAGGTGTCAGAAGAAGAAAAGCAGCGCTTTTGGGAGCAACAGAATCAAAAGCAAGCACCTCCTCCCGCAAAAGCATCTGCACCTCCTGCAAAGATTGCACCTGCAAAGAAGTTCGGAGGAGCTCCTCCTCCAGCAGCTAACAAGGCTGCACCCCCTCCTGCAAAGCAAGCACCTCCTCCTGCCAAAGCTACAGGACCTTCTCCTGCTGAATTGGCTCGTCAAAAGGCTGAAGAAGAGCGCAAGAGAAAGGAAGAAGAAGAGGCAAGAAGAAGACAAGAGGAAGAAGCTGCCGCAAGAGCTGCCGAAGAAGCTGCCGCAAGAGCTGCCGAAGAAGCAGCAGCAGAAGAGGAAGCAGCAGCAGCAGCAGCAGCAGCAGAGGAAGAAGGCGGTTGGGGAGAAGAAGAGGCTAGCGGATGGGGAGAGGAAGAAGCAGCAGCAGAAGAAGAAGGATACTATTACGAAGAAGAGGAAGGAGGAGCTGCTGCAGCAGAAGAAGAAGAAGCATACTATGAGGAAGAAGAAGGAGCTGCTGCTGAAGAGGAAGGATCTTATCCTAGATGTCAGGCCATTTCAGATTGGGCAGCAGGTAATGAAGGAGACCTTGGACTCACTACGGGAGACATTATCGAAGTGTGGGACAACTCAGATGCTGAAGGATGGTGGCAAGGAGCAAATGTCGCCACAGGAGCACAAGGATACTTTCCAAGCACTTATGTTCAATTGTTGTGAACCAAGTTAAAAAAAAAGTAGTTTTTTTGTTTCAACGATGAGTGGTGCAGGTCAACTACTTGATGTTACCCAACAGTAAGCAAAACACGTGTCGTGTGTGTGGGTTTTTTATTGACTTTTTTTTTTTTTTTTTTTTTTTTTTTTTTTTTTTTTTTTTTTTTTTT
>CAZEGK010000060.1:1952-8135 GCA_964512205.1 uncultured bacterium | reverse complement strand
ATATTCTTTAAATTGCTTCCTTAACGAATAGTTTAATTGAATGATACGCAGGGACGTCCTGAATGATTTATCTACAAAATTTGCTTAAAATACCTCTTACAATCGAGAAAATGGTATCGACTATTGAGCCTCGATTAGATTCTATTGTTTCGGGTTTTTTCTCAGATTCAAACTTCCATACGCTACCATCACTTGTTCCAACGATAAGTTTTCCCTGATGAAATGAAAGTGTAGAAATTTGACTATTAGCTGGAAGCGAGTAGCTCTTGCTTGGAATGAGCTTCTCTTCTGTATGATGAAGATTCCACAATGCATAGACATTACATACATTTTTATGAGCCTGAACATACTGATGACAGCCTAGAGCATGGTGTAGTGTATTAACACCACTTGGGTTCGGGATATATCCTTGCGGATAGACAGCATCAAACTTTTCTCTCACTTCCATATTAAAGAGACAAATACCGCTAGAAGTATCGTCTGTTGCATAAGCTGCTATCCAACCCTCTTCATAGGCAAAAGGTAGTCCTAGTTTCATGCCTTCATTATTAACTCCTATTCTGCATGTATGTTTGTTAGATACTACATCTTCTAAAGTAATTTCTTTATTACTGCCACACACACAAGTAAACCTGTTAAAATCGTGAGGTGGTTTAGCGCCTGGATATGGTGTAGACATGCAAGATGATCTATCTTTAAATGATGCTACCCTCCAAGCTCCACCATGGTAGCCCACAAACAATGTATCATCAATAATTTGGAGTCGATTCACGGGACCGGTAGCCTTAAAAAAGATATTATCTTCAATTGTGTCAAACAACTTATCAAAATTCCAGACCTGAACAATAGAAGATTTTGGAAGAGGAATGTAGATCTTATCGTTATAGCGGATTGGAGCTACAATCTCTAGAGGAGTATCAGCAAGAGTGAGAATTGTTGGTAAAGTATTCGAAAACAACTTTTTCATACTACCATTACTAGCATCCATTTCCCATATGTCAACTTGAAGTGCTAAAGCAGGTGTATCTTGATTAGATTTTAGGGCACTTCGAATGAGGCAGTTGTCGGAATGTGAAAATACTGCTGGAAGCCGGATTCCGGATTCATCTGAAAGAGGGAAGATAGTATACAATGTTCGAGATTCATTATTGCCTAAATGCCAGATTTTCGCCTCTCCATACTTTGTTGTTCCAATTAATAAATCTTGGAAAGAAAATAGATTTTCTACACTTCCAGATAGAGTATCAGAAAGAACATCGGGTTTAACCAATGCATTATTAAAGTGTCGTTGTAATATTCGTTGTTCTATTGTACTCTTTGTTAATAAGCCATTAGGTGAATGCTCTATTATTTCTCGGAAAAGACGGCATACATTGCTACATCTATTTTTATCCTCATATTCAAGATATGAAAATATATTAACAATTAATTCAGGGGACAATAAGTTAATTGACATAAAACCTCAAAAGTAAAAAAATTGTACTCATTAGCAGGGTTTATGTCAAGATGGGTTGGTCCCCATATCACTGCGTACTCACAATGTATTTTAAAGAATATGCTTGAGGTTTACTGAGAGAAAAACAGGCCCGGCCCCAATACCGTTCACTTAAACATCGCACGATAAAACGATACAACGATTAAAACGATGAAGCTAAGAGAGTTTCTCAGTTTTAGTTGTAAATTTTATCGTTCTATCGTTATATCGTGCTATTTTTTGTTAAATGAACGGTATTGGGCCCGGCCCCGATTTTTAGACTACTTCGTGAATATAGGCTTGGGTGGTGCCCCAGGAAAATTCGGCATCGAGCGTTAGCGTAAGAACAAACTTTGGGCTTTTCGTATAGGCAACAAGAGGATAGCTTACTGTAATGATGCGCGATCCTTTTGGCTGATCTTCGAGCTTTTTACAAAGCTTTTGTATGTCCTCGTCAGAAAGTGCTGATCCAAAGAGATAGAGCCATGTGGCCTTTGAAAGGTCACACTTGAGGATATCTGCTTGTATAAAGGATACATTTGATACCTTAAAGAATGATGCTATGTTTTTAGCGCGCTCGACAAATGTTGGGATATACTCTATGCCAACAGTCTTATGCCCTTTAACAACAGCAAGCCAAAAACAAGCTCTGCCACGTCCCGAGCCGAGTTCATAGGCAACCTCGCCCGGCTTTATTGGGCAGTGCTCCAAAATCATATCAAGCGTCGCAAGGGGTGTTTCACCGTAGGGCTCGCTCTCCTTAAACTCGCGACCGATCCTATAGGGACTTTTAAAGAAGTAACTTAGTAAAAGAGAGATATCTACAAGCGCAAACTTTGGCTTTCTGTAGTAGCGCCACACTGTGCGAAAATAATCTTTACAGTTAAATATACGCACCTTAAAAAAGGTTGTAAGATCATCAAAGAAAGTCTCTATTTTAGTCGTAATGGTGTCCCCATCTGCTCAAGTCGTTTTTTAAATTGAATCCTTGTAGCGGCAACTTCCTTTCCATCAATTATGAGGGTATAGCACCCAAGTTCTTTTTGAATGTCTATAGGGAGATGCTCAACTCGACCAACCGGACTCACACGAGAAAGTGTAAGCGCTTTGTTATGCGCATGGAGCATATAGGCGCCGTGCGGGCATGAGCTCATAAGAGCGGCTAATTTTTTTTCTATTGAGGCTAGATCTAGTAGTGGAGCATGAGATACACCATGGTTATCTAGCCATGCAGCAACTTCTTGAAGCTGGCTAAGGGAGACTAAAGGCTCCCCCTCATCTGCCGCATGCTCGATGCCGCTACGAGAAAAGACCACCATTTTGAGATCTGGATCTAAAATATAGGTAACTGCTTTTTGACAGCCTAATGCTTCCATTTGGGGAAGATGGCGGCGAAAAGCAGCTTCTGCTTCCTCTACGCTTCCCTGAAAAAAGAGTCCCTTTAGCTTGAGTGCGTGAACATTCTTTTCCTGCTCATCAAGTCGCTTTTTATTATCAATTTTTTTGGAAATTTCTTGCAGTTCAGTACGAGCTTTCAAAATCGTAAAAAAATTGCGTATACGATTTTTTTTGAGATTTTCGAGTTCTTGTTTTCGTCTTTCAAAGTCAACTATGTCCATGCCTTTGGATCGTAGCACAAAACATTGATTTTTTTGTGAGATTTCGTCATTATGCTCGGGTTTAGATTTAACTGTGAGTACCAATGACACAACAAGAAAAACCTTTAGATTTTTACAAGGTAAGTCATCAGACAGTAATCGACGCTCTGGGTAACCAGAGACTTATCGACTGCCTAGACCGCATGCTCCTTATACGAAATTTTGAAACGAGAGCAGAAGCTGCCTATCAACAGGGTAATATTGGCGGTTTTTTTCACTCCTACGTCGGTCAGGAAGCGATTCAAACATCCTGTTTACAAGCTGTAGGTCATAATAATTGGTTCACAACAACCTATCGCTGCCACGCCCTAGCGCTTCTTCTTGGAGCTACACCTCGCGAGGTTATGGCAGAGCTCTTTGGTAAAGAGACAGGTAATGCCAAGGGACGCGGCGGCTCTATGCACCTGTATCATGACAGGCTTCTTGGCGGCTTTGGCATAGTGGGAGGACACCTTCCAATTGCTACCGGTGCCGGCTTTAGCCTGAAGTATCTTGGTAAAAAAGATCAAATTTCTCTTTGCTTTTTTGGCGATGGCGCAATCCCGCAAGGTACACTCCATGAATCACTCAATATGGCATCCCTCTGGCAGATCCCATGCATGTTTGTAGTAGAGAACAACCAGTGGAGTATGGGTACTCACATCTCACGCGGCGTTGCAAATCACCAGTATATTACCCACTACTTGGCAAAGGCCTATGGCATCTCCCACTACCGACTCGATGGCATGGATTTCTTTAACTGCTATGGCGGTTTCCTTGTAGCCTATCAAGAGATTTTAGCCACAGGAAGGCCTGTATTTATCGAGGCAGTTGGCGAGCGTTTTCGTGGCCACTCTATTTCTGACCCTGGCCTCTATCGCTCAAAAGATCATCTTAAAGAACGTATGGAGCGAGATCCAATCATACTTCTTCGAAATGAACTCTTTGATAGAAACATTCTTTCCGAAGATGAATATAAGGCGCTCGATAAAAAGAATCGAGATATCGTTGTGGATGCCCTGCAGTATGCCGAAGAAAGCTCCTGGCCAGATGTTTCCACACTTGAACAAGATGTATTTGCACCATAGGATATACCATGCAGCTTATTGAAATGCGAGAAGCAATCCGTCAAGCAATTGACGAAGAGATGACAAGAGATGATACCGTCTTCATCATGGGTGAAGAGGTTGCAGAATACAATGGCGCCTACAAGGTGACAAAGGGATTACTTGATAAATATGGTCCAAAGCGAGTGATTGACACGCCCATCTCAGAAAATGGGTTTGCAGGTATTGGCGTAGGAGCTGCAATGACAGGCCTTCGTCCAATCGTTGAGTTTATGAGCTTTAACTTTTCTTTTGTCGCAGCAGACCAGATTATCTCCCATGCATGCAAAATGCACTATATGTCTGGCGGCAGATTTTCAGTACCTATAGTCTTTCGCGGCCCAAATGGCGCAGCAGCTCAGGTCTCATGCCAGCACTCTCACTGCGTAGAGGCAATATATGGCAACCTGCCCGGCCTTATCATCATCGCTCCATCTAATGCCTATAATGCTAAGGGACTTTTAAAGTCTGCAATTCGCAACAATAATCCTGTGCTCTACTTGGAATCTGAACTGCTCTATAATGACAAGATGGAGATTCCAACCGAAGAGTATCTGCTCCCTATCGGCAAAGCAAATGTCGTCCAAGAGGGCGAGCACATCACCATCTGCGCTCATGGCCGTATGGTAAAGCTTGCTCTGATTGCGTGCAACGTACTCCAAGAAAGAGGCATATCGTGCGAACTTATCGACCTTCAGACAATAAAGCCGCTTGATATTGACACAATAAAAGAATCCGTTGAGAAAACCCATTTCTGCGTCCTTGTTGAAGAGGGACATATCTTTACAGGCATAAGCGCAGAAGTTGGCTTTCAGATACAGGAGCAATGTCTTGATTTTCTTGATGCGCCTGTTGCAAGAGTTTGCCAGCGAGAAACTCCCATGCCCTATTCCAAAGTACTAGAAAAAGAAACCCTGCCTACCGTTGAACGCATCGTTGAAAGCTGCCTTCAGACGTTGGCAATAAGCTAGAGGATCATTATGCCATTTACTGTCTACATGCCAAAACTCTCCCCGACAATGACTGAAGGCACCATTGCCAAGTGGCACAAAAATGTGGGCGACCACGTAGCCTCTGGCGATGTCTTACTTGAAATTTCTACCGATAAAGCAACCGTAGAACATGCAGCACTCGACGAGGGCTATCTTCGCGAAATTATCGGAAAAGAAGGCGACAGGATTCAAGTAAATGATCCCCTCGCGATCTTTACTGAATCAAAAGATGAAAGCATAGAAGGCTACGTAGCAAAGCCCCTTGGACAAAAAAAGGAAGCAGCAGCCCCGGCAGCAGCTCCTAAAGCACAAGCTGTCCCAAGCGCCCAAGCCCCAAAGCAAGAAGCTGCAAAATTGCTTGCCTCCCCTCTTGCTAAAAAACTTGCAAAAGAGCGCAACATCGATATTGCTAAAGTGGCAGGATCAGGACCTCGCGGACGCGTGATGAGCCGAGATCTTACTGCAGAATCAAAACCCTGCGCTACTCCTCCAAGTGGAGAACATGTTGTAGAACCATTATCACCGATGCGAAAAGTAATTGGCGAAAGGCTTCTTGAATCAAAAACAACGATCCCCCACTTCTACGTGCGCCAAGAGATAGATGCTTTGCCGATATCCCTTCTTCGCGAAGAGCTAAAGCGCCTCGAAAAGTCAGTGACAATCAATGACTTTATCGTAAAGGCCGTTGCCGTCGCACTTAAGAGACATCCTGAGATTAATTCAGGCTTTGATGCTTCGAAGCAGAGCGCCATCCGTTTTGGCCGTGTAGATATCTGCGTTGCTGTAACTGTCCCCGGCGGCCTTATTACCCCAATCGTCCATAATGCAAGCAAAAAGAGCCTTGCAGAAATCTCTCAAGAGGTAAAGACCCTTGCAAGTAAAGCAAGAGAGGGCAAACTCAAGCCAGAAGAGTATCAAGGCGGCTCCTTCACCATCTCTAACCTTGGCATGTTTGGCATAGATGAGATGACAGC
>CAZEGK010000060.1:0-1852 GCA_964512205.1 uncultured bacterium | reverse complement strand
TTAAAAGATACTTCTCCTAGAAATCCTTTTTTGTGTACATTCAAACTTCATAATTTCATGAGGTCTAAAATGTATAATTTTCTTACTATTTTTGTTACATGCGTTCTAACAATAAATGTTTATGCTGTAACAATTTCGCTCGATATGCAGTATCAAGAAGCTCTAAGCGGCAACATTACTAGTCAAACGAACAGGCTTGAAATACTAGAGCCTTCAGTATCAGACGCCGGCATGCGTAAAACGCTTTTTGCCATCAAATTAGCAAATATCCTTAAATCAAGCCTTGCGGACTATCACGCGGCCTTTTCTCATTATGGACACCCATACAACTGCAGACCAAATCCTCAACCACTAAGAAGCGAGCATGCGCGTAGACTTTCTGAAAAAATAGAGAACCTTAACCTTTTCACCTTTGGCTCTGATCCTGAAGTTCAAGAAGCCATAAAACTTGCAAAAATGCTTTCTGAAAACATGCAAAATGGTGATTTTGGCCCTGTCTTTAATGACTATGCAGCCCACGGCGGTATCCAGCCTTTGATGCGTATGGAAAGCATGCCAGTAGCATGCGCCCTCCATGTTACTACAGGAGGAGTGCAAGATTATTCTCACTGGAAAAAACAGGTAGTAGACGGCTTTGTCCCTGTTCCTGAGGCATTTATTGAAGAGGGATTTTTGCGAAGCTTTACCCTAGGATTAGAGGCAAAAAAGGCAGATACCCTTCTTACACTAAATCCACAGTATGCATGGGATAAAGAGCAAAATAAGCTCTATATTCAAGTTGATATGAGCTCAAGTGTTGATGTTGAATCGTTTAAAAGGCCGCCTCTCAATATTGCCTTTGTTATAGACATCTCAGGTTCTATGTCAGCTACCGATGCTACAGAACGCACTCGCCTTGAGTGGGCAAAAGAAGCCTGCTGCCAAGCAATTTCTCATCTAGATGAAAATGACATCGTCTCTATTGTTGTTTTTGATAGCACAAGTAGGGTGATACTTAAACCAACCGAAGTGACAGATAAATCAGCACTCATGAGAAAAATTCAGGCGATACAAGTAGGTGGCTCTACAAATCTTGATGCAGGCCTTCGAGATGGCTATCTGTTAGCAGCTCAAAATGCAAAGCCAGAGTATCAAAACAGAGTAATGCTCTTTTCAGATGCTGGGCTAAATACCGGAGTTACAGATCATGCATCAATAGTTCGCTTAGTCAGCGACTATGCTGCAGAAAATATAGGCCTCACTGCTATCGGTATGGGCGAAAACTTTCATCACGACTTTATTCATAAAATCAGCATGAGTAAAGGCGGCAATGCCCTCTTTGTCCACACTGGCGCAGACATGATGAAGTTTTTTAAAAACTTTGACTATCTTGTCACCCCAATTGCCTATAACGTAAAGGTGTCATCGCAAGTTATAGATGGAAGAGCGACACTTGTTCACGCCTACGGCGTGCCCAAAATGAGCGATGAGCCTCTCCAGGAGCTAATCAATGTACGCACGCTATTTTTCACGCAAGAAGGCGGCGGAGCAATTGTCTTAGAATATGATTTGTAACAACAAAGCCACTTGGAGAGAGCTCCATACTTTAAACACCCCACGTTCCAGTTCAGGTTAAACCGACCTGCCCTAGCATGTGGGGCCACCGAAAAACATCGGGTAACTTACTATGAAAAAAAACATCGGTACAAAAGATCGTATCCTCAGGCTTTTACTTAGTGCATCTCTCATGCTGCTTGCACTATATGATGAAAGCATTATAGTCGGCCTTGTCGCGCTATTTGTGCTTTACGAGGCGGTAGCTGGTTGGTGCGTTGTCTATCAGCTTCTTGGCAAATCTTCCTGCAAGAAGTAG
>CAZEGK010000059.1:0-8287 GCA_964512205.1 uncultured bacterium | reverse complement strand
CAATACGCCACCATCTCATCAAAACACCAATTCTCTCAACAGGTTTTTGATGCTGCGATCGAATCAGTCCGCTTGACGATTCAATATCCAATGAATCGATTGTAAGACATGAGCAAAATTCTTCCAAGCATCCACTTTTCTTCCCGCCATCTTCAGACAGCAATCGTTCTGCACGTTCAGCTTCAACAATAGCACTCGGCGGAGTCAAATCTCCGACAGGAATTGCCATGTTGACCTCTTTTGAACCGTTCATCTTTGCATCTTTGGTCAAACTCTCCAGAAGATCAACATTGGCTTTGGCATCCTCTTCCATCAATGTCAACAACAGTCTCGTCTGAGCCATCTCCGCATCTCCATCCTTCCCAAAATCCTTCTCTCCAACATCATTTGCCTCCTTTTCTTCTCGCTCCCTTTTCTTCTCATCCACGCGTGACTTCTCTAGACTATTATTTACATAAGCCACTTCTTCCAGATTTTTGTCTTGCTGGTCATCGACAATTGGGACATCGACATCAGGGCGTGACTGCATTTCTTGATGGCTTTCGATGCTTCTTGGTCTTCTTCTTCTTCTTCTTTCTCCTTTGATGAGACCTCGTCATCTGAGCCTCTAATCCTCTTGCTTCTGCGTAAACCTCGAGATGAGTCCTCGTCATGGACCTTTCTAATCTGATCATGATGTTGGACCGCTGATTGGGCAGCAATTGCAATCAGTCTATCGCTTATCCTTCGTTCCTGAGATGGTGGACCAGGAGAAGCGTCACCATGAACCTTCTCACCTATATCAAGCTTTTGCATCTCCTTCTTCTTTCTGGGTGTCCCATCCACTCTCAACTCTGCATGCTCACACACTCTCGTCCACATCGGTTTCAGCTTTGCTTGGACATCATCACGCGTAGCAACATCTTTGGGAATGGCCAGAATCATCTTAAGAGCAGAATCAATGTCAACTCTAAGTTGCTCAGCATCAATGACGTCTGCATTCTGCACTCCCAATGATGGAGACCTTTCCCTTGAAGTAATAGCAACGACAAGTTCTTTGAATGGTTGTTCTCCCAAGATGGCCTTGAATGTAATCAAAACTCGATGTCCACCATTCATCTCAAAGAAGTCACCATTGCCATTATGATCGATCTGCCCTCCATCACTTGCTTGACTTGAACCTCCCAACAACAACAACTTTTCTTTCAACATTTTCAACATGGTCAAGTCGTCAGACGAGGGAGAAAATAGCCCTACCACAATTCTTGTCGATGCCAAAGCATCTTGAACCTTGTCCAACAACATCTTTATCCTGGGAGAGACGGAAGAAGAGGCAATGGGACGTGACGATAGAACCTCAGAGCCAGAAAAAAAGGCACAGCTCTCAGGACAGGAAGCTGCAAAATGTGAGGGAGGGAGAGAAAGTGGTACAAATTCCCATGAGCAATCCACTTGAGACACACCTTCTTCATCTCGGACATCCATTAGCTCCGCAGCCAGTGAAGAAACTTGAGCTGTAGGAGACTGTGCACGTGCTTCTACTCCATGCAAATGATGAGAACTGTCCACTGGTCGTCTTTGCAGCGCAAGCTTTACATGAAGAGGACGTTCTTCCAAAACCATTGTCAAGCTTCTTCCCGACATTTCTTTCTATTTCTTTTTTTAAAACCAAATCCTTCTCTTATTTCAAATTCAAGACACACCACTATGATCCTAGCAGTCTACAACATGTCTCGAGACGAACAACACTTCTTTTCGTCTTTCTGGACCCTTCTGCAAGAACCTCAAAAACGGTTTTTTTTCTTTGGAGTCCGTTTTCACCACTCGAAGTAAAGCAATTTTCAAAGTCTGCACCCATTCCGAACGCTCATGTTGTCTATTTGGAACCACAGGATCATGATTATTCCCTTACTTTACTCATGTTTGTTCAGTGCTCGAAACAAAATGAGAGAAAGAAAAAAAAAAGTTTATTGGGGGGGCCGTGACCCTTTTGTTCTTCCAGTTCTTGTTCTTTTGCTTGTCTCTTTGCTCTCTCTCGAGTGTCTGCTCTTCCTTAGCTTTAGAAAATTCCATCGTTCTTGTTCAGGTTATGAGAGTATCGTGGAGTCGTGAAGAAGTAGAGTTCATTCTCAATCGCACGAGAAGGCGATGTTACTTGTGTCGCAAAGATATTACCTGGGACGGGTCTTCTGATAGACGAAACATCTGGCATATCGAGCATGTTATTGCTTTTTCTGAAAATCCTCAGGCAGACATCCTCGGAAATCTCTTGCCTGCTTGTGCTTCTTGCAACTTGGCTAAGAGCAACAAGGACCTAAGAAATTTTCGCCTAGAAGAAGGCTACACGGTGGCAACTTTTGCTTTGGTTCTTAAAGACCTTGATCCGGCCACTCGACAACGGTTGCAAGAGGCAAAAGATGCAACTGGAGGAAACATAGCCAGGGTCGACCAAGACGATGAGTTATTCGCGGTGCTGTTGAAGGGAGCCAGCACTCTTCCTACAACAAATTTTTACCTGGATAAACCCGAATTTTTGGAGAAAGTTTTCATTGGTGAGCGTCCTTTGGACTTAGCGGTGTTCCCACAAGTAGTGGGCTCCGGAAGCGATGGTGAAGTGCGTAGAGGAATCTTTGACACGTTGAATATGGCTGTTGCAGTCAAGTCCATGCCTCTTGGACAAGATCTTTACACTAGGAAATGCCAAGCAAGGGAATTAGAATTGTTACAGTTTTTTTCCTGCAAGCAAGGTGCATTTGATCACCAAATTATTGTTCCATTTGTTGGGCATTTTTTTGAGCATGGAAGGCTCAACATTATCTTAGGATATGCTCCGTCGAATTTAAAGCAAGTGCTTGATAATCCGTTAGATTCTAGAGTCGGTGCCAAGTTTGTGCTGTGGGCAAAACAACTCTGCTACGGTGTGTCAGTTCTTCATAAGTATCACGTTTTGCACAGAGACATTAAGGCATCAAATGTCTTGATTCTTTCATCTGGAGCAGCAGTATTGTCTGATTTTTCAAGAGCGAGAAATGTGCTTGGTAGTGAAGATCTGACAGCTAATAGAGCTGGATGGAACGAGTTTTATCCTCCCTTAGTCGAGGATTTCTGGTTTCAGGCTGAATGTTGTGCCCTTAGTAAGCTGTTGTTCGCGATGGGGAGAAAGTACAAGGACGAGAGACGCCATTTGCTGCAACAATTTGAGCCTATTTTTCAGGGATCAGTGACAGATTGGCCGTCCGCATCAATGATGCAAGAGCGCATCTCGTCTAGTCATGTTGCTTTGGAAGAAGATATCATCTTTCCCGCACAGTTGCAGTATCTTTGTCTGCGTCTTTTTGATGACCTCAAACGAGCGGCTATCAGTAATGTGTCACTTCAAAAAAGGGTCGAAGATGCTTGTGCCATGTGCGAAAATATCAGTCGCTCTTTGGAGAAGCTTGGCGTTTTGGCTCTTCGTGGCGACACTCAAATGGGAAAATCTTGCATTGTGTCTTGGCTTTTGGGAGAATACAGTTTTTTAATTACCACTGGAGATGGCAATAATTCTGTGACAAGCGTTCCGGTCTATGTTATAAATTCTGGACCTGGATCTTCGGTGCAAATGATTGCTACTTTTATGACGCAAGAAGAGTGGGAGGAAACAGTGATAGATCGCTTTATTTCTGGAATCGAGCTTATGCAACACCCCTTGGATGATGAAGAGACTCCTAATGAAGGCGAAATGAGAGGCCTCTGGATGAGAATTCGCCATGTTTATGATCTTGACCTCAGTTTTGATGATGTTTTTGCCGGTGCAAGTTGGGTAGAAAAAATGACTCTTCCACCACGTTTCAAAAGTAATGGAAGTCTGCTACTTGGGCAGACGTATCAAGTTCCCACATCAGGTGCAGGAAAAAGTGAACGTGACAAGTTTACCTGTCTGGAAAAGCATTCATTTGCTGGATTGGTCTCACGAATTGATCTTTGTGGACCTTTTCTAAATATTCCCTCGGGAATTGTTCTCTTGGACTTACCAGGTAGCAACGACGCCGTCGTTGCTAATTCTATGCGCATTGACAAAGAATGCTATCGAGATTGTATTTTGGTGTCCAAAAATCAATGGATCACCAGAATCAACGAAGTCGCTCCTGCAACTCGTCTTGTGGATCTGTTACATGAAGAGGAAAAGTCGATTGGCATTTTTTTAACTTCTTTTCACAACCAAGATCGCATCTCACACCGTTGGCGTAACATTGACGATGCTTTGAGAAGCAAGCTTTTGCATCTTGTTGGATTTGCTGGTGCTCAAAATGAAGAACAATTGGCGATTGGCTGGAAGCGTCTGTGGTTCTATGCTGCTGGTTCAGGGTTTCGCGGTAGCATGCAAGAGTTGGAAACGTTTGTCAAAACAGATGATGCATTTAACAAAATGCAAAGTCTGATTACGCAGTCTCCACTACCGTTTTTTTTCGTCTCGGAACACGACATTTCAAGGGCCAAGGAGATGTTGGAAGGTTACGCTGTGGAGTGCAGGAAGCGCGTAAAACAGGGAGTCGACGAGTTCAAGAGGCTTCTGCTTCATTTGCAAAAGGTGGACACAGGTGGAGGCAAGTTGGTTCAAAATCTCTCATCTGTTCGGCTTGGAGGAGATTGGTTCAAGAATCTGATCAGAGTTTTGGAAGAAGTCGACTGTGGTAAGGAGGCAACGTTGTTATTAGACGAGTCGAAGTGGAAGTCTTCGCATGGTCATTCTTTGCGAGCAGCGTATCAAAAAAACGTGAAACGCTTGGTACACTACGTGCGCCCAAAAACTGGTCTTCGATATCCTTTGTACATGCCGGGGGATCTATGTGTACCTTTCACGAAAGCCCTGAAAATGTTCTTCCTTAATACGCCAGTTCAGCTCTTGGACGATGAACTAGAAAGACTCTCTGCTTCTGTCGAGGGGCACCTGCCGTCTCAGACAGACCAGTTGCAATAGGTCGAACTTGTGACAAGTGTGCGTCAAAATCGGCTTCGAGTATTTCAAAAACTTTTTTCATCTCTTGCCGAAGGATTTGCTGTGGTGGATTCAAGTCCTTGGCTCGCAGAACTTAAGACGCAAAAGCCATCAGTTGTAGATGTTGAAAAACATTTGAAAAAAATGCAAGAATGGAGCGTGAAGTTTGTTCAAGCTGTTGATGACGAATTGAACCGAGCATTTCTGGGTTTTGCTGGTCGATTGAAGTCCTTGAATGACAGTCTGAGCAGTGGTACATCTGTGTTCAGCAGCATCATCGACTCGTACAAAGATCTTGTTTGTGGCGGACTTTGCGATGACGTAATACCCTTCTTTGTGCGGCATGCTGTTCTTGGGATTGAAAGAGACATCACTCGCAAGACTGGGAACTTTTGTCCTCTGACAGGAGCGTCGTTCTTGCACAATGGATTGCTTAAGGATAGTCTGAGAGTTCTGAATAATAAGTGGTATCTCGAGGAGGGGTTGCTTGCCTGGTATCGTCAAGTTGACTTTCCGATCACTTCGGATCCTCTTGGTTTTTTGATGGATGATTCTCAATTGCGCAATGCTCCTTTCCAACGCCCGGCCCCAGCTCTGCCAGCGGTTATGGATTCGTATGAACGAGACCAGAAACGACAGAGGAATCAGCCAAAAAAATGAATGCCTTTCCAACGTTTTGCTCTCGGAGCACATCGCATTTCAAGTATACAGTAGTCTTCGAACTTTTAAGACTTTGAACTAATTTTACAGACTATGGTCTCAAGTAAAAATACCATTAAAAATTGCTTATTGTCTTCTAGAATAATGATGAAGTTTTCATGAAAACATGTCTGTGACAAAAGTGTGTCGATCTTTAAACTTCAATTGAATTATGGATAGCAACTCAAGCAGCAATCAAAAACAATAGTCTGGAGTATTCTACTGCTCCAATTTCAAAGTTAATTGATTTTGCTTAATTAGTGACATCATTAGATGCCTGAATATCAACATACTTTAAAACTTTATCTTAATCTATCTCAGACTTTCGAAACTGCTTAAACTGAATACTGTTGTGCTTTGTAGAGCATAGTTCTGTCTTGATTCAAAGACTATCGAAGCACAAGTCTCTCGATTACACTAATCAAATTGCATTTAAAACTTAAGCGCGCGTCGCTGAAGTGTAAGTTAAAAATTCCTTGACCCATTTGTTCGACCAAGAAGCGCCAACGAAAAGAAGGTGAAAGATTCGCTATTGATAGCTTAATAGCCCTTCGTAATGATGCATAGCTTGATTCAGATTCAGCTCCTTTCTACTTTGAAAAACACCGCAACAAATGCACTTCAAAATGGTTCAAAAATTTCGTTAGTCATGGAACGTATTCTTTAGACGACACTACTTCCTGACGCTGGCTTCCTTCTCCTGCTCCTAGTACAACACCTTCTGTTGCTATGGTTACCATCATCCTCAGTGCTCGATGCCTCTCAAGCATTTCATTAGCTTCATCCCATGCCGAAAGGAACAACTTAAAGCCCTCTGGATTCTTTCCGCAATATCCAAGTAGTACTTTTGCTGCCGCTTCTGGTATTGAGCAAAAAGAGCCGTGCTTTTAGCTCTGACAATAGGCCTCAGCTAAGACTGACAATAGAGCTAAGCTAAAACTTTGAGAGAGATCAGGAGCTACGCTTATACCAGCGACCAAGAAGCTTGGATGTTTTTAAACTGACGGGCCTGGAAATTTCTTGTCTCATAGCTTAGTGCGAAAGAAAACACAATTACCCTAATGGGGTTTCATTCTATCGGAGCTCTAAAGACCTGGCATATAGATCTCCGGGACTTTCAACCGCCTATGGAGATTCGGCTTCAAAGCACGCAGACGCTCGTCCACCTTTTGACAAAAGACACGCAAAAAAACCAGCGACTTGACCAACCCAGGTTTGAACGCTTCAAAATCATCAGCACGAGTGTGCGCGACCTCGTTACGGGCATTATTGAATTTCTCCAGCATCTCTCGGGTCTTCTCCGCACTTCTACCGGGTACCTTGACTTCATCAAAGATGTCGATCCCGCAAATTCGTTGAAAATCGACAAACACATGCTTTGGATTCACTGTTGTTCCAGACCATCTATTATTCACATAATAGAAAAGGCGAGTCGCTTGATAAAAACTAACTTGGCGAAGAATTAGAGCATCCCCACGATCAAAAAAAGCTTCCATGTCAGCAATAGTGGACGCCGGCAGCCACGGAAAATCGGCCGCAAATCCGAGGTCTCCAGCAGGAACATGAACAACACCATTGACATTACCGGCATGACGTGGATAATGTGTGTATCCTTTTGGTTTATCTCGAGGGAGCGGTTGCGCATATGGTCCGAAAACTACGACAGCTGGTGCTGGTGCAGGTGCTACACTGATCAAAACGGAAGCGACAGGTATAGGACTCAAAGGAACAGGGTCCAGGGGTGCTGGAGTGCCAGCAGCAGGAGGCGGGGTGTTTATCTGACCATATTGAAACGGTGCCGCTGCAGGTGCCGGAGGAGAGTTGCCAATCGGGATTGGGATAGGATTAGGGAGCATCAATATATGGTTCACAAGCTCATTCCAGGTAACTTCAACCAACACGTGCTTTAGGAAAAACTCGACAACACCACCTAAACGAGCATAGATAGTCTTGATAAGCTCTTTCTTCAACTCACGTGAGCCGTTTTGGCCACCAAGAAGTTCATAGCACATCGTGAACAGGTTCTCCAAAGAGGTTATGTCATCCAGGACATCCTGGAGCGCGTGCGTTGTCATATTGCACTCGTTTCTCAGCTCAGCACAAATACAACTTAGAAATTAAGTGACACTCCACTTTACTATAAATTCTCGCTGTTACTCTTCTCATCATTTTTGTTCGGTCCTTTTCTCGTGAAAACAGACACGCCAGGCTGGGAGCCGGAAAGCCGGCGCCCCGGCGCCATATTGGCGCCAGCTATGTCCAGACCACAAGCTTCTTTGTGTCTCCACGCAAATCTTAAGAAATAACAACGACTCGCAAGGACCTGGCCTGCTTGTATTTTTATTGTAGTCTGATTTTCTGAAGTCTTTTTTCTTCAGCAAGAAGTTGCTTGTCGATCGTAATTCTTTTTATCCAATGCTAGGGAAATTTGCCAATAAAAGCGTGTCCTACTTTTTGCACTTTCGCACTGACGAGACAAAGCGACATAGACCGAGTTGTGTTGGCTTCCAACAACTCTTGTCACGGTGTCGATGATGCACTTCTAAGCTTAGGCCTTGCAGAAGTGGAATTTGATATCGTCTCCTCGTTGCAAAGGTTTTGATCAACGAAAAAAAAAAAAAAAAAAAAAAA
>CAZEGK010000058.1:0-8649 GCA_964512205.1 uncultured bacterium | reverse complement strand
TAAGAATAAGATTAAGAGTAAGATTGGGAGTGAGAGGGACAAAAGAAAAAGGACATAGACGACGCAGATAACGCCATGTATGTCCTTTTTGACTTTTTGGTCTCTTGAGCGATTAACGCTTAGAGAACTGGAAGCGCTTACGGGCGCCAGCGCGGCCGTATTTTTTACGTTCCTTCTTGCGGCTGTCGCGAGTAAGGAATCCTTCTTCCTTCAAAGCATGCTTGCGTGTTTCGTCTTCGAGAACGAGTGCACGTGCAATGCCGAGGCGGATAGCTTCTGATTGGGACTCAACGCCACCACCGCGTACACGTACGTGGATGTCATATGAGCTTTTAAGTTTTAGAGCTTCAAACGGAGCCATGATAGCTTTACGCTGAAGTTCGAGTGGGAAGTACTCAGTAAACTCGCGCTTGTTAACGCTGATTTTACCATTTCCATCACGGAGCCTTACTGAGGCAACACTTGTTTTACGACGGCCAGTAGCCACATTTTCTTGCATAAGATCCTACCAAATTCGGTTACATATTTACTGGGATTGGGCTTTGAGCTTGCATATCATGCTCTGAGCCGGCAAATACACGAAGACGCTTCATCTGAGCACGAGCTAGACGGCTCTTTGGAAGCATGCCGCGTACGGCGCGTGTAATTGGATAATCTGGGTGCCTTGCTTGCATAGTCTCAAAGGGCACTTCGCGAAGACCGCTAATAGAGCCGGTGTAGTAGCGATAAATTTTTGATTTACGCTTTGTACCGGTTACAGCAATTTTGTCAGCATTGATAATAACAACGCCATCGCCGCAATCTACATACGGTGTAAAGTCTGTTTTGTGCTTACCGCGCAAAATCTTTGTGACTTCTGCTGCAAAGCGGCCAAGTGTTTTACCAGAAGCGTCGAGCAAAAACCACTGTCTTGTGACATCTTCTTTCTTTTTCAAGGTGGTTTGATTTGTGTTTTGAGCCATGTTCAACCTATCGTTTAGGAAAGTAATAAAGAATACGAATGCGTTCGATTTTTGTACAGCAAAAACAGCAAGAAATTTACAATACTTAGCGAAAACAGGTAAAATTCATGAAAAACGTAAAGACTTTTTTTGTAAAAACATATGGCTGCCAGATGAATGAAAATGACACGGAAGTCATGGTAGGCATGCTTGAAAAACGAGGCCTCATACGTACTGAGGATGAATCTGACGCAGATCTTCTCCTCTTTAACACCTGCTCTATTCGAGACCTTGCAGAGCGCAAAGTACTAGGAAAAATTGGAAAACTAGGCAAACTGGGCCAAAAGCGCTCTATTATTGGAATTACAGGCTGCATGGCAAATGCAAAAAAAGAGACACTTTTCAAAAAAGTACCACACATTGATTTTGTCCTTGGCACCAATAACATCCATGAACTCAATGCCGTCCTTGACGAGGTGCTCTTGACAGGCAAAAAATCAGCCCGCGTCGATATGCGCTTTGAACATGAAATAGACTACCTCTCAGCAAAAAGAGATGACACTGTAAAGGCCTATGTCTCTATCATTCGCGGCTGCAGCAAATACTGCACCTACTGCGTTGTCCCCTATACAAGAGGCCCTGAAGTCTCAAGAGACCCTCAAAGCATTATTGAAGAGTGCAAATCCCTTGTAGACCAAGGCTACAAAGAGATTACCCTTCTCGGTCAGAATGTAAATAGCTACGGAAAAGATAGATCTGACTGGAATATGCTTTTTCACGACCTTCTCTATAAGATAGATGCCCTTAAAGGCCTTGAACGCATCCGCTTTATGACAAGCCATCCTGTAGATATCACACGAGAGCTTATGTTTGCGATACGCGATCTTCGGACAGTATGTGAGTTTGTCCATTTTCCTATCCAAGCAGGCTCTGATCGTATTCTCAAAAAGATGCACCGTCTCTACACGAAAGAGGAGTATCTTGATAAGGTACGAATGCTTCGCGAAATCGTTCCAAATGTCACTCTCGGCACTGATATCATCGTCGGTTTTCCTACAGAAACTGAAGAAGAATTTCAGGAAACATATGATGTTCTTAAAGAGCTTGAATATTCTGTTGCCTTCCTCTTTGCCTACAGCCAGAGAAAAGGCACGCCCGCTATGCGCTGGGTAGATGATATCCCGGAAACTGTGAAAGAAGAGCGGCTGCAAAGACTCCTTGCATTGCAAGAGGAGATCTACAAGAAACAGAGGCAAGAAATCTTGGAAACAACAGTCGAAGTGCTCGTAGAAGGTCCCTCTTCAAAAGATTCTGCACTTCTCAAGGGCAGAACTCGATGCTGGAAAAATGTCCTCTTCCCAGGAGCAGAATCACTCACTGGAACTTTGCAAAAGGTAAAGATCCATAGCTTTAGCAACCAGACGATGGTTGGCGAGATTGCGTCTAAGCTCTCTCTCGCAATATAAAGAACAACTTAGTTTAGCTTCACGGAGAGATTATTTGCTTTAGTTATAAATATTAATACGTTTATAATTAAAGCAAAAATGGTTTTATGAATAGCAGTACATCTATTTCGACGCGTAAAGACCCTACTATTCAGCCTTCTCCTCCCCCTCCGAGCGAAAAACCTACTGCAAGCATCAAAATTAAGCGTGTAGCAGAAAATACCGCTCTCGCAAAGTACCAAGTAGTCTCCATTTCTCAAAGAAAAATAACGCTCATCGACCCCCTTACGAAAGACCTATCAGAAACCGATGCTCAAATTATCACCTCAGCAGTAGCTTTGATTCCACCAAATGTACGAGATAGCACTTTAAAACATGTAAAAGAGCTACTTACTTATGCCCCAACAGCCATTGAGCGCCTCTTTTTGATCGATTTTTATAAAGGGAACCAAGGGTTTACTACAGACACACACGATGCTGTCAAACAACTTCTGCGACTTAAAATTATTCTCTATCAACATCACTTTGCACCCAGTATACAAGCGATACACAGACTTCAATCGCTTGATACGAGAGAACGAAAGGTACTGATAAATCAGCTACTTCCCCTCTTTCAAACGGTGGAAAGCTCTTCCCATAATCTATTAGATAAAATTTTGGATATCCCCCGTAAAAAAAGAGAAATAGTTTTATCAGTTGCGAAAGATGCACTCCCTAAATCTGATAATGGGGAGATCTTATGGGAACTTCTGTCATTGATTGTAGAAGCTAACGATACAAGAGCTGATGTTATTCACGCTATGACCTTAGCAAAACCACTTATTGAGGCCTGTAAAAGAGATGAACTTTCGATCTTCAAAGCAATATATGCGATTCCAAAGCATGAAAGACAAAAAAGCATCCTCTTTGCAGCGCCTCTCATAAAACAGACCCAAAATGGGGTCCTAATAGGCTATATCCTTAAGGCAATCGCATCATGTGATCCGGATAAGCGTGCTGATCTCAGAGATGCTATTGAACAGAGCATGCCCTATATGCCTCATAACGACTATAGCAAAATTGTAGAGGCTGTTTTTTCTATTCCACAAAACATAAGAAAAGAGGTTCTTGAACACGCAAAACCCTACATAATTGATAATTATTTTTTCGATGCGGCAGTTATCATCACAAATGTAGCAAAAATTCAGCCAAGTGATTGGCAAGATGTCTGGACAAAGGCCCTCCCCTATATAGAAGCATTTGAAACAAATAATGAGAAAACAGCCTTTCTTTCATTTATCAGTGCTATAGAGCCTGTAAAACGCAAAGAGTTCCTCACAACTATTGCCCCCTACCTCAAAGAGACAACTGAGATTGAAGTAGTTGAGCAAATTTTTGTAACTATATCAAAGAGAGACCTTAATGAATGGCACGCTATCGAGCTATTGGCAGAGTCATTTATAAAAGCAAAAGATTCCTTCACAATAAGATGGGCAATTCTTCTTGAAATATCAGACATCCCCAAAGAAAAAAGAGGAAAGACACTTTCTCGAGCCACTCCCGCCCTACAAGCCTTGGAAAATCGTGAACTTATCTCCAAGTATATTGGAGCATTTGCATCAATGTCTCACGATGAGTGGAACGCTATTGAACAAGTGAGTGCTCCATACCTCAAACAGGTATCCAAAAAGGAGCTAGAAAGCGTTCGAATTCACCTCTACCTCAGGCTTTTTAAGCAAAAACCATCAGAAAGAGCAGCTCTCCTTGCCAAGATTGCAGAGATAGAGCCGCATTTTACATTCATGATGGAGCTTCTTCGGGAGATTACTGAGCATTTTCATATAAATGAGAGACTCTCACTCCTTACCTATATTGCCAAAGTTGTCAAGAGCTCATCAAATATTGACCTAGTCGTTACATTAATGAAAAAACTTTCTGAAATAGCTCCAGGAAGCCGCGAGCCGCTCTTTATGAGCATTGAAAATGAACTAGAAACTGCCGCTACAGAAGAGGAAAGGGAAGCGATTTTTTATGATGGCATAAGTGAACTGGAAGAATATCTTGGCTACTCTATTACAGTATCAAGAACAGAAATCGAAGACAACCCTATAGCTATCCTTGAGAGGCTTATCCATCTTATTGATACTACTGAACCTGTAAAAAATCATCTTTATGTGCGATTTACCGGCGAAGATCAGGCAATCGATCATTCTGGAGTAAGCAAAGAGTTCATCACCCTCCTCTTTGACTCTCTTACACGTGCACTCCATTTTGAAAAGCAGCCAAATGGCCTCTTTCTCCCAAAAGGTCCGATGACAGAACAAGAAAAATGTGCCTATCAGCACCTGGGTAAATTCATACTTTTTCTGCTCAATGCAAAGTATTACTACCCAATCGGTAAGATCTTTGATCTTGGTTTTTTTGCAGCACTCACTATGCTAAAATCGCCGCACCTTCATAGACCCTTTGAAAAGCTCGTGCAAGATCCTAAACGCTTTCAAGAACTTGTTGCCCTATATGCTGCAATGAAAGGATCGGATAGTTCTATGCTTCGCCTACAGACCTATGCAAAACCCTATATCAGAAAAACTGATCCTGCTATTGTCCAAGAGGCCTTTGCTTTTGCGTCACTAGAATATGATGAACTTTTCGAAAAACTAGGCATTACACAAGACACCGTGCAAAACCATAGAAGAGACGTTCAAAAGGCAGTACAAGAGTTTATTACAGATTGTCACCTTATACCTAATCTTAAACCCTATCTCCTCCCCTGCATCGAAGTAGTTCGCGGTATGCATGAAGATACGGTGCACAACAAAAGCTGGCTGAATTTGGAACCTGATGAACTTTCAGACAAAGTTCAGGGTCAAATTACAAAAGATTTAGTCCTTTCAAATCTTGTCTTTGATAATGTGGCTGAAGAAAAACAGCGATGGGTCCGAGAATGGATTCTTGAGGCAAATGATGATTCTCTAAAAACATTCGTTTTTGCGATGACAGGATCTACGACTATACCCTCAACAACATCTTATCTTACAATAAAAGCAGCAAATCACATCTCCTATAGTACCTGTTTTAATAAAGCTGCATTCCCCTTTGCTCATATTGAAGATCAGGAAACCTTCAAGCAACGCCTTAATGAATCCCTCATCAATATCCAGCAATACAACACTGAATAACCCCGTTATCTGCTACTCTAAAACCTGAATATTTTTTGCACTCGCAAGCTTTAGTGATAAAAAGGTCCCAAGAGCAACAAAAATAAGCCATGGAGAAATAGCTGCAAAGCTATTTGCCTGTGCATAGAGCCAATTTTCTACTATGGGAGTTAGCCCGCCAAATAGAGAGAGGCCAAGTGTAAAGCCAAGAGATGCTCCTCGATAGCGAAATTGCATCGGAAAGAGATTCTTTAGATATGCATTAGAGGGACCAAGCAAAAGCGCATTCACAATGATAAAGCAAACCTCTACTCCAATTATAAGGAAGCGATCATGCTGGTCTACCAATTTGAGCAGTGGGAACGAAATGAAAGCAAGTAGTATTGCAGCAAAGCTCATTATGCTACTTGGCGATCTTTTATCAGCAAAAAAACCTGCAAGTATGAGCGTAGCTATCTCGACAACGAGGACAGCTGATTGAAAAAGCATGACTGATTTAGCTTCTAGTATGCCCTTTGTGATAAGAACAGGATTTAGAAAGATAATGACAGTTGTAAAGGGAACAGTAGCGAAACCGCCTACAAACACACCTGCAAGTATCTGAAGAGGATAATTTTTTAACAGCGCAATGAGACTATGTCGTTTGGGATTGCTTTTTTCAAAGTTTGGAGACTCTATTAGGGTTTTTCTCGAAGAAATAGCGATGATACCTAAAATGCCGCCAAAAATTATAGCTGCACGCCAGCTCCACGAGGGCATTCCATCGAGTGAAATCAAATAGCCGATAAGAGTTGCCACTAAGCTTCCAACAAGCATCATGGCTGTAAGGATACTTCCGACAAGCCCTTCTCGTTTATTTTGGGCTAGCTCAACCACATATATACCGGCCCCATTATACTCTCCACCAAAACAAAAAACCTGCACAGCCTTGGTAAAGGCCAGCATAATCGCTGCCCAAATGCCAATTGATTCTGCAGTTGGGGTAAGGCCCATAAGGATTGTAGCAATAGCGATACCATATACAGAAGAAAGAAGCGCACGCCGCCTACCAAAACTATCCCCCAAATAGCCAAAAAAAAGCGCGCCGAGCGGACGGGCAATCATTGCTATAAGCATCGTATAAAAGCCCTTTACAAGAGAATCGTAGGCAGTAGCTGCTGGGAAAAAGAGCGGTGAAATGATGGGCAGAAAGACCATCAGCACAGCATAGTCATAATACTCTATAAGCGTGCCAAAAGAGGCACTGAAAAACGATTTTTTATCTAATTTCATAACACCTAGCCAAAATATACTGTGAACTGTATATTTTTGCATACGAATACAAAATCATGGGGTTATATATATGTCTTTACCTGTATGTCCTCAAAGAAATAGCTCACTTCCCTTAGTTTGCTCATCGGAGCTCCAAGTCCCTCAAAAGAAAAGTTCAAGTCCCGCAGTTGTGTCGGCAATCTCACCTCAGTTTCAAATGCTCTACAATAACTTTTTTAAAGTATGTGGAGCAAATTATGGAAATGGAGAAATTGGTCAACCGGCGATTGAAGCTGCCTGGGAAAGGCTTAGGGAGTGTGCAGTAAAACAGTGTTGTATGCATCTACTCCCTAAAAAACCTATAAACGTAAAAATGTCTGACGAAGGCCTTAGCTACATCGACTATTTTCGTCGATCTAGCATCTGGTAATTATCTACTTGCAATATAGCCAAAGAGCACTGCAAAGGCTATCATAAGAGACCCGACATAGAGCAGTCCACTTGGTGTTGCGACTTTTTTTGTCCATGGAGTAAAGACCTTAGGATAAATTAAAAGTGCAGCACCTTTTAAAAATGCAAGCCAGCCCACAATGGTAACAAAGAGCGGCAATCCCCAAACCCATACATTGTGTATAGTGATCAAAAACACCCCTACAATCAATGCAATGATCCCTGAATAGGTCATGAACGTTTGGCTATTCATCACGTCAACAAATAGAGTGACAAAGCGCTTTCTATTCACTAAAAAGGCCACGCCCATAACAAGATAATAGAGACAAAGCGCCTCTGCAATATGCTCGGTAATCATTTTTTCTCACCCTTGGTAATGATTGATTTTTCGGTCGTACAAATAATCGCTTGATAAAACTTTTTGCCATTGTTCTCAAAAACATTTGGAAAGCCTTTTCCTGCAGGAGCTAGCAAATAGCCAACAATTTGGTCAACCTTATCGCCAATTGCCGCCTTCGAGCAAAGGGCCGTTTTCAAATCGCTTGAACTTTTAGAGCCAAAAAATACCGTCGTATAAGCCTCTTGCAGCTTTGTAATAAATTCCTCAGCATTTTCACATTCTTTGATTTCGTAAAGTGTGTTAACGACCTTATTGATCCTCTCATGTTCGATTGGCATGCGATTTCTTTTTGTGTGATTAGCATGTATAACTTCCACTGCTTTTTCTGTAACGCGGTAGGGCACCTCATTTTTTGCTGATACGGCTACAGCAAATCCAGGAAGCCAAGACATAGTAAGTGCACCAGCTGCCTGTGCAAGACTAAATGCGTTTCGTGTCACAAACTTTACAGCAGTCGTTGACCATGCTTCTGAATCAGCTTTTAATTTTCTCCCTTTATAATAGGTCTCATAGCGTTTTTTGCATTCTTCAGACGCCTCTCCAACCCATTCATAGTTCATAGCATCTGGTGGAGTCACCCTTGAAACAATTGTCATAGACACCTCTTTTTTTATTTACTCTATAGCAATGCCATAGAAAAAATTCAATATAAGAAAGAGACCTTTAGCGTTTATTGAGTGGATTTCGCATTTCATACCATACCCTAGACGCTTCCGAAGGCATTAACATCCCCTTTTCGCAAGAGCTTACAGCGTGTGCACAAATGTGCCTCCTACACCTAAGGTTATACAAGAAACTAAGTGTCTTTGAAACTAAGAGCTGCGAAGAATCGCAGCACTCCAGAAAGCTTCGCTCAAAAACGGATTTGTTAACGTATCACTAGCTTGAAAAACCCTTAAATCAACATCCTAGAGCGGCCTCTTCAAGGCACTTAATTCCTTGGAGGTGAATGCAGGTACCTCGTTCACACTGGAGTGTTTTCTGATAGCGATTTTAATACGCTCATCCTGAGCGATATCTTTGAG
>CAZEGK010000057.1:0-8696 GCA_964512205.1 uncultured bacterium | reverse complement strand
AAAAAAAAAAAAAAAAAAAAAAAAAAAAAAAAAAAAAAAAAAAAAAAAAAAATCAGCCTGGAATCATCAGAATCCTCCAAAAAATCTTACCCGTAACGCGGTGAACTATCTTCGTCAGGTTTGCTTTGTCTTCCATGTCTTTTTGCAGATTTTACATGCAACGACGCAAGAGATTTCGGGTCAATCAAGTGATCCAGTTCTGTTTCTGTCACATTACTAACATCAAGCATTTCTAAAGAAACAATTGAGTGAGAGGAAAGAACAATGGAAAGCTTTTTTTTTTTTTTTTTTTTTTTTTTACTCACTTGGCTCATGAGCCGCCACTTCTTCGATAACATGATGTTGGTGGTGCTCGATGTTAGCAAGCTCCAAATTTAGCACCGTGATAACAGGTTTATTGGCCATGGTGTGCCCCTGTGCCGCAAATTTTTCAAAACTCGATTTTGAGGCATTTTCAACACATCAGAAAAGCCAAATGCTGGTTTTTTTCTCAGTGAAATACGTATAAGTAGCACAGGGTCTCATGTCCAGCACGTCGACGTCTGTGAAGGGCTTCTATGAAGGTATGGATTGTTTTTTTTTTTTTTTTTTTTTTTTTTTTTTTTTTTTTTTTCCGCCTGTGCTCAATGACGTCTTGTCTGTTTCAAGGGAAAACGGTGCTTGTGACGGGTGCGACTGGTTTTGTCGGAAAGGTGGTGATGGAGAAGCTGCTGCGTTCTATTCCCGGGATTGGAAAAATTTTACTTCTCGTGCGTCCCAAGAAGAAGTCCAGTCCGTCGGAGCGTTTCACAGAGTTGCTTGAGAGTTCTGTATTCGATACACTCCGATCGCAAGTGCCCAATTTTGTGGATTACGCACGTAGTCGTTGTGAAATCGTCTCAGGTGATTTGGGTCGTGAGAGAATGGGTGTGAGTGACCAAGACTGGGCTCGTCTTTGTGACACTGTCAATGTCATCTTGCACAATGCCGCCACTATTTTATTCGATGAGCCATTGGAAGCTGCCTTGAGAAACAACACCATGGGAGCGTTGAATGTGTTGTCACTTGCACGAGAGTGTCGTCATTTGTTCTGTATGGTGCATTGCAGTACAGCATACGTCAATCCTACTGTTGTGATGCCAGAAATGGTCCGCGAAGAAGTTTATCCGACAAGAGAATTGACCGATGACCCAGAGCAGCTTTTGGAAGAGTTGTTGGCAACCGATCCTCGACTGTTGGCTAAGCGATGCAAACAACTCTTGGGAGGATTTCCCAACACATACACCTTCACAAAGAATTTGACGGAGCAAATGTTGCTCAGGAGAAAAGGAGATGTTCCTGTCTGCATTGTTCGTCCCTCCATTGTAGCTTGCTCATGGAATGAACCTCTTCGTGGTTGGATTGATAACGTCAATGCTGCAGGATCTTACTATCTGTTGGGATCGCTTGGTATGTTGCGTTATGTCTGGGGAAATGCAAATTTCATTGGAGACTTGGTTCCCGTTGACTTTGTTGCCAACTCTTCCATTGTAGCTGCCATGCATTGTGCTCGCACAACTGAGTTGCATGTTTTCCATTGCACAACGAGTCATCGCAATCCTATTCGTTGGGGAAAGGCTCGTGATTACATGGAAGCATTCAACAAGAACCATCCTCCTCCAAAAGCGTTGGCACCTTGCGACTTGCACTTTATGGAGCATCGTTGGACATACTATCCATCCTATTTTGTCAACCAGAAGCTGCCTACTTTGATGTACAAGGCATATGCCAACACATTGGGATCTTCTGCTGATCGTCGCAACGCAGAGCAGTTGGACAAGATTATGGAAAAGAGCAAGTATGTGGCCCAGACATTTCGATTCTTTGTTAGCAACGAGTGGACTTACACCACCACCAAGTTGATGAAAATGTTCAACACATTGTCTGCAGAAGACAAAAAGGAATTCAACTTTGACCCTGCCACCATTGATTGGTACACATACAATCGTGCCATGTCGTGGGGTCTTCGTTACTTTGTGACCAAGGAGAAAGCGCTGGTGCATCCTGACGAAGAACGTTTCTCTCGTATGTACTTTGATAGACGCACATTCCAGGTGGCAGCTGATGTCTTGTGGGCATACAATACCCATCCCAACGGCATCACTCCATCTGTTTCGGCTCCTCAACTCATTGTTGACAAGACACTGCACTCGGATCGTGTCAAGAATGCCATTCAAAAGTTGAGCACCACTCACAACGTTCCTGTCGAGCAACTGCGCTCTGAAGCACGTCAGATTATGGACCAAATGGCAGGCCAGTTGTACAATCCTGTGATTCGCACTCTCGCATATTTCTTTCGCAAGATTTACAAGAACCTTTACGATGCTGTCGTGGTTGACGAGCTTGGTCTGAAACGTCTGCGTGATGCACGCGCTTCGCTCAATGGAAAGAACATTCCTTTGTTGATAATTCCGACCCATCGCTCTTACATTGACTTTTTGATGTTGAGCTTTTTGTTCTTCTCGTACGAGCTTCCCATGCCTCAGATTGCTGCTGGTGATGACTTTTTGGATATGGCAGGTGTCAACTGGATCTTTCGCCATTCAGGAGCATTCTTTTTGAAGAGAAGCTTCCGCAACGACTTGCTGTATCGTGCCATTTTTGAAGAGTACGTCCAGCAATTGTTGTTGAATGGTCACACGCTTGAGTTTTTCATTGAAGGAACACGCAGTCGAACTGGAAAGAACTTGCCTCCCAAGGTAGGTCTTTTGGCCATGGCAATTGATCCTTTCTTTGACGGCAAGGTGGACGACATGCACATTGTTCCCGTGGCTATTGGATATGAAAAGATGGTTGAGGAAGAAAACCATGCCCGCCAATTGACAGGCGAACCAAGAGGATCGTTTTCAACAAAAAAGTTGGTGAGAGCAACTTACGATCGTGTCTTGGGAACAAGCTTTGGCCGAATCAACATTCAATTTGCTCCTCCCATCTCTTTGGCAGCGTTTACAGAGGACGTCAAGGATGCCAAGGCCGATTTCAATCCCAAAGCCAATGCAGAACATCGCCAACTGGTTACGCGTAACTTGGCAAGCCGTGTCTTGTACGATTTCTTGAAGGAGTCTGTCGTCATGAGCACAGGAATTGTTGCTGCCATTGTTCTCGCTTATCGTCAAGGTATTGACATGGAGACTCTTGTGCAAAAGTACACTTGGGTTGAAAACCAGGTTGCTCTTCGTGGAGGACGTGTAGATCCATTGAGTCGTGACATGGATACTCCTGCCATTGTCAACAGAGCGTTGCGTCTTCTTGGTCGTCACGTGGTCACAGAGCGTCGCTCTTTTGTTGAACCCGTCATTGATGCGCGTGAGTCATACAGAAATTACTTGCAGCTGGGTCTCTATCGTAACCAGTTGCCGCACATTTTCTATCCCGAAAGTGTGTTGCTTGTGGTCCTTGATGCCTATGGTCAGGACGAAGGTGTCTCAGTTGAATCTGTGTGCAAGGACGCCGAGTTTCTCAAAACGTTGTTGAGTGGAGAATTCGACACAGCTCCTCGCCATGACTGGAGAAGTGTGCTTGAGACGATGCAAGCAAGAGGACTTGTCACTTTGAGCGAAAACGGCACCAAGGTTGCTGTTGCAAGTACTTCCAAGAAGGATACATTCTTCTTTTGCACGTTGATTTGGCCTTTTATTGATGCACAATGGGTGGCTGCATTGTCTCTCTTTTCACTTCTTTTCAACGGAAGACAAATTGGAGAAGAGTTGCTCGTTTCGCAAATGCAATGGTTCGCAGAGAAACTCTTTTTTGATAGTATCATTGTTCACTTTGACGCGTGCTCAAAAGAGTCAATGAGATATGCAGTGATGGCATTGACAAAGTTCTTTGGAGTGCTCAAATCAAAGGATGAGAAGTTGTCACTCACAGATGCATTCAAAAACGAAGCATCCATTGGAGAATTTGTCAATCAAGTTGGAAAGTTTAGAAAGTCGTCACGTACAACAGTAGTTGCTAACAAGCAACTGGTTATGTCCTATTTCCCAATTCATTCAAAGTTGTGAAACTTCAGTAAAACAAAATTCGATCACCACGAAACTACTTTTTTTTTTGCCATGGAGGGCGACCCTCTCAGTTTTGCTCATTTAGCAAATGAGCCAAAGCCACCAGGTCCTCTTTTACAGCCAAGTCCTGTTACTCTTTCGTCTTGGGAAGCCATTCGTGCCAATTGGACTCGTAAACCTGTGAGTCCTCCTTCCAACGTTCAAGAAAGTGGTGGTCGTAGTCTGGCTCAACGTTTAGTGTCAGGGAGCACCATTTCAACACCTGTTGCTTTGGGTGAAGTGATCAGTTGCCTTGTTGTAAAATGGGAAGAAGAAGAAACCGATGTGAACAACTGATCAGCTTTTTTTGTATAAAAATTCAATCACATTTCATTTACTCATGAACTACTGCAAGTGTTTTCTTCTTCTTCTTGTTCTTCTTACGCTTTTTCATCTTTGGCTCCGTCTTTTCTTCCACACGTTCGAACAATGCCACAAAAAATCCAATGGTGTGATGCTTCTGAGGGTCGACCCTCACACAACCTTGCATGTCGTCTCCAATACCCCTAGTTTCCCACTCGGGCATTGCTCGAGCACGTTCCACAAGTCGAAATTGAGGATTCTGAGCTAAAACTGCCCTCACCACTTGTTCGTTTTCTTGCTCATGCACACTGCATGTACTGTATGATACACACTGCATTTGAGGCATCTGAAGAACTCGACACATAATCCGTTCCTGAAATGCAGACAATAACTTCAATCGATCATCATTATCTTCCTCACCCATTTGTTCCTCCTCTTCCATCATCACATCCGATGATTCTCGCACTCTCTTATTACTGTTTTTGTTGTTGTTGCTCTTCTTGTTGTTGTTTTGTTCATGAGATGCGGTGGCGCCACTCTTTTGAGCTCTGTCAACAAAAGATCTCGACACAATTCCACTTCCACTGCACGAAGGATCAACAACAGCAATTTGAGCCCCACGAAACAAATCTCCTTCTTCTCCTTCTCCTCCTTCTTCTTTTGATGCTAAAAAATCTGCTTTTAAACAATGGACCACTGCATCACAATGAAGCTCCTGCATTCTGCGTTGCAACAACGAATGTCGACGTCCATCTTTCTCAAATGCCCACACCGATGGATTGCTTGAGACACTTTGCATCATAGTGCACAATTGTGATGTCTTGTTGCCTGGAGCAGCACAAGTGTCTAAAGCGACATTTGGAAGTTTTTTTTTGTCCTCCATTTGCTCAACGTATCTCCAAAGTAATTCAACAGGAAAACACGATGCCTTTTGTTGGATGACAAGTACTCCTTCTTGAACACATTTGCTAGCACTGAGTTTTTTTCTTGCATCCTCCGAGAAAACCAACAAGTTTCTCACGTGACAATCAGAAAAAAACATATTTTGTCCCTCCTTGACCACAGTGTCCCACTGATGTGTGCAGTCGATCTTTCCTCCATACTTCATTTGGGTTTCTTGAGCGATGCGAGAAAGAATTTCTTCTTCTCCGAGACCATTCATACGAGCATACAAGGCACTCTCACCACCACCAGCGTTGTCGTCTCGAGCAAGTTGCTCATTGGTAACTGCTCCTTTTTTAAGCTTCACTCGAACCAACTCGGCACTGAGACGAGCCTTTCTCGACACAATGGCTTGCTTGACTCGGCCACCTCCTGCGATCTTGCCCGTCCCAAGCAACAGATCATAACACAACACTAACGTCATGGACTCATCACACAGACCTTTCACATCTTTCATCAATCCAGCAGCACCAATCACTTCACGCAACACAGGAACAAAACGAAGAGTCTGACAAGCCAAAGCATAAACAGCAGCACTGGAGAAACGACATCCATTCAGTCCTCTCTTTTGATCCAACACATCCTTGACAACATTGGCTGCCTCACGATACAGATTCGACATACAACCTTGCAAAAAATTAAGTTTCTGCTTTTTCGCCACAAAAATGTCGACTGATCTGAAGGCGTGGTTTTTCAGCATCCCTATTGTCACAAGGTTCCTCTTTGTGGTGAGTTGTTTTTCGTATCTTTCTGTCTTTTTTCCTGACATTTTTTTTTTTCTTTTGTTTCCACTCAGGGATCTTTTGCTGTTAGTCTTGCTGGTGCATATGGTGCTGTTGCAGCTGGTCAGTTGATTCTATTGTGGCCACAAGTCATTCACAGATTTGAGCTGTGGAGGCTCGTGACCAACTTTTTCTTTCACAAGGTTTTTTTTTTTTTTTTTTTTTTTGTCTCGTCATCATGCTGAGTTGTTTTTAGGTTGGATTTCCCTTTTTGATGTTGATGATGTTTTTGTACAACCAAAGCAAGTCTCTGGAGTCTACAGAATACGAAGGACGCACCAGTGACTACATTTTTTTTATTCTTTTCTCTGCCACGCTCTTGTTGCCTATTTCTTACTTTCGTTCCACCGTAATGAATGGTCGTGCCCTCATCATGTCCATCGTCTACATGTGGTCTCGTAAATTCCCAACTGCCCAAATGTCCTTTTATTTTGGCATCCAATTCGAAGGCCGTTATTTGCCCTGGGTTCTTTGTGTGTTTGAGGTGCTCCTCGGAGGTGTACCCTATGACTATCTTGCAGGTATCTTTGTAGCCCATGTTTTTTACTATTTCACCGAAGTGGTCCCTCGAGTCAGTGGCCGTCCTGCCTGGTTGAAGACACCGGGCATTTTGTATCGAATTCTTCCCGCTGAATATAACTCCCGCATTGGAGTACAGTATGCACAACAGAGAGATAGAGCACAACATGCTTGGGGACAAGGAAGACCATTGAACCAATGAAATGAAAACGTTTTCTTTTTTTTTTTTTTTTTTTTAACACGCACACTGCTATCCCCCGTCATCTTTAAGCAATTCTGAGAATAAGATTAGTTCATGAACACCAAATCTACCTTCACGCCTTGTAGATGATTGCTCATTTCCTTTGTTGGGACGATTGCAAGCAACTAAAGAAGAAACTCTCCTACTACTACTCAATACACTGACATGAACACCATTACTTTTCAAAGACTGTTGCATCCCATTCCTTGACATGCAACTAACAACTCTATGACACCTCCAACTCATCGCTCACAACTAAAACGAACTCTTTTTGCTTTTTCTTAAAAACAATCTGTAGGGTTGGGAAGCTGAGACCTTTCTTTTTCGTTACGAGAACGAGTTGTTGATATCACACACAAACACAACACACACAGACCCCTTTTTTTTTGTTTTGTGCGGTTTTAAATGATATGAAATCTTTCTCCCAAGTCCACTCTCATTTGCGTTCCAAGCGTCTGGTCAGTCTTGAGGACTCAGATCATGATCCAACAAGGACACCGTCTCATTCACCTGCTGCTGTGTACGGCTTTGCCATGTGGTTCGCGTCCATGGTTCTTTTTGTGGCATGGATTGCTTGGGCTTTTCTTCCTCATCATTGGCTTCCTTTTGGAGATGTATTACCAAGTCCGTATTGGGCTCTTGCACTTCCTACTTGGTTTTGTGTCACTCTTCTCACTGGTGCCATCATGTACCGTCTCATGTGTATATACACAAATCCATCACCCTCTGAAACACTCCACTATGTTCCACCACCTCATGCAGATCATCCTTCACACAAATCTCGTATCCCAGTCTTGAGCGATGTTCGTCCTTATTGAAAAAAAAAAAAAAAAAAAAAAGGAAAAAAGTCAAAATCTCACTTTGTTCTTTTTGCTTTGAATGTTTCGAATGCGCTTTCGTCTTCTACCAAATGTCCGCAGGATAAGACTGCTTCTATCAGCCACTCTTCTCTCACCAGAGGCACATCCATTTGTTGACATCGTGACTCGACGAGAGCATTGGGCGTCCACGCGTCCACTTCGCTCACCACCACATCAACACGAGGAACGAACACCGAAGAAGAAGAAGAAGAAGAAGAAGAAGAAATTGAAGAAATTGATGAAATCGATGAAATCGAAGATGATGATTGTGATGATTGTGTTTTGGTGTTAGTCATGTTGGATGTTAGGAGGAGTCGTTCAACGGGAAGAGCTCCACTCTCACGAACAAGACGTTGCCACCGACGACGAAAGTCCGAACTGCCGACAATTTCCACACGGAGACCGTCGAGAAGAAAACGAGACGAGCGTGAGACAGATGAGGAAGAGGCACGAGGAAAACGATATCGGTCATGAGAAAGAAGAGTTTCATAGACGGCACAGTCCAAAACCCATTGTGAACGAACACAAAGTGTTCCTGATGCAACAGCACAGAGAACCAAGTCACTTGGAGGGTCCACGTTGGTTTTACTTACAACAACGACGAGGTTAGGCATGGATCCCATCAGTCTGAGTGATGATATTTCAAAAAAAATTAGTTAGCGCGCAAGAAGAAAAAAAAAAAAAAAAAAAAAATCAAATACAAAACCTTGTCATTTTGTCAAACTGAATTATCTTGCCACCTCCTTTCTTAATTGTCTCGGATACATGCTTTTCGCATGGTTCTTCGAGCAAAAAGACTTTTTTAGAAAAGATTTTGGATGTTTTTACAGAGCTTTTTGTGTTTCTTCGCTTCTCTCGTACGTCTACTTTACTCTCTTCAACGTCTGAAGCACCGTCTTCATGAGCGCGCTTCATTCTATTTCGAAAAAAAAAAAGCCCTCTTTTTTTTTTTTTTTTTTTTTTTTTTTTTTTTTTTTTTTTTTTTTTT
>CAZEGK010000056.1:0-9219 GCA_964512205.1 uncultured bacterium | reverse complement strand
CCCGATATGAAAAAATGAAGATGATAATGAAGGTGTAGTAGTATTTGTAACATTAGGCACTTGTGCAGTATTTGCAAGTTGCAGCATAGAAATATCCTTTTTGGAAATAAGAGAATAAAATGTGGTGCTATTATAGCAGTTCAGTATTTAGGATTCTTCATAAATACGGCTATTGTCTTGCAGCCTATAAAGTATCCAATGCTAAAAGAATAGAAGCCTTGTCTGTAAGAGGCGTTTTGCAGCTGCCATCTTGGCATAGATAGAGTGTTGTCTTGTTATCTATGCAAGGTTTTTGGTTGTAAGCGATAACATGATGGGGTGATTTTCTTTTTATAAGTGCTTTTTCGATCTCTTCTTTGTACTCATTTTGGGGGCTATACGATATTGATACAGTGTATTTTTTTGTATCGTAATAGCGCTCTAAGGCTATGAGATGATAGCAGTAGCCTAGGGGATAGCTATCAATAAAATGCTTTGCTGCTTTAAAAATATCTTCTGCCTGCTCAAGATAGCTCTTATCGAAGGTAATTTGATAGAGCCTGACGAGATTTTCTGCATGTATGGCATTTCCTGATGGCTCTGCACCATCTGCGAACTGGGTTTTGCGGATGAGCAGGTATTCATCATCCCCTTCTGCCTGAAAAAAGGCGCCATCTTTTGCTTTAAAGTAAGCTTTCAGGTAGTTTGCAAGCTCTATTGCCCAGTCGAGCCACTCTTTGCCCTCTCCTGCTTCATACAAGGAAAGAAGGGCTCTTGTCAAAAAGGCATAGTCATCTAAGCCCGCGCTAAAGCGAGTATCGCCATCTCTAAAGCGGCGATAGAGTTTTTTATCTATATAGAGTGAGGATCTGATAAAAGAAGCAGCTTCTTTTGCAACAGCAATATAGTCACTTCTTTGAAGATACACTCCCGCCTCCACAAAGGCATGTATCATCAAACCATTCCAGGACGTAATGATCTTGTCATCCCGAAGTGGGCGAAGACGGAGCATCCTTTCATCAAACAATACTTTCTTGCTAGCTCGTATACGCTCTTCTACATCGTGTAAATTCAGGCCTTGCTTTTGACAAAACTCATCAAGAGAAGATACCATATGCATCACAGACCTTCCCTCCACAAGACCATGCTCGTAAATGCCGAAAAAGTCTGCAAAAAGAGATCCCTCCTCTTCTCCAAGAAAGCTAAGCACCTCATCCCTTGTCCAGGTATAGTAAAGCCCTTCAATACCGCCGGAATCTGCATCTTCAGCTGAAAAAAATGCAGACTGCGAATGCCTCATATCGCGAACTATATAGTCTAAAATTGCTTCACACACTTCTTTATAAAGCGGCCTATGAGCAACTCTCCATGCTTCCAGATACCCATATGCAAGGATGGCATTATCGTAGAGCATTTTTTCAAAGTGGGGAATATGCCAGTGCTCATCTACGCTATAACGATGGAACCCTCCCCCCAAATGATCATAGATACCGCCCCTGTGCATCATCTCTAAAGTTTTTTCAACTAAAAAAAGTGCTCGAGAATCTTGTGAGCGAAGGAAGTGGCGGAGGAGAAAATTTGCCTGATAGCCAAGGGGAAATTTAGGCGCCCCCTTCATACCGCCCCAGATAGGATCTGCAATGCGATAGAGAACATCTGCCGTTATTGAGATAGGGTCTTTAGTAGGAATTTCCTCTCCGATAAGGTGGACATGAGACCTGAGAATATCGACGATGCGATCTGCCTGTGAGAGAATTCTTTCTTGTTCATCACTTTTCCAAAGCTCATCTATTTTTTCTGTAAGCTCTATAACACCAACGAGTCCCCGAGAGCTCTCTTTTGGAAGGTATGTTGCTGCAAAAAATGGTTTAAGCTCCGGCGTAAGGATGATGTTTAGTGGCCAGCCTGCTGAGCCTACAATCATCGTCTGCGCAAACTCCATATAGAGGCTGTCAATTTCGGGATGTTCTTCACGGTCTACTTTTATACAGACAAATGCATCGTTTAAGGCTTTTGCAACGTCAGGATCTTCAAAAGACTCTTGCTCCATGACATGGCACCAGTGGCATGTCGCATATCCTATAGATAAAAAGATTGGCTTTTTTTCCTGCCTTGCTGCTTCAAATGCTTCAATACCCCATGGATACCAATCGACAGGATTATGCGCATGTTGCAGCAGGTAGGGCGATTTTTCGTTAATAAGTCTATTTGTGAACTCATGTTCCTGCTGTTCCATGGATGATTACCCCCTAACTCGTAAAGGTTCCATATTGAGATTCTGCATAAAGTTCATCAATCTGTTGCTTACCAAGGACGAGGCGTGCATGTAAACCCTTTGCCCACGATTCAGCTTTATGTTTTTGAGCGAAATTAAGGCCAACGTCGCATGTTTTGATAGCCTGCTCAAAATCTTCCGTGAGCATATAACATTTGGCACAGGCAAGATAGCCCTCTGCTTTTTTAGGCGCAAGCTCTATTGCCTGGATAAAGGCCTCTATTGCCTCTTCAAATTTTCCGAGCTTAGTGTAGCAGTTTCCAAGCTCTAACCAGAACGTATGATTCTTTTTCAAGGTTGGACCCTCCTAACATCATTATACAAATTTCTTTAATTGATTATAAGAGGAAAAACTGTATAGTTAGGACCTTAAGATAGAGAGGAAACCTTATGCCATTTATTGCCCTTCGCACCCTTCTAGACTATGCTGCAGAGAACCATTTTGGCGTTTGTGCCTTGAATGTCAACAACATGGAACAAATCCAGGCCGTAATGGAGGCTGCCCGAAAAACAAACAGCCCAGTAATCATCCAGGCAAGCCGCGGAGCGAGAAAATATACAAACGACTCATTCCTCAGGCACCTCATGCTAGCAGCAGGCGAGCTCTACCCCGAAATCCCCATAGTCATGCACCAAGACCATGGAAACAGCCCAGAAACCTGCATAAGCGCTATAAAGCAAGGCTTTACCAGCGTTATGATGGATGGATCACTAGAAGAGGACGGCAAAACCCCCTCAAGTTATGAGTATAATGTTGCTATCACGCGCTATGTAGTCGATATCGCTCACACTCTTGGCGTATCTGTCGAAGGAGAACTTGGCGTCTTAGGGTCGCTAGAGCATATGGGAGCCGGAGAGCTGGAAGATGGCCACGGCGCAAGCGGCAAGCTTTCGCTCGATCAACTGCTCACAGATCCCGACCAAGCGGTTGATTTTGTCAAAAGAACTGGCGTTGATGCCTTAGCCGTAGCGATTGGAACATCACATGGCGCCTACAAATTTACAAAAAAACCGACAGGTGATGTGCTTGTAATCGATCGCATCTTGGAAATCCATGAGAAGATCCCAAATACCCATATTGTCATGCATGGCTCTAGCTCTGTTCCTCAAGAGCTTTTAGAGATCATCAATAAAAATGGGGGAAAAATTCGTGAGACCTACGGTGTTCCTGTTTCTGCCATACAAAAAGGCATCAAAGCAGGTGTTGCTAAAATTAACGTAGATACAGATAGCCGCTTAGCAATGACCGGCGCAATACGTAAATATATGATGGAAAATCCTGGCGATTTTGACCCGAGAGATTATCTAAAGCCTGCACGCGCTGCTATGCAAGAAGTGGCAGAGGCTCGCATGAAAGAGTTTGGCCAGGCAGGGCATGCAAATAAAGTGCCTATTGTCACACTCGATGAAATGGCAAAGCGTTATAAAGAAGGCCACTACGGCGAAGCTGCAAAGCCAAGAAAACTATGGTAGGAAGAAACGATCCCTGCTGGTGTGGAAGCGGCAAAAAATGGAAAAAATGCCACTTTCCCCAAGAGGAAGCACGAGATGACATCATCATAAAAACTCCAAATGAAATTATGATGATTAAGCGAGCATGCGAGCTTGCAGTAAAGATCCTTGATGCCACCTGCGAAATGGCAAAAAAGGGTGTGACTACAGCGCAGCTTAATGACTTTGCCCATAAAATGCATCTTGATGCCGGCGCAATTCCTGCCCCACTTGGCTATGGCAATCCCCCCTTTCCAAAAAGCATCTGTACCTCAATAAATGATGTAATCTGCCATGGAATACCAGAGGATAGGCCCCTTGAAGAGGGTGATATTGTAAATATCGATGTTACATGCATTCTTGATGGCTACTATGGCGATGCAAGCCGCATGGTTTCAATTGGCAAAGTAGATGCTGAAAAGCAGCATGTAGTCGACGTTGCTCACGAGTGTCTCATGCGCGCTATAAAGATCCTAGGGCCAAATGTACCCCTCAATAAAATTGGCGATACCATTCAAACCTATGCAGAAAAAGAGGGCTGCTCTGTCGTTACCCAATTTGTAGGCCATGGTGTAGGTGTACGCTTTCATGAGCCGCCGCAAGTGCCCCATTTTAGGACGACGCATCCCCTATTACTTGTCCCAGGAATGACCTTTACTATAGAGCCCATGATAAATGCTGGCACATACGAGGCAGTCGTTGATCAAAATGATCACTGGACAGCAAGAACTAAAGATGGCAAACCCTCTGCACAGTGGGAGCATACACTCCTCATTACACCTACGGGATATGAGATTCTTACACCTTGGACTCGCTAAAAATTATTCCTGTCTGCTATAGTTAGCCTTTATGAGAAATTTTATATCTAGCAAAGTCTGCTCTATTATTATTACGATCCACACCACGATGAGGTGCGGACCTATGTGATAGCGCATTGCTACAGCTAGGTTGGTTTACAAAACCGCATCTCTTACAAGAGATGTGGTTTTTTTTTGCTCAAAAGGAATGAGAATGAGACGAATTATTATTAACAGTATTTTTAAAACGAGGTGCGGACCTATGTAGATATGGTATACATAAGGTTTTGTAGGTGAAACCGCACTCTCGAGAGAGGTGCGGTTTTTTTATTTTTAACGTATAGGATTTTGTATGAAAAAGGAAAATTTATTGTTTGTGAGTGTAGGTTTTGCACTCTTTTCTATGTTTTTTGGATCGGGAAATTTAGTATTTCCTCTAAAGGTTGGTGTTGAAAGTGGTGACAACTTTTTTGCTGCATCACTTGGCGTGCTTTGCACAGCTGTTTTGTTTCCCCTACTTGGGATGCTTGGCATGCTGCTTTATAAAGGAAATCTTGGAGATTTTTTTGCTCTTTTTGGAAAGCGGGGAACCTTTCTCTTTTCGCTTGTTGCCTTAGGGCTTATGGGGCCATTTGGGGTGCTTGCACGCTGTTTGACAGTTATGCATGGCGCCCTTCATCCCCTTTTGCCAGATCTACCTCTTGTTACAGTAAGTCTTGTAAGCTGCGGTCTTATCTACCTTCTTTCAGTAAATAAATCACGTATCGTCCATGTTGTGGGATCTGTTCTCACTCCATTTCTCCTTTTGTCGATAGCCTGCATCGTCTTTTACGGTCTGCAGTTTCACGATAGTGTCCAAGTAGCACCATCTTCACCTTTTACAGCATTTACCAATGGCTTTTTTACAGGGTACCAGACGATGGATCTTGTAGCTTCATTTTTCTTTTCCGGGTTTGTGCTCTCACAACTTAAGGAGGAGAATTCTGGCAAACTGTTTCTGAAGTCTGCCTGCTTAGGGGCTCTGCTTTTATATCTTGTCTACTTAGCACTTGTTTTGCTTGGAGAGCTTTATGCTAAGGAGCTCTCATCACTTGCTGCAGAAGAGATGTTTGGCAAGGTGGCTGTGCTTGCTCTTGGTACTTTTGGTGCCTTTGTGGTATCTGTGGCTGTTGTTTTAGCATGTCTTACTACAGCTATAGCGCTCACATCCCTCTTTGCAGAATTTGTACATAAAGAGGTGCTCAAACAAAAGGTAAGCCACCATGTAGCTTTAGGAGCTACTGTAGCTACAGCCTTTTTTGTATCTACTTTTGAGTTTTCTGGTATAGCACGCTTTCTTGGGCCAGTACTTGAAACAGTATATCCAGCACTCATAGTTTTAACACTCTACAACATAGCAAAAGCATTTTACAAAAGAAGGGCACACGCATGAAAAACCTACTTCTCGTTACCGATTTTTATTATAAGGCAAAGGGCCGCGACTATTATAAAGAGGATCTTGAGCTAAGTAGCTACCTCCAAAAGGCATTCAGTCTCTACATCGCTCACATAAAAGATGCGCGCTTTCTCGCAGAGCAAGTCGATGTGACTCTTGTGCGAAATACAGGTCCTCAGGCGCTTCACAAAGAGCACCTAGAGGCCCTTCGCAGGCACGACAATCTTCTTTTGTCAAACGATCTAAAAGGCAAAGGAGATATAAATGGTAAAGGACATCTTCTCGAGCTTTATAAAGAAGGCTTTGCCGTAATACCAACTGCACTGGCCAAAAAGGATCTTCCTCTGTCAGAAAAATACCTTCTTAAACCACTCGATGGAGCAGACTCCTGCGGTGTAGAGGTAGTTGAAGGGAGCAAAATGCTACACTCTTATAGCGGTATGCTTTGCCAGCCGCTAGTAGATTTTAGCTATGAGGTCTCATTTTACTTTATAGATGACACCTTTTACTATGCCCTCTATGCCCCGGACCCAGAATGCCGCTGGGGCCTAGAGCTCTACAATGCAACTGCAGCTGACATCGCATTTGCCAAATCATTTGTCAACTGGAACAGCTGCAAAAAAGGCATACAGCGCGTGGATAGCTGCAGGCTTCATGATGGTCGCCTGCTTTTGATGGAGCTGGAAGACTATAACCCCTTCTTGTCCCTCGACGCTTTGCCACAAGCAACAAAGGAATACTTTATCGACGGCTTGATACATTCTCTAAAAACATAGGAGGACCTTGGGGTCAAACCTGTTAATCTTAGCTAGCTAACGTCTTGTGAGGGGACATCATTTAGTGAGCTATGTGTAAAAACCCGGCCATTTTGAGTCGCATTCCCTGTTCGAGAAGCTCATCTCGTGTCAAAACACCTAGCTTGTTCTTAATGTTTGCAATGTAGGACTGGATAGTGCGGTACGACAGCCCAAGCTCTTGGCCATGTTCTTTTGCTGATTTGTGGTCAAGATAGGCACTAAGCACCTCTTTTTCTCTATCTGTAAGTTTTTGTGCAGAGTGTATGAGAAAAGTTGGCACTCCCAATTGTGTAAGAAGCGAGGTGCTTGTGCTTTGTTTAGGAAGGCTATCTTCCCCATACATCTTCCCATAAAAGGTTTTTTGACCGCGTAGCTTTGCAATGTCAAGTATTGGGTCTAATGGCTTTTGCGTTTGCAAATAGTGATGTATAAAACTATCCAGCATAGCCAAACCATTGATATAAAGCGATGGAAGTGCAGGAATTGGTTTTTTGGATGCAAAGCCAAAGAGATGTGCCTTACTCCCCTCTTTTTTTATAATAAGAAAGGGATGATAAAGCGGATAGACTCGTGAAACACTTTCAACATAGCTTGCATAGTCAACATCATGATCGAGAAAGAAATAACCCTCTTTTAGACATTCTGGGCTTACATAAAAGCCCATATCTTGGTAGCGGCGACTCTCCCAAAAATTACCCATAGCATCTGTGTGCGTACAAATGCTTGCAAATTGGCCATTTTCTTCTATAGCATTATAAAAAAATACATCAAGGCCAAAGGCGCGGCCAAGTGGTTCTGCCTGTTTTAGGAAGTTTTCTAAATTTGAGTCGTTTTGTCTAAATAAATCAGTAAAATTATGCATAAAACAAAGATTTTATCAAATCTAGTCGTTTGCCGGCTACAGTATTGAGTACGGCACTTGTTTGTGTACTAGGACGGGCACATTTGCGCAAAGTTCGATCGTTATTTATTAGGCTTTGAACCTGTTACTTTTACCTGTGTATCCCACACTGTGATTTCACCCTTATCATTTCTTCGTTCAGGGCGAGAGCAGTGTGCTTCTACAACAAGGTTTAAAAACGTTTCGCGATCTTCGTCGTTAAGATGATAGAGGTGAGGTAGCCAACCAGCGACATAGGCTTTGTACCCTTGCTTATTATCAAATGTTTCAATGTTTCGCCAGATGGAAGCCTCTTCCCATACAAGCCCTACCTTTTCAAGTGTCGCCTGCATGACTTCAGGCGAATGGGTATGCATAGGACATGCAAATCTTTTAAATTTCTCTTTCCATTCATCTCCCCTGCTGATTTTTTCTGCAAGTTCGAGTGTTTCATCCCCTTTACATCCTGCGTATCGGAAGAAAAAGATCCCGCCTGGAGCAAGGTATTTATTTATACCATCTACAAATCCCTGGAGATTGGGAAACCAGTGGATAGCTGAAAAGGAGATCATCCTATGGACCGTACCTTCTTGAGTAGGTAGTTTCAGCTGTGTTGCATCCGACGTCCAGACCTGGAGGTTGCTAATCTTAGCCCTTGATATTTTGCGGTGCGCTACCGTAACCATTGCATCTGAGTAATCCACTGCGTAGTTTTGCCCTGCACCATTTACTGTAGCAAAAAGCATAGTAATTTCACCCGTGCCTGCGCCCACATCAACGATAGTTTCTCCTTGTTTTATGGGATATTTTGCAAGCCAAGGACCTGCCTGAAAGAAACGTGCCTGCTGGACTACATTACCACCTGTTGCATATCGAGCAACAATATCAGGATTTTTCCAAAAATCTTGTGAACAACATGAAACCGCCATAAACACTCCTTAATTTAAGAATACAAATTATATATAGTTTATTAATACCTGTCAGTAATTTTTAAGATTTAATTGTAAATCTTGTTGAATGCGAAACAAAAATTGATGCAAAAATCAAAGAAGTATATAATAAAAAGCATCATTATTCTGTAAAATTACAAATTTTTTAAATAACCTTGGATAATTATCGATTATGTCTATTCCAAATACATCATACAATCAGATGTTAGATCCAGCACATCCCCTTTTTGCTGAGTTTACAAAGACTCAAGCAGAAAGAGATAATGCAATTAAAGATCAGCTCACACTCTATCACGAACAAAGTATGAACTTTCTTAAAACTGCAGCTATTGTGAATGATCTAGAGCCTGTCTATGTATACGTTTGTCGTTGGCAAGAGCGTAGTTATGAATTTGATGAGTATAACAGCGATACCCATACGGCTGAGGCAATCTTCAAGGCTAAAAGAGATGCAGTAGAATTTGCACAATCAAAGCGAAACGTCGAAATCACACAAGAAAAATTTTTTAAAGATTTACAAGATAAATACTTTAAAGTTAAAACATCCAAAGATGGTTTTGTTTTGCGACAAATATTTATTATAACTTTAAATAAAAACCCTATCAAATAAAATAA
>CAZEGK010000055.1:8992-9262 GCA_964512205.1 uncultured bacterium | reverse complement strand
TTTTTCCTCACACCTTACGTTGCTTTTTGAAAGGTGCTGGATATGTTGGAGGATCAACGATGCCTGTGATTGCAAAACACTGTCCCGATTACACCATTACCGTTGTGGATTTGGATGTCTCAAAGATTTCAGCCTGGAACTCTGAAAACCTTCCGATTCATGAACCAGGATTGCTTCCTATCGTAAGTCTTTCGTGTCACATGTTTTGTGATGATGTGTATTTCTTTTTCTCATCCAATTCTTTGAACTTAAAAAAAAAAAAAAAAAAAA
>CAZEGK010000055.1:0-8982 GCA_964512205.1 uncultured bacterium | reverse complement strand
CTTTACTTCAGGTTTTTTGTTCAATTTTTTTTTTAATAAATATTATTTATTTTTCATAGCAAATTTAAATAAGAAAAAAAAAAAAAAAAAAAAAAAAAAAAAAAAAAAGGTCTTGGCTCAACGTGGAAAGAACTTGTTTTTCTCTTCGGATGTGAATGCTGGTATCATGGAGGCGGACATGATCTTTGTCTGCATTCCCACTCCCACCAAGGAATACGGAACTGGTTCTGGCTACGCGTACGACATGGCGTTTTGGGAATCTGTTGCTCGCAACGTTGCTGCTGTATCTCGCTCGTCTAAGATCATAGTTGAGAAGTCCACTGTCCCCGTCACAACAGCAGATTCTTTGCAGCGCCTTTTGCATCATTTGTGTCCCGACAAAAGTCTGCATTTTGAAGTGTTGAGCAATCCCGAGTTTTTAGCCGAAGGAACGGCCGTTCGTGACTTGGAAGGTCCAGACCGTGTTTTGATTGGAGGCAACGAAGAGACAGAGGAGGGTCGGTCTGCCATTGAGGAATTGAAGCGTCTCTATGCTCAATGGGTTCCTCAAGATCGCATCATTACCGCATCGTCCTTTTCGGCAGAATTGATCAAGTTGGCATCCAACTCGTTTTTGGCCATGAGAATCAGTAGCATCAATAGCATTGGAATGATTTGCGAAGAAACCCATGCCGACATTGAGCAAGTGTCTCGTGGTATTGGACTCGATTATCGTCTTGGACCTCACTTTTTGAAGTCGTCTCTTGGATACGGAGGATCATGCTTCAAAAAGGACATCTTGGGAATGTCCTTCATGGCCGAGTCTTTGGGCTTGCCTGAAGTGGCTGCCTTTTGGAAGATGGCCGTCTCCATGAACGAACTCCGCAAGCAACGATTCTGCGAGCAGATTTTGCGTCGCATGCACGGAACTCTCCGCAACAAAAAGATTGTCGTCTTGGGAATGGCATTCAAAGCGCACACAGGAGACATCCGTGAGAGTGCTGCCATCAATGTGGTGCAGTTTTTGTTGGAAGAAAAGGCACGCGTTCACATCTTCGATCCCGTGGTGGAAGCGAAGACCATCTTACAGTTGTTCCCTTCTGTCCAAGTGGAAACAACAGTGGTCGCAGCAGCAGAAAAGGCCTCAGCAATAGTGATTTGCACAGAATGGCCCATTTTCAGAGACATGGATTGGGCAGAAGTTTATCCTCTCATGCAAAGACCAGCAGAAGTCTTTGATGGAAGACTCATTCTCGATAAGAAAAAGATGGAAGCGATTGGATTCTCATTGCATAGAATTGGATGTTCATCCATGAATGAATAAAGTTCTAAAAAAAAAACAAAAAATTTTTTGAGGTTTTTCAGTTGGATACGTACTTCGGCTTCGGCATTGGGACACTCTGTTGTAATAAAGATTCTCTAATTTATTTATTTTAATACCCAAAGAAAGCACCAAAACAACAACCTCATACACAGGACTCAGAGAGACGAACGGTGTCGTAGGAAAAAACTCACATCAACACAAATCTAAGAAATAAATTAGATCTTCTATTACAAGGAAAAGGGGAAGCATGGAGGCCAACCCGCCATCATATCATCCAGCGACGCCTGCAGCGTCGACAACGGCGAGGAGTGCATGTGGCCAGGCGGAACCGAAGTTGAGATCTCATCAACCCATGCACTACCCATAAATCGACAACGCTTTACAACAACGCTTTACAACAAGAGAGCAACCATCTTCTTCTGCTAATGAACGAAGAAGCATGTCAACTTCAATCAAGCGTGAGCGCAACGAGTGGGTGCGGTACGGATACAGGGTGGAGGTAACGAGCTCGTTGGTGGTTCCGGCTCGGAACAGAGGGATGGGGGAGGAGTGGCACCGGAGCTGCAGGAAAGGAAGTCGAAGTGTCTGAACGAGGCTTTGGAGGTTCCGCGATTGCGCGTACGCAAGAAGGAGCGAAGAACTTCGTACACCCTCACCATGGACTTCGCACCTTAACAATGGATTTTGAGACGCTAAAGAAGCAAAGAGAAACACTCACCAAAATTGCGACAGAAGCCACAGCCTTGCTCGCACCAGAGACCATTCAATCGGCAAAGACAACTTGCATGAAGATGAAAACCATCAAAGATGCTATCAACCCAGTTGGATCAAGAGGAAGCAATCCTACAACTGGGGTCGCTTCATGGAGAAGCATTACAATCATGACGTGCAACACATCAGATACAAGAAAGCAACAAGAAAGAGCACATCGGCAACCATTGTCCTGGCGAGTCTGCGTTGGCCTTCTGTCAAAGGACCATCGACACGGCTGAGCCGTTCCGCAATTCATACACGCAATCAGAGGTCACAAACCTATTCTTCAAAGGTTTGGAGCAAGGATGGAAAGTGCGAAACGTGGAGCTTGTGGCAGAGATGGCAACCTGAATCCTCTCTCGGAGCAGACCTGATCAAGGAATTTGTCAAGGAGCACAACACACCGGACAAGTTACCGGTAGATGTGATCACATACCCATTTGACCAAAAAGAGGTAGCTGAAGTAACTAAGCTCCTCACAATCAGACAGGGAAAGAAGAAGCTTCCGAGAGTCGTGCAAGTGTGGTTGCTTGCAGCAACCTTGGTATGACAGAGCTAGCGTCGTAATGGGACGTTTCCACAGGTGTCCTTCATCAACATCTCCATGGATTAGCTCCTCTTCACGCGGCCTCTTTTTTTCTTTCTTTTTTTTTTTTTTTTTTTTTCGTTCTGTCGTTCCAAAAATCCATGAAGTTACCCACTGAAACATCTCCAACACATCCTTTTTAATCAATGTGAATCAAAAACACGTGTTCACAGACGACCATTACCAAGAAAAAAAAATTGAGAAAACGGGCCAAATGCGCGCATCGATTACGCTTGCTTGTATTTTAATTGCTTTGGTTGTCCCTTGTGTGCATGCATCTAAAATCAAGCATGTCGTGGTTGTGATGCTTGAGAACAACTCTTTTGATCGTCTTTTTGGGTTTTTTCCTGGAGTTGATGGTTTGACTGGCAAAGAATGGAACCCCACAGGTGTTGGCAGTAGCAGTGGCCGCGAATACATAAATACTACACCATCATATGTCCCTGGATGTGATCCTGCACACTCTGTGCCTGCGACAACGATGAAAATATTTGGGGATCCCGTGGTGAAGAGCAACGCTTCCATGAGTGGATTTGTATTGTATGAGGAGCTCTTTCAAAACAATACGGCAAAGAATCGCTATTGCGACGTCATGAGTGCATTTGTCCCCGAAAAGCTTCCAGTGATTTCTTTTTTGGCTCGTGAGTATTCCATTTTCGACAGATACTTCTCTAGCATGGCAGGCCCCACTTGGCCGAATCGGTTTTTGACGTTGATGGGAACAACTGCGGGATGTACCGATACAGAAGCTTGGTTTCAAGGAGTTCAAGGTCGTCTTTTTCCTGGACGCACAATTTTCGACCAGGTCAATGATGCTGGGCTTAGTTGGCGCAACTACTTTCAGACTACTCCTTGGGAATTGATTGTTGCAGGTGTAATGCACAATCCTCAGAATTTGCGAAATTTCAATGAGTTTTTGAGAGACTGTAAAGAGGGAACACTTCCTTCTTATTCATGGATCAATCCTCGTAGTGGTGTTGATGGCCACACTGGTTTTGGAAGCAATGATCAACATCCTGATCACGACATGGCATTGGGAGAAGCGTTTTTGAAGGAAATTTACGAAGCAGTTCGTGCATCTCCTCAGTGGAACGAAACGGCTCTCATTATAACATACGATGAGCATGGAGGTTTCTACGATCATGTTCCTCCTCCAATGCATGGTGTTCCAGCACCAGATGACATTCCTCCTTCCCCGTACAACTATTCCTTCACTCGTCTTGGCATTCGCGTTCCTCTCCTTGTGATTTCACCGTACGTTCCTCGCAACACCATTGTCCATGACGCACCTGCATCGCAAAAGCCATTCCCCACATCGCAGTATGATCATACGAGCATCTTGGCAACGGCACGAGAATTGTTGGGAATCAAAGGAAATTTGACACGTCGTGATGCATGGGCAGCACGATTCTCTCATGTCTTCTCATTGGACAAGCCTCGAACGGACTGTCCAATGAAGGCACCTGAACCTCCAGCACCGGCTCGGAATGCAGCAGTGGAAGAAGCAGATTTGCCATTGAACGATTTGCAAGAGACCATGTTGAGTCATCACAAAGGAGTTTCTCGTCTTCCTACAGCACCGTTGCGTCCATTGAAACAAGGAGATCTTCATCGACATTTGATGCGCCATTATCAACATGCCATGTCGAGATTGGCTCAAGCTGATTCACAATATCAAATCGTAGTTCAGGCAGATCCCGTAGCTCCCGTTGGAGGAATTGCTTTTGTCGAAGATCAGTTCAACTTTGACTCAGATGCCCATCGCATTCGTACGGTCAATTTGGCTTTTCACAACATTCCCTATTGTTTGACTGCAAGTCTTGATCGCCGCCACGTTCTTGTCCAGGTCTGCCGAAACAGTTCCAAAGAGCAAGAGTTTTTGTATGAGTCAGACGGCTCTTTCAGACACTTGCCCTCGGGTCTCTGTGTGACAGCAGTGCGCAGATCAGAATATGATTCGATGATTTACGGAGTTTACGATTTGGAATTGAGGAAATGTGAGAGAACTGTGTTTCAAGGATTCGGTCATTATGGTAGAAATGCACCTGGCTCAGGAGGAGACTATCCTTTGGTGGTTTTGGGTGATGGGCAAGGCATGTTCACAATCATCAAGAAAACAAGTTGAAAAACAGTAAAAAAAAAAGATGGTTCGGCGGGTCTTGCTCTTGTTGGCTCTTGTTTTGAGCTTTGCACATGCTGAGCTCGATACATCCCGTCCGGATGGTGAGTATTGCTTTTTTTTTTTTTTTTTTTTTTTGTTTAATGTTGCCTTGTTTTGCAGGTCTTGATGAAGCAAAGCTCATTCTTTTACCCAACAGATCGATTGGACAACGTGTACTCGTTTATGGGCAGGACTCTAACTGTTACGATTGTTCGTTCAACGTTTTAGCCAACTTTTCAGCCGGTGGTGCTCTTGAAGCTCAGTATGCTACGGTTCCTGTTGCACATGCCTATTTAATGTATTTCACCATTGGTGAGGACACATCGACCATTGAAGCGTTCGAGTTGGGTGATCGTGGCGTGTATATCATCAACGGATCTTTTGTTTTGGGTCAGACGATGAAAGTTGTTGCTTTGGTTGAACCTTTCAACACATGGCTTCCCATTGTAGTAGCATTGATGGTGTATGCAGGGGCGGCTTGTCTTTATGTTCCATTTCATTTTTTAGTGTGGAAACGTTTTTTCGACAAAAAAAAGGGACCACCAAAGACAGAAGAGGAAGTATCTCTCGTTCTAAACGATGGCAACAAAGAAGGTGGTGCTAGTGCTGCTGGTGATGGTGTCGAAGGAGGAAAAAAAACATCAGTTCCTCGATCTTCTCAACGATTGTTCAGTGTGGACACTTTTCGAGGATGTTGTCTGGCCGTGATGATCTTTGTCAACTACCATGGAGGTTCCTATTGGTTTTTTAACCATTCCGTCTGGAACGGACTCACTGTTGCCGATTTGGTTTTCCCGTGGTTCGTTTTTTTAATGGGAGTTTCCATGTCGCTTTCGTTTTCTTCCATTCTCTCCAAAGGAGCACTCTCTTGGGGCGAGTGGGCATCGTTTTGGTACAAAATTATTCGTCGTACCGTCATTTTGTTCGGTCTTGGACTCATCATTAACAATTGTTACTACGTTGAACATTGTCGCATTCCTGGAGTGCTGCAACGTTTTGCTGTCTCCTATTTGGTGTGTGCCGTCATTGTGGTGGCAGTTCCACGATTCCCTCGATGCATTTGGCAATCGCACACGACACACAAATTCTCGTCTTTTGTCGATGTTTATGTTTCTCGTCTGTGGGAATGGATCGTCATCAGCGCCATTGTGGCACTCTGGCTTGTTCTGACGTTCCTCTTGCCGGTTCCAGGATGTCCAACGGGCTATTTGGGAGCCGGAGGAACTGCGCAACTTGATCCTTCTCTCGCTGGATGCACTGGAGGAGCTGCTGCCCACATTGATCGTCTCGTATTTGGTCTGGCGCACATCTATCAGACACCCACATGTCAGACAACATACGGTACAGGAGCTTATGATCCCGAGGGATTGTTAGGGTGTCTCACTTCCATCTTCATTTGTTACGCCGGAGTTCACGCCGGTCGTCTTTTGGTGGCTTATCGTCGAGACCGTCTGGCAGTGATGTACGCACATTTGGCCACTTGCGGTGTGGTATTCGGACTTGTTGGAACCATTTTGTGCGCAGGATCACAAAACAATGGAGTGATTCCAATTTGTAAGAACTTGTGGTCTCTTTCCTTTGTTCTAGTGATGGCAGGAACTGGATATTTGGCCATTGTGTTGTTCCACATCATTGTTGATGTCAAGAGTTGGTGGAATGGAGCACCATTTCGTTACTTGGGAATGAATTCCATCGCTATATACGTTTCGCACGAGATTTTGTCGCAGACATTTCCTTTTGGATGGGACTATGCGCCATACCATGGAGCTAGCTTACTCAGGTCATTGACAGGCGCAACTTTGTGGACACTCATTGCATTTTACATGCACACAATTCAGTTCTACGTCAAGATTTGAGAGTTTCAAAGAAAATTTGAGTATTAAAAAAAAAAAAAAAAAAAAAAAAAAAAAAAAGCTTCCTCTCGTGCATCCATCCAAGTCGACACAATCAGATACGTCCCATAGCTATGAAAATCCAATTCAGAAAGGGAATCTGTATTCAAAATTCGACGAGAAGTCGAAAAAAAGTGAGAGGGAAAAAAAAAAGAACTTCACAGGGCAGCGGCTGTAAATGATTGGAATTGTTTTGGTTTTTACCTTTCTTTCCAGTTATTCATTGGGCCAGACGTTTGAGGTTCCTGGAACTGTTGACTTGTCTTGGGGCGGAACAACTCCTCTGTTGCAGACGTCTCTCCAAGGATTCGACAAGATTGTTTCTCTCGTTGTGACGGATGACTTCAATGTTGTTGTTGTAGCCACGACAACAAAACGTTTTCTTGGAATAGGGGCTCCTCTGAATTATGTTACGCTGGTAAAGTATTCTGCAGACGGGGTGCTCAATACCACCTTTGGCACTGATGGTTATGCCAACATCTATTACCCAAATGAGATTTTTTGGAGTTTTTTCCCCTCTTCTGCCTCTCTCTATCCTGGAGGTCGTATTCTCGTTGTGGGCTCTGCTGTGCGTTCCAATTACCCCAACTCCACTTCTTTCTACTGGGGTGCTGCTCTAGATCAGGTCAGTGGTGCCATGAGCGCAACTTTTGGAGACAGTGGTCACTTGCTGGTCCCTTCTCCCTTGGGGGGTTCGATTGCCAAAGCCGCTTTTAGTGCATCAGGATCTTTGTGGATTGGAGTAGGTGGACAGAACATCACTGCACCCTTGGGAACTCAACGAATCATGTCGATGAAAGTCCGAACCAACGGAACACTGGACGATACGTACGGCGTGGACGGACTTTCATATTCACTTCCTTCGTCTTCCAGCGATGTTGCCATTATGGAAGTGGCGTGTGCCTTTTCATTCTCTGCAACGCGCACTTTGCTGGTTGGAACACGCCAAAGATCAGGACGAAATGCAACAGTCTTTGTTACCATAATGGACGACACGGGACAACTGACGGAAATGATGCTCTATCAATTTCCAGATGTTAGAACACCGAGTGAATCCGGTGCCAATTACACGGCCATTTCCAGCTTGCCTAGTTCTGTTGCATCATCATGTGCACGCATGCCTGATGGAGGAATCCTTGTGGCAGGACAAGCTCCCGGAAGATTTGTTGGAGTTCTTCGCTTGCGCCCTGGACAAGTAGCGTTGGACACGTCGTATGGTGTGGGAGGATATCAGACGTTTCGAAATTTCACCGTGGGAGTGACCAACACCTTTCCCTTGCGAGTGGGAGTGATGCCGAGCTCACAAGCAATTCTAGCATTCACAACAGAACCGGTTCCATACTCTGTGTCTTCGGCAAGACTTTCTCCGTCTGGCAATTTGGATCCTCTATGGAGTCTTTCCACAGTGGCACCTCCATCGTCTGGTGTTCAATTTGACATTGGATTGTTCCCAGCTCTCTACGATTTGACTATCCAAAGAAATGGCCGTGTCATTGTGGGTGGACAGACGTTGCTTCCCGCATCTTATGGCATCACATATCGTCTGTTGCAAGGAATTGGTCTTCCTCAGACATGTGACATTGGACCTCAATGCTTTTGTCAGGGAGGTGTCTGTATGACTCAATCGGACTATGTTGCCCCCGTCAATGCCACATTGGTCAACAATAGTGCCACCATCAATGGTAATTTGATTGGAAATACGCCTGCCAGTGTTGTGTACATCAGTCCTCAACCATATGGTGCTGGATACATTACTGTATCTGGTGTGGCATACATCAATGGTGGTGTTTTGGTTGTCCGAGTCAATCAAAGTGGTGTGTATCCTGTGTTGACGGCTTTGGGAGGCCTCGATGGACAATTTGGAAACATCGTCGTCGATCCTTCCAATCTTCGTGAATGTGAGGAGGGCATTACAAGTGTTGTAAGCAGCGGATCTTCATCCATGTCCGTCTTGGTTACCATCCGCAGAAGATCTCCTTGCCTGACAACAGGAGAAACCGTCGGAGTGGTGTTCGCTGTGCTGGCTGTTGCAGGTTTAGTTGCAGGAGGAATTATATTGTACAAAGTATGGAAGACACGTCGTGACACAGAGACAGCAAATGCCAATCTCCGACAACAGGAGATGCTTCGGCCCAATCCGCAATTCGGAAATGACGGTCTGTGAAAAAACAAAATAAAAAACTTTAACTGGAATGGAGGTGCACAAGGAAACACTTGCAAATCTTGCAAAAGAGGTAATTCAAGTGGCAGCGGCTGTGTTGCAGAATTTTTTTTTTTTTTTTTTTTT
>CAZEGK010000054.1:0-9602 GCA_964512205.1 uncultured bacterium | reverse complement strand
AGATTCGCTTTAAATTCTTTATTATCCTCTGGCACCTCTACTGGTTTAGCAAGAGGCGGAGTTTTCGGAGAAGCTTCAGGCGGCTTCTCTACTTTCTCACTAGGTATCGCAAAGGTAAATGTAGTAAAGGTAATGTTTTGTAGCTCGCGCTTTCGGGGATCAGCATCTGAGAGTTGCCCGATTACATGTTTCTTTAGATTTGTAAGATTTTTCGCAAATTCATTTAATTGGTCTGCATCTTTTTTAGATTGCACCTGGCAGTTTGAAAAGAGATTTTTAAGCACTTGCATATTTGCGACAACGTCATAGCGCTCTTTATGGCCTAAGCGACTAAAGATACGTTTAATCCCATCTATAAAGCCTTGAAATCCCTCACGCTTAACTTCGAAAGGCGTTTCTTCATTCACGTTCCGTATAAGGACTTTTTCACCTTGTGGAAATGCAGCAGCTAGATGAAGTAGGTGGTCTCTTGGCGAAATAGCGGACATAAGGCACCTCCTCTTGGTTGTACCCTCTATCCCTTATTTTAATATAATTTTAATTTTAAATTAACATAATTATACGTTGATTATATGTAGCTATATCCTTTTATGAAATCATGTGCGCTAGCATCCGATAATGCACGTCTAGAATTTAAAAGCTAAACACCTGAAACATAGAACTTTGAATTATTTTGCCTTTTTAAAAAAGGCGCTATGCCAGAAACTTTATGAGGAAACCGCAGCTGCAAGCGCTTTCGCCTTGGCATCTACCCTCTCCCACGCCTTCTCTAAGCCTATCTCTTTAATAAGTTCAGGCTTTTCATGTGTAAGGATATAAATCTTGATGCGAGGCTCTGTGCCTGATGGTCTTATGACAATCCTACTCTTATCATCGAGTTCTAAAATCAATACATCTGAAATGGGAAGGTCGATTTTCTCATCCTGATTTGTCCTTAAATCATGCCATTTTGACTGGAGAAGATCCCCAAGGCGCACCACAGTATGATCTAAAATTTTTGTAGGGCAATTTTCGCGAAAGCGCTGCATAGTCTTTTGCATCGCCTCTTTCCCCTCTTTAGTCTCTTGAAAATCAAGCGAGCTAAGATGTTCTACAAAAAGGCCATATCGCATGTAGATATCGTTAAGATAGTCAACCAATGTCTTATTGTGCATTTTGGCATGATGGGCGATCTCTGACACAAGACAGCTTGCAATAACAGCATCTTTATCGCGTACGACAGTGCCAAGAAGACATCCATAGGACTCCTCCCCCCCAAAAACAAACTGATAGGAATCCGGAGCCTCTTCCCATGTCCTGATCTTTTCTGCAATATACTTAAAGCCTGTGAGCACATCAAAGCATGTGCCGCCATGCGCCTCTACGATATCCCGAAAGAGCTCTGTTGTGACTATCGTCTTTACAAAGGCCGGTTTTTTTGGCATTGGAGAAAAGGCTTTGCAGACATATTCTGCAGCAATTGATAAAATCTGATTTCCAGTAAGCGCAATAGCTTTGCCATTATGTCGTACGACAACACCAAGCCGATCGCAATCTGGATCTGTTGCAATAAAAATATCGCATTCTTCTTTTAAGGTTTTTTCTATCCCAAGGCTGAGAGCTGCATGCTCTTCGGGATTTGGTTTTTTGCAGGTTGGGAAGTCGCCATCGGGAATGATCTGTTCATCTACAAAATCAAGATTTGTAAAGCCAAAGCGCTTTAAGGCTGCAGGGACCATTGTGATGCCTGTGCCATGAAGGCTTGAATAGAGTATCGAAAGATCTTTTCCACCCTCTTTTTTCCATAGTTGAAGGGGTGTAATAGCTTCAAGGTAGGCATCATCTACCTCTTTACCCATAGAGCGGATACGATCTGATGAGATGGGTGCGAGCTTCACCTGATCTGGATCATCAAGTGCCTTAACCTCTTTGATAATGCCAACATCATGCGGCGGGAGCACTTGAGCGCCATCTTCCCAGTAGACCTTATAGCCATTATATTGCGGAGGGTTATGTGAGGCTGTCACCATAATGGCAGCATTGCATCTATGAAATCTGCAAGCAAAAGAAACGAGCGGCGTTGGACGGATCTCGCTAAATATAAATACGTTAATACCATTTCCGGCAAGTACACGCGCAGACTCCTCTGCAAAGAGCTTTGAGTTATGGCGAGAATCATATCCAATAGCACATGAAAGGTTCTCTTTTCCGGGATTTGCCTTTTTGAGGTAGTTTGCAAGACCTTGCGTTGCCCAGCGGACAGTGTAGATGTTCATGCGGTTTGTGCCAATGCCCATGAGGCCGCGCATCCCCCCGGTACCGAAGGAGAGCTCTGTATAAAAGGCATCTATGAGAGCAGCTTCGTCACTTTTTTGAAGACGTTTAATTTCTTCTTTTGTCTTTTCGTCAAAGTTTTTTTCGAGCCAAAAATCTATGCGCTTTTGCGTTTCTTGATCCATCGCTTTTCCTTTTCTCATCGCTTTGATTACTCATAGCAAAAATAGCCTTAAAACAGCTACTATTGTTATATGAAAATACATTATGTAACAGAAAATGTAGGCAAATTTCAAGAGGCTGTAGCTGTATTAGAAGGCCTTGACCTCATCCACACGCCGCTTAAACTTGAAGAAATCCAAGGTACAAGTAAAGAAATTGCTACCCACAAGATTGTGCAGGCCTATAGTAAAATTCAAAAGCCTTGCCTTATCGACGACATTTCCCTTGACTGCCCTGCACTTGGCGGGCTTCCAGGACCATATGTGAGAGCATTTTTAGAAGCGATTGGCCATGAGGGCCTCGCAAAGCTTGTTTTACACTATCCAGACACCTCCTGTACGGTTATCTGCCATATCGCCTATGCAGATGCACATGGAAACTGCCACATTTTTGAGGGAAGGCTAGAGGGCTCTATCGTGTTGCCAAGAGGCGGGCGCATGGCACACACCCATAGCTGGAATGCAATCTTTCAGCCGGTTGGGGCAAAAGAGACCTTTGCCGAAATGCCGCTTGAAGTTGCAAGCAAGATATCTGCCAGATCAAAGGCACTCACCCAATTTAAAAAGCACTTATTATCATCATGAGCGTTAGAGACTTAGTAATACTCGGCACATCAAGCCAGCAGCCAACACGCTATCGAAACCATGGAGCCTACCTCTTTCGCTGGAATGAAGAAGGGCTGCTCTTTGACCCGGGTGAAGGAACCCAGAGACAGTTTATCTTTGCTGAAATCGCACCTACTGTTGTTACGCGCATATTTGTAAGCCACTTTCATGGCGATCACTGCCTTGGCCTCGGCTCTATACTCATGCGACTAAACCTTGACAAGGTCACCCATCCTATTCACTGCTACTACCCAGCATCGGGAAAAAAATACTTTGATAGGCTACGCTTTGGCACAAGCTACCACGAACTCATACATGTAGTTGAACACCCAGTATCAGAGGCCGGCCTTGTCCATGATGATGGAAAATTTAGGATTGAAGCCACATTCCTTGACCATGGGATCGAAAACATCGGCTGGCGCATCACAGAAGCTCCAAGCCGAAGATTTGACCGTAAAAAGCTAGAAGCTTCCGGCGTCAAAGGCCCAAATGTCGCCCTCCTTGAAGAAAAGAGAGCGCTTATTATCGACGGCAAGGAAGTGCTCCTTGATGATGTAAGCCGCGTTATCCCCGGCGAATCAATAGCCGTTGTTATTGACACGAGAGTATGTAAAGAAGCGGTAGAAATTGCAAAAGGAGCAAGAATGCTTCTTTGTGAAAGCACCTATCTGGAAGAAGAGCGAGATCTTGCTAGAAAGCACTTTCACCTCACTGCAAAAGATGCAGCACTTATTGCAAAAGAGGCAAATGCCGAAGAGCTCATACTAACACATTTTTCTGCACGCTATCTTCATTCAAAAGTATTTGAGGATGAGGCAAGACCCTACTTTAGCAATACGCATGCAGCAGATGACCTTAAGCGTTTTGCGTTTCCAAAGAAGAAGTAGTTTTTTTTCTGCGAGTCTTAGGAGCTGGCCCGCTTTGCGGACGCCAGTTGATTTTCATAGCCTCTAATGCTTCTACGATGCTCTTTTTGCGCTCTTCATCGGGTTGGCGTCTCAGTTTATTCTGTTTGACGTGATCTATGATAGAGTTAAGGGCATCCTGCAAGCCAATGAGCGTAGCTACAGCATCTGTGGTATCAATGACAGTCTCTCCATACATTGCCATACCTTGTGCCGCCCTTCTGATTTCCTGATCTGATGGCCGCTTGATCGCCATAAAAAGATTTTGAAGCTGAGCGATATTTTGCCCAAGGTCATACTCTTTTTCGCGCCCTGAAAGGGTAATTGTGAAAAAGCGCCACAACATACCGCCCTTTACCTGGAAGGCAAGCTGCCCTTCGGGCGTTGTGCGAATAAGCACGCGCTCTATAGCTTTATTACTTTGTGAGTCCTGTGCTACTTCATCAAGACTTTTGGCAAGACTAAGCAACTTGCCAAGTGCATCTAGATCAACAACAGGTGATGGTGCGCTCATTATCGCTTCCTCGAGAGAGTATGCCTATATTATTACCACGAGGAGCCATTTTCCCACAATATTCCTGACCATCTCTATGAAGGAGATCTACGCCTTGTAGCCTCCTTCATGTGAAATTGGTAAATATTAAATTATTTACTTCCGGATCCTTCTCTAGTAATCATAGCACCTACCATGTTGCCTACTCGCTCATAGCCATCACGCACAGAAGCTGGCCAATCTGCTTGAGATTTATAACCTGCTCTTTGCATAGCTTTGAGGACAAGCGGTCGAATGCCATCCTCTTTTCTACCAGCTTCAGGTTTATCATCATTGAGAGGAGTACCTTTGAATAGAGAGACAAGTTCTTGATATGTCATCTCTTCATCAGAATCTAGCTTTTGCATGATCGCTTGCAACCTAGCCTGATCTATTCCTTTCTGACGGATATATGAACCAAGCTCCTTAAATTCTTTTTGATCCATAAAGGCGCGTAAAAATTCTTTAAGTTCATTTCGTACCTCTGGTGAACCGGCATTCTTAACATACTCTTCTATGTTTTGGGCCATCAGTTTAGCATTATCTTCTAGCTGCTTTAGAGCCCGTTGTAATGACTCAGGAGCTCTGTGGCCTTTTACAGCCTCTTTAATCAACTTTATAGCCTCTTTCGCATTGTTATGCACGCTATCAAGATCTGTTCGCTCATCTAGTACAAGTCTCATAAGAGCCCCTTGCTTAGATCTATCTTCACTAAGGCCAAACCATTGTGAATTTACAAGAGCATCCCATATATCTGGAGTATCCATAAGCTCTCTTAAAGCTGAATGCATTGCAGCACGCACATTCTTTGCATCACCGCCTCGTCCAACGAGACTTCGCTCATTAGCTTTCTCAGCTTCCTTTCTCTCAGTTGTAAAACGGGCAAGTAGCTTTTCACCAGGTGTCATTATGTCTTGCAGCCGTTTAATAAAATCTTCGCACTTTTTAAGAGCTGCATCAAAATTATCTTGCTTATTGATATTTGTTAGGAGCGAGTCTAATTGCCGTATGAGGCTATCTGCATCATTAGACTGCACGTTCCCTGCTGCAGCTATAAGATCTTGGCTTAAGTTGCGAGATGCAAGTTGCAAACGACTCGCCATATTTTTAAGCAACTCATTTGCACTCCTTTCAAGCTCTTCTAACTTACCCTCTCCACCATGTCTTTTAAGCTGTGTACGAAGCTCTACAACCTCTTGCTTAAGATCACGAACAAAATCAATAAGTCCCTGTGGATCTGCATCCTGCAACTTATCACTTCGTGTTTGATACTCTTCTTGGAGCCGGTCTACTCGTGCTTCAAGTTTTGGTAAAATAGCTCGACTTACTTTTGCCTCTTGAATAATCTCTTTACGAAGCTTTGTAGTAACTTGCTTGTGTACATCTTCAAGATTTTTCAATCCTTCAGCAAATTGTGTTTTATCAATTTTATGCTCTTTAACAACGTTATTCACACGCTCTATAGCGGCATTTTTGCGAAGGTTCGCAAATGTACTCATTTGTTCCGCTTCACCTCTGGATGTGACCTCACCCTCAGCTAAATTTTCAATAAAACTTGTTGCAGCATCTAGCCCTACAAATGCGTTTTCAATAGCAGCCGCCCTCTGCTGCAAAGCAGCAACTGATTCATCAAACCTTGCTGCAACCTCTGCCTGGACTGGATCCTTTGGTTTAAAAGCAGCAAGTCTCCTAGCCGCTTCGTCTAATATGGCTGTTGCCTCCAGCACTGGACGATCTTTTGTAAGAGCAGCCTCTTTATAACTTGGTTTTGCGGTATTCTTTGATGCCTCCGGCTCTGTTGCACCTTTTTGATGACGAGGAGCCTTCGGAATCCCCTCTTTAAGACGCTTAAGACGAGGTCCTGGGACCTCTTGATTAAGCTCATGAACCTGCTTTTTCAGCTCAACTGCTGCCTGTTGATATTCTGGATTTGTTGCTTTGATTGTATCTTCATGAGGTTTAAGGGCATCTAATACTTGCTCCCTAGTCACATGTACGTTGCCATCTTTCTCGACAGAAAATGTTTCTGCTACTGCATCCGCAACTCGCTTTGGAGTTGCCATGCTAAGAGTTGCGCTAAGCTCTTCACGAGTCGCAACTATTTCATCTTGATCCTCTCTCCGGGGTATTGCTTTTGGAGTAGATGGAGCTGCCGGTGGAGTTTGTGGTTTAGGGCTTACTTTTTGTTCAGAGTCGCGATCGTTTTTAATTTGAGTCGGAGTTTTAGCAAGACCGGAACCGGCCTCTGCTGCACCTGTTGAAGAACGTGGAGGCATGGATACTTGGTGGTGCGGCTTTTGTTTCAAATAGTTCTGAATGAGAGGTCTTACCCGTTCAAAAGTTCCTACTTTAATTCCATGTTCAGAGAGAAACTTTACTGCCTTTTTTCTCGTTGACCAATCAATTAATACAGTTTTATCTTCATAGGCTACAGTTTGAAAAATTATTCTTTTGAATAATGCCATTGTGGGATGTTGCTTTTCGTAATCGGCAAAATTAGATGCCTCTTTAAGAAAATTTGGATCTACCCAAGGTTTATTGTCACTACCATGTATTGAGCTGCTCATAGAGACTCTCCTTAAAAAAGTTATTCTAACTTTGTATTAACATAATAAAGTATTTATTATGTATATATTTTATAAGGTTTCTATTGAAATATAGTGATCGATTAGAAGCGAGAGCGCTTTAAGCTCTGTTTTGATCTCTTTTGGCGGCTTATTAGAGTAGCCTCTCATAATGATAGCGTTAAGATCTCCAGAAAGACCGGAAAAATTGAATCCAGTACTATTTCCCTTGAAAAGGTAGCCTATATAGCCTGCGTTATAGTCATCTGATTCAATTTTTTCAATTTCCACTTGAATCTCATGTAGCACATCTATCGCATGATCAAAATGATCGGGGATTTCTCGACGAAGAAGCTCTTGAAACTGCCTATTTGTATTGATATTTTGCACTAAAGCAGTAAGCCGCCTCTTTATTGCTTGTCTTGTTCCGCTTGCGCTCAGTTTTTCTACCTGTTCTGCTGTAAGAGGGCTTCCTACTGCAAGGGCCATTTCAAGTGCGTCTTTATTAGAAATTTTTCTCTCTATTTTTTCTGGCTCCCTTCCTGCATTTGCATGCCACCAGACATCGTAGGCATTCTTATATTCAGTAAAAAGGCGTCTTACTTCTGCCGATGGTCGATACTTTGTTTGCTTATAGGCATGCTCTACAAGCTCTTCTAACTCGTGATTGAGCTTCAGAATATCATTTACGCCCATACTTGAGATATCACGTCCTAAAATGTCAGTAAGATCCTTATACTCAGCAATTCCAAGCCAGCGCCCTACACTTCCTGTAAGGCTGCTTAGCGACTCTTTAATCCTATTATCTTCTAAAAGAGTTTCCCTAAGAGTACCAAAGGCCTGCACCATCTCCCTATGAGATGCCTCTACCCTTTGCTGCCGCTCGCCTTCCGGAATTACCCGTTCAAGCTTTACTCGAGGGATATCCTTTGGCGGTCTTTTTACAACGTGTACAGCATGAGCTACCACCTCTTTTCGTATCTGATTTGCTACATTCTTATAGTAATAATCATATGAAATCAGATCGCTTTCATAGGGCTTTAAGGCAGCAACGAGTTCACTATGGGTAGCTACAATTTTGCCATCTTCTTCGCTGCCAAGCTCTTTAATAACAAAATCAATCCTTTCAGGCTTAAGAATACCTATGTAGGAGAGTGCCTGTTTAAAGAGCGGGACCGAAAGTTCAACTTTTTTGGCAGTAACAAGCTGCCTTTCGAGCTGCTGGCTTAAAAAGCTATTGAGCATTGTGCTTACCCATTCGCCGCTTCCTGCTCGATCATAATTTTTGTTAAGAAAACTCTGCGCACTTGCACGAGTCTTTGCATCTAAAAGAATGGTTACATCACCATAGCGAAAGGTAAATCCAAAAAGATTTGCCACAAAACGGACAATCGGGTTTACGCTACTGATATCAGTACCCGTAAACCCGAGCTTTTCCGGATCAAAATCTTTTCCGATTCCACCAACCTGGTTGCTCATATATTTCTCATAAAAATGCCTCTCCTACTTGATAAACAACGTAGGAGAGGCAAGCATTTATCTATCGCTATTTTTTAGCTTTCAGTAAAACATCATATTTTTTGCCTTGAGTATCAAGAGCATCACCATACTGAGTTACGGCCCGAAGAAACGGCATAAGCTCTGGCTTATCCATAGCTGCTTCGCGCACACTCTTCACGCTTCCCCAGCCGGCCTTTTTAAGCCCTATATCAAGTAGTTCAAGCCTTCTTTCTTTAGTCAAACTGGAATACCACTCTTTGCGCTCTTTTTCACTCAAACTAGCTACTGGATCTCTTCCTTTTGAAAACCAGCCATTAGGACCTATAAGTTTTCCTACTTCAGCTTCCAAAGCTTTTTTTGCTTCAATGGCATCAGCTTTTGCTTTGAGATAGGCCTGAGTAGCAAGACCGATTTTGCTATTTTTTGCTGCCCGTTCTTTAAACGCTCTATTTGAAACTGCATCACGTGCTTGAGCATTTATCTCTTTTAAGCCTTTTCTATCAGAAACAGCGCTACCCTCTTCTTTTGATCGAGGCTTGCCAGCTGCTTCGAGTTCTTCACGCTTAAATATTTGTGATTGCGTTCTGCGTGGCAATCTCGAAGACTGAAGAGGTAGATGCTTTTCTCCAGCATCATTTATCATTTTGGTTATCTCTTCCGCTTTAGTCATATATCTCAGAAAAGCGTCACGAAACCCTGTAGGCCAGTTTGGCTGAGCTCCATTTGCAAATTCAGCAATTGTTGTATATCCGGCAGCTTCAAGCCCTTTGTCCATTACTTCTAGTATCAACTCATGATCAATTGTTAGTTGACCCATTTTGTTATCAGTGTCTGCAGCAATATCTGCTAAAAGCTGCATATCACCATCTTCTAGCTGGTCCCATGGACTTATCATTACTCGATCATCACCTTCAATTTCTCCAAAGGCAACAAGCATTGCATTGCGCAATTCGACAGCATCGTCCTTAGCTGCTACAAATCTGTGACGAACTTCAACGGACTCTGTTTCGATCGTTCCTGG
>CAZEGK010000053.1:9474-13680 GCA_964512205.1 uncultured bacterium | reverse complement strand
TAGCTTCAAAGTGTATGAAGTGTCCAAAATTGCAAGCAATTGCAGATGAAATAGTTCTTTCCTTTTCATAAATCGCATGAATCGCAGTATCCGGCCCCTTTCACAGCCCCTTTCACAAGCTTTAGAACATGGTTGTGTAGTGTGCACCTTTGATAAACATTTTCGGGCTATCGATGGCCTGGCAGTGGCATCTTCAGTATCTGAGTTGATTTTATAGGGCCATTCGCCTCATTTGCATGATGGGCAACGACCTCGACGTCTGTAACTAAACTTAGATAGCAGGTCCTTGTTGCAGCCATCACAATGAGAGGTATAGCGCAAGGGGCCGGGGTCTGGTGCGAAACGAACTCCTCTAGTGAGCAACTAGAGGGAATGCTGTGTACATGATGAGGGAAGGTCCCTCGGCTTGGCTTTCAGGTGCGGGGTCAAACTACCTTTAGCTGTGAAGTCTGAGAGGCGGCCGGCATAGCGATGGCATGGGCGTAACACGAGCATTTACACGGAATGTTTGGACTCGTCGCTGCAATGATAAGAGAGAAGCTCAGGTGGGGGCCCCATGAGAGTGAGAGTATCGATGTGCAGCAAGGGGGCGGATCAACTCGTAGTAGTGAAGAAGTCCTTGTAATGAGGATGGAGCGAAGGGGTTGACTTGTTCCCTCTAAGAATAGAATGTCAATCAAAAGAGAGGAACCTTCTTAACTAAGAGAGTACCCGGTGTAAGAAGCAACAAGAGCCGTATGAATCGAGAGGCTCGCGTACGGATCTGTGGGGGCCTGGAGGTGAGATTCCTCCAGGCTACCCGACCGATTCGTGAGATTCGGATGTGCAAATCGCACGAATCGAGATGTATATTCCCAGGTCAGTTTATCGACTCTGTAAAATTTGAGTGCGAAATTTAGCAAAACGAGATTTGCTGTAGAATTGTTTGTTAGTAACTACATCTCCAGAACAGGAATAAACCGGATCAGAGAATGTAATAAGGTTGGTAGGATTATCAATAGGAGACAGTATTGCAATACTTTCAAAGTCTCCACAGTTATTAATAATATAGCCGAACTGTACACCACTATAAGGTGTAAATGGTTCTTGAACAAGCCCTAAGAAGTCTAGGCATGTGGTAAAGCTTGGATATGGGTTGAAGTAGTCTGGAGTTACAAAATTTGCAACCTTAACATTCCTACGGGAATAATAACTATCCTGTACGGGATCACACACTTCTATTGCATATGCAAATGTTTGTTCAGGCCCTGGTGTGAGAATTTGATAAGCTCCTAAAAAACCAAAACCGCAGAAAACATCCCCAAGCGTTTCTAGCACTTCGTGGCTAAGGTTTGCACCGAGAGCGTCTAGTAAAGAAAAATCAGAAAATTGCGGTAATGATAAAAGGAGCGTCAATCCATATGTGCCTTCTGGATCTCCATAAGGTATCAATATAATTGGCGTACCATTTGGGAGCAGTGGAACTTCAGGAATAAAGAACTGTGCTTGAGGGCCATCAAAATCATTAGGTGGAGGCTGCACAATATGGTGTTCTGCACCAGAGCCGGTAAATAGATCCGCATGATCAAAAGTATCTGCAAGATAGATGATGCATTGTGTATTAGACTTGATATGTGGAATTTTCCCTCGAGGCAATACTGTAAATTTGGCTCCAACACCCCATATGGGTGCAAAGTCCTTCTTTACTTGCTCATTTACTGCCTTTACGGCGCGAATTACATCTTCTCTTGGCACTGTCGAGTCGCTATAAAGATCGACAACGATAAATTCTATAATGCTTGAATTAATGACCTTGGGCTTGTGTACGCCCGTTTCACAAGAATCACTAGAACTAGAACTTGAACTGCTGCTGCATGAATGATGGTGACGTTTCGAACCTGCAAAACCTGGTGTAAAAGCCAGCATGCAAGCAAAAAGGGCGATAAACATTTTTTTCATTGTTTGGTCTCCAATTTTTGGGTGCAATCGACAAAAATATATCGATTTTAAAAACACAGTATCACAGTACTCATGTTATTTTTTTACTGCAATTTAAATTGTAACTTTCAAGCAGACAGCTGTTTCAAAGTTAAGAAAAGGGCCCTTTCATAACCAAATTATTCAAATTCTGAGCTTTATCCTCAGAAGTCTTAAAAATCTTCATAGGCTCATCTGTGATGCCAAATGCTTTTCAATTGTCTGAAATTTTTTAAGAGCGTAACATCTGCATGAAATGACAAGATTTCCTTGTCAAAATAAGAGGAGGCCTCATGCATAAGATGTACATCGCCCTGGCAGCACTATTTGTGAGCTGTTTCGGGACAAGTTCTGCTGAAATTTATAAGCCAAAAGCCATTCAAAAACCGTCAAACGCTCATCAGTACAACAAGATGAGAGGTGTGAATCAAACCGCTCCAAAAAAGTTTATGGAGAAAAAGCCCACTCAAAATGCACTAAATGCAACCCAAAAAGCTATTTTCCAACGTCAACTACCACCTAGAACGGTTGAGCAAAAAGTCCAAGCTAAAAACTCTACTCATTCGAGCCACTCGTCAGAGAGGTTTTCCCATTTATTTAGTCTTAGCACTATGGATTCGACCTTTTTGGTGAATGAAACAACACCAATCGAAGTAGTTGCGTCTGTCAAAGTAAAACATGAATGTGTAAGTCTCACGATTCCTAGTTTTACTTTTGAGATTCCTGAATCATCCCTGAGCCCTCGAGATGGCTTTGTCTATACAATTCCTTCAACAAACCTTCCAAAATCGGTATGGCATAGCCGAGGGCTGCCTTATTCGATTCCATGTGCGAGCAATTGCACTCTCTATGTATTTAATGATGGAGCTATTGTTATTGGTGCAGCAGATTTTCAACCTCTTATTGCAGGGACCTACACAGTTAATGAAACTACAATTACCTACAAACTTGTTAAAGAGTGCTACACGCCAAAAAACTTTAAGATTTCTAATAAAGAGGCAAATGTAGCGCAGTATGGTGATTCTAGAGACCTTCTAGACTTCTATAATAATGATTTCTATAAGAAGACCATTGCCTACACATTTTCAGCAAACCCAGCAAGTGATGTTACAAACTCACAAAACCTCAATTTTTATGCTGTAGTTGGTAAGGTACATAATGGAAAAGTTAACTTTGACCCTGTGCGAGCATTATATATACCAGATAATCAACCTGAGCCACAAAGATGTTACGAAAATGCAATTTCCATTAATCCAAAAAATGAAAAGAATATAGTAGCGATCTCATCATTAGGGAATTTTAATTATGGTTCCCCTGATCCGACATTCAACCGCGTATCATTTCTACGTTCATATTCCTTTGATGGCGGCAATACGTGGACTACAGATCAAATGACCGGCACAAATCAAACAGCGGGATTTGGCCTTCCTCCCTTTAGAGGTGATCCAAATGGTCAATTTGACGATTTTGGAAACTACTGGCTGACATATATGTCAACAGATGATCCATTAGGTGATCCACCCTTTAATCTGATTTTTGCTGTAAGCACGGATGGCGGAGTTACGTTCACAGTTGTTGGAACTGTTGATCTGGATACTCTTCTCGATTACCCAAGACTTGCTTTCGGCGGTGATGGTCAAGGTGGAAAAGCGCTTTGGTTTTCGGTAGATTTCGTGGATTTAAATACCTTTTATGCAACAGATGTTGTCGTCGGATACATTCCGGTATCAGGCCTAGGATCGTATGGAAATCTAACATACGACCTTGCAAGTGGACTTGGTAAGGATGTGGCAACAAACTCCATCTGCTACTTGCAAGTGCCGGAAATTACCGTAACACCAGAGGGTGATGTATATCTTCTTGGACCGACTCAGATATATGAGGGTGATAACGGTAATTATACGAAGGTAGTGTTAGCAAAACATGAAGGCGGAATCACTAATTTTTCACAGTTCGAAACGCCAACCGACGTATTTATATCAAATGTTGGAGCGAATGATTTCAACACTTCTGCCCTTGGTAAACCTGTGCCATTCCAACCTAATAGGGGTGTATTCCCTAACGGCGCTCGAGGGATTGATTACGATCCAATACATAAAAAGCTATGGATTGACGGAACAAACATCAAACCCAATAATTTTAGTCCAATACTGGACACAAGCCCTGATGCTCAGTATGACATGAGCATATTTACCATGCATTCTGATGATGCAGGAAAGACATGGAGTCCTCAAAGACAGGTAAGCGATC
>CAZEGK010000053.1:0-9374 GCA_964512205.1 uncultured bacterium | reverse complement strand
GGGCTTAGCAACTAGGTTCCAAAGCTAATTCGGATCTATCTGTGTGTTTTGCAGTCGCTTACTCATATTCTCCATTTCCGGGTCATGATCAAGTTCCTTTGTGAATCGTAATGAATAGTACTTGTAGAGATCAAGTAAGTAAGAAGATTGGTAAGAAATCCCTAATGCTTTTAAATCCTTCCAGTCTTCTTCTGGACAATTTTGACCAATAAAAGTAGCTGCATACTCTCGTAAAGTGGCAAGATTCCATTGATTTGCAAGATCTATAAGTTCTTTTGCATCTAACGTTTTTCTTTCCTCAGAATCAAAAGGGTTTTTTCCACTATAGATATGATCAAGAACAGCTCCAAGGGTCCTGCTTGAAACCAATAACTCAATTATACCTTCTTTTTTTTCGCGAAATTCATGCCTGAGCATCACTTCAAAGTGAGACGAGACCAATTTCAGAACGAGACTATGCGCGCGTATTTCTTTTTTATCTTTGCAAACGAATGTTATATCGGTATGTGATTCCAGTTTATATGCATCCCACAAAGTCAGGTTTAAAGCTTTTGGCGCTGCAACAGGGGGAGCTTTGGGAAAAATAACAAAAGGGTTGATCTCTTTTGTCCAAGATACTGTTATGCCAGAGGCAATGAAATTAGAAACTTTCCTTTCAGGCATTTGTTGTACAATGGTTTCTCCCGATAATTCTATTTTGAATCCATGAGGTGAAAGAAGCTCACTGAGTAAAGGCAAGGCAAGCTTATCGATTAGACACGGCAACATCCCTCTTTTATCAAAATTCTCTTGTGTGCTTCCTTCTTCCGGTAAGGGTACAAAAAGGACTGTATAAGGAAACTCGGTTCTCGTATACATAGATTTTTCGTATCTAAGAGAAGTTTTCCCTTGTAGAACAGATATTACTACTGATGTTTTATAATTCTTCGAGCCATTTTCAATATGCTGACGTATTGTTTCAAAAAGTCCATAGATACGAGGTCCTATATTATGTTTAGGTTCCCCATATGGATGGTATCTCGAATATTTTGGCATACTGATAACGTGCGACAAGGTATGGAAGACCGAATGACGGAATTCTTCGCAATCTTGATAGTCTAGAGACCTGCGTGTATATTTGCCTATACAACCTTCAATAGCAAGTTTAAACTCATCTCTTGATTTAATGAATTGTAACGGGTTCATGTCTACGCTCTTTTATTTAACTTATTATTTTTTTAGAAGGGAGTAGATTAGAGCTTCCCTAAGAAGCTTATGTAGTTCTGAAGATTTTTTTTCTTCAGCAAGAGAGAGTATGTTATAGATGTTATTATTTGCTAATCGGATGTCTTGGCCGGCCTTTCCGATGCGACTTTCATCCATTATTTTTTCTGGAGGAAGTAGCTCTAGCTGCATGACAGCAGGTAGATACTTGCGACGCATACTGTCCAAGAATTCTCTATCTTGAAGATTGCTGTATGTTATACGGCGTACGCCAAAATTATCTTCATATCCAAGATCATAATACTTTGTGTTATAGATGAAGGTATCATCTGTTAGGTATGTAAAGAGTGTTTTTAGTCTCTTAGATTGATGGGGAAACATGCTCTCTGTTTTATCAAAAATATTCTTTAGTTCTTTATCGCTATTTTCAGGAATGATCGATGCTGCGACCTTCTCTACACGTTTGGCTGTGGGTGTTGTAACAGAGGCTACAAGTGTGCGAAAGAGGGCCACCCCGCCTATTCCAAAAGTAAAAACACCAACAACTGCTGAGAGCGTGAAGATGCCGCATGCAACACCTAGAGTTTTAAGTGTAGTTGCAGTGTCTTGTTTATTAAGTTCTCTTGATGCATATGTAAAAAACGCATCGCATGCATGATAGTTGTCAGAGAAAGGATTTAGGAGTGCGCTAATGTCCATAATTTAACATTTTATTGTTTCTAATAAAATAAATCAAGTAATTAGTTGCGTCTCACGTGTCGGGAAGTAGGATAAAGAATTCTTCTGAAAGAAGGTCTGGATTCATACCGGTAAGCTTTTGCCTGATGGCTCTAAGGGGGTCATCTAGATCATCAGCGGGGATGAAGTCATTTTGATTGCGAAGACGGAGTATGTTGAGGCATTTGACAATATAGGAGTATTGCTCTTCTTTGAACATATCTAAAAGGGCTAGTATCTTTCCTAAACCAGTGGATTCATACTCTTGTACATGTAACTTGCTTAGGGCTTGAATGGTTGGAGATGGATCCTCACCTGCAGTTATTGGTTTATGAGTTGCCGGAACCATTTTCATAAACAGATAGAGTGTGTCTACAAGTAACTGGCTATTGATTGAGATCTCATGATGGGGGATTTCGTAGAGGCATCTGAGCACAAGTTCCCTAAATGTAGCCTTGCCATCAATAAATTCTATCATCAGATATGAGCTTAGCCCTGCGATAAAGTGTTTAAGATCTAATATGTCATGTCTAAAGCAGGGCTCAAGTAGTTCAGATCCCGTGACTACTCTTTTTACAAAATCAACAATGTGAGTCTGAACAACTCCTGAATGAGTAAGTTCAAAACGATCTATGAAGTTTTCTATTCCTCTTTCAAATTCTCCTAGAAAGGCATCAGATGTATAGCCATGTACATTGCTAAAGATGGCCTCTGGGCAGTATACAGTATAGCGAAGCCTGTCGATTGCCTCAGTAGTTGTATCCATAAAATGACGATCTTGAGAGAAGGGCATTAGTGATAGGGGAGTTTTAGCAAGTGAAGATATCGCTAAAAGAAGCGGAGAGCCCTTTTGCAAAGTTTCAAGCTGTAACAAATAGTCATGTTCTGCTTCAAACAATGATCTTGTAAAGCATCTATTTGGCGGAAGACGACATTGAACAGGATCTAAATCCTTTAGTCCATGTTTTATCAATGAGAAAACAGTGATATCGCCATCTGGTGTATTCTTTATTAGCAGATACTTCTGGTAGAGCTTTTTGAGGTGTGGGTGGGAATCATGCTGACAGGCTTTATAGAGCTGCATTAGTTCTCTAACAACGCATTCAGTAAAGAGATGCATGAGCTCAGGGGCAAAATGGAGCATAAGTTGAGAAGAAGTGGCTCCATAGTAGGCAAACGCATTAGGTAATTGATTGACGCCGTCATCAAATGGAGTTCGAAAAAATCCAGTGATTTTCTCAAGTGCAAAGATCGTTTCTGGAGATAGTGGCGGCATATATGTGGAAAGAGATGCGTATATCCTATCGAAGTCCTCTGAGGATGAGAGCGCCTGCCTCATAACAAGAGGCTGTCTAAGCATTTGGGTGATCTTTGTTCGTGGAAAGTCTTTTGCGTTATACGGCGTGCATGTAAGCTCGCCGGGAACACTTACCTGAAGGCGAAAGGCAAAAAGCGCATTAAATAGCTCTTTTAAGAGCTCAGGCTGACCGAAGACTTGTTCTTGTTCATCGTCATCTAAATAGGCAATAAATGTTCCTAGAATGGTAAAACAGGCATTTAAGGATGGACGAGCTTTTCCAATAAAAGTCTCATCTGCATATCTATGTGAAAAAAGCAATCTGCTCGTTGTTTTAGAGACGTATGAGATCGTTTTAGTGTTTTCATCGAACAAGATTTCGTAGTCGATTCCTAAAAAGGTAAAGGGTATTCCTTGAGATATGTCCATTTCCATATCGCAGGGGAGTATGATTACTTCAGGATGATCTTGGTAGGCGATTTGTAGCATGGCGTCTTTTGCTAAATCAGAAGGGATACGATGTATGTATGCTTTGTTAGAATGAGTAGGAAAGGCTAAAAAGCAGTGTGTAAAGCGGTCGTCGCCTCTTTTTCGGTCGCTATCAAGGGTAACTCCAAAAGTTGTCCCTTGAAGCAGGGGATGAGCATTTCTGCGAGCTTCAGAAAGAAGCTTATTTTCCCTAAGCTCTCGCCCGATGACAATTTTCTCTGATTTTGTCAGTTTATTACTGAGAAAATGAATGAACGCAATATCATCGACCAAAATGTGCGTCTTTACGCGCCGGACTAAGTAATCTGGCATTCTTCGTAGATAACAGGAAGAGGGCGTAATGCTATATGGGAGCTTCATGCATCTATCTGTAGGAAGAGAGAGAGCGGCAAATTTTGTGCACAATGTCCCTTCTACAACATCTTTTACAAGTGCAACAGTTTTAGCAAGCTCCCACGTACAATAAAGCCGCACAACAACAGTGGGTGGTGATTGGGGAAAAAGGAGAAAGCTTCTGAATGGAATATCTGAAGATCCAAGAGCAATAAAGTTTTTTCTTAGCTCATAGCGCTCTTTCGTAGCAGAAAACTCGTGCCATGATTCACGTTTTTCTACACAAAATTTATTATCTCCAAAGTCCCAAGAAATTGACATAATAAACAGATAATAACATGGTTGATCGATATTTTAATTACAGAAAATTGCCTAGCAGAATTTTATAAATTTTAACTGTGCTATTGAAAACGTGGTCGATTGAAATATTGGTATAACGTTATACCAAGTCCTGCTAGAGAAAAAAAGGTGCCTACTACTGCAAGCGGGGTGCTATTAGCAACAGCAGAAATATTTACAAGTGTTTCACCTGCGCCAGATAGTGCTTTAGTTGAGCTTTCTATAACGACCTGTCTGACTGGTTGTTGTTCGTTGCATCCTCTTATAACGCATCTTCCTACATCGGAAACAGTAGCAACACCATTAACAAAAGGCTTAGTATGTGGATCAGATAAACAAAGCTCGCCACATCTTGCACCTATAAAAGTAACTTCAGCACTGCATTGTGCAACTTTTTGTGGTGTAGTCAAACTTTTACTAGTACATGTTTCTTTTATTACGCCGATGCTTTCTCTCACATCGTTTACTTTAGTATATGTTCCATAGGCATCCATTGCATTAGAAAGTACTGACATAGAAGGATTCCTTATTTTTAGAGCAAAGAGTGTAGCATGAGCCTCTGTAAAAGGCAATCAGAGGGTGTCAAACAATTACCATCTATTAGAGTGATGCCTTGCGTATAGTGGTGGTTATGTTGGTTCCATAATGTACTGCTTCAGTTGTAGAAAATAACAACTGAAGCAGTAACAGGGTGCTTTAAATAGTAATTAAGGAACCTCGGAAGCTTTTTCTCCATGGTAGGTTGATCTTAATCCTGAATGTAATCCCTCAGGTCAACACCGATTCTAGTAGAGAAATCTTTTTTTTGCAGCTTCGGCAGCATCGATCTTTACGACTTTGCCTTCCAGCAGATAATAGGTCCATTCGCCTTGGCGTTTGCCATTACTGTACAATCCTGTACACTCAAGCCTTTGGTTTAAACCATAGATCTTGCAAAAGCCGTGACGTTGGCCCTCTTCATAAATCCCTTCACTATAAAGCTGTTTGCCAGATAGATATGTTATTCCATACCCATGAAATCTACCCTGTTGAAATGCCCCCTCAAAAGAGAGCTGGCCAAACTCGCCATATTGTCGGCCTGCCCCTTCAAGTTTGCCATCTTTATAGCAGCCCTCTTGACTGAGTATGCCACCACAATAGAGTTTGCCATCGCCATGATATTCACCCTCTTTAAAATAGCCTTCATAGATGAGAATTCCATCTTTGTCATATAGGCTACCAAAACCATTTGGCATCTTATTTGTTACTTGCCCTTTATAGGAGCGTCCGTCAGGAAAGTGCAGGGTTTCACAATGGGTGTTTCTGAGGTTGGAACCTTCATTACTCTTTTTGCTTTGAGAGTTATCTTCTGGATGCCGAGCGGGGCTAGGCTGTTTGTCAGCATATTGGCCATCTTTAAAATCACCCCAACTGACTATCTCACCTTTTTCATTATATTCGAATCTGTCGTCGTCGGGTTGCCCATGTCTATAGATTCCAAAGCGATGGAGTTTGCCATTTAGGTATTCCCTACCCATTCCATGATATTTGCCCTGTTGCATTCCTCCTTCATAGAGAAGCTTGCCATCTGAATCAAATAATCTTCCATTTCCGTGCGGTGCATTTTGCAATAACTCTCCTAGATAAAAGCTCCCATTAGCATACTTGCAAAGGCCCCTAGTAGGTTGCAAAACGTTTTGTAGATTGTGAACCTTTTCTGCAGTAGTTGGCATATCACTTACTGATCTATCTTCCCTATTCTCTACATTAGGGGTGTGATAAGTAATGCCTATTATTGTATTGTTTTGTACATTCATTTAAAGTCTCAGTTTTTATGATTATTATAATAAATCGGTTTGTTGAAGTCGAGGGTTATAAAAAACGGTGTAGGCGCAACGTTCAAGTGGTAGTTTTTCTCCTAGGAAAAATCTACCAGACATGACCTTGCCAGTTTCATAGCCCTTTTATTGTCCAGATAATTTTAGAAACAAGGGGGAGATCCCTCTTTTTATATGTAATAGTACTAATTTTTGTTGTCCAATAAGATTATCGGGGAGTGTAGTACATCAGACCAGCCTTCGACAAACGTACCATTACTTTCAACTTTTCCCCAAAAAAATCGGTAGTTGGGCGGTTGCCTCTAAAAATCTTAGGTAATAGATCTGTAGTGGAGGGTATAAACGAATGCTTTGTCATACGGCATTGCTTGTAAAGCAAGTTCTCACTATTATGTTCATTATGAAAAAGCGTGATTTGTTGTCGTCTCTTTTAGTCGTGATTGCCTTTGGAAGCTGTTTTGCTCTAAGTATTGGGCATGAAACCAGCTTTTGGCTGGGAGTTCGTTATTTTTGCTTGTGTACACTACCTTATATCGGAGTGGCGGCAGTAGTCATGTTTTGGTTTAGATCAAATAGATGGTTACGCTTCATTCTTGCGAGTGCACTTTTTGCCTGTATCATGGCTGGTAATGTCAAAATTGCTAAAGAGCTAGATATGATCTCTATCATGACGGCAGAGCTTGAGCGTATTTGCGAAATGGAGGATCTTGAAGCACTTGGAAGAAAGAGCTATCTCGCGGCAGAATATGGTGAGTATGGCAGTGCACTAGAGTATAGAAAAAAAGAGCAGCTGTTTACGAGGAAGGCCACTATAAAACGGCAAAATATCATGGCTGTAATGGATTTTAATGAGCTCTATTCGCCAGAGGTCCTCTTATCTAGTGAGCAGCTACTTGCTTTACGAAAGAAATATGAGTCTTCATATGCCGAGCTGATATCGCTTGAGAGACAAACTGCGAATTGTTACTCAAATCTTTTACGAATTTTTCGTGAAAATAAGTGGAAGCATGCGTGCTTGCAAAATGAGCTTCTTGAGCTGCATCAAAAAGAGACAGATCTTCGCCTAGAGTGGTGTAGTAATCTTTACTATAACCTAAAAGGGCAGCTTTCTTGCGTTGATGATCTTATCGTCTTTTTGTGGCAGCGTCAGGGGCTTTTTCATTTAGATAAGGACAAAAAAATTCATTTTGACTCATCCATTGATGAGCAGCGATACGATCAGTTTTGCCAGAACATTGAGGCCTGGATTAATTATGAAACTCAGATACATGAGAAGTTTAATTCGGGCATGGGACTTCTTTAGGTAATTTGCGGATCCTTTTGTTCATCTTTCGTAGACGCCATCCAAGCACATACCAGTAGATATAAGTCGATATAAATAGCACATGGTACGGGATCAGAAATAGAGCATATTCTTTTTCTATTTGTGGGATCTGAACGAGTAGCTCCTTTACAAAAACTAATGGATTTACCAGGAGAACAAATGTAAGGTACTTTGTGCCCATTTTTTTATAGGCGAAGTAGTAGAGCAAAAAATAGGGCACAAGGCTGCTAAGGATGCGTACGATTACCACTGTAAAGGCTGCCCAAATTTGAGCTGTTGTTCGCACTTTGCAGGCATCGGTTGTGTCTATCAGAGTAAAAATATCGCAAAATATCTCGATTACCGCAAAGCCTATAACTATCCACAGCCATATCTTTCGAGATTTTTTTTCAGATTCCGTCAGTTCTTGCATGATAGCCTCCAAGGTTTCAAAGTCAGTATAGAGAAGTCCTGGATTTTTTAGGTAAAACACATAAGCAGCGCTTGGTAAGTTTAGCAGATGCATTTAGGATCTGAAGGTGAGGAGACGAATACCGATTTATTGGGTAATTCAAAAATCCATGGTTCAAGGTAAGTTGTTGAAAATACTTCTAATTTATAATTGTTAGACAAAACGAGAATTGGGTCGATGGATAATGATGTGGATTGTGACAGGATTTCTATAATTTCTTGGTCTATAAGATTTTTTAGCACTTCAGAGGCATCGGGATCCTCACAACCACACACTAACTTTTGATTATCTGTAATTCGCCATGCACAGTTTATGTTAAAAATCCAATTTGGTCCTGATATATTTAGGGCTGGATATGACCATTCAACAGAAATAATGCTAAGAGGGACGTAACTGTTGATGGTTTTAAATAAAGTTTTCACCTCTCACTCCTTTTGAATACAGGTTTTGTAATGAAGTTAAATTTAAACGAAAAGATTTTACAGATGTCAATATAATTTATACAAAGCGGGTAATTAAACCTTTTTTTGATATTACACACAACTAATCTGGTATCTTTAACATGTAATTCGTATGTATGTTTTTGATTTTGTTTCAATACTGTAACATAGTCAAAACGTGGTATAGCAGTAAGTTTCTGTAGGTTGAGAAGTATAGTGTCTTTTCTTGGGGTAAGTCTCAAATTTTGCATATGAAAAATTCAAGAGTTTCTATTTGTGCCCTGAATAGTTCCTTTTTTTCTGAGGTAAACAGCGTAACGTAATTAAAGGGGGGGTACCAACCATATCCGGGATTTTGTCGAGAGACGTAACCTCCAAAAATAAGTTGGATATCATTCGGAATTTTTATACCGTTTTTGTCATCTATAAGGTAATTACCAGGCTTTGCTTTGCAAATGATTTCATAGGTTGGTTTTTCATTAGGATATGTAATGCGTCGGTTAGTATAATAGTAAGGCCTTAAAAAATTACCTTTTTCTAATAATTCTCTTTCTACTAAAAATTCCCAATTGGCTTCCAACCACTCAAGCGTAAAGGATGCATCATCATCCCAATTATGATTTGACATTAAAAGATCTAAATCATGCCAGGAGTGTAATAGAAAATTTCTGAAATTTAAAATTTGCAGTGTTACGTTAATCATCTTTATATTTAAACCTCTTTTTTCCTAATGGACCAGTGTATACATCAATTCGGTGAAATCGTTTATAACTCGCCATTATTATTGTAGAGATAGTGCGTGATTTTCTCTTCTGGAGTGCCTGTAGCTTCTACAATTTCTTCGTTCTTGCCTATTATTGAACTATTACTCAAATTTTGCACATATAAAAATTTATATTTTCTACGCTCACCTTGTACATTTCCTTCTTATTCGGGCTAAAGACCGTTGCATAATCAAATGGGG
>CAZEGK010000052.1:0-14212 GCA_964512205.1 uncultured bacterium | reverse complement strand
CTTGAAACAGCTAGAAAAAGAATTTTCAACAATTTTCGTCGATAAACTTTGTATGGATGGAACACCAGTCTCTTCATCACTTATTCGTGAAACTATTGCAAAGGGGCAATTCCAAGAGGCTGAGAAGCTACTTGGCAGACCCTACACTCTTGAGGTAAAAAGGACTTCAGAATTTGATTGGGATCCGCTAGACTATGCGCTGCCGCCTCGCGGAAAGTATAGAGCTCGCATTCGCTACAACGACCAAGAGTTTTGGCATGAAGTGGATGTAGAAGTGTCCTCAATTTTGCAAATTATGGATCGAAATTACGACAGCCATAGTGCAGATGTTCAGTTTTTACATGGAGTTATATGAAGAAATCAGTAGTAAAAATCTGTCCCTCCTTTTTGTCGAGCGACTTTGCCCACATTGCAGATGAGGCGAAGCGGGTAGAAGATTCAGGCGCTGACTGGCTTCATTTAGACGTTATGGATGGCCACTTTGTATCAAATCTTACATTTGGACCTCAGATCGTCTCTGCTGTGAATCGGTCGACTTCTCTCTTTTTAGATGTGCATTTGATGATGTACAATCCCTATGACTATGTGGAGCGCTTTGTTGAGGCTGGAGCAGACCAGATCACCTTTCACTTTGAGGCTACTGAGGATATAGAGGAAACTATCGAGTATATCAAGCGCTGCAATGTACGTGCTGGGCTTTCATTTAGACCTGAGACAGCAAAAGATATGATACCAAAATATTTACCATATCTCGATATGGTACTTTTGATGACTGTTGAGCCAGGTTTTGGCGGCCAAGCCTTTATGCCCGAAGTTCTTGAAAAAATTAGATTTACAAGACATCTTTCAAATGTACTGGGTGTCCGTGAAGCTGGGGAGCCGCTTTTTGATATCCAGGTGGATGGCGGCATAAATGATGAAACTGCTGCTCTTTGCGCTGCAAATGGTGCAAATATCTTTGTTGCAGGTACTTCACTTTTCAAGGCGCCAAATCTCTCTGATGCCGTAAGCAGCATGAGAAAAAGTGCGACTGAACATTTTGTAGAAAAAGTGACGTTTTAGTATAATCTCGACTTTATTTGGAAGGCAATTATGGTGGCATGTGCTCAGCTCGTTCCCGGAATGACCGTTTCTATTACAGGGAAGCTGTATCGGGTAGAATCTTCGGTAAAGGTGACAGTCCCTAAGGGCAGTCCATTTATCAAAACAAAATTACGAGATTTAGAGACTTCTAAAGTCACTGAAAAAAACTTTAAGCCAAATCAAGATATTGAAGAGGTTGTTCTTCAAGAAAGACGCCTAGAGTTTCTCTATCCCGAAGGAAAGCAATATCTCTTTCTTGATATTGGAAATCTAGAGATGGTGCTTGTTCCGTCAGCCATTATTGGCAATAAGGTCAACTACCTTAAAGAGGGGATTGAGATTAAGGCAGAAATGTTTAAGTCGTCAATCTTCGCTGTAGTTTTGCCGCAGTTCTTAGAACTTATGGTCGTTGGCGTTGATATTGCAAAAGAGGGTGCTAGAGGTGCAAGCGGTGCAAAAGTTGCACAGCTTGAGACAGGTGCAAAGATTGAGGTGCCGCCATTCGTTGAAGTAGGCGATATCATAAAAGTTGATACTGAGTCAGAAGAATATATTCAAAGAGTGTAAAAGATGGAAAGTAAGCAAATTAAAGACCTCATGCAGGCAATGGGCAGAACAGGCACAAAGAGGCTTGTCATTGAAAATGATGGTTTTAAGCTTGAGCTCGAACGCGAAGATCATGCACCTATTAAAGCCTATGATATAGATGCCATAAGTTATGACGAGAATCCAATGAGGCAAGAGATTGAGCGTCACCGCCAGACCCATACTGTTACCTCAACAGATGATCGTGCAGTTCCGGCAAAGCCGCAGCAAGAAGAAAAAGATGACTCCTCAAGCGTCTATGTAACATCTCCTATGGTAGGAACTGTCTACTACGCCCCATCACCAACAGATCCTCACTTTGTAAAAGCTGGCGACCGCGTTGAGAAAAATACAGTTGTTTGCATCATCGAAGCAATGAAAGTAATGAATGAAGTGAAGGCCCAAGCAGCGGGCATAATCAGCGGTCCGTTAGTAGAAAATGGCCACCCTGTTGAATTCGGAACAAAACTCTTCCGAATTACCCCTGCGTAATCACCACTGAGGCACTGAGGACACAGAGAAAGAATGTGATAGTGAGAGAAGTTTATAAATAAAAATACCCTCTCACTGATCTCTTTTTTCTCAGTGATCTCAGTGACTCTGTGGTAAAAAAATAAAAGATAGACCTATGCAAAAAGTACTTATTGCTAATCGCGGCGAAATTGCCGTACGTATTATTAGAGCATGCCATGATCTCGGACTGCAGACGGTTGCTGTCTACTCTCAGGCAGATACCGAAGCACTCCATGTGCTCCATGCCGATGAGGCGATTTGTATTGGTGAAGCGCCATCAGCTCGTTCCTACTTACGTATCCCCAATATTTTATCTGCAGCAGAAATTACAAATGCTGATGCTATCCACCCTGGATATGGCTTTTTGAGTGAAAATGCCAAATTTGCATCGATTTGCGAAAGCTGCGGCCTTAACTTTATTGGTCCATCACCACAGGCAATAGCCCTTCTTGGCGACAAAGCAAAGGCAAAGGAAATTGCACGCCGTGCAAAATGTCCTGTTATCCCAGGCTCTGATGGCGTAGTCTCAAACCTTGCAGATGCACTTGTTGAAGCGAAAAAGATTGGGTTTCCTGTCTTTATTAAAGCAGTAGCCGGCGGCGGCGGCAAAGGTATTCGTATTGCCCATTCAGAAGAGGAATTTGCAAAGCTTTTTGTAGCAGCAAGGACAGAAGCAGAAGCTAGCTTTAGCAATCCCGACGTCTATCTTGAAAAAATGATCATGAATCCTCGCCATATCGAAATTCAGATTATGGGAGATAAATTTGGCAACTACGTCCACCTTGGAGAGCGCGATTGCACAATCCAAAGAAGACGCCAAAAGCTTATCGAAGAGGCACCAAGTCCAGTTCTTAGCGCTAAACTTCGTCAGAAGATGGGTGAGGCTGCAATTAACATTGCAAAAGAGGCAGACTATCACTCTGTCGGTACAGTAGAATTTTTGCTCGATCGCGATCATAACTTCTATTTTATGGAAGTAAATACCCGCGTTCAGGTTGAGCATACTGTAACTGAAATGCTCACAGGTATTGATATCGTCAATATGCAGATTCGCATCGCTCGTGGAGAAAAGCTTCCTTTTGATCAAAAAGATATAGAATTCAAAGGCCATGCTGTGCAGTTTCGCGTAAATGCTGAAGACCCTACACATAACTTTGCTCCATCACCTGGTCGTCTTGAATTTTATGTGCCGCCGGGCGGACCTCATGTCCGTGTTGATAGCGCTTGCTATTCTGGCTATTCTATTCCCCCAAATTACGATTCCATGATCGCAAAGCTTATAGTAACAGGGGATGACAGAACATCTGCCCTTGCCCGCGCTAAGCGCGCTCTGCAGGAGTTTCATATTGGCGGCGTAAAAACCACAATCCCATTTCATCTCGATATGATTGGCCATGGCGCCTTCATCTCTGCAAACTTTGACCTTGGGTATGTCGATGGTTTAGTGGCCTCTGGCCATGTCTTTGGCACTCCAGCTGCCGAGCACGACCAAAAATAAAAACAGCTTCGCCACAGAAACACTGTACTTTCATTTCTGAGTGTCTCTGTGGTAAAATTCGTTTTTATTAGGGAGGGCTTTATGTACGTGGTCGTTTTGCTCATTTTTTCTTTTTCTTCGCTTTATTCTGATGTTATTTGCCGAGATCTTGGTTTGCAATTTGATGCTTTGCGCCTGCAGGAAGAGACTCATCTTGTTGCAGATGAATATGTACCGCGCCATGGCGATTACTGGTCTGCAATTCCGCTCAGAAATGCCACGGGAACCCATCTTCGAGAGGGTGTAAATCTCATCCATACGATAAAGGATCATAAGATGCTACCTTGTACAGATAGCCTCTATTTAGAGGAGCTTCCCTACATAGCTTCGATCCTTGATCATATACGAGCTCAATTTGATACACAGATTGGATTGGTTCGCCTCTCCAAGGTGCCAAGTGGCAAGGCAATTCCTCGGCATCACGATGGCAGTGATTTTGACATTGATAAGGGATCTATCTGTCGCCTGCACATTCCTATAATAACTGGAGAGAATGTTGTCTTCGAAATTGCAGGAAATAGCTACAACCTTGAGGCTGGAAAACTCTACTATACAAATGTTGCTAAATTCCATTCCGTGACAAATGATGGGCCATTTGATCGAGTCCATATTGTCATCGACGTGCATATGTCAAAGCCTTTATATGAGTATATTATGCATTCTTCCGAAGTAGAGTCTAAATGACTTTTTTTTGTTTACAAAAAAGGGGCAGTACTATTTTCTAAGATAGTCCTAATTTAAATTCTATCTTATGGAGAAGAACTATGAAAAAATTTATGTTTATGAGCGTCCTTTTTGTTGGAGTAGGAATCCCTTTTGCAGGCTCTGCACACGTTCCGCAAAAACAATTTGCTCAAAAAGCAAAAGCTACAATGCCAGCAAAGCCAAAAACTCCTGTGAAGGCGCAAGTAGCTGAAAAGCCATCACCTTTTAAAGGGAAAGCACCAGTGAAGCAACCTCCGGTAACTAAGAATGGCCTATTTAGCTCTTCTAGCTCTTCGAGCTCGTCCTCTGATAGCGTACGATATCCGATTTTTGTCTCAGTGGTTGCAAATGGCTCCTCTGGTAGACAGGTAGTGCTTCAAGGCGACCCTATCCTTTTTAACACTGTGATGGATATCTCTGGAGGCATTTCATACAATCCTGTATCTGGGGCCTTTACTCTGTATGAAGCTGGAAGCTATGAAATTACCTTTGGTGCACGCTTTACAGGTACGTTTAACTTTAATGAAACAACCTATGATGACCCATGCGCAAGTATTGCGCTTGCTATCAATGGAACAGAGGTTCCAGGAACTCAAGTTTCAGCAACCTACAATGAAACGAACTTTCTTGAAGGTGGAGATGCAGATTGGGTGACTGTTTCTGTAATCCAAACAGTAAATGACAATACAACAGTGTCAGTAGTTTCATCTGATGAATCAACAGGCGGAGCAATCCAGCTCTTTAACCCTTGCGAGAACTCCGATACGACAGCTTTTGTAACAATCAAAAGGCTTCGTTAGTGACTAGGCTAGTAAAGGTATAAAAGCTAGCCATCTCTTCATTTGAATGGGCAAGAAAACCCTGTTTTCTTGCCCAATTTCGCAAATCTTGTCCAAAAATCAGTATCTCGTCTAAAAATTGGAGCACCTGTTCTCGCGTTGTAAGCTCAAAATGGCAAATGGTGGCCTCTTTTGCCTTTTCGAGAAGCTCAGCAGGTACCACAAATCCTGCATGGCCTTTAAGTATGGGATAGATGGTGTTATGTTTTGGGTTTATCCAGAGGGATTTTATTTCTCTTAGCGACTTTTTTAAAATTTTAAGATGGGATTCTTTGTCAAGAAGCTTATCGTAGTGAGATCCTTTGAGATCAAATATCTTAAAAACACCATCCAACATAACTTTGATGTCGTCGCAGTTAAGACTTCCTCTTCCTTGCTGCGTATCGAGTATTTCTTCATAGAGTAGTATTTTTGCAGCATGTGAATTAATGCGATTTGCTCTCATACACATTTCAAGGCTACGACACTTTTGTTCAAGATGTATTGCTTTTCTGAGAAAACCTGAAGCTTTAAGCTCATCTACAGCACGAAGGAGGTTTTTTGTGATCCTATGGGCATATTTTCCCATGGCAACAGCAACCTCTTCTGGTTTTACATTATCCTCAAGATTTTGATGAACGATATGGATGAGCTGCCATGATTCTTCGTAGGCTGCAAGAAGGCATGTAGCGCCGTCTGGCTTTTCATATTTCGGGCGCAAATACTTTTCGACATCTGCACCATAGATTCTAAGGGCGAGCTCTTTTGATGCGCTACTTTGTCTTTCTAGCTGACTTGTAAGGGGCGCGCTAAATTTTCGTTGAAAGCGTGGATCATTTTGAATCGCATCTATGATTTCCTTGTTGCAGTGCGTAAACTCTGTAAAAGAGCTTGTGCGTCTTTTTACATCTTGAGAATGCTTTTGTCCGCCATCTTTTAAAATCGTCGCTTTTCCTTCAGCAACAGAAACAGTGCCCTCCTTTTGCAAAGCCGCAATAAGGGTGAGGCATCGCTGCTGCTCGAGATGAAGGGTGTTAACATCAGCTACTTGAAAAGTCGAAGAAATTTTCTTCTCCAGTCGCGTATATTCTTCTGCAAGCACTATGAGAAGGGAATTTGTCTCTCTTTTCTCAATGAGCGACATAGCGGCCTCTACTTGGTTGTAGAGTCGACACATAACTTCTTTTTCTCTCTCATCGAATATGCTGTTTAGATCTCTCAATTTATAGGTTTCATAGAGCTCTTTTCTATTTCCGAGACTCATATAGGCTTGAAAGCAAATTGCGGCTTTTTCGCCCGTTAGAAACTGCATATGAGGATTTGGATAGAGAAGATATTGCTCGAGATCAATTTCTGCAGAGTGAGGTATGTAGCACTCAGTATCTAGCTGCTCACCAGATAGGCCGCCAAAGATCTCCTTATGGACAAAGTGTCTTAGCACCTTGTAGTAAACAGCCTCCTCAAGAGAGCGAGAACTTACAGTAATATCCACATCTGACTTATAGCCAACTGTTCCGCAGCAAAACCAGCTTACTTTAGCAAGATCAAGAAGGTTGCCAATGGCTTCTGTGACTTCATTGACAATGTTATTAGCATCATCGCGAAAAGCCTCTAGTGAAGTTGTAGTTTGAGGGAGGGGCTCTTTCATCTTTTCGCCAAGCTCTTTAGAAAGGGCTTTCCACGATTTTTCACTAATTTTTGAGATATGGGGAGCAAAGCGTTCTTTAAACTGGGAAATTTTCGTTTCACTATCTGGCAAAATTGAAAGGGAGAGGGCGAGCGGTGCTGGGTTTGAAGAAAGAAGATCCTTTCGAAGAAGGGATAGTAATCCAATCTTTTCTGATCGCGGTTGCAAAAGTGGATCATTGAGAGTGACGTGTCTCAAGAGATCTGTTACTGCAGGTAGATCATTCATGGCTAAATAGTATATTTTTATTATGGTTATTTGTCTATATTATGGAGATCTTGACCTAATTTGAATTGTTTTAGTTTTAAATAGCGATGTTTCTTTTACTGTTATTTCAAAGGGCTCAAAAAGGAGCGTGTCGTTTACCTGAGGATGGCGGGCTAAGCTCTTTTCGATAAGTTCTGCAAAGGTTTTGCAGCCCATTGGGTCTATTTCTGCGTCGTATATAGTATTAAATTCTTCAATTGTCGTATCTGCGCTTATTGTTTTTTCAAGATAGCGCATATCGCTCGTTTCTTTCTTGGTATCGGCTCCAAAAAGCTCATCTGCAAGATCATCTAAAAAGACAAGCCCTTTTGGCTCAGCTTTTGCACTCATGACAATCGCTGCCGTTTGCCCCTCATTTTGTAGTTTATGGATAAGCTCAAGGGCCGGCATATCGTGCGGGACAAAGAGGCTATTTTCAACGTATTCATCAATGCGTTTGTTGCTGGAAAGTGAGAGGATTTTTTGTAGGTAGAGTATTCCCACGATCTTATGCTTTGCTCGATGATAAACGGGAAAAAGGGGCTGCTTTGTCTTTTTAACCAATTCTCTTACTTGTCCCACAGTTGTATGTGTCGATAGGCAGAGAAGCTGATCGAGCTTTTTCATCAGCTGAAATGCCCGCATGCTTCTCAAGCTAAAGATATTGCTGATAAAAGCATTCTCCGGTTCAGCCTCTTCGCCCAGATAGCCCGCTTGATGCTCTTCGAGAAGCTTTTGTAGCTCATCCCTACTCAGATGCGGGGTGTGATAAGGCTTCTTAAAAAAGTAAGAGAGCGCAGAAAAGATTGGGGAAAGAAGCTTTGTTGTCGCATAAATTATAGGTATTCCAAGCCGGCTTGCATGATCTGGATAGAGCCTGGCTGCAAACATTGGGATAAGCTCGCCAAAGATAATCAGAAAAGGGATCTCAGCGAGGGGGGCAATGTTGGGATCAAGGCCTAGCGTCTCAAAAAGCTGTCTAGAGCACTCAGAGCTCATCATCATGGCAACCGTAACGCCAAAAAGCGTTGTCATGAAAAGAAGCTGAGGTTTTTCAAGGAGCTCCTTTAGCCACATCGCAGAGCGTATTTTTTGCGATGCAGCAAAATCGAGGCGAAGCTTATTGCAAGAGATAGATGCCATCTCTTGCATAGAATAAAAAGAGAGTACAAGGGTCCAAAAGAGCGTACCGATAATCCAAAAGCCTGTATCACTCATGCTTTTGCCTCTTTTGTATGTAGACCCTCTTTATCCTTGTAGGATCTGCAGCAAGTATTCTGATAAAGAGATCTTCTTGAGTAAGCGTAACACCGGCAGGGGGGATAGTGCCGAGCTTTTCTGTAATGAACCCGCCAATTGTCAGCATGTGGTGCTCGCTTGCGAGCTTTACATTAAAAAGGGCCCTCACCTCATCTAAAGAAAGGGTGCCGCTTGCAACGATAGTATCCTTATTGATGCGTTCATATTCTGCCTTTTCTTCTTGCGATTTGTACGATGTACCTGCAACATGGCTTAACAGTTCTTGCTCCGTGATAGAGCCGCATGCCTGGCCATATTCATCTACAATCCAAGCAGTGTCAGAAAGTTCGTTGCCCAGCTGCTCAAGAACGCTGCCGGCACTTGTTGTCTCTGGTACATAAAAAGGCTTCCTGAGTATTTTTAAGAGGTCTTTTCCTTGTGTAATGCTCTCTTTTTTGAGAAAAAAATCTCGCAATCGTATGACGCCAAGCATTTTTTCTTGCGGCATCTCAAAGAGGCCGACTTCAGAGAGTTTATTTTCAGAAAAAAGGTAGATCAACTTTGAAAGAGGCTCGTCGATGCTGTAGATGGGCATTTCATTTCTGAGATTCATGATCTCATTAATTTGTTTCTCTTCAAGGTTTAGAACAGAATTGATAAGTTCTCGTTCATCCTTATGCAAAATGCCCTTTCCTTCAGAGCTTGTAAGGATGTGCGCAAGTTCTTCTTTCGAAAGGGGAGGCTCCGGTTTTAGGAAGAAAAAAAAGAGCCTCGACATCATATAGGCAATCTTTGTGACGATGATGCGAAGCGGTGCTATGATCCATTCGAGCCATTCGATCGATGAGGCAATTTTAAGTGCTATTCGCTCGTTGTAGATAAGGCCTAGATACTTTGGGATAAGCTCTCCAACGATTAAAACAAGTGTCAGAGGAATTCCCACTTTCAAGAGCCAGCCGCCTACAAAGAGGTCCGAACTTGCGTTTTGCAAGAGAACGTTTGAGATCGTGTTGTAGATGAATATGGTGACGAGAAGGCTTTTTGAGCGTGCAAGAAGGCGGGCAACTTGCTGCCTCTTTGGGTCTTGAGAGGTTCTAAATCCTCGAACTTTTGATGCAGGAAGTGAAAAAAAGGAGACTTCACTGCATGAGAAATAGGCAGAGATCATAGTAAGGGCAATGATTACAAGAATCTGCACTAAAAGCATCATGGCTTGTAATACACCTTGGTATACCCCTCGGGAACCATCCCAAGGGTGCGAATTAGGGTAAGCTCTATCCAGGCAGGATCATTCATGCTCTCTTGCTCGAGGGCAAGTTCAGTATGGCGCTCTTTTGCTTCCTGGATGCGACGTTTCAAGCTCTCAACTTCTCTATCGAGATTTGAGATCTCTTTTTCGAGTTTCATTGCAGCCTGTTCGTAGACGCCAAAGGCAACAATTGCAAATGTAAAAACCCACCACCATTTTTTCATGGTCTATACCGCAGGCCCAACGATTCCAACCTGATTCATATATTTGCCTTTACGATCCGCGTAGGATGTCTCGCATGGTTCGCCTTCAAAAAAGACTACTTGTGCGATACCCTCGTTGGCATAGATCTTAGCAGGTAGGGGAGTTGTGTTAGAAATTTCGAGCGTTACATATCCTTCCCACTCCGGTTCAAATGGCGTAACGTTTACGATTATGCCGCAGCGAGCGTAGGTTGATTTGCCAATACAGAAGGCAAGTACGTTTCTTGGTATGCGAAAGTACTCAACAGATCTTGCAAGGGCAAAGGAATTTGGAGGGATGATACATTCGTTTGTGCAGATATCTACGAAGGAATCGGCTTTAAAATGCTTTGGATCTACAATGCTATTGTAGACATTCGTGAAGACCTTAAATTCATCTGCTACTCGTATGTCATAGCCGAAGCTTGATAGGCCGTAGCTTACAATTTTATTTCCTGTCTCATCAAAGCGGACGAGATGATCGACGAAAGGTTCGATTATTTGTGCTGCAAGTGATGACTTACGTATCCAGTGATCTGCTTTTACCATAGTGTTCTCTCTTTTTTGTGTATATTATTGCTCATCGGTCATTTAACGGAAGCCCTAACCTTGATAAAATGTAGCGGATCGATAAAATCGGGTGAGAAAGTATGGTCGTAATCGCTCGCCAGTAGGTAAGCTCATTCATCATATAGATTCTATCCGGCAGATTTTTCAGCGAAGTCTCTATCCAGCTTTGGTGAAGGAAAAAGAGGGTCTTTGGCAGCTTGTCCAGAGGAAAGAATTTAACCTCGAGGCTTTCCTCCTGTGGTAAAAGAGGCTCTTTATATTGTTTTGGATCGCAAATAAAGACGTGAGCTGGTGATGAAAGGCGGTTGATTGGAAGCCATGTTCCTACCTTTTTTACAACTTCTACATCAACTCCGGTTTCTTCTTTTGCTTCACGAACGGCTGTATATTCTGGGGTTTCATTTTGTTCAATACCGCCCCCAGGAAGTACCCAGACAGGAACATCGCGCCTTTTTATAAGGAGCACTTTTTGTTCATAAAAAATAATTGAGATAGCTGCTTCTTTCATAAATTGTCCAATTGTTATATACTGATGCCACATTTTTTGCCCAGGTGGTGAAATTGGCAGACACGCCAGACTTAGGATCTGGTGCCGTGAGGTGTGTAGGTTCGAGTCCTATCCTGGGCAAGTATATCGAGACCGAGACCGTGTCCGAGGCCGAGACTGTAAAGATTTGTCTCGGTCACGGTCACGGCCTCGGCCACGAAGTAGAAACTATGAACCACTTCCATCCACTTCCTGGTCTTCGCTCTCCACATCTTCAAACAATTTTCAGCGCTTTCAGACCCTCTGGCAAAGCAATATCAACTGATGTTCAGCTTGTAAAGGTTGGAAATGGTGACTCTATTGCTTGTGAGCGGTCGATTCCAAAAGATTTTTCTAAAATAGTTGTTATGGTGCATGGTCTTGGCGGAAGCAGCAGCTCTCGCTACATGATACGTTTAAGCCGAAAGTTTTATGAAAAGGGGATAATGGCTGTCAGGGTCAACCTTAGAGGCTGTGGTATTGGGAAAAATTATTCAAAATCTCCCTATAATGCAGGCCAAAGCGGAGATCTTCTTGCTGTTGTAAATGCTGAGAAGGAGCAATTTCCTGACAAAGAAGTTATCGTGCTCGGCTTTTCTCTAGGGGCAAATATTGCGCTAAAACTTGCGGGCGAGAGCGCGGTCGCTTCAAAGACAATTGCCATTTGTCCTCCACTTGATCTTGCTGAAGCATCTCGTGCAATCGATGCAAGTATCTACCGAGTCTACTATCTCCGATCTATTAAAAAACAACTTTATTATCCAGCAAAGACACTTTTTGAATATGATGATAAAGTTACTGCACCCCTTGGAGGGTTTTCTGGAGCTCGCGAGTATTATGCATATGCAAGCTCACAAAACTATCTAAGCACAATATCTAAGCCTTGTGCTGTTGTTATGGCAGAGGATGACCCATTTATCCCAAAAGAGCTTATCCAAAAGGCAATGAATAAGCCTTTAGACCTTATTGTCACACCATATGGCGGTCATATGGGCTTTATTGGCTACACTGCAAAAGAACATAGGTCATTCTGGTTAGATGAACAAATATTTTCTTTAATTGTAAAGTGATCACTCTTACAGATGGCATTTTTTTGTTCCAAAAGATAGCCATTTCGTATATACTTACGGTTTTGAATAACTAATAGGAGGTCCCATGCGAATTCAGGGATTTAACTGGCCAACTGGTCTATTTGTAATCGGCTATCACACACTACTTTTGGCTATGCTGCCGATGTACTTGTACTACCATTCTGCATCCTGGGGAATGTGGACAGCTACAATCATCCTCTATTTTGCTACCGGAATGAGCATCACGGCAGGATATCACCGCTTCTATTCGCACCAGTCCTACCGTGCGCACCCTATAGTTGAAGGATTTTTGCTCTTTTTTGGCAGCATGGCTTGCCAGGGAAGTGCACTTCGCTGGTCCTATGAACACCGCATCCACCATGCCTATGTTGACACCGACCGCGATCCCTATTCAATTAAAAAAGGTTTTTGGTACGCCCATATTATGTGGCTCTTCCACAAGCCAAGCCCGATTGAAAACAAAGTAGTTTCAGACCTTCTTCGCAACAAATTTGTTATGTTCCAACATAACTACTACCGCTGGCACATGCTTGCGACAAACGTCATAGCGACAGTGTTTGTTGGCTGGCTCTTTAATGACTTTCTTGGTGCATTTGTTTTATCATTCTTGCTTCGCCTGTTCTTCCTTCACCACTCAACATGGTTTATCAACTCCCTTGCCCACACTTGGGGTGCTCATACCTTTAGCGGCGAACAGACTGCAGTAGATAACTTTTTAGTGTCACTTGTTACTTTTGGCGAAGGCTATCACAACTACCACCATACCTTTGCAAATGACTACCGTAACGGTATCCGTTGGTACCACTTTGACCCTACCAAATGGATGATCTGGAGCTTTAACCGCCTTGGTCTTGCATCGGGTCTTAAGAGAGTTAACGAATACCACATCAAAGAGCGCATGCTTTCAGAGAAAAAATCAGAAGCACTCGATGCCTTAAAATCATCTCTTAGCGCCCGAAAAGATGAGCTTGGAAAAACCATATCCAATATCAGCGACGAAATCGCTGCAAAGCTTGCTAAAGGTCGCGAACAGATCGAGACCTATTACAAGCAAAAAAAGGATCACTCACTCTCTAAGGATGACCGTAAAAAGCATTCTCAAGAGATTCGTACTCTACGTAAGAGCATTAAAGAAGACTGGAAACAGTTTACAGCGCTCTATAAGTATGCGATGAGACAAGTTTCTTCATGAGGTCCTACCCGATTCATCATATCGACGCCTTTACGAGTAAGCCTTTTGAAGGAAACTCTACAGTCGTCGTCTTTGATGCAGATACGCTTACAGACATAGAGATGGCAAAGATTAGTCAGGAGATGAATCTCTCCGAGACGGTCTTTGTCCTCTCTCCAAGTTATACGGGACAGAAGGCAGATTTTCGCCTTCGGTTTTTCACAGCATCCGGCGATGAAGTGCGCTTTTGCGCCCATGCCACAGTCGGGGCTCTCTTTGCCCTAGCAAAAGCAGAAAAGTTTGGCATGAACCGTCCTGGACAGTTTCAATTTCAGGTCCAGACAAATGCAGGAATTTCTGTGTTAAATGTCGATGCCGCCAATTTGGACGTACCACTTATTTCCTATGACCTTCCTCAGATAGATCTTACTGTATCGCCCTATGATCATAGAGAGCTTGCAGATAATCTTGGCATAGACATCGGGCTGCTTGATTGCCAAAGACCTGTTATGCTTGAGCGAACAAATAACCATATCTATTTTGTCTGTCCCTCTTTAAAAGAGCTTGGGGCATTGAAGATCGATCAAAAGCGGGCCAAAACCTTTGCAGAATCTGCGCGCCTTGTGATCTTTTGCGCTTTAACACCTAATGCCTTTGACTCACAAAATCAGGTGCACTGCAGATCCTTTTGCCCACTTATCGGCATAGATGAAGATCCCTTTACAGGATCGATGCAGGGAGGCGTTGCCTCTTATCTCTTTAAACACCAGATGATAGATACTCGTCTTGCAATGATTGGCTCTGAGCAAGGCCATTTTCTTGGCCGTCCCGGCCAGGTCCTGATCGAAATCAAAAAAAGCCCTCAATTTGCCTGCCGTCTCCACGCAAGGGCCGTTCAGCTCTATTCTGCTAAACTCTCTCTACCATAAGCAAATCTATGCGAGGCGGGG
>CAZEGK010000051.1:0-14360 GCA_964512205.1 uncultured bacterium | reverse complement strand
AAGTTGTTAGGAAAATTGCTGCAACATCACCTGTTGATAAGATAGATATTGCTGCGGGAATGGCAGGAAATATGTACGTTGAGGCTTGTAGCGTAAAGGGTCATGAATCTTCTGATCTCAGCTATTTTGCCCAAGATGCTCTCAAATCCGTTGCATCTGCATATGAACGAATAAAAGAATTTGCAAAAGCCTATAACATTTTACTAAAGCTTAATAGCAGGAGTGATGGCGATAAACAGAAACTAAAGAGTCACTGGAGTGCCTACATTGAAACTGAGTGTCCTGTAGAAAGAAAAGAGCATGAGCGCGAGCTTATGAAATTTTGGGGCTAAAAAGGTAAAGGAGCTTCTTATCACGTTAAAACATACTAAGTATCTTCTTTTTGCGCTTTTCTGTCTTTTTGCCTACTACTATTATGAAACACCGCCTGAAGAGTGGAAAGAGGCTGTAGCATATGCCAAAAAGAACTTGCCTGGTGAAGGAAGGCTTTATGCAAAGGGGGATGGGTTTATCTACCTAAAAGTAGATGATAGCTATATATACACCCTTTCCGAAATGCTTCATCTCAAGGAAAAGGGGTATAAAATCCCCCCATATTTTAGGGGAGAAAGATCGCCTGGCGCACATATTAGTGTATTTTATAGTGATGAACACGTACATCCCAATGAAATTGGATCAGTTTTTCATTTTGAACCGGAATGTATTGAGATTGTGCATACGCAAGGGGATACCTATGTTGTTTTGCAGGTTAGGTCAAAGGAGCTAGAAACTCTCAGAGAAAAATATGGGCTTCGGCCAAAACTCAAAAATCATGAATTTCATATTTCACTTGCTAAAAGAGCGCGTAGCAAATAAATATGAGGTGAACATGAGGTATCCATGAGACTTTGCTTTCTTATGCTAGCACTTTCAATACGCCTTTTTGGAGACTCAAGTCTTGCAAATACGCAGTATGACTTTGAGTCAGGCTATACGACAGTAACAAGCTATAACTATACAGTACGAATAACTGCAGAAGAGCGCACCACAGATAACAAGCTCCTTGTAATTGTTTTTCCTAAAGACATGGGAGTAAGTTTTACCATTTCAAATGTGGCAGTAGGCAATGCCCCTCCACAATATAACTTAGATGGGCAAGTAGCGAACGTCACAGGTACATTATCCTGCCAAGTGAATGAAACGAATCCTATAAGTGCCCAAATGAGCTTTCCTGTACAGATTTCACAGGTAGGTGAATTTAGCGTAAGTCCTGATGAAGCCCTTATCCAAGGTAATCAGTTTTATACTAAAGATTTGCCTGCTACAGATAACTAAATGACTATGAGCCGATTAGATAAATCGGCTCATAGAGTGAAGGTTTTATAATCCTGGTGGAACTGGAGTTCCAAGAATAGTTGCTGCACGAAGACCAATAATATATGCAGCCCAAGCACCGTCGGTGTTTATCGGCTGAATAGAGTTATCGGCAACCATGAGATTTTTTACGCCGAGGACGTTTAGTTTGCCATCTACGACGCCGTTTGCACGGGATGTTCCCATACGGCATGAGCAGGAAATGTGATCTAGAAGATAAAATCCATCCATGCTTGTAGCATAAGTCCATAATGCCTCATCACCTGCTTCATAAACGCCTCCAGCAGGACCTATCATGTTTTCTAAGCCAACTGATTGGCCTACCTGTTTTAAGATAGCCATAACGAGATTTGCATCTGTACCATAAGTTGTATATGGACCATCGTTGTAGCTTCCCGCATCTACAAGTGGGTTAACTAAAGGATTTTTATCCACGATCTTTATAGAGCCCTTAGACTCCGGGTTATAGACGAATGTCTGCAGTACAGAAACACTTGGACCTACCGGGAAACCTACCCATAAAAGCCGTACTGTTTGGTCATTTGGATAGTTATAAGGTTCACTAAGTGGAGGATTTGCGCTGCCATTTGTCAATGCTTGCAAAGCAGGAAGTGCTTGGGTAGGTACAGCAACAGTCATGGTGACGCCCGGGTTTACAACCATCTGACCTACGAGAGGGTTGTCAACTAATACATCTATACCAAGTGATTCAAGAAGAACGGCATCGCCTATTCCTGAACGTTGCAGGATAGCAGGGGAGTTTATGGCACCAGCACAAAGTATTATCTTTTTTCCATAGGCTCGTGAGATTTTATTTGCTTCATCACCAGAAATATATTCAACACCGATAGCTGTTTTGCCATCAAAAAGTACTTTTGAGACATATGCATGCGATGTTATGCGCAGCTTTCTTCCATATTTGCCTTTGCCGGTTGGGGTTACAGCATCTGTTGAAAGATATTCATTTCCAGCAAAACTTCTGTGGCCTAGCGTACAGGGTGAGCCGCCTGTTGTCGAATAAGATTGCCATGCAGAAAATCCCATTTGAATGAGGCCTGTGGTGCTGACATCGGTTGGGTCGTTCCAATCTGTAATAAAGCCGCCATTTGTTCCATTTGCAAGTAGAGTACAGAGCGGATCAGAAGTGATTGGCAAGGTTTGGGTTGTTTTAATTGGTCCATATTTTCCACGCACGCTGTAGTTTGCGGTGGTTTGGCATGGTGTGTAGGTTTCTAATGCCTTCATAAGTGGTAAGAGGTTAGCATATGTCCAGTCGCTATTTCCCGATGCAACTGCCCACTCGTCATACTTTGCAGGAACACTTCGATGTACCTGTGTATAGTTATGCATGCTGCTTCCACCCCATCCGCGACCCTCTGAATAGCCAAAGTAGTTGAGAGGGTGATTAACTTTTATGGGATAGACCTCTGCATACTGCGGATCATATGTGATCGACCAAAAATCTGTAAAAAGTTTTGGATTTCCTTCAGCTCCTGTATCAAGGACCACCGGATCGTCATTGTGATTTACTCCGCATTCCAAAACAAGCACTTTGTTTTTGTGATTATCGGAAAGCTTTCGTGCTAAAACAGATCCTGCCGTTCCAGCGCCTACAATAATATAGTCATACTTAGAATCCTTACAGCTTGCAGCAAGGTTTGTGTAGGAGGTAGCAACTCCTAAAATAAGGCTTACAAACAGAGTTTTACTTAACATGTGCATGTCCATTTAATCATGATTTCAGAGTGACGCTTTAGTGAAATGGCTCTCCCCTTGTTGGCGATAGTAATGTACTTTGAATTTTTTTTGTAAGAGAAAGTTTCAAATTTTAAACGGTCGATCTGCCAAGCTCGTAGAGATAGGAGTTGCCAAAACGGCGTTTACTGATGAGAATAAGGTTTTTGAGATTGAGCTCATCAAGAGAGAACTTCGCGCTTTCTTCCATAAAGAGCAGCCCATCTTTTGAAAGCAGCCTGCTATCGTCCAAAAGGTGAAGGACCTCTTCGGTTAGTGTACTATGGCCTTTTTCCTGGGTATAGGGTGGATCAAAGTAGATGAGGGAAAATTCCCTATTGAGGTTTTGCAGTTTTTTTAGGGAGGAAATTGCGTCATTAGAAAGAACTTCAGAGTCAAGGTGTAAGCTCTTTAGATTTTCGCGAATGGCTTCGATGGCAAAATGGCTTGAATCGATAAAGGTTGCAGATTTTGCTCCACGGCTCAGCGCTTCTATCCCCATGCTTCCTGATCCTGCACAGATATCTAAAAACGTTGCGTCTTCTACAACATTTTGTGCAATGTTGAAGACAGCTTGTCTCATTTGAGAGGTTGTAGGACGGGTCTTATCTCCTTTAGGTAAGATGAGACGTCGATGGCGGAATATGCCTGAAAGTACTTGAATCATGAGAACCATATAGTGCTATCAACTCTTCAGCAAGATTTGGGGCAATAGCTTTAAGCTCTTGATAAATCTTGAGGCCTTTGCCATGGAGTCCTTGCTTAAAATAGAGCGTTCCTAGGCTGAAGAGAGCATCTTTATCGTGAGGATTTGTCGCTAAAATTGTTTCATACTCAACAATTGCCTGATCGAGCATGCCGAGGGAAAGGTAGCATTCTGCAAGTTTTGTAGTCGTCCAAAGATCATTTGGCGCATATTCACTGACGATCAAAAGCTCTTCGATCGCAAGCCTATAAAAGGTCTGAAAATGTTCCCAGAAGAGCTCTGATGTCTTTGAAGAAGAAGAGAGTTTTTCAAGGGGTCTATGAAAGTGCTCGCCGAGGGCCATGTAGGCACTTGCAAGGCTTTTATGGGCATCAGGGTCCGCTGGATTTTTGATGACGCTTTTCAGCATTTCTTCAAGCTCGGCACGCAAAAAGAGCTCTTTAAAGAGATGTACATCTTTCCAGTGATATCTTGCTAAAAATTTTTCAATTGTCGGTTTTACAAAGTCCAAAAAGTGAGGGATGGCAATATAGTCTAATTTGCTCTGGTCTAATGTCTTTACAAAGCTTGTCACACCATTTTGGTCGCTTTTAGCAAGGTATTGATTTCTGAGCAGCAAAAGCTCTTGTGGTTTTTGCTCTTGAAAGTAGAGCTTAAGCACAAAATAGAGCACGATCCCAAAAAAGAGGCATGCAATAAAAATGCCCATCAAAAAGGAGTCAGAAAGAAAGGAAAAAAAGAATAAAAAAAAGAGAGAAGCAAGGGCCGCAAGGCCTATAAAGAGTGAGTGGAAAAGGAGTTCTTTTTTGACAATATGCTGAAAGTTATGAAGCGTTTTTTCAGATAGAGATGTCATGATGTTGCAACAGGTTTACGGCTAAGCTCTTCTTGGTAGAAGAGGTAGAGGCCCGAAAATACAATTAAGAAGGAGATATAAAAGCTCACGGTCGGCACTTCGCTATGGAAGATCCATCCAAAAAGGGCGGAAAAGAGCGGCGTCGTTAGCCCTGCAAAGGACATAAAGGTGGCAGAAAAGCGCTTCAGCAGATAGCCATAGAGATTATAGGCGATGCAGTTTGAGACAATTATCAAGAAAATTGTGCACTCTAAGAAGGGAAGTATAGGCCCATGGATTGGTGTAGGATTCCAATTTTCTGTAAAAAGGGAGTGCAAAAGAGCGAGGCTTCCACCTAAAAGCATCGATAAGCCGTTAGCCGATACCGGAGAATAGCCATCATCATTTACCAGCTGCTTAAGGAGAATCCAACCATAGACAGAGGCTATAGCGGCTCCAATAACGGCAAGCTCTGCCCATGAGAAGATTAAGAAATCACCGGCAAGCTCTTCTTGAGAAGTTTTGCTAAGAAGAATAGGGATAAAGCCTAAAAAGCCTACAATCAGCCCTGTCCATTTGCGTTTAGTCATTGCCTCGGAGAAGATAAAGTAGGAAAGGAGCGCAGAGAGGAATGGAGAAAGGCTATAAATAAAGCAGGTTTTAAACGATGTAAGGTACTGAAGGCCCCAAAATTCAAAGATATTTGTAAGGTAGATATTAAAGAGAGCAAGGCCAAAAAGGCGCTTCATACTCCCTTTTTTGATGCTTATTGATTTTTTTTGAATAAAGTAGGTGAATCCAAGCATAAAGACTGCAGCAAGCATCATTCTCGCACCAACAAGGAAAACAGGCGGTGCATATTCGAGCGCCTGCTTAGAGGCAGTAAAAACACTTGCGAAAAGGGCGTATAGAAGTACTACGTAAAACATAGAGAGGATTATACACTGATATTGCATTTATTTCTACTAAATGGTAGTTGTAAAATAAATACTTTATAGGTGCTTGGTATGCGTTACGACTCCCTTTTACAATCAATTCAGCAGGGCGGCGCTCTCGACCTTGATAAAAAAGGCGATTTTGTTGTCAGAAGCTCAAGTGGCGTACTTTTTAGACATGTCCATGATCCTGAGGAGTATGCAACAGGTATTCTTGCGGCTATAACTAAAAAAATGGATGCTTGCACCGACGAAAATGAAAAAAAGGGACTAAAGCAGCTTGCTGATAGCGTTGGAAAAGAGTATCGGGAGCTAAGAAAGGAGCATCGCCTAAAACTTGGAAAAGCAAGCTTTTTGACCACGATTTCAAAAATCCTTCACTTTTTTCATAAGACAGCGACACCTCACCAAGCAGTACGCGATTATTTTAGCGAAATGGCAGGGCCGCAAGGAGCTATTCCAGTAGATACAAGGGCAATTAGCAAACATAGAAATCCTCCGGAGGATTTTCTAAAAAGCTATAATGGTGCAAACAACGTCACAGCAGCACAAAATCGCTATTTTTCAGAGATGCAAAAGCAGCCTCCTGCAGATTGGGAAGTTATGAAGCTTCCAGATTCAAGTCCCGAAAAAAGACAAGCGGTTGCATTTATCGATAAAATTGAAGAGCGATTTGAGGCTAAGTTTAAAGAAAAAGTCAGCTTTGAAGATGGGCTCAAAAGGCTATCAGATGATGATGAGCTTAGGCCTATAATTTCTGCCCACATGAAAGAAATTGCTGCAAGAATGGCCTATCGCAAGGATCTTCCTGCAAAAATCGAACAAGGGGCCTATAATCCACGCATCATCAGACAAGAAATTAATCAGGAACTTCAGGTAGGAAGGGTAGACCCCATTCCTGTAGGCATGTCTAGTCTAAAGGATGTTAAAGAAGAGATAAAAATAGAGCTTGATAGGATACGCCAGGTGCCAGGCGTTGGCCTTACAAAAGATCAGGCGCGCTATATCCGTCACGATATAAATGAACTCCTCGAGCTCTATCAAGAAGCCTATCCCGATAAATCACCTGAGCAGCAATATATCCTCGCTCGAGATGCCCTTCGTGCTATCGTTTATCAGGAGATGCATGATAAAAGCTCATTTACCGGAAGCGATCACGGGTCAAAACATGTGCACCACAATACCCAAAATGCAGATGGCCTCCATGAGCATATGGAAGAACGTGTTGACTATACAGCTAAAGATCGATTTCTCGAACACCTTATCCATGCCTATCACGATATGGGCTATACAGTAGGCCTTGGGGCTGTAAACTTTGACTGCTGCAAGGATCATCCCTTTATTGGTGCAAGGATGCTTGAGGATGAAAAGGAGTACTTTGTTGAACTTCTCGATGCGGATTCTTTTGAAGTGCTGCATGATTCTGTGCTTTGCCACGCGATTGCTCTTTTTGATATGACTCCTGAGGGCGAGGTAAATGGCCTCCATAGGAATATGGTGCGGGCGGTCACTTCCATCTCTGATGCATGCGCTGTAACGTATGACAGAAAAACGCAGGAATTTTGGGAGCAACCGGGAGCGCTCATTGCTCTTTCTCGCCTCAAGCTCTTTCTTACCCAGTATCCAGCCTACAAGGGCAAGCTTTCGAATCCAGCAATTATTGAAGATGAGTGGGCAGGGCTTGATAGAAATAATATTATGGATAAGATGGCCCATGATATTTTCCAAGGAACAAAAGCAGAGCTTATTAGGCTTGCTGAAAACTATGATCTAGCTCCCGATCGAGTAAATCTCTTCAAACAAGCAATTAATTCCCAATTTAACGCCTTTACGGCAAATACAACCCTCGGACAGTATGGCGCGGTCCTTTCCGGCGTAGAAGCTGTCCCAAACGAAGGGCATGAAAATGGGGGAGCAAAGTATATCCCTCAATTTAACATGGCGCCATCTCTTATGTACGGCGTTCTTCGTGATCTCTTTGGAGCAGATCAAGCAAATGAAGCCTTTAAAAAGCTTATCGAAGAGGCTGGAGGAAAGCTTAAAGACCTGCAGCAAGAAATTGAAGAGATGGGACGTCAAATTGGTGCAAATAAAAAGCCGGAGCCCAAGAAAAAACGGCTAGGTGCTGCAATATTTAATGTTGAAGCCCATCACGATGTGCAAACTGAAGTGAAGACAAAAGATAAAGCCTTTAGAAAGCATATGGCACGTCTTCAAAAGGGTCTTGTAAATGTTACGAATGCAGTCGCTTCCATCTATCAGCAGGCTCAGATAGAGCCCGGCAAGCGGCAAAAAATCTTGGATGAGCTCGAAGCGATCCGTAAAGGGGATAAAAAAATGAGCTTTTCAGATCTTCTTGGAGAAATTTCTGTTGAGATTAGTCCAGAGGAGGCGACGCTTCAGCTAGAAAGATGGAAGCCTGTTATGGACAAGGCAAGTGAATTTAACAAAGCGCTCCAGGAATCTCAAAAAGTTGAAGAGCGCTATAGACAGCTTTTTGCACAAGTTCCTCCCCACCTTCAAAAGCCGCTTCAAGAAGCCTATAGAGAATGTGGATTTGTAATGACCCGCGATAACGCCGTAGGAAAACTTGTCGCAAAAGAGGGGTTGAATGTTGATGATCTCGACAAAAATATCCAAGCGAGCAAGAATGAACTCATTAGAAATGAGCAGACGATTAAACGGGTAAAGGATGCGCTCGTTATGCTTCTTATGACGACTAAGGAGTATGATTTTATGATGGCAGCATCTAAATCGCCGGCGCCTAAAAAAGCATTTTACGAACATCTCTAAGAGTGATTTATGCAAGTTGAACTTGAATTTAAGAAAAATATATATCAGCAGATAGTCAAAGAGGCCAAAGTCGAAGAAGAGATGTGCAAACAGGCCATCGCTTTTTTAGTTGAGGCAATGAGTAAGCTCTATCCACTTGATCAAAGTACAGTGCTACTCAAGGGGATTGTAGAGAAAGTCAAAAAAGATCCGAAAGAGGCTTTAAAATTTTTAGATGAGCAGATAACAACTGCCTATCAAGCAACACTTGCAGATCCTCCAAAAGGGCAAAAAGATAATTGGCATTCTCTAAATCAGTTATACGATATGTTAAAAAAGAGCCGAGACGATGCAAGAAATCGCGGCGAGCATCCTGTTCTTTTTGGCGGAGTCAATAAACGCTTTATTCCGGACTGGTACGGAAAGTAGCCTTTTGGCATGATAGTTTTCATGCTTAAGACGAAAATTGTACTCATCGAAGATGAGGATGACATTGCCGAACTTATCAAGCTTCAAGCAGAACTTCATGGCTATAGCCTTATCCGCGAGGAAGATGGGTTAAATGGCTTTGAATGCATAGAGCGCGAAAGACCTGAGCTTATTCTCTTAGATCTTATGCTTCCTGGACAAAATGGCCTCGATGTCTGCAGAAGAATAAAAGCCCATCCTCAGCTTAAAACAATTCCCATCATCATGATATCTGCAAAAAGTGAAGAAACAGACGTCGTTCTTGGTCTCGAACTTGGTGCAGATGACTATGTAACAAAGCCATTTTCTCCGAGAGTCCTCTTTTCTCGCATTAAGGCCGTCCTTAGAAGAAATGAGGAGGAAGAGGTCTCTAAAGGTCCAAAACTTGCAGAAATTGGCAGTATCCAGATCGACTTTGAACGCTATATGGTGAAAAAACAAAATCGGCAAGTTGCGCTTACGCTCTCTGAATTTGGCATACTAAAGCGTCTTATGCAGCATTCGGGAAAGGTTCTTACAAGAAACCAGCTTCTTGACAGCCTCCACGGAGATGAGGCCTTTGTAGTCGATCGCAACATTGACGTTCATATTGCAAGCCTTCGCAAGAAACTAGGACCCCGTTTTGACAATATTGAGACCGTTAGGGGCGTAGGCTATCGATTTTCTAGCGAGAAATGATCCTTCCTGATATTCCAAAGGAATGCAGGAACAAAACAAAATTAAAGTGTGGCCTGGGCAACCCTACCCACTTGGTGCTGTTTACGATGGTGCTGGCACCAATATTTCGCTTTTTTCTGAGTCAGCAACGAAGGTAGAGCTCTGCCTTTTCGACGATGCTGGAAATGAAACACGTGTAGCCCTTCCTGAAGTTACCGGCTTTTGCTGGCATGGATATTTCCCTACAATCAAGCCTGGCGATAGATATGCCTTTAGGGTCTACGATACGTGGGATCCTGCAAAAGGCCTGCTTGCAAATCCTGCAAAACTTCTTTTAGACCCATATGCAAAGGCAATTGATGGTCCAATCATTTGGAATGATGCCCTTTTCGGGTATACCCTGGGCGATGATCCAAAGGTGAAGAGCGAAACAGATAGCGCTCCCTTCCTTCCAAAGTGCGTTGTCAACCAGCCCTATTTTGACTGGTCTGGAGATAGGCTATTAAATATCCCCTGGCACGACACTATAATCTACGAAACTCATGTAAAAGGTTTTACAGAGCGCCATCCTGGTATTCCTGAAGAGCTTCGCGGAACCTATGCAGGGCTTTCGCACCCTATTTCTATCGACTATTTCAAAAAGCTTGGCTGTACAGCTATTGAACTTATGCCTGTTCAGTATATCCTGCATGAAAAGCATCTTGTCGACAGGGGGCTAAAAAATTACTGGGGATATAATACCATAGGCTATTTTGCTCCAGATAGTTCCTATGCATCTGATAAACGGCCAGGCGGAGCGGTTGCTGAGTTTAAGCAGATGGTAAAGCTCTTCCACCAAGCTGGAATTGAAGTCATCTTAGATGTTGTCTATAACCACACAGGAGAAGGAAATAGTTTTGGTCCTATGCTTTCCTTCAAAGGCATTGATAACGCCTCATACTATCGGCTATCTGAAGATCCATTTTATTATATGGATTTTTCGGGGACTGGAAATAGCTTGCAGATGCGAAATCCGCATGTGTTGCAGCTTATTATGGATTCTCTTCGTTACTGGGTGCAAGAGATGCATGTCGATGGCTTTCGCTTTGATCTCGCTTCTGCCTTGGCAAGAGAGCTCCATGATGTAGATAAACTCTCTGCATTTTTTGACCTTATCCAGCAAGATCCTGTCATAAATCAGGTAAAGCTTATAGCTGAACCCTGGGATATTGGTACAGGAGGCTATCAAGTAGGAAACTTTCCCTCAGTCTGGACAGAGTGGAATGGAAAATATCGCGACTGTGTGCGAGATTTTTGGAGAGGCGAAAAGCAGACGCTTGCAGAGTTTGCAACTCGCTTTACAGGAAGTTCAGATCTTTATGCAAATACGACAAGGCGCCCCTATGCAAGTATAAACTTTATCACATGCCATGATGGCTTTACGCTGCATGACCTTGTCAGCTATAACGACAAGCATAACGAAGCAAATGGCGAAGAAAATAGAGATGGAGAGAGCCATAATCGGTCATGGAACTCAGGTGCAGAGGGACCTACTACGGATCCTGCGATTACTAGCCTGCGAGATAAAAGAAAGCGTAATATTTTGACTACGCTCTTTCTCTCACAGGGAGTTACTATGCTGCTTGGGGGAGATGAGATTGGGCGTACACAACAGGGAAATAATAATCCCTATTGTCAAGATAATGATATTACCTGGTATGACTGGGAACATATTGACGAAGAGCTTTTAGCATTTACACAAAAGCTTATAGAATTTCGCAAAAATCATCCTGTATTTCGACGTAGAGGCTGGTTTGTAGCAAAGTATGACAATGCAACAGGCGATATCGGCTGGTTTAAGCCGGATGGGTCGCAGATGACAGAAGATGACTGGAAATGCGGCTTTGCATCCTCTATTGCGATTTTTCTCAATGGCAAGACTATACCAAATCCAAATCCACGTGGAGAGCCGGTCATTGATGATGATTTCTATGTGATCTTCAATAGTCATTACGAGCCGCTAGAATATACGTTGCCATCTGGAGATGCCTGGACAAAGGTACTCGATACGCAGGTAGGCTGGCTCGATGATGAGACGCAGTATAAAGCAGGGGATAAAATTCAGGTAGAAGCTAGAAGTTTAGTGGTTTTTAAGCAATGAGCCGGCAGTTTGTTGCTACATATCGTATACAGCTTCGATCGGGAATAGGCTTTCGCCAGGTTGAAAAAATCCTTGTTTATCTAAAAGAGCTTGGAATAAGTCATCTTTACTTTTCTCCCTACCTTCAGGCCATGCCAGAGAGTACACATGGCTATGATGTTGTAGATCCTACAGAAGTTGATGCATCCCTTGGAGGAAAGAGGGCACATGCCAAACTTTGCGAGAGGCTTAAGGAGCTTAATCTCGGACAGGTTATCGATGTTGTACCAAACCATATGGCAATCTCAAAAGGGGAAAATCCCTGGTGGTGGGATGTCTTAGAAAATGGCTCTTCGAGTCGCTTTGCCTCATTTTTTGATGTGGACTGGGATTTTTCTGGAGATCGCTGGCCAAATAAAGTGCTCATACCTGTCCTTGGTGATCAATATGGAAAGGCTCTTGTGCAAAAACAGCTTAAACTTTCGTTCAATGAGCCTTTTTTTATTCTTCACTACGAAAATCATCGCTTTCCAATCGATCCTTCAAGCCTTGGAAATCTTCTGCAAAAAGCAAGCCGTACATGCGGATCTGATGAGCTTGCATTTCTTGCAGAAAGCTGCGACAGGTTGCCAAAACCACGGCCACATGAATCAGAGCAATCCCAGCATCGAGATCGCGATAAGCGCGTCATCGGTGATATGCTTGCAAAGCTCTGCAAAAAAGAGCCAAATGTTCATAAGGCAATTGAACAAGAGGTTCTTGAAATCAACGAAAATCCAGATCTTCTCGACAGTCTCATCGATAAACAAAACTATAGGCTCGCTTTTTGGAAAACAGCAAATAGAGACTTGGGATATCGCCGCTTTTTTGACATAAAAGATCTTGTGGGACTGCGGGTAGAAGATCCTCAGGTATTTGCAATGCTGCATGCACTTATTTTAGCATGGGTGAGGAAGGGGTGGGTCGATGGCCTGCGAATAGACCATCCAGATGGTCTAAGTAATCCTACAGAATATTTTCATCGGCTGAGAAAAGAATGTCCTGATAGCTGGATTGTTGCGGAAAAAATTTTAGAACCAGGCGAAGAGCTTTCGCCAGACTGGCCTATTGAAGGCTCGACAGGATATGACTTTTTACAGCTAGCTCAAGGTCTTTTTATTGATCCAAAAGGCAAAGATCTTCTTACGTCATTTTATAATGAGATTATTGGTAAAGAAGTGAACTATAAAACAGTTGAGCATGACTGTAAGCTTCTTGTCCTTAGCCAGCTTTTGGAAAGTGAGCTCGAAAGGCTTACTACCCTTTTTGTAAATATCTGTGAAAGACATAGGCTTTACCGAGACTATACAAGACGAGATCTTAGAGAAGCACTTGCTGAGACGTGCGCCTCATTTCCCGTTTACAGGACCTATGTTCAAAAAACTGCAAGCATACGCGATGAAGAGGTAATCGGTGATGCTATCCAAAAGGCAATTCATAATAGGCAAGACTTAGACAAAGACCTCTTTTTATTTTTACAAGATATCTTGCTTTGTAAGCTAGGTGGTCAATTTGAAAAAGAGCTTGCTCTTCGCTTTCAGCAGCTTACAGGCTCCGTCATGGCAAAAGGAGTGGAAGATACAGCCTTCTATAGATATAACCGCTTGATCTGTTTAAATGAGGTTGGATCAAATCCTGACTGCTTTGGAACATCGCTAGAAAGCTTTTATGAAAAGTGTGAAGAGGTGCAAAGAAAATGGCCAAGAACGCTTCTTGCCACAGTGACACATGATACAAAGAGAAGCGATGATGTGCGAGCAAGGCTTAGCATTCTTTCAGAGATTCCCGATAGATGGAAAGATGTGTGTAGAGGATGGTTTGCTCATAATAAAAAAAATCATGTTGAAAACATAATTGATGCAAATACTGAATACGTAGTCTATCAGACCATTATTGGAGCCTGGCCAATAGAGCAAAAAAGGCTTAAAACGTATATGGAAAAGGCTTGTAGAGAAGCCAAAATGTATACGTCATGGACGGCCCCAAATGAAGAGTATGAGCAGGCAGTTGCACATTTTATTGAACGGATACTTTCTGACAAAACATTCATAAAGAGTGTGCAAAATTTTGTTCAGGAGCTACTTTTGCCAGGGCGCATTAATAGTCTTTCACAGCTTCTTATAAAATGCACAGCTCCAGGAATTCCTGATATTTATCAAGGCAGTGAGGTTTGGGATTTAACGCTCGTTGATCCAGATAATAGAAGGACTGTGCCATTTGCAAAGCTTCAAGATTTATATAAACGCCTTCCCAATGCAACTACAGAGCAAATTCTTGCCGGAATGGATAAAGGGCTTCCAAAGCTTTGGGTGTTATATAAAAGTTTAACTATTCGTTCGAGCCATTTAGATGCCTTTGGCGATACTGGAAGCTTTAGAGCACTTTATGCTGAAGGAAGTAAGAAAGAACATGTTGTGGCCTACATGCGAGGAGAAGATGTAGTTGTTGTCACTCCAAGATTGCTTTTAGGACTACAAGGTGAGTGGAAGGATACAAAAATTACGCTTGCCCAAGGCTCCTGGAAGCATGCATTTACGGATGAGTCTATAGCAGGAGGAGATCTCTATCTAAAGGAGCTCTTTGCCCATTTTCCTGTTGCACTTTTATATAGAGGCACATGATTGTAAGCGGTTTTCTTGCTCAAAATGATGGATACTTGAGATATTTAGTGTAGGTCTTCACTTGTCGAGAGAAGGATAAAAGACTGCTTAGATGTAGCTTCGAGCTGTCTGATGCTTTCAA
>CAZEGK010000050.1:0-14445 GCA_964512205.1 uncultured bacterium | reverse complement strand
TCACAAGTTTAAAGAAATTTAGCTGTTAAAAATTGAAAATTTTTGACAGCCCAGGGCAGGTCCTTTCACAATTTGTGAGTGTTCCTATTCTTTAGGGAAATAAAAAGGTGTAATTTGATAGAATACTGTAATAATTGTTGTACTAATGAGGATTTATGAGTTTTCCAGTTGTTGCAGATAAAGCTAATGTCCCGATGCATCCGGAGTTATACAGCATACTTGATGAGGTAGTTGAAATGGAGATGCAAAATTTTCCTTCCCAACTTGAGGACTCACGTCAAAAGATCCGTGATGCTAATGATCGTCTTGCTTTACTTGCACAAGGTGCACTAGGTTGGAGTAGGCCTTAGCCAAAGTGTTGGAGAAATTTCTTGGCAAGCACGAAGGAATAGGGTACACTCCGTCAAAAGGAGAATCCCATGCGTCTCTTATCGCTACTTTTGCTAAGTGCAATTTCTTTTCTTCACGCACACCCCTGCAAGAGGTGTGGAGATGTGCCCTATCCTACAAATGATGAGTATGTAACACCAGCTCCAATCATTGACTCTCCGCTTGTCTGGAGCTTTGTAAGCGAGCCCAATTTGCATCCCATGAAGATTCAAGTAAATAAGCATGAGGCTGGGACATCGCCTGGATATGTCGCTCTTGCTCCCTATGGATTCTCAGATGAGGCCATGTATGGCCAAAGCGGCTCATTACTCGTAGATAACGATGGCAATCCTGTATGGTTTCGCCCATTATCGAGCCCCAATTTAATGAACACGGATTTTCGCAAGCAGTACTATAAGAAAAAACCAGTCCTTACCTTCTGGCAGGGCACTCTCGTTACGCCTCCGGCCTACACTAATGCTCCAGGCGGCTCATCTGAGCCTGGCTCTTGCTTTTACATCCTCGACAGCCACTACAAGGTGCTACACACCATCCGGGCGCATAGAGGTTATGTTTCAGACATTCACGAGTTTTTGCTTACGCCGCAAAATACGGCCCTTATTCTTTCGACAAAACAGGTGCCTATGGACTTAACGCCCTACGGCGGTCCTGCAGATGGTGTTGTGCAGGATTTTGCCATTCAAGAAATAGATGTAGAAACAAATGAGCTGCTCTTTTTTTGGAACGCACTCGATCACATTCCACTTTCAGATTCCTATGAATCAGCATCCTCTAGCGATGTGTGGGATGCCTATCATCTAAATTCCATTGGCATTACAGATAACCCGGATGACATCCTCCTTTCAAGCAGAAGCATGTGGGCCATCTATCGCATCAACAAACCGACTGGAAATATCCTCTGGCAGCTTGGTGGTATGCAAAGTGACTTTAGCTTTGGACCAAACGCCGCCTTTTCTTGGCAGCATGATGCGCGCTATTTATCAAATACTCTCATAAGCCTCTTTGACGATAACTCTGATGGCTCAACAAGCACGCCTCCATCTCATGGCCTGATGCTGCAGCTTGATTTTACCCTAATGACAGCAAATGTCTATCGCACCTACTATCATGATCCCAACATCTCTGTTGCCTCTCAAGGTAACCTCCAAAGCCTAAAAAATGGCAACAAATTTATTGGCTGGGGCCAGTCGCAATACTATTCAGAGTTTGCAAGTGATGGAAACAGTGAAGCAAATCCATCTCTTAACCTGCTCTACGATGCCCAAATGCCTTCAACGAACTATTCCTATAGAGCCTATCGCGAAGAGTGGGTGGGAAAACCCTGCTATCCACCAAGCATTGCCGTACAAGACAATATCGTTTATGCTTCCTGGAACGGCTCAACAGAAGCTGCAAAATGGCAGGTGTACGCGGGAAAAAAGCCAAAAAAGCTGCATCTAGTTGCCTGCAAAGCGCGAGAGGGCTTTGAAACTGCCATAGAAGTAGATGCTCCAGGTCCCTACTACCGAGTAGAGGCACTTGACAAGCGAGGTAAAACCCTAGGAAAATCAAAAATAGTTAAATATATTGGGTCGTAAGTTAGCTTTTTTTATTGTGCGCAAATTTTATACATGAAACAATTTACCAGTTAAATTAGGGATAATTATGAATATTATTTCCGGCATGTATAATTTTGTGTTTGGTAATCAAATCGCACAAAATAGACATCAAGAAACGCCCTCGCTCGCAATAAAGATTTTTGGAATCGTTTCTTCAATTTTACTGATTACGGGGGGAGCGCTTGCATCTAGTGTTCCAGTTCAAAGGCGAAGGGTAGATGCTCAATCGATCACTCCACTAGATCATCTTCCGCTTCCTTTTTCCTTTACAGGATCTGTTACAACGGTTGCATATGGAGTGTGCACATCAGAGCTAAAAAATGGCGCTGAACGTTTTTGCGACAAGGTAGTAGAGACGATGTCGCTGTTGAATAAATCGCCGCACGTTTTGCATGTAAATGATCTCCAAAATGGCTATCTATTTGGCGATTCTGAAACTGCGAGATCTCTACCCGCTAAAGAGCTTGTTACAAAACTATCTCGCGAGCGCGGCTATACTGTATGGAGTATGGATTCGACAGTGGGAATTCATCCAGGCCGCTTGATCGCTCTATGGAAAAGATGCGACCTCATGGTTCTTGATGGAATAGATGCCGAGCAGATACCGCTCGCTGAAGCTGCTATTACGTTTGCCCGTAGGTATAAAAAAATGATACTTGCTACAGGGAAAAATGCACCCTTCACCCTCTTTTCTAGCAATGTACTCTCTCCCGAAGGAGACCTGATCCAAGTTCTTGAGGTGTAGAAAGAAAAATGAAATCCTAATGCGTGGCTTCGCGCATTTCGTTATCTCTTGCCATAAGGCTTCCGTAGCGATGGTAGTCGTAGGAAATGGCTACTTCTCGCACGTAGTGGATAAGCTCAAGGCGTCCATTTCTTGATGGTTTTGCCCTGTCTATAGAAACGTGGCAGGAGAGGATTTCTGCTGGCGGTTCTACGATTGAGCGGATGTGAGGGAAGGGACTATTGTGGATTTGAGCCGCTATTTCTTCAATAGAGCCATACTGCCAGCCAAATTTTGCGAAGATTTTTGCAAGAGGGCCCTGTTTAAAGAGGCGTCTAAGCTGCTTAAAGCTTGCTCCGCAGACAATTTGGCATCCTGCAGTTCTTGCAGCTGCCATGATTAAAAATATATCCATAAGAACATCTTCATCTTGGACGATCAAGAAGAGTGCTTTCAGCGTGCGATACTCAAGGATATTATCTTGGCCTATCAATTTTCTCAGCGTTCGTGGTTTTGTAAAGTAGTTATCCCACCAAAATGCCATTGAGCTTGCTGCCTTATAGAAGCCATCTGCCTCTTTTCTCTTGTGGCCAAGGCTAAGAAGTGCGCCCTCTAGATCTACTATCGCATCTTGGACTGGGTGGTTGCCAAGAGGCGGGAGTTTTGATCCATCTACAAGCTGAAGCAGGTAGTTTGGCCCGCCAACCTTCATTCCAGGGCCAAAACTCGATCCCTTTGTTCCGCCAAAGGGCTGCCTGCCGACAATGGCTCCAGTTATTGCTCGGTTGATGTAGAGATTGCCTGCAACGATATGCTTTTTCCAGTACTCTTGCTCTCTTTTATCTAATGAATGGATGCCAGCTGTTAGGCCATAGGAAGTACTATTTGCAAAAGAGAGGGCCTCTTCAAGGTTTTTTGCGCACATCACACCAAGAACTGGCCCAAAGAGCTCTGTTTGATGCATAAAACTTCCCGGCTTAACACCAAGCTTTATGCCAGGGGAGAAGAGGTTTGGATTTTGCTCATCTTGTTTTGGCTCAAGCAGCCAGCTTTCTCCGTCATCTAGGGTAGTGAGTGCTCTCATAAGATGCTCTGAGGGTTCTCTAATGAGAGGATTTACCTTGCAGGCGAGGTTGTAGCTTCTGCTTACCACAAGACTTGCAGCTGCATCTCTAAGCTGATTCCTAAAGCTTTCAGAATGGTATACCTCTTCTTCTAAAATAAGGAGGCTGAGGGCGCTACATTTTTGGCCTGCATAGCTAAAGGCAGATTGTACGGCATCTTTTACAGCAAGGTCTCTGTCAGAAAGCTGCGTGACTATAAGCGTATTTTTGCCGCCGGTTTCAGCAAATAGTTGAATGTTTGGACGCATCTCTAAAAAACGTCTAGCAGTTGCTGTGGCCCCGGTGAGTATCACAATATCAATTCTGGGATCTTGTACAAGCATGCTTCCTATTGGATCATCTCTGCAGGTAATAAACTGGAGCACTTCTTTAGATATGCCTGCCCTCCAAAAGCAGTCTGCAAGCATATATCCGCATAAGACCGCCTCAGGAGCCGGTTTAAAGATTACACTATAGCCTGCTGCAAGCGATGATGCGATGCCGGATGTTGGAATGGATAGAGGAAAGTTCCAAGGGCTAAGCACTAAAGATGCCTTTTTAGCAGAAAAAAGCTCACTTGCATGTGCCATGTTTTCAATTTCTTTTACGTAGTAGTCTATGAAGTCGATTGCTTCTGAGATCTCAGCGTCTCCCTCTTGTATATTTTTAGCGACTTCTTGAAGCATGCAGCCTGTTAACTTCTTTCTCGCATCTCTCAAATTGTTTGCTGCAAGCTTTAAGAGGCTCAATCGCTCTTGTAAGGGGAGTGCGCACCAGCTAAGTGCGCTATTTTTTGCAAATTCAAGTGCGACATTCGCATGGTATTCTTCAGCAAGAAAGTGGGTATGGATTTTACAGCTCGGACGAGATGGGTCTATCCCTTGGGCATATTGAGAAGATACTAAATTGTGGCCGCCTACTACAAGGGTTGCTTCATTGTAGTGGACATGCCATGCTCTGAGAATATCTTCAGCATAGATCTGATTTTCTTTTTGGCTAAAATCGAGATCGCACGTGTTGATTGTTTTAGGATGCTCGCTTCTGTAGGAGTGCGTTTCAACATCATCTATTTTTGAGACCGACTCGCAAAAGAGCTCTTTTTGATCTTCAAAGGCTAAAGAATGGGATGTAAGGTCAAAAAGGTGTGCAAGAAAGTTGCCGGGGGCTGTGTTTTCATCAAGACGTCTCATGAGATATGCTACTGCATTATGAAACTCCTCATTCTTTGCACAAGGTACATAGAGTAGGAGAGAGCTTGCTACCCTCGATACATAGCGAGTGATGTGCGGTGCCATGCCGGAGAGCATTTCTATGGTGACAAATTGCTCTATGTCATGCTCTGCTGCGAGAACAAGGGCGTAGGCGATATCAAACAAATTATGGCTTCCAATGCCTATGTGACATGCTTTTGCATGCCCGTTCATACATGCATAGGTGACCATTTTTTTAAAACTTGCATCTACATCTTCTTTCTTGCGGTAGGTGGCAAGTGGCCACTCTTTTATAGATGCTTCTACCCGTTCCATGCCAAGGTTTGCGCCCTTGACAATGCGTATTTTGATGGGAGATCCGCCTGCTTGTACCCGTTTTAGAGCCCACTCGGTAAGCTCTTTTTGAATTTTATGGGAGTCTGGGATATAACTTTGCAGGGCTATGCCTGCTTGTGTGTAGATGAACTCAGGCTCTGAAAGCACTTCCTTAAAGAGCTGGTAGGTGAGCGCTAAATCCTTATACTCTTCCATATCGAGCGTTATAAGTTTTTTAGCATCGGCCGCTTTTCGTAGAAGCTCCCTAAAGACTATTTTGAGCTTTTCGAGTGTTTTTTCGTGGGCAACGAGGTTTATTTGGCTCTCTATGCTCGATATCTTAATGGAGATGACATCAAGATAGGGGTTTTGTAGGTCTTCGATATTTTGCCTAACACGGCTTATTGCCTCTTTTTCTCCAAGTATTGCCTCGCCAAGTCTATTGAGGTTAATCGAGACTTTGTCATCCTTAATTTTACGCAAGAATTGTGAGAGTGAGCCCTTTTCCCCAGGTGCTATCACAGCTTTAAGTTCTTTTTTTACAAGAGATTGCAGAGCGTAGGTTGCAAGCCTTGGAAAGAGCGGAGCAAAGATCCGAAAAAGATAAAATGCACTTTTTTGGAATTTGGGAGTGCCATAACAAGAGATAAGGTAGAGAATCTGATCGACGATTCTTTTAGGAGAATTTGTGCGAAAGCAGCTATCGAGGGCTTCTGATATAAATGCTTTACTTGCAGGATCTTGTATCATGCTTGCAAGCAATTTTTCGCGCTTTTTTTCCTTTTTTGTCTGAATCGCAAGAGAGCCATCTAGAAGAAGTTTAGCTATATCGCAGGCAAGCTCAATTCGCTCACTACTTCCAAGAGGTATGCCTTTTACCTCTTTGAGTCTTCTTGTTGCGCTCTCCTCTTTTGGCTTCATTGCTAGCTAGTTCCCTTTTCTAGCTATGTAGCCTATAAACTATTTTTTTGCACCTTTTAGTTGTTCATCAGAGAGCCAAATGCCTTCTTGAAGCAGTGTTTTTATCTGATGCTTTGCAACTTCCGGGTCAATCGTATTTGGCAACTCATCAGCACCTAGGTATTGAAAGGCAAAAATTTCAGAGACTCCCATGTCTGTAAGTGACTGATGCACAGAGACAAGGTTGTGCAATAGATCGTCTACAAAAAGCGCTTTATCCGGCAAAAAGCCTACGCTATCTAAAAATGCCTCAAGCACATCGCCCTTGGGATATCCAGCAGAAAAAAGAATACCTGATTTAAATATGGGTGCTGGCCCTCTTCCGTAAAGCTGTGAAAGCTCTATAAAGGGATGTTCTGAAAAGCTTGGGAAGCTAATTCCAAAGCGGGCAAGGTCTTTGATTCGCCAATCTGGAATCGAGGCTATTTTGCCATAGCCCTCTACCCCTGTAGCCGTAAGGGCTATAATGGGGATATTTTTTGCTTTGATATGGTTGATAAAGCTTATAGCGAGAGGGTCGATCACTTTAGTGCTTTCGCTTAACGTAACTTCGCTTGTAAGGGTTGCAAGCTCCTCATGAGATAAGTGATTTCCATACTGATAGCGCAATTCCCAAAGCAGGCGCTGATTTGGGTAGCGCATGATAGCATCTCGTGGCTCAATGAGCACCCTATCTACGTCAAATATAACAAGGCTTTTTTCAGAAAAGCCTTCCGTAACTTCGAAAAAAGCTTCAAATGTTTTTGTCCTGTAGAGATCGGCATCTACAGATCCTATGAGAAGGAATAAAAAGGCTATATTACATAGCCAGAGCATCGAGTGCTTTTTGATAGTCTGGTTCATGTGTAATCTCACTTACAAGTTCTGTGTAAAGTATCCTATCATTTTCATCGAGGACGACAACGGATCTTGCGGCAAGGCCCGCAAGTGGTCCATCTGTAAGTAAAACCCCATACTTCGAAGCAAAATCTTTATTTCTAAGCATCGAAAGGGTGTGGATATTTTCCAGCTTTTCTTGCTGGCAAAGCCTCTTTTGGGCAAATGGAAGGTCGCAGGAAACAAAGATAATAACAATGTTTGGATCTTTCTTTGCGGCATCGTTAAACTTTTTGGCAGAGAGTGCGCAGACGCCTGTGTCTAAGCTAGGAACGATGGAAATAAGCTTTCGCTTTCCGCTAAAATCTTTGAGAGTAAGATCTTTAAGATCTCCGTTTGTCAGTGTAAAATCGGGTGCTTTTTCCCCATATTTCGGAAGGTCCCCATTTGTGTGAACAGGTGTGCCTTTAAAGGTAACTGTAGCCATTATTCCTCCTTTTTATCATGTTCAATTGGGCGCGTAATAAGCTTAACTGCGCGATTCCCCGTTGTAAATTGGTAGGTCCAATGAAAAAATACCTTAAGTTTGCTTTTAAAGTCGATAAGGTAAAGTATGTGGACGACAGACCACATAAGCCATGCAAAAAATCCGGTAAATGAAATCTTGCCCATCATGCCTACAGCTTTTCCTCTCCCTATTGTGGCAAGGGAGCCTTTGTCAAAGTATTTGAAGGGCTTTCTCTCTTCTTTTGGAATGTTTTTACTTATGATCTTGGCAACATAGGCGCCCTCTTGTTTTGCAACAGGAGCAAGCCCCGGAAGGGGCGCATCATTTGGCCCTTTGAGATGAGCTGCATCGCCAAGGACAAAAATGTTGGGATAGCCTGGTATGGTAAGGTCAGGCTCTACAATGGCTCTTCCTTGCCTATCGAGCGGAGTATCTAACGTTTTAAGAAGGCCTGATGCGAGATTGCCTGCTGCCCATATTACTGTAGGGGCATAGAGAAGTGCATTGTCGATAATAGGACCATCTTCTGTGATGTCTGACACTTTTTTATTAGTCATCACGGTGACACCAAGTTTTTCAAGGTCCTTTTGCGCTCTTGCAGAGAGTTTTTCCGGAAAGCCCGGTAGCACGCATGGAGCACCTTCGATCAAAAAGATCTTTGCATCACTTGGCCTGATGTGAGTAAATTCCTTCTTCATGTCGGTAAAGGCAATTTCTGCGATGGCTCCGGCAAGCTCAACACCCGTTGGTCCTGCACCAACAATTGCAAAGCGAAGGTATTTAACTGCCTCCTCATGGTTTGGCGCGCGCTCTGCCTGTTCAAAGGCCATTAAAATTCGCTCTCTGATATTTGTGGCATCTTGTATGGTCTTTAAACCAGGAGCAAGCTCCTCCCACTGGTCATTGCCAAAATAGCTATGGCGTGCGCCAGGGGCTAAAACTAGCCAGTCATATCTAAAGGTCATCGAGCATTCAAGATGGACAATTTGCGCTGTCTTATCAATTCTGGCAACATTGCCCATAATAAAGGAGGTATTGTGACTTTTGCGCAAAATCTCTCGTACAGGTGTTGCAATATCACCAGGCGCGAGTGCACAAGTAGCAACTTGGTAAAGAAGTGGTTGAAAGAGGTGATGGTTTAATCTGTCAATGACGATGACATCTGTCTCTTTTTTGTTGAGGTCTTTTGCAACCTCTAGTCCTCCAAAGCCTGCACCAACAATTACTGTTTTTGGGTGAATCATTTCCAGGTTGCCTTTTTAAGTGGTTTATAGGGCTTTTTCTTGCCAACTTGAGCTGCACACCAGCCCTGGAGGCCTCCATTTACTTTAAAATCGTTTATGGGGTTGTGAAGATTGTAGTTGTAAATTACCTTTTCGATGAAGTGAAAATGGCCAAGCGCAGACATCTCAAGTAGCGGGATCATAAACGCCACATCGCCGGCTGCCATAAAAAACTTACCTTTATGCTGCAGGTCTCGCTTTCTGATCTTTCTAAAGAGTCCGGCATAAAAGGTCCTAAGCTGTGTGGTGCAAAATTTATACTTTCTAAACGAGTTAGTAAATCTGATGTGGTCCGGAATATGGTCGTTATCACTTTTAAGTCTTCCCCAGGGCTCGCTTTCCCAGTTGCCATAGGTCATCCAGACATTTGGATTTTTATAGATCGAAGCAAGATAGCTGAAGACATCATTTCCTCGAAGCGTATCATCGCCATCTACAGTAACAACAACCCAATTGGGCTTTGCCTTTCGAACTGCATGGTAGATGTTTGCAAGCATTCCTTTTCGCTTCCAGTTGTGGATAACTTTGATTTTATGCCTAAGGTTTTTGCGTGTGATATAGTCCTCAACAATGTGCCCAGTCCTATCGGCTGAAAGATCGTTGATATAGACTGCTTTCCAGTGGGGATAATCCTGATTTACAATAGAGTCGAGATTGCGTATGCAATACTGCTCATTATTGTAGGAGGGGATGACAACGTAGAAAAAGGGTTGATCATTTTTATGCCGCTTAGCAAAGAGTATACTTGATGAGAAGAGAAAGAAAAAAATAAGGGCTCGCAAATTCATAAACATCCTTTTTTAGTTGTTCTATTTGCGGGAGGCTTTTAAGGCAAAGTTTTTTTGTTTTTTTTACCACAGAGACACGGAGGCACTGAGAGCTAGAGAGAAAGAAAGAGAGAGAAGAGAAAAACAAAAAAACATGAAAGCACAAGGCTAGGTGTTAGATATGCGTGATTATTTTTTACTACAGAGACACGGAGGCACTGAGAGCTAGAGAGAAAGAAAGAGAAAAGAGAGAAAAACAAAAAAACATGAAAGCACAAGGCTAGGTGTTAGATATGCGTGATTATTTTTTACCACAGAGACACAGAGGCACGGAGAGAAAGAGAGAGAACTAAAAAAATATAGGCTTAAAAAGTTCTATTTGTTAAAAAATTAACACCTTCATCTCTAAGTCTTGTGCTTTCGTGATTTTTTTGTTTTTTCTCTCTTTCTCTCTGTGTCTCCGTGTCTCTGTGGTAAAAATCAACACACACCGTAATCGCTGAAAGACAATTCTCCCTATCTCAAGCGATCTCACTGGGCTCAGTGTCTCAGTGGTAAAAATAAAAACCCACACCTCGACTAAAGCTTGCAATGTAATATGTAATGGCTCATTAAAGGCCAAAAATGGAGAAAACTATGAAAGCTATGGTGTTTGACCAATTTGGTCCCTCAAGTGTGCTTCATATGAGCGATGTTCCAGAGCCAGAGCCTCACGACAATGAAGTGCAGATTCGTCTTGCGTATAGCGGGGTAAATCCCGTCGATTATAAGATTCGCCAAGGCTATCTTAAGGATGCATTTCCTCACGAATTCCCTGTTATTCCAGGATGGGAGGGAGCAGGAATTGTCACTAAGGTTGGAAAAAATGTGCGGCGGGCAAAGGTAGGCGATCAGGTATATGGCTATTTTCGTATGCCGGTAATAGAGCATGGGACATATGCGGAATTTATCTCACTTCCAGAAGATCTTGTTGTCCACATTCCAAAGTCTTTAAGCCTTAAAGAAGCGGCATCAATTCCTCTTGTATCCCTTACAGCTTGGCAAGCGCTCTTTGATTTTGCAAAGCTAAAGGCCTATGAGACGGTGATGATACTAGGTGCTGCTGGCGGAGTAGGGGGTATGGCTGTGCAGATGGCACACTGGGCAAAGGGAACTGTCTATGCAACGGCAAGTTCAGAAAATCATCCCTATGTTCTTGGGCTTGGTGCGGACAAAGTATTTGATTATACGACAGATGATGTGAAAGAGCTTCTTTTTGCAAAAGCTCCTCATGGTGTGGATGTTGTGCTCGACTGTGTAGGTGGCGAGTGGACAAAAAATGCTTTTTCGCTTGTGAAAAAAGGCGGAAGAGTCGTAAGCATCGTCGAACGGGACACTGCAAGCTTTGCACCTGCCGGTGTAGAGGCAGGATTTATATTTGTGACCCCCAATAGAGATGAGCTTCATGAGATAGGACTGCTCCTTGATCATAAAAAGCTAAAAGTACTAGAGATTATGGAATTTCCTTTATCTGAAGCTGCAGCAGTGCAGGACAAGTTGGAAGGACGCCATGTTAAAGGAAAGATTGTATTGAAAATTTAAGCCTTGGCAAAAATATGAACCAAATAGGTACACTTGGTGCCATTTTTTTGCTAAAGAGCCTCAATGGAAAGGAGAGCGAGCAATGCCGTTATCAAAAACTGAAGTACAAAAATATAAGAAGCGTCTAGAAGATTTGAAAAATCAAATTTCTCAAGCGCTGTCTAACTGTACAGCTGAAGTAAAAAAGCCCGATGAGGCAACAGGCTATTCCCAACACCAGGCAGATCAAGGTACAGACGACTTTGATAGACGTATAAGCCTAGAAGTGACAAGCCAAGAATTTCAGGTGCTGAGGCTTATCGAAAGAGCTCTCGAAAAGATTAATGAAGGAACATATGGCGTTTGCGACATTAGCGGCGAAGAAATTCCTAAAGCTCGTCTAGAGGCCATGCCCTATGCAAATACTACTGTAAAGGCACAAGAGAAGCTGGAAAAGGGACTCATCTAGTGGCGATCTTTCGCACGAGGCGCTCTCTATTTATCCTTTTTGTGCTGATACTAGTCTTAGATTTTATCAGTAAGGCATGGGTCGTCCAGCTGGTGCAAAAGGCGCCTTCCCCTTTGCCTTACGTGGTTTTTTCAGATTTTTTTGGCATTAATATGCAGATCACGCATGCGATAAATACTGGAGCTGCCTGGGGAGTCCTTGCAGATTTTCCTAATGCCTTAGTGCTCGTTCGGATCTTGCTGATAATAGCGCTTATCATCTACTTTTTAGGAATAAATCATAGATCAAGCTGGAATGTACCCCTTTGCCTTATTATCGGGGGTGCTATTGGCAATGTGATCGATTATTTCTATTATGGCTATGTTGTCGATATGCTGCAATTTCGGTTTTGGGGGTATGAGTATCCTATTTTCAATATTGCCGATTCTGCCATATTCATAGGCTCTTTTTGGATACTATTTTCGGCTTCGTTTGAAAAGTCACCATCCACATGAAAGCACCGCTCTTTCTTGCCTCAAAATGGCTCCATTTTGATCTTTTGATAGATACAGAAAATATGAGGGGTCTTTTAGCCGCTCTTGGAAGCCCGCTTTTTCAGGTATCTACGCTTGGTGTTGCAAAAAAGGGAAGCTCTTTACTGAATGAAAAGACTTTCCTAGAAATTTGGCAGCGCTACCTCGATGTCCTTAAAAGCGGAGAGTTGCCGCAGGATGGAGAATTTCGCTTTTTCTTTACCTGTTGTTTTACAAAATATCTAGAAGCGCTTCATTTTTTGGATGTGGGAAGTGATAGGGAAATCGTATCTCCTCTAGAGCCGCTTTTACAGATGCAGATCCATCGGTTTCATTATTCAAAAGAAGATAAAAAGTTTCATTCAATGTCATTTGGAGAAAAGAGCATATCTTGGGGTGTGAGAATCTCTTATCCACAGCTTTTTCAATTTCCGGATACGCGCATTGTAGAGGATGCAACATCTGAAGAGCGCTTTAAAAATGCAGCTCTTTTGCTGCAGCTTAAAAATTGGGTAAGGAGCTATACTCAGCCAACGCCCTTTTTGGTTGATGGAAAAAAAATCTATCAACCCATGCGAATAGATAAAGAATGTCTTAGCTGGATAGATCGCCATGCCCATCTTCGAAGAGAAGGATTACAAATAGCATGCTCCTCCACGATGTCCTCAGAGAAAGAAAAATCACTTTAGCCACTGCAGAATCCTGTACGGGAGGCGCTCTTGCTGCTGCCTTTGTCGCAAATGAGGGAGCATCTGAGTACTTTCAGGGCGGCATTATCGCCTATTCCAACAGGGCAAAGGTGGAGCTTCTCGATGTAGCTGCAGAAACGATTGATCGCTTTAGCGCAGTAAGTAAAGAAGTAGTTGAAGAGATGGCACGTAATGTCTCTAAAAAGCTCCATGCAGCACTTGGGATTGCGGTATCTGGTAATTTGGGTCCAACTGGTGATCCTGTCGGCTTTGTCCTTTGTGCAGTTGCCTATCAGGGCAAGATTATAGATTCCTTTCATCTCCAAAATAGTGGTACGAGAGGGGAAGTCCTTGCAAAAACCGTAGAACAAATTATAGATCATGTTACAAAAACTTTGTAATTCATGCCTCTTTTATGGGGGAGTGTTTTTGCTTCCCTATTCTCCCGGAGAGCTTGCCTGGAAGCTTTTTCGAAATCGAAAAGGAAAAGTCGCCCTCTTTCATCGTGACCTCATTTGTGATACGGCGACATTGATGAGCCTGCCAAAAAATGAGAGGTCGCTTGATGAGTGTACAACAGCCTTTGCTCCTTTTATTCCGCTTCTTACGTTAAATGATGAAGCATGGCAAATAAGGCGAAAGGTGATGGCAGATGGGCTGAGAAAGATGCACCTCTTTCCCGCCGGCTGGACCATCCCCTCAAAAAAGGGAGATATCTACTGGGATATTTATGAGCAGCTTTTTAGAATCGGGTTTCAGCTTGTTTTTGGGAGGGGGCCGACAGATAGTGAATATAATGATACTTATCCAGGAATTAAAGACATCAACAGCATCATAAAGAGGCAGACTCCCAAAAATGATATGCCCTCTCGCTGGAAGCTCTACAATAAGATAGCAGAGCTTATTAATGAAAAAAACGATGCCTTTATTTTTGAAGGAAATGAAGGGTTTAAAGCGCTGAAAGAGGTAGATCAAGTCTCTCTTATCGTAGAAGATATTCTGACAAGTATCTCGATTCAATGTACAGACCTTCTTTGTCATCTCCTGCTTCTTTATGTTGAACATGAAGCGGCATTTACAGAAAACCTCGCGCACGCTATTGATGAAACCTTGCGCCTTTACCCCTTAACAGATATTTGGACAAGGAAGGGTGATCATGGCTGGATTGCATCCCTCGTGCAGCTTAATAGAAGCGGGTGGAGCGATCCTGATCGCTTCATGCCAAACCGCTGGGGAAATGGCGAGCCTCATCCTCCGCTTATCTCTTGGGGCTATGACTCAAGGGGCTGTCCTGCCACAAAAATAGGCTATAACCTTACTAAAAGCCTTTTTGAAAAGATTGTATCAGAGAAGGGGCTCTGGATGATGCCTGCAGCAAATTTTACACATGAAAGAACATTTATTCATGGCTGCCAGCTTTGGGTCGGAAGGGGCGAGAAGCCTTGTAAGTCTTGGAACTTCAAAGGCAAATATCGGACATCTTTTAAAGCTTGGGCCTATTCGCGTATGCGTATTGTTGATCAATGCGAGCTCTGGTAGT
>CAZEGK010000049.1:11725-17140 GCA_964512205.1 uncultured bacterium | reverse complement strand
ACCCCGATGCTGATCTTGATGTTTTGATTGTTTATTTTCAATAAAGCCGATAGACTCCGATCTAGCCTATAGGTAATTGAGGACATTTATGAATATGCTGCGGTACATGGTTTTACTTTCTCTTTTTTTTAGTCAGCTTGCTGCTGCGGAACGTGCAATTAAGTTTGTGATAACGGATATGATTGTGCAGTATGGCGGCCAAACTTTTTCTGAGATAGCTGAACAGGCCAATGTTTCCCTATCAGCAACTTCTGTACATGGGATGACACATGTAAATGGCAATCTTACTGCCTATGGAGCTCAACTTGCTGACATCGTGGTCAACGGCAGCGCAAGCCTTGCAAACTGCACCATCAATGGCTCAATATCGGTTTATGGCGAGCTGCAGCTACAAAATTGTCTCGTAAAAGGCGAGATTTCTACCTACCATAGTATTCTTTCGCTAACGAGCTGTAGGGTAGATACAATTATCAATCTCAATACTGCTGGCGAACAAAATATATTTCTGCAAGGTGGGAGCGTTGTTAATGGCGCTATTACCTTTTTGTCAGGAAATGGAATTGTCTCGACTTCCAGCAGCAGCTTTTTATCTGGAGGGGTAAACGGCGGAAAAGTAGTACGCAGCTAAGACGAAAAAAGGTTTACAGAAAAAATCGCACGTTATACTACTAAAGTATGACATCGAAAGTAGCAGGGCGTTTTGAGGAGCTTGCAAACCATCTTCAGTATGCAGGCCAACATGATGAGGTTGATTTTGATGAAAATAGGATTCGTCATTCAACACACCTTTCCCCATTTCCTTTTGATTCAATCATTCATCAATTTATCACGACAGTCGGAGTGGTGCTTCCTCAACTTTTGCCGCCTATGGCATCTTGCCAGCTTCCCGAACACAATAGGACGCTAGACTATCTTATCTTTGTTTTTGGCAAAAAACGGCTAGAGCGAATCATCGCATCATGTCGTCTTGATTTTTCCAATCGAAATAATGCTCCGCTTACTGTGAGGGAACTAGAATGGATCATCGTAAAGTCTGCAGAAGTATTTGAGATTGATCTTATTGAGCTTTTAGATGAGCTCCACACACAGGACGAAACAATCCGCTATTTAAGTAGTCAAGAGACTGCAAAATTCAAAGAACAGTTTAAAGACAAAGAGAGCATTGATCAGTGCACCAACTCCGAAATAGAGGCACTTTTTTCGATTTTGATACCCATACAGGAGTTAGAGTCACTCTTTTTTTATAAACTCCCAAAACTTGACTTTGCATGCGTTGATTCAGGTAAACATTTTGAGGGCATGAGGCAAAGGGTATTTATCTACGAGACATTAAGGCGCAGAAGGCATACAGAAGCTGAGTGGAGCTGTATCGTTGCAAAGAGGCTTGTTGATAGAGAGATGCCAGATGGCGTCATTTTCCGAAATCCACATGGCGGCTTTTGCAAGGTACATGCAACTGTATTTGGTGATGGTGCCTACAAAAATTTTCTCAAACAGGTAGGTCAGGAGGGGAGGCATCAAAGAAATATCGTTCTCTATAGGGGAACACGGATGCTCCTTTCTGCAACAGAGAATTTTGGCTCTCTTTTTGAGGATCTTCGCAAAAAGCTGGGATCTCGTGGACCTATCGCTACTTTTGATAAGACAAATGGCTATCTTTCTGATCCACGTTTTGGCTTTGTTGAGACTTCCGATGAGGTAGTAGAGGGAATTGGCATGAGCCTTGGCGCCACGCATCTAAAACGAGATGCTGCTCAGTTTGGAGCAAAGTTTGAAAAACTATCGCTTCATGCCGGACCTGGAATCGATGAAATAACAGCAAAAGTCTATGCCGACCATATAAATAGCACACAAAGAAAGGTGCGAATACTTTATTACTGGGAAGCAGATGATTATACGCATCATTTTGGAGATGTACATCTCGGTCATGGATGCATACCTGATAAAGCTGATATTGAAATAAATCTCCTTCATACTGACCAGGAGCTTACCCTTGAGCGAGTGGAGGAGCTCGGAAGGTATCCTGCAGGAATATTTCCCATCCACTCTGTTGCAATGGCAGGAATAAAGCTTGCAGAGTCTTTGAGCCAGCCTCATGTGCGTACAACGCTTCTCGGGCAACACAAAATACTTTCTCTCTCAAATCAAAATCCCCTACATCCTGTAGCAAAGATCCTGAGCCACGATGCGATGATCGATCGAGGATGGGAAGCACTTCGACGTATGGCGATTACTTTTCTTCCCTTTTAATTTTTTGCTTCGGAGCCAGGTGATTATTAAAGATTTGCTTTCAAATGGAGGTGCATGATAAAAAATAGATGCGTATATACGCATTATTTATTTAGGTGACCTTATGAAACACGTTTTAAGAAATGCCATGGGCATTTTTTGTGCTGTGAGTATGATTTCTACCACAGCGTTTGGACAATCCAAACATTCAGAAAAACAATGCAAACAAGATATCAGAGAAGTTATAAGCTCAAGTTCCGGTAGTATTGAGTACTTAGCGGACTATGTTATTGTAGGAGCAGGTGCTGGTGGCTGCGTCGTTGCGGCACGGCTTGCTGAGGCAGGTAACTCTGTTATCTTACTAGAGGCAGGGCCAGATACCAGTTTAGAGTCAAACGATGTCCTTGTCCAATTTGATAAAACACTTATCGAAATCCCGCTCAATTTTATTAGCCTTTGGAATAGGTTTAACCAGGATCCAAATGGCGTATTTTGCGGCAACTGGAATGCAACGCAGTCAATGGCTGCCTTCATTTCATCAGATCAAAATGGCATTTACTATTCCTATCCTCGAGGAGTAGGTGCTGGAGGATCGGTAGCACACCATGCGATGCAAGATGGTGTAGGCTCACTTCAGCTCTATAACAATATAGCAAAAGTCGTTGAAGACAAATACTGGTGCGGAAAAAACATGAAGAGGCTCTTTTCCAAAATGGAAAATACCCTCTTTCCTCACGGACCAAACTGCGGCTCTGACGGCTGGTTAAGCATCCAGCATACACCTGTAGAAGCCCCTTTACTTACTGATATCGCGGATGCAGTAGTTGATGCAACTGGTGTTCCATATATCGATAACTTTTGCGACCCGCAAGTTGTAGCAGGTATTGGCAATGGGTCAGTACAGGTTAATGCAGATGGCTCTCGTTCCTATGTGTATCAAGATCTTCTTGTCCCTGTAATGAAAAAAACAGGTAAGATTAAGGTGTTCTTCAATACACTTGCAAGCCAGGTGATGCTTGAAAAAACAAACGGCAAGTGCAAAAACAAGTATAAAGCTGTAGGCGTTAAAGGCTTTGATAAGGCCTATCTGCAGGAAGTTCAGTCTGGTGGAGAGTATAACGTAGTTGGACAAGCACCAAGCTGTGTAGCACAAGAGGTAAATAGAGATCTTCCTCCAGAGTCTGTTCATTTCCTTGCGAAAAAAGAAGTTATCCTTGCTGCTGGTGCCATTCAAACACCGCAGATTCTTATGCTTTCCGGTATCGGTCCTAAAGATCACCTGAAAAGCGTAGGGATAAAGACAAAGGTAGATAGCCCGGGCGTTGGAAGCGATCTTCTCGATCACTGCGAAGTTGCAACTATATTTGAGATTAATCCTCTTACATTTATACCTTCCTATCAGGCTCACATTTTACTTGGTAATCCGAACATTGACGATAACCCTCCTATAAAGGCAGTGGCGTTGCAGTCGGCAATTAATTACCCGGACTTTTTAAATACAAATACAGCAGCAATGCAGTGGGACTGGTACAGCACAGGTTCTCCTCCTGCAAAACAAAAGGGATGCTACCCATTCCCAGATGTTCATAATGTCCCTTATGCGACATTCTTTATGAATTTTGATTTGACGCTTGCAGGACCAAGCGAGCCTGATTTTTACTTTGACTTCTGGCATAGAAATCAAGTGCCAGATATCAATGATCCCTTCAACCAAATTGGAGTATCGCAAAAAGGGCAGCTTGTTGCATCGCAGTTTCAAGTGGGCGAGGATTTGAATCCGCGCGTCTTTTTTACCTGGCTTACAGAAAATCTTGTGCCTAATGTGACGAAAGGAACCATTCGTCTTGCAAGTAAAGACCCTCGTCAAGCTCCAATCATTCGAGAAGAGCTCTGGCAAGATGAAGAGGCGCTTGGACGTATGGCAGACATGGTGCTCCAAATACGCCAAATTATGGCACCCCTTCAAGCAGTGTATGGAATTCCAAATCAGCCGTGGGAACTCTTTCCTGGCCCGAACGTACAGACGCGAGAAGATATCATTGAATATATCAAACTATGGTCTTCTTTTGGCCACCATATATCAGGTACCTGCCAAATGGGTCCAACAAACCATAAGACTGGAAAGCGCAAGCATAAGGAAAGCGTCCTTGATTCCAGATGCAGGGTATTTGGTGTAAACAACCTTCGTGTTGCAGATACAAGCGTCTATGTAAAACCATGGCTGCATGCATTCAACACATCTCGCGGAGCCTACGTTGTAGGTGAAGCAGTATCTGAATTTATTCTAGAAAAGAGCTAAGATGCTAAGGGCCGGACACTATGTCCGGCCCTATTTGCTATCTTGTAAACGTATTCCAGCATTTGATGCCGGCTGTTGCAAGATCCATAAAATCTTGGGCAGTTGATTTTGAGGTCTTTCTTACCTCATCCACTGATTCCATGATGTTTTTTGTGAAAGACTTAATTTTTTTGCCATTGTTTCCTTGCATAAGCGATGTTGCACCGCAGCCGAGTACTGAGCCAAGTGCTGCACCTACCATAATGCCTTTAAGAAAATCACGATTATCCATATCTGGCAAATCAAGAATTTGATCTTTGAGCGTTTCGATGATGTTTGACATATCAAAATCTGCGATATCGCCTACAGCTGATTTAATCTTATCACCATATTCTTCTGCAATTTCTGTAAAGGAAGAGCGACGGCGATAGTTATTTGCAAGCATTGCAACTGCAACAGCACCAATAGCTCCACCAATAACTGATCCAATAACTATTTTCTTTGAATCCATAGCCTTATCTCCTTGTTTGTATATCATTAAAAATTCTAGTACCTAATAGGGCGAGGCGCAGATACTGTTCAACTGGACTTTTTTTTTGAGATGAACAGCATTGGCAGTGTATATGCTCTTTAAAGCTAGATGTTCGTTCTTCAAGTCCTTCACCTACGTTGCAAAGCGCATTAAAAAATGGATCGAGCGATCGCATCTTATAGTTGCTATTTTCGATAAGTTGATTGACTTGTTCTACTGCTTTTGAAGCTTTATACAAAAAGACCGCAAGAAAGATCACCAAAGCGACAATCGCCACGGCAACCACAATATATGCAATTTCTACTGGTGTCATACGCCCTCACAATTAATTTTCTATTTAAACCGCATTATATAAATAAAAATTTAAATGTAAAGA
>CAZEGK010000049.1:0-11625 GCA_964512205.1 uncultured bacterium | reverse complement strand
GTTGCATTATACAACTAAATGAGGAAGAGGGCTATGGCTGGAGTCGTTAATCAGCTACGACAGGATGCAAGAGAGGTAGTAAGAGAACTTGGGCTTTTAAAGGATGCCTTTTTTGATATCGGCGTCACCCTTGCCGAGCGCCATTTATTGATAGAGCTTTCATCACTTACATGCCCAACAATGAAGGAAATTGGTGAGCGCTTATTGATTGAAAAATCGACAACGTCTCGCCTTATAGCGCGCGCCGTTAAGAAGGGGTATGTCTCTATATCGTCTGATAATGATGATAAAAGATGTCGAACCCTTCATCTTACAGAACATGGAAAGAAGACCCTTATTGCATTTGAGAAGATTGCCTACAAACAAACAAATGATGCCTTGCACATGCTTACTCCTGAAGAGGCTCATCTTGTAACAAAGGGTGTGCATCTTTATGCAAAAGGGCTACGGGCAGCAAGAATTGGTGAAAAAAAAGTCCAAGAGAGTCGAGAGTATCCACTTCTTGATGGCTACTTCCTTACAGAATCTACCCTGCAAGACGAGGAGGGGCTTTATGAAATATTTCAGGAGATATCAGGAATAAACGGCTATTTTCCAAATGCGAGTACATCGCTTGCTGAATTTCAAGATCAGTTCTTTTCAAAAGGATCCAGGGTCTATGTCTGTAAAGAGCGCGTATCTGGAGAGGTTATAGGGGGATTTTATTTGCGGCCAAATTTTCCGGGAAGAGGGTCTCACATCGTAAATGCAGCTTATATGGTGCGCTCGATACATAGGGGTAAAGGGATAGGAACAAAACTTGTTGAGGCATCTCTTACGATTGCTAAAGAGCTTGGCTACAGAGCAATGCAGTACAATATGGTACTGAGCAGCAATGCAAAAGCAATAAAGCTTTATAAAAAACTTGGGTTTTCAGTTGCTGGAACCATTCCGGATGCTATTGTAAATGAGGATGGTTCCTATCAAGATGGCTATATTTTACATAGGAAGTTCGTATGATTTCAAAGGAAGATACTTTTGATAGGCTTGAAATTAGGTTAGGAAAGGTGATTTCAGTTGAAGATGCCGCAGGATCTGCAAAAAAATCTTATAAGATGAAAATAGACTTTGGCAAATTTGGCATAAAGACAAGTGTGGGTAGGTATACGATGCATACCAAAGAGGAAATTGAGGGAAAGCTCGTTCTTGGAGTCCTTAATTTTAGTCCAAGGCAGATCGGCGACACGTTATCAGATGTGCTCGTTCTTGGTGTTCAGTTTCCAAAAGCTGAAAGCGGGGAGGCAACATTCATTACACCATGTAAGGAAGCAAAAATCGGCTCGAAACTCTTTTAATTTCTTAGGCTGCCTGTCCAGTTTAGCTTAGACCGCAAAGTTGCAAAATAATCAAAGGAGGGCATGGCAACAAGGCGAAAAGGACGGCTTGACGGTTTAAGGACAAATGTTTCAAAGGGCTTTAGAGAAAAGCTTGATGTTCCGTCAAATGATACTTCTACCGGAAGATAGTCGCTTTTGTATTCAATTTCTACAGTTTTTGGCTCGCTGAGTACTACAGGGCGGTTAGAGAGGGCATGGGGACAGATAGGTGTTATGACGAGCGCCTTTAGCTCAGGATCAACAATCGGGCCTCCAGCAGAAAGAGAGTAGGCAGTAGATCCACTAGGAGTTGAGATAATCACGCCGTCTGCGCTAAAGGTATTGAAGTATCTTCCATTAACCGTGAGCATTAGATCGACGAGGTTATTGTTTTGTCCGCGATGTACAACTATCTCGTTTACTGCATAGCACGATGAGCCATCTTGTCTCTTTGCTTCAAGCATTAGCCTCTCTTGTACGCTAAAGTTGCCGGCAAGGAGGTTTTCTAGACTCTGCAAGAGATGATGAGGGGTGATATCTGCCAAAAATCCAAGCGTGCCAATATTTATCCCAAGGATTGGACAGGTAAGATTTGGATAGTTGTGAACAAGAGAAAGTATTGAGCCATCGCCTCCAAGGGCTATCACAAAGTCAATATCATTCTCTTCCGGAAATACGAGTGCGACCCCATTTTTTTGCAAAAAGGTAGTAACAACTTCAGCAAGCTCTTCTGCTTGTTTTTTCTTGGTATTTACGACAAGGGTGATTTTCATGGGAAGTTTTGTGTTTGAGGCTTATTGTCAGGGCCGATTTGCAGCATGCCTTCTCGATTTTTCATGAGGATTTCAATTTTCTTTTCTGCGTCATTTAATTTTTTGTGGCATGAGAGAATAAGTTTATCTGCCTCTTCGTAGAGTGTGAGCGATTCTTCAAGAGATGCTTTACCGGAGTTTAGTCCTTCAAGGATCTGTTCTAGCCGTTCAAAAGACTTTTCAAAAGAGTGTTCCGTCATGTGTTTCCTCGGGTGATTTGTGCATGTGCCTCGCCATCATGGAAGGCAATTTTTATAGCGTCATCTTTTTGAAGAGAGGTAGAAGAGGTGATTACTTTACCATCTTTTTCTGAGAAGATTATGCTATATCCTTTTGCTAATATTTTCTTTGGGTTCACGAGCGTAAGTTGCTGCGATACATTTTCCAGCTTTCGCTTTTTTTCAAAAAGCCCTTTTTGCACAAGGCTCGGGATAATCTCGTAAAAATTTGCTCGCAAAAAGGCTCTCTTTTTTAGGGCATACTGAGCTCGAAAGGTGACATTAAGCCGCTCATTTTTTGTTAAAAGCTCTTTCTTCTTACTTTGAAGTATCCGATCAAATGCTTTATCTATATTTTTTCTGTACTGTTCAAGATGCTGCAGGCGCTCTCGAATTAGATTGCTTGGACGTACAACTTCCAGGCTTTTTTTATAGCGGAGGAGATCCTGCAAACATGCTCCAACTTTTCTCTTTATTCCCATGTCTACATGTTCGACAATGTCGTCTAGTCTTTGTCCGTGAAACATAAGAGACTTTTGCATAGATTGCGAGATGTTTTTTGCATACTTAGCAAGCTTTTCTATGAGATCTTTTTCTTCTAGCGATATGATTTCAGCAGCTTGTGAGGGCGTTGCTGCCCGAACATCTGCAACAAGGTCTGCGATCGTGACGTCTGTTTCATGGCCAACTGCAGAGACGATGGGGATTTCGCTCTGAAAGATCGCTGTAGCTACAAGTTCGCTATTAAAGGGAGCTAAGTCTTCGGCACTTCCTCCGCCTCGCCCTACGATAAGGATGTCTGCAATGTTGTAGTCATTAAACTGTTTGATGGCATTTGCAATTTCGATGTCTGCACCCTCTCCCTGTACCCTGACAGGGTTTAAAATAAGGTGAAAGCTTCTCATGCGCCGGCCTAAAACCTTAAGGATATCTTGTATCACAGCACCTGTTGGACTTGTGACGACGCCGATACGCTTTGGAAAGTGGGGAAGTTTTCGCTTTCTTTCTACAGCAAAGTAGCCGAGCTTATTGAGCTTTTGTTTGAGCAGTTCAAGTTTTATGAGCTGATCGCCAACACCAACATAGGAGAGCTCTCGAACGATTAGTTGATAGGCTCCTTTTGGCGCATAAAGACTCATCTCGGCTCGCACGAGTACCTGGTCGCCTGCCTTTGGCTGAATGCCAAGCTTGACGAGATCTCCACGAAAAAGCACTGCAGAAATCTGCGCAAAGTCATCTTTTAGCGAGAAGTAAAAATGGCCGGATGACTGTAGCTTAGGATTTGATATTTCACCCTTTACCCAAACGCGTGAAAAGGTACCTTCAAGTGTAAGTTTTACAGCTTGAGTAATCTCCGATACAGATAGTATAAGTGGGCCAGCCTGAACAGTCATGGGCAAAATGATGCTCGAGTTCAGATAATTTCACAAGTGCAAATAAAAGATGCTTTCGTTTATAACGAGTACTGATTCTACTGAGGAAAACGATGGCTAAACAGACAAGATCATGCTACATTGTCGGCAACTGGAAGATGTATAAAACAATTGATGAGGCAATGAGCTTTGTCGATACAATTTCTCCACTTGCTGCAGAGTCATCCTGCAACATCATGCTCGCTGTGCCATTTACAGCAATAAAGCCTCTATCTGATAAGGTAAAGGGCACAAATATTATAATCGGTGCCCAAAATATGAACGATGCAACAGAGGGTGCTTTTACCGGTGAAGTTGCTGCCGTCATGTTAAAGGATGCTGGAGCTGAATTTGTCCTTCTTGGCCATTCTGAGAGACGCGTTCATTTTAAAGAAGATAATGGCTTTATCAATAGAAAAGTACTTCGAGCACTCGATTCAGGGCTAAGGCCTCTCCTTTGCATAGGCGAAAGCTATGAGGAGCATCAAGAAAATAAAACAGACGAAGTGCTTAAAAAACAGCTCGAAGAGTGTCTCCAAGGTGTCGATAAAGATGCCGTAAAAACTCTTATGATCGCCTATGAGCCTGTTTGGGCAATAGGAACAGGCCTTGCAGCATCTGTAGAGGATGCATCAAATGCTATCCAAAAGGTAAAAAGTTCTCTTGGAGAGCTTTTAGGCGATAAAAATGTTTCTAATGTGCCGATGCTCTATGGCGGTTCTGTTTCACCAAAAAATGCAAAATCATTCATTGAATCTAGTGATATAGATGGTCTTTTAATAGGATCTGCATCTCTTGCTGCTGATTCATTTGCACAAATAATTTCTCTTCAGGCAAAATAGGTAGAACTTAAGCGAGGATTCTCATGTCATTTTTATATTTTTTCTCTATCGCAGGCTTTCTTTTTCTCTGCTTTATTCTCTGCCTACTCGTCCTTATTCAAGAGGGTAAGGGTGGTGGACTTGGCACAACTTTTGGCGCAAGCGACTCCTCAGACTCACTTTTTGGAACATCGACTCCAGAAATTTTGAAAAAAGTAACTGGATGGCTCGCCACTGTATTTGTAACAGCATGCCTTGTCCTTTCCTTCTGGACAGGATCCCTTGCACGCCACAACGCAAATCAGTATTCAGTAGAGCAAACTGAAGTCACACAGTAAATAGCTTTCATTCGGGGCAAAATATGCCCCGAATATCCCTTCCTGATCACGTTCCCTACCCTTATTCTTAATCTTATTCTTAATCTTATTCTTATTCTACTTCCATTTCTAGAAATAAAATTTGTAAAAAGGGACGAGAATAAGATTAAGATTAAGAATAAGATTAAGAGATTGCTTGCAACTCTGTGATCTACATCGCATTGTATTTTTTGTCGATGCGGCGAAGGTCGGCATCGATTTGATTGCGCTTTTTCTTTGTGATGCGGTCGATGAATAACTTGCCATTTAGATGGTCGTTTTCGTGCATGAGCACACGTGCAGACCAGCCTGTAAGCACTTCTGTAAATTCAGTGCCATTTTGATCGAGTGCAACGACGGTAATTCCTACAGGGCGCTCAACATCTACATAGAGCTTTGGAATAGAGAGGCATCCCTCATCATGGACCCATGTCTCTTTAGTAGGGTTTGATAACTTTGGGTTAATGTAGACCTTTGTTGGCGCACGTTCATAGCGGCCAAATTCATCTTCAACCGGAAAACGTACAAGGCAAATAGAAAGGAGTTTTCCTACCTGGTTTGCAGAGATGCCGATGGCACTTGATGCATCCATAGTCTCTTCCATGTCAAAAATAAGCTGGCGGATCTCATCGGTGATCGTTTCTACCGGCTGGGTTTTCTGACGTAAAATTGGATGGTCGTAATAAAAAAGTGGAAGTTGCATAGGCGACAAGTATAGCGCCCCTTGTAATTTTAGCTCAAGTGTTGTAAAAGCCAAGAAAAAGGAATTTCTATGCGACTACTTGATCTCGCCGGACATATAGAATATTTTGATCTGTACAAAAAGATGTGGCAAAACTTCTTGCGAGAGCAGCAAACGGTTGCTCACGAAGGTGACGGAAGGACCATCTTTCTTATAGAAGAGGCTGCAAAGATTGTTGGCTTTTGCGAGATTGCCCTCGAAGAGGAATGCAACCCAGTAGAGGATCTTCCCGAGCTTTGCCTCAAAGTGTATGGTTTTTACATTATGCCGGAATATAGAAATCATGAGCTTGGAAGGGGAGCCTTTAAACTCATGCGGCAATGGGGGAGAGACAATAAAGCTGCCCTTTTAGAGGTTGAGGTGAATAAAGACCTTGCATTCAGCAACGACTTTCTTCAAGAGCAGGGACTAGAACTTGCAGGATCAGGCACAACAAATACCTGGAGGGGCTTTATATAGCCCTAAGCTCCTCTCTAAGTTCTAAAACTCGTTTTTGGAGTAGATCAGCCTTCAGTGGTGTTGATCCAAAAAGTATGTTTTTTACTAACTGAAGTTTACTTAAAAAGTCTTGCGCTTTCGTTTGGGCAAAAATAAGATGCATGTGCCAGTGAGGAACTGTCTGTCCGGCATCACGGCCCGTCTTGTGAAAGAGATAGGCATGGCTTGATTTTCTCGTCTTTTTGAAATGAGAGATAAGCTTTGTTGCAAACTGCATAGACTCTCTATATTCGTCTCGAGTAATATCTGTAAAGCGGGTCCTATGTGCTTTTGGGACGATGAGAAAATGTAGCCTTTCTTCTCCTCCAAGTCCTATTGGTGCATAGTTAAAGAGGACATTGACTTTTTTTCCGGTAATAACCCACTGCTTATCGATAGTAGATGCTTTGCAGAAGGCATCATTTTCTGCTGCTTTTTGCACATTCTTTGTGATTTGAGACTCTTTTTGCGATGTAGGAATGCCGCCAAAGGCAATACGCCATACCACTTGTATTTGCTGGATAGCGCGTCCTATTGCTGTTTTACATGGTGCATAGGGCACATATTCCCAAGTAAATGAAGGCTCTTTTGCAATGAACATGTAGCTTTCACTAGTTGCCTGGTTTTTCATTACTTTAAGAGACTCTTGATGATCTTGATTTGACCAGGTTGTAATGTCCGATTTAGTTTTGTGATAGATTTCTTGTGAGTTTGAGACAAGACCCTTTTCTGCATATCTAAGTTGAATGGTCAATTTATTGCTCCTTATTTTTTATTATGTGCAGGGTTGAGCGTACTCCAGTGCTTTGTGTCTGAAAAACGGTCTCTTCGCAAGTTGGTGACAATTTCCTTTGTGGGTACGTATTCATGGATGCGTGGTACAAAGTGCAGGTCGCAGTCGATAGCAGTTGCGATGTAGGTATGCGAGAGGTAATCGACGATTTTTTCAAGTCCATGTCTACTGATGAGCATCGAGGTTGCACCATAGCGCCCATGGATGCGAAAGATGCCATCTCCTGCCAACATTTTAAGGCTATACCATCCAAGGGGCATAAGGAGTCTTTCTGGGCGAGGATTTCGCTCTACTACGAAGGGAAAATAAAAGCCGCAATCATCTCTGCAATCTACGTCTGTGTAGAAAATATCCCATTTAGGATCTATCTTTGCAAGCCGCTCCAAAAAGTCTGGGATCTGGCGGATATCTTCGATGAAGTCTGCATCATCTTCTAGCACCCAAATAAGCTTATAGCTTCTTTCTAGGGCGTCTTTATAAACAGAAAAGTGGCTTAAGTAGCAGCCTATTGCACCGGGGGAGAGTCGATTTTGTGAGGGGCCCATAACATCACGTAAGACATCTTGAGATAAGTTCCAGCCATTTATGGCTGAGACGCGAGTTGGCTCAATTCCTCGTTCGGCTAAAAGCTTTTGCATTCTCTCCCATTTTTCTGGGCGCTCATCCAGATTAATCACATAGACACAATCGATTGGCTCCATGCCGGGCCTTTTTTCTGGCTGATCGATTGGCTTTAGGTATTTAAGGGCTGGGGATAAATAGCTCACGAATCATGCCTTTTGAAATATTTTTAGAAAGGGGGTGCCTAGGGAATGAAATCGAAGAGCGATAGAACCTGCCTCATCATCTTCCAAAAATATTTCTAATATCCGCTGCAGTTTTAATCGAAGTGTATAATCGCCTACATCTCCGAGGTGAGCTGCTATATCAAGTTTTGATGCGATGAGGGAAGGAACAATTTGTTTAAAACGATGATCTGGAAGGCCAAGATCGGAGGAGAAAGTCGGATATGGTTCTAAAAAGCCGTGGACAACCATTGATTCTGGATTTGCAGCTTTTTGTGAGATGCGGCTTTCTTGTGTAAAGTAGGGTGGTTTTTCTCCTAAGACTAGCTGTTTTACAACGTTGCTCTGAAACCAGGTTTGACGAGTGTCTGGATGAATGGGTAAAATAGAGATGCTTAAAAGAGCCGTGATACTATAGGCCTGCTCAAGAAGATAGGCTCTACTCATCATCCATTTCTCGATATCCTCAATCTCATCGCGCTCATAGAGAGACGTGGGTTTTTTTGGAGCTTTGCTACTTGGAAATATAGTGTGGCGCTCGCCTGATACTTCAGATTTCGTTCCGCCTAGTGTCTGCCAGATACTCAGTGTCATAGAGTTCATATAGTAAAAAAAGAGGGTTTTCTAATGAAGTAAAATAATTATTATACGCATATTAGTTACCGCTTGTTTTTTATCTTATAATAATATATTATATCTTTCATGAAACTATTTGGAACTAACGGCGCACCAGAAGCACCTCCTCAATTTTCTGAAGATAAATCACAGAAAAAATGGGAAGAGTTTGGCTTTTCTTCTCAAATTGCAAAAGAGCATCCTGATTTTGTCACCTTTCTTTTCACCTCCGGTATTATCTTTAGCATCGTCATGTTTAGAAATAGCTTTGGTGATCAGGGGTTAGATGTTGATAGCTATGGTCATCCACTTCTTAAAGTAGATGGAGTTTGGACAAGGTGGGATGCTATAAAAGATAAAATTGAATACGATCCAAAGCGCGAGGCTGTTATCGCAATAGCAGATCGTTCTCGTATGTATAACTACATAATGCCGCAAGGTCTCGTACAAAAGCATAACGCACGCTATGACGAGCTCTATTCTGTAGCAAAAGTAACGAGCGAGCAAAAAGAAGAGATACAAAAAGAAGCCGAAAAGTTCTGGCAGGCAAATGATGAGGTCGATCCGGGTAAAACTAAAGATTGTGTCCTTCAGGTAGTTACGACAAGACGCGATCTTTTTAAACGAAGCTGGTGGACTGAAAATCTCTTAGATAATACTCCAGAGCATGTATCAATGCGCCTTATTGATAAAGAGGGAAATCTCTATTCCTTTGGTATGAAAATGCCGCCCTCTGAAGCAAGACGGGTCTTTGCCTATCTGCCATTTACCTATCTAACCACAGCAACTGCCAACGTCTCAACCCCAGATTATGAAGAGGCAAGACGATTTGATGAAAGACGAGTTACCAGTATACCGCTTACAAGCGAGAGAAAAGATGCAATCATTCAGTTTATTAATGAAATAAACTCAAAAGATTTAAGTTTTAATGTGGCAAAGCAAAATTGCAATAAACTTGCGCAAATTGTGCTTGGTATTGCGGGAGTGGAAGTAAATACAAGAATTAGCTTTGGCTCGCTCTTTTTCCGCCTTCTTCCAAGTCCTTCAAGGCTTCCACTTGTTGGCGGCTTTTTTAGCACAGTTCACAAAGTTGTACAAGCAGTGTCTAATTTCTTTAGCACTCTTGTCTCCTATGTTCCAAAGCCGATCATACGTGTTTTCACTGTGCTTACTGATGCGGCTCTTTTCCTCCCTCGTCTTATACAAACTGTCAGCTTAAATATTTTAGCAATTATTCTTGGTGCGATCCGTTCAGATAAGACCCAGCATGTGAATGAGGCGCATGATGATAGAAGGCTTGTTCGTTTTCCAAGCCTCATACACTCTGTGTCAGACTTCTTCAAAGCAGAAAAAACACACTCCTACTTCTCAGGGCTTATGGTGGAGTGGCAACTTAAGCAACAGTCAACTCGCCTCCATAAATATGACAAAGTTCGTATGTATCTCTAGTCTAACTAGCCTTGAATAGAGTAAAGGCGTATTATCTCCTCAACACTTTAGGAGATTTTATGCGAAAGCTTTTTTTGATCAGTGTACTCTTTTTTGGAACACAAGTAGATGCATTTCCCATTAAAATGTCTGATACTGCGATTGAACAATTGAAGTTGCACGCTGCAGCGCAAAAGATGAAAGATGCTGCAAGCCGCTATATACAATTTATAAATCGACTGGCTAGTGGCGAGCAATTTGATCATCAGGAGAGTGCAAATAAGCTTCTTCGACATGATTGCAAAAAAATATTTAATGGAGCTCTTGTTACATCAGACTCTAAAGCCTTTGTAGATGATCTTTTGACACTGCATGCAACTTATGGTTCCTGGAAGCTTACACCAGCTGATATCATTATCTCTACAGAAAGTAGCACTGCTGCAGTTCGACTCTTTGTTGACATTCCTGCACTTGGCAAATTTACAGAAATTGTCCTTATGCGATTTGATGAGGACTTTTCAATCTTTGAACTTAACATCGTCTTTTCTAAAGTACAAGATGGATACGAGTTTGAATAGTGATTTCCATAAGGTAGTTATTGAATGTCAAATAGCTACCCCTGATCTTTCCAAGCGTATTGATGCGCTCATTGCTGATAGAGATACAAACCTTGTTCGAAAAGAAAAAGCACTGGACGCGCTTCTTAGGTGCCTTGAAGCAGGTCAAGAAAAAGTACTTATACAGCCCATTGCAGAGCTTGCAAATAAGGCTGCAGAGCTAAAGGCGCAAAAGAGCTGGCTTGAGCTTGGTTTTTCTGAGGAGCTTTTATCTACGCATGCAGATAGTGTCTATTTTCTCATTCGATCTGGCTTTGCCTATTTAATGCATTTTTTCTCTCACGAGGTTTTGATTGAAGGGGAGGATGCTCAGATCCTTTTTGAAGGGCACTATCAGTCTCTACGAGGAGTTCTTAGCAGATTGATGATTGACTGGACTAGCGGCAGTGTCGTCGCGCGAGATAATAGGGAGCTCTATTATAACTACATAGCGCCCTATGGCATTGTGCAAAAAAATCGAAATCCGTCCCTTCTCTATCCAGTTGCAAAGGTAGAGCCGCAAGATAGCTGTTTACTTCAGATTATAACATCAACAGATAGAGAATATACTTCTTGGTATGCTGATGGGCTTAATGATCTTTTAGCACACCACACATCCCTTCGTCTTATTGATCAGGAGGGGAACCTCTATTCATTTGGGCTTGAAATGACAAAGGATTTTGAGCACTACATGCATACGCATGAGCACTCCTTTAGCGTAGAGGGGCGTGCGCTAGTTGGTGTGCCTGATTTTCGCGAAGCAAGAGCATTTGATGAGCGCTTTATTACGACGCTTTTTATTTCTTGCGAGGATTTGCAAACAATACTTGAGAGTGCATCAAGGGTAAATGAGGGATCGGGAATTGCATTTACAATGACAGGTAAGAACTGCAACTACTTTGTCACTAACTTATTGCAGCAGATAGGTATCGATATAGACACTAAAATCACAATAGCTGATGCGGGAATTCGTGCGATTCCGGTTGTTGGCAGGACGCTTGAGCCGCTCTTTTCGCAGATTACTGATCCGTTTAAACAGATAAACGTGCCGCTTGCTAATGGGATTAAGGCTTTTTTTGGCGGCCATTATGATGGGCCCCACGACATATTTGATGACGAAAAGGCAGAAATCTACCATCCCTATAGGCTTATAGACTGGCAAAAGCAGCACCCTCACACTGTGTATTTTTCGGCTACCAAACATCCTAAATTATC
>CAZEGK010000048.1:0-18926 GCA_964512205.1 uncultured bacterium | reverse complement strand
GACCAATTATTGACATAATTCACCTAAAAAGCTCTTAAGCTCATTATATAATATATTTTTTTATATATCAATGATCTGTAAGTCAAAATTGCAAGTTCTTGACGAATTAGATAGAGGCCATCTACACTCCCAAGAAGAGTTATGAGAAAAGCAGCGAAAGAACCACTTCGGATACCAGCTTCCTTTATTTATCTTACAATCATTGCCTATAGCCTGACGATTTATCTCTTTTCCTGGGGAAAGACTGCAGAGCTTCCGCATGATGAGATGCCCATATCCCTCTACTCAAATCAGGCAGGCGACAACCTTAAAAAAACCTTTATTCAGGCAATCAATGAGGCTAAAGATTCTGTCATCTGCATGATTTATTCCCTAAATGATGATGAGATTATCGAGGCTTTTAAAAATAAGGCAGACGAAGGTGTTGAAGTATTTATCGTTACAGATCCAATAGCCACGCAAGATGCAAAGGAAAAACTAGGGCCAAAAATTGCAGTCCATCCAAAAAGACAAAAGGGCCTCATGCATAATAAGCTTCTTGCTATCGATAGAAAAGTCTCCTGGCTTGGCTCATGTAACTTCACGCAAGATTCTCTCCACCTCCATGCAAACCTTGTCATGGGCGTAGCAAATCCCATTCTTGCATGTGCGATCGAAGAAAAAGCAAAGAGCATCCACGATAAGGGAAGAAAAATTGCCCCCTTTACCCTCATGACAAACACACAGACGCTCGATTTTAGCTTTTTGCCCGATGATGGAAAGGCGCTTCATAAACTTACTACCCTTCTCCAAGGAGCACAAAAGTCAATACAAGTAGCCATGTTTACCTTTACTCATCCAGATCTCATTCAGGCACTTGTTCAGGCCCATAAGCGAGGCATCGATGTTGAAGTAGTGCTTGATAGCGACTCCAGTAAAAAAACGAGTAAAGAGGCCTATAGGCGCTTTTGTCAAGAAAAGATGAAGGTCTATACAAGCCGGCGCGTGGGACTGCTCCATGAAAAGATGGCCATAATTGATAACAGCATGCTGATCATGGGCTCTGCCAACTGGACAAAAGCAGCATTCGGGCAAAACTCCGAAAACATCACCTTTCTCTCCCCTCTTACAAACGAGCAACAAACAAAGCTTAAGAGCTTTTGGGAAACAACTATTAAAGAAGCTCAGCCGTATAAATTGTAGCTTTGCTATACTACAGCTTCATATTTAGCTAGTTACTTACATGCCATCTCTTACAGCAAAACTTATCTATCAAAACAGCATTGTCGATTTTACAGGCTATGATGTTACAGAGCACTCTCTACAACAAGAGCATGAAGCACGAAGTAGATGGGCAAATGAAAAAGATCAGCAGCTTTTCCTCCTCATCATTACGCTCGGAATCGCCTACTTCTTTCTTCCCACGATGGTCTCTAAAGATGAGCTAGAAGGAAGAATATCGCTCCTTCGCACCTTTTCCAAAGATATGGAGGCAAAAGCTCGCGTTATTCAAAAAGCCTTTGCTAAAAGATTTTATAAAAACCAGCGCTTTGTTTCTGCAAAAATGGCTCCGCATCTAGAGCCTCAATTTAATTCAAGGCTTCAAACACTTACCAATCTTGTTGGACTCTGGTATAACCAAGGCTATCCGAACTTTTGGAGCGGCCATAGAGGACAGATCATCTGGGACAAGACAAAAGCGCTTTATCAAGCCTTGCAGAATGAGGGCTACTATGTCTTTTTACATGCCCATAGCTATCCTATTGCCCTTCATCTTGAACTTGCTTCGCACTTGGCTCGAGATCATCAGTCAGAAGAGTTTAAAGCACAAAAACCGCATGAATCTGCAAGAAAATTTCGAGCACCCGGTGTGGGTCAGCTTTTCGCAAATACAAAAGAATACTTAAGAAGCCACATCGCAGACGCAATCAATGCTGGATACAGCATGGACGATAACCATAGAGATACCATTATCTCTTGTGATGCAATTCCAGAAAATAATGAGTCGTATGAGTCAGCGCAGCACTTTTTTAAATCAAATCGAAGTATTGTAGACACTCACTCTTCAACAGGAATGACCTTTAAAGCATTCGATGCACAATTTATACGCACCTATATTCAAAACTACCACCTTCAGCAATATGTTATAGAGCTTTTTGCAAAGGCGAGAGAGGGACTTTCGGGAATTGCAGACTATGGAATGATCCGCATCATAGCTATAGCTAAAGAAACCCTACAGAACGAAAATACAAACTATATGTGGAGATCACACCCATTTGGAAGGCTCTGCAAATGCCGCCACAGTGTGCATAAATTTGGGCATAGTGAGTTTGTCGAAACATTGAAGGATCACCAGGCAGGCTCGTACAAGCTCTGCACAAAAGATGCCTTCTTCAGAACTCCGCAGTACAGAATACTTGCTCGCAACATCGATAAAGACATTACAAAACAAGTCTTTACGATGGATTGCTTAAATAACGATGAGAGAACAAACTACAACATTATCTTTGAATCACTTCTACGACCGCTTTCAAATATACAAACACTTCAGACAATACCTCATGCAAAGAGTGTCGAAGAGCTTGCAGAAAAGCTGAGGTGCATAGACCTCAAAGAAACTTCAAATGAGTACAAAACAGGCATCCACACGCTTCTTCGATCACACCGCCATATTTTTGAAAATGAAAAGCATGCATTATCTCAGCTTCTTTCAGTTGAGCTTTATAGCTTCATCACTTCGGTTTAATGGTGGCCATGGCCTCCACCACCAAAACCATGGTGACCACCCGCAAATCCATGATGGCCACCATGAAAGCCGCCGTGATGCGCAAAATGCTCACCATGACCATGATAATGTCCTTCATCGCCATGACCATAGTAGTATCCGCCGTCATAGTCATAACCTGGCCCCTCATAGTAGATCCCATAGCCAGGATAGTCCTCCTCATAGCCGACGCGAAAACACCCTGAAGTCATGCATAAAAGAAATAAGAGTCCGATGAGTAGCGCCCAATTATTCTTCATTACTCCTCCTACCCCCACTATTATTTTAAAGTAATTTATATAAAACATCAACAGCAAACCCTTGCGACGTAAGCGGCATTGCGATACACTGAAGCTTTTGGAGTCTTGAGTTATGATGCGGGCATTACTTATTGGATATGGCAAGATGGGACGACTGATTGCACATCTTGCACCGCAATATAATATTGCTATCAGCGGAGTTATTAGCCCCAGCTTAAACCTTGAGACCGCTCATCTACCTGAGCGCTGCCAGGGTTATACAGAGCTTACAATTGAAGCGATTGAAAATGCAGATGTTGTCATTGACTTTTCAAATGCAAAAAATATCTGCGAGAGAATTGAACTTGTTGCAAAGCAAAAAAAACCCATTGTAGTAGGCACAACAGGTTGGGATAAAGAGTGTAAAGATGTCGAAGCAACTATCCGGGCAAATAAGAGCGCCCTTCTTTATGCGCCAAACTTTTCCCTTGGTGTAGCGCTCTTTAGCCGGCTTGTAAGCTATGCTGCAGAACTTTTTAGTCCCTTTCAAGAGTATGATGTCGGCATGCGCGAGATGCATCACAGGCAAAAACATGATGCACCATCCGGCACTGCCCTTGCACTGGCCGCCAAAGTAATGGATAAATACTCAGAAAGAGAAATTACTGAAGATCTTCCTAAGGCTAAAGCTTTGCCGCAATCTTCCATACATCTTGCAAGCCACCGCTCAGGATATCATCCAGGCACACACGAAGTGCTCTTTGATTCACCGGAAGATACAATCACCCTTACTCACCAGGCACGAAATAGAGAAGGCTTTGCAAGGGGCGCACTGCTTGCTGCCTACTGGCTTATCGACAAACAGGGAATGTTTTCTCTTGATGATATGATAGAAGAAAAACTAAAACAAAAACTAGGCTAATATGACCCTCAAAATGCAAGGCGTGTACACAGCACTCATCACCCCATTTGACGAAAGCGGAAGAATTTGTGAAAAAACGCTCGTAGAAGCACTCCACAGACAGCATCAAAGCGGAATTGACTGCGTCGTCCTACTTGGCACAACCGGCGAGCCCGCTACGGTAGAAGACTATGAACGGGATCTCCTTGTAAAAGTAGCCGTTCGTGAGCTTAAAGGCAAAATCCCAATTATGGTTGGCTGCGGCACTCCCTGCACAAAAAAGACAATCGAGATGGTAAAGAAAGCTGAAGCGCTCGGAGCAGATGCCATACAAATCATTACTCCCTACGTAAATAAACCTACGCAAGAGGGGCTCTACCTCCATTTTGAGGCGATAAGCAGGGCAACCCATCTTCCAATATGTGTCTACAACATCCCCGGAAGATGCATGGTAAATCTCGAAGTTGCAACAGTTGCAAAAATTGCCGAAATTCCAAATGTTGTCGGAATTAAAGAATGCAGCGGAAACTTTCAGCAAATGGGCGAGATTATCGAGCGCATATGTTCCAAAAAGGAAAACTTTAGCCTCTTTAGCGGAGATGATCCTGCAACGCTACCTATGATGGCAATAGGTGCTACAGGGATTATGTCTGTCATATCAAACCTTATCCCAGCGGAGATGGTAGAATTTGTAAAGACAATACAGAGCGGCAAAATGCATGAGGCAAAAGATATGCACTATGCCCTTCAGTCGCTTCTTTATGCAGTGTCGCTTGAGACAAATCCAATACCAATCAAATACCTGATGAAGCTAAAAGGCTTTGATAGCGGCATCGTACGCCTCCCGCTTACCCCTCCAAGCTCAGTAAATCAACAAAAATTAGAAACAATCTACAAAGCCTATAGCTATGATCCGAAACCAGCACTTCGATAAAGTCCCCAGCCGCTACCTCTTTCAGGAAATACGAACGAGGGCAAATGCCTATGTAGCAGAAAACCCCGATGCAAACCTCATACGCCTCGGAATTGGCGATACAACAGAGCCTATAGGAAGCTACATCACCTCAAAACTCGAAGAAGCAGCATCTGCTCTAGGAACTCGGGATGGCTACACCGGATATGGCGCAGAACAGGGAATACCGGAACTTCGCGAAGCTATCAGCAGAGTTGTCTATAAAAACATCGTAGATAAAGATGACGTCTTTGTTTCAGATGGTGCAAAATGCGATATTGGCAGACTCCAGTTTCTTTTTGGCCCGAATGCTAAGATTGCCTTGCAAGATCCTGCCTATCCAGTCTATCTCGATAGCTCACTTATCTATCGAGGAGGCGAAATTTCCTTCTTGCCCTGCACACCGGAAAATAACTTTGTCCCTGATGTGACAAAAGCAAAGGGATGTGATGTCCTCTTTTTATGCGTTCCTAACAATCCTACAGGCACACTTCTTTCCCGAACTGACCTTCAAAAAATCGTCAATTTTGCACTCGAGCACAAAATTCTCATTATCTACGACACCGCCTACAGCTTTTATGTGCAGGGAAATGAAGTAAAAAGCATCTATGAAATAGAAGGTGCAAAAGAGTGCGCCATAGAGCTTGGCTCTTTTTCGAAAATTGCTGGCTTTAGCGGCGTTCGCCTTGGTTGGACTACTGTTCCGGAATCGCTCAAATTTAGAGATGGCTCCTCTGTCAAAGCGGACTGGATGAGAATCAACACCACATTTTTTAATGGCGCTTCGATACTTTCTCAAAAAGGCGGCCTTGCCTGCCTCTCAGAGATGGGCCTCAAAGAGGTTCACGCACAGGTTGCTTTTTACCTTGAAAATGTAAAGCTGCTTGCAAAATGTGTTAAAGAGCTTGGCTTTGAAACCTATGGTGGAGAGCACTCCCCATACCTCTGGACCAGGATCAAAGGACTATCCTCATGGCAAGCCTTTGATGAGCTCCTCGATAAAACACATATCGTCACAACTCCAGGATCTGGCTTTGGACCAGCTGGAGAAGGCTTTTTACGCATAAGCGGCTTTGCAAAACGCGAAAAAATCCATGAAGCTATAGAACGCATGCACAGGAGTTTCAAACTATGTCCTACCTAGTACAAGGGGTTGTCGGAGGAGCAGTTGGCGCTTATTTTGGCTATACTGCCTGCAAGCCCTATGAACCAAATGAATGTGAAAAGTGTCCGCGAGTTCGAAAGATAACAGCACTTGCCACATCACTAATTACTGCTTCCGTGCTAACATGCGTAAAATATGCAATAAATTCTCCTTTACCGGATCTGCTTATGCTGACAGCAAGTCCTCTGATAGCAAGCCAGCTTGCAAAAAGGGTAGAAAGCTATGTCTTTAATTACGTCTGGAATATTGATTAGTTTCTACTACACTTTAGATAAGAGATTTCGTATACTAGGGAAAAAACAGGGTTACACCAGTGAGCGTTTGGCAGATAGCACTTGCACTTTTTTTAGTGGCAAATCCTATAGGAAATGCCCCTATCTTTGTCTCTATTGTCAAAAATTTTGACTTTAAGCGGCAAAAAATTATTCTTTTTAGAGAAGCGATATTTTCATTTTTACTCGCACTCTTTTACCTCTTTTTAGGACAGACATTTTTTGAACTTATCCAGATAAAGACATATGCAATAAGCTTAGCTGGCGGCATAGTCCTTTCGCTGATTGCTCTTGGCATGATCTTTCCATCCACTGAGACTGACGGAAAGGATAGAAATCCACAAGAGCCTTTTATTGTGCCCATTGCGATACCGCTTATTTCTGGCGGCGGCGTGCTCTCTACGCTCATCTACTTTTCTGCGCAGGAGCAAAATGTTCCTAAGATATTTTTTGCTACTGTGATTGCGTGGGTTGCCATTACTGCCATCGTTGTAAGTTCCGCCTACATGCAAAAGATTTTTGGAAGACGCGGCCTCATAGCTCTCGAGCAGCTAATGGGCATGATTTTATTGATGATATCAACTGAGATTTTCGTTAAAGGTTTCTCGATGTTCTTGAAGGAGTTCCATTAAAATGACCCTACTTACACTTACTCTTATCCTCTTTTTGATTATGGACCCGATAGGCCATGTAAAGGGCTTTCTTCACTGCTTAAAGGGCATTAAACCAAAGAGAAGAATTTTTATTATCTTTCGCGAGATGCTGATCGCTCTTGGCTTTATGCTTGCCTTTAACTTTTTGGGAGAGTTTCTCTTTAACCTGCTTGCCATATCAAAGAGCACGATCTATCTAACATCTGGCCTAATCCTCTTTTTAGTTGCTATTAAGATCATATTCCCGACGACAGATCTCGAGGATCTTCCAATGCCGCCTGGAGAGCCCTTTATCGTTCCCATGGCAATACCGATGATTGCAGGCCCTGCCCTTCTTGCAACAATTATGCTCTATGCAGCTACAGAAGTTTCCATGCTTTCTATGGTACTCGCGATAGTTCTTGCATGGGTAGCATCCTGTGTGTTACTGCTCAATTCAGAGCGCATTTTAGGACTTCTTGGTACAAGCGGCGTCACAGCCTGCGAAAAGCTGATGGGCATGGTCCTTGTCCTTATTTCTGTACAGCGTTTTGCAGCAGGTGTCATCCTCCTGTTCAATAATGCGTAATATCGTCATCCATCTTGCCTACGATGGAACAAACTACCTTGGCTGGCAAAAGACAAATCTTGATCCTATCCAGCCAAGTATTGAATATACACTACAGACAGCCCTTGAAAAAATCTTGCAACATCCCACTCCCCTGCAAGCCGCAAGTAGAACTGATCGCGGCGTACATGCAGAGGGACAAATTGTCAATTTTATGCTGCATAATGACTCACTTGTTCTTTCCCGTCTGCAGCATAGCCTAAATTGCCTCTTGCCGGATGATATACGAGCTCTTTCGATAAGAGAAGCTCCCATTACATTTCATCCGACCTTAGATACAAAGAAAAAACAGTACCTCTACAGGATCTATTGTGGAGATGTCTTACCGCCGCTCTTTCGCCATACACACTGGCATGTAGTTTTGCCGCTAGATCACGAAAAGCTCTTTCTTGCTGCCGATATACTCACAGGCGAGCATGACTTTAGAGCCTTTCGCAACATGAGAAAGGGTTTAGATGAAAATGACACAATACGCACCGTTACAGAGATAGTTGTAGAGAATCCAAAAGAACATATTGTAGAAATTAAAGTATCTGCCACTAATTTTCTCTATAAGATGTGCCGCAATATCATAGGTACGATGATCTATGTCGCTGCAGGAAAGACCACACTTGAAACCCTTAAAAAGCTTTTAGCTGATGGCTCGCGTCCAGATGCCGGAGTATGTGCCCCGGCCCATGGCCTCACGCTTTACAAAGTCTTCTATTAGTTTGGTTTAGTGCCAGTGGTAGATTGTTCCCTTCATGGTCTCGCCGGTCACTTGATTGACGAGGATGTAGGTGCCTTTTTCTTTTGTTTTAAGCACGCGGATTGCCTGACCTACTGTCCAGTCATTTGTATGATCTGCGTCGTGATCGTGCGATGGCTTATAAAATATGTTGTTGGAAAGGAGAATACTATTTTTTCCACCGCGCCCCTGCATAGTAAAGAGGCCAATCTTTGGTACCTTGCGGCTTGATTCACTTTTAAGTCGATCAAGATCTGGTCGAAGGCCTGGTGTGCGTATGCTCTCTGTGCTGCTTTTTGCTAAAAGATCTGAGCTACCTATGCATACAAGCCCAAGAAGTAGCAGTGAGTGTAGTTTCATAATTATTTCCAGCTATAGATTTTTGTTTTAATTGATTGTCCTGTCTCTAGGTTGATCAGCGCATAACGATCCCAATCATGCGTGATAAGCACTCTGATTCTATGACCTGGAAGCCAGTCTCGGATGAGCCTTCTATCTTCTTTATTTGTAGGCATATAAAAGAGGTTGTTAGAGAGGCCAATACTATCTTTTGGCCCAAGGGCAACCATGTTAAAGTCGCCGATCCTTTTGTCAGAGCCGCTATATGTTGTGTAGGATGAGTTTGTCGAGGCAGCAGAGAGACAAGATAGCGGACATAAGAAGAGCCAGCCTGCAAACATATATTTTTTCATCGATTCCTCCGTTATACAAAAAGTTGCGTGTTGGTTTGAGGTATGCCACAAGTTATGCAATCTTGTATACCAATCTTACGAATTTCTTGGCATTTTTTTGCAAGCTCTGCCTGCAGTTTCTCCTGGAGAAGTATACGCTCTTTTAGCTGATCTGCAATATGCTGGTTTTCATTAATACCAAGAGCTAGCTCCGCTACATCTTTTGGGTCGCATCGTAAGAGATGTTCTTTTGCAATATCGATCAGCGCCTGCATCTTTTCAACATACCCTTTAGCATGAACGTAGAGTCCTTTATCATGTGTCTGCATATTGCGTATTACATGAAGCTTTGTGATCAAAACTTTCGTCTCAACCTCAAGCTTTTTCGCTTGTCCGCCAAGGTTTGAAAAAAAGCGGTGTGCTATATGTGCAATCAATCCGCTCCACATGCCTATTGCGCAAAGAGCAGAGCCTACAGGGTAGGGTAAAAAAAGGCTGCTGCATGTTACAGAATGGTGAATAATTGAAATATGGACCGGCCAGTCCTTATGAACAGCTTGAGAAAAGGAGTGCTGCATCCTCGGAAAAAAATCTCCAAAAATCATCATAGCTTTTGTACCCCCTCTTGAATACGTTGTATAGACTCTTGAGTAGCTGTAAGGCTTATGAGTATCTGTTGCTCTTTTTCAAGTACAGCATCTGGAACAAACAGTGCTGCTGCAACATTTTGCATCCGCTCTATTTGCTTTTCATAGCTTGCTGCTTGTTCTTTCATCTCCGGCAGTGCCTTTTCTACAACTTCTTGAATAGCTTTAGCTTGAACCTCTAATCCATCGAGATTGGCATGCGCTTCGTGGACGCACACTCGCTCCCTTTGAAAAAGTCTCTCATCCTCATTTTGCTGCTCTTTAAGTGCTCGCATTGTCTCAACAATACTGTTACTTCTTTCTTCAAGTACATCGCAGTGACTACTTGAAAAGGAAAGCCATGAAAAGAGCTGAAACAGCTCACCGATGATCATCTACTCTAGCCTCTAGCAGGACAAATTTTTTTGCGAGGACATCTATTGTCAATCTTAGATCATCGAGAGTTGCTACGAGCTTATCTGCAGCGCTCGTTTCACCCTGCTTATGTAACCCCTCTATAACTTCATCAAAAAATGCTTTATTTTGTTCAGTGAGCGCTTTATAGCGAGCAATCTGCTCATTTACCTCTTTAAGCGGACGAGCATTGCTCCAAAATTCTTGAGCACTTTTATTTTTTGCTTCACACTCTTCTATGAGCTCTTTTCTTGCAATAAGCAAACTCTCACGATCTCTTTTAATCTCATCGGCAATCGCGTTTGCCTCTTTAATCATGGAGCGAATGTTGTAGAGACGAATGTCTTGCGTGAAGGCAGAAGCTGCAGCTAGTGCAACAGAGGCCAAAATCCCCCACGTGCCAAAAAAGGGCAAGACAGCAATTAAGGTAAGCCTTGCAATGCTTATTGCCATATCTTGCTTTGTTACTTCTGTTATGAGAAATGGAAAGGTGATACAAGATCCAAGGCATGCAGCAGCAAAACCGCACGCAGCGAAGCTGCCCCAAATCTGGTTGATGACAACAGCTACACCCACCGCAATCGTTGTTGGCAAGATATAGGGCTCAATGCGGGTCCATCCATCTTGACATCTTGTTTGTACGCATGAAATGTCCATGCAAATATATGTATTCTTTTTATAAAGAAATGTCAAGGTCTTTGCATTTTTCCTTGTCAAGTTAGCTGCTTGGCGGACATGCGAGATAAAAATTTTCTTGCAGTAAAGGAAAAGATTTTTTATGAAGAAAAAAGGAAAAAAAAGACCATAGGAGACAAGAATGGATATTCTAACATTATTGAGTTCATTAGTTGGTGGTGCTGTAGGTGGAAACGTTGCGGGACCACTTACGCAGGATAAAAATTTAGGCACTCTCGGAAATACTATATCCGGCCTTATTGGCGGTGCGGCAAGTAGCTATATTTTTCAGGCTATGGGCATCATAAGCGCCATATCATCGGGCTCTTCGACTGATGTTGCAAATGCTGTTGCTGCAATGGATTGGACCTCCATCTTGTCACATCTTGGAGTTGGCGCAGGCGGCGGTGCTGTCGTTACAGCGATTGTTGCATACGTTAAAGATGCTCTTAGCAAAAATAAGTAACTATACAAGTTGTTTGAGCTTGCCTTGCCAGCTGTAGGTAAGCTCAAATGAGTCTATAGAGTTTTTTGTCACTCGTAGCGTAAAGCTATCACTATTCGGAATAAAGCGAGAAATTTTAAACCCTGCAGCAAGAAGCGCTGATTCTCTTTTGTCTCTATAATAGAGCATTGAAAGCTGCTTATGTTCCCTACTTTTTGACTTCAATAGCATCGAAGAGAGCACAAGCGGTAAAAAAACAAGGCAAGCTAAAGCTGCTACTACAACTACTAAAAGAAGGTCTCTTCTATTTTCCTTTATCCATTTTCCCGGCGACAAATATATAAGCTTTCTTGAACCTAGTAGTACATGCAAAGGGGTGAGCAATGCATCATATGTTTTATAGAGAACTGACTTAGTAGGATATGAGATCTCTCGTATGCTACTGAGCACGTGCACCTCGCCTTGCAGCGAGAAACTCTAGCATAAACACAAGCAATACACCTGCAGAAAAAAAGAGAAGGGAGATAAGAAAGAGCGAAGATGCTGGGTTTGGAAGGTATGCAGCGCCATCTAGATAAAAAGGCCATACGCACTTTAGCGCTCCAACCATAAAGCCTACAAGAGCAGAAAGTGTATAGACCCTATAGTGTGCAAGCAAATACTTTACAACTCGTGAGAAGAGAAGCGCACCTATAACAATGCCAATTCCCATACAAGCTACAGTACGAAAATGTTGTAGGTCAAAGAATCCTGCCTTAATGCCATCAACCCACTTGATAAGGGCAGAAAGAATCGGTCCATACATACCGACAATATTTAAAATATAACTTCCAGATATCCCGGGCAGCAGCATCGCCGATACTGCCATCATCCCGCAGGCGATCACCCAAAGATCTGATGAGACAGCCTCTGATCCGCGTGGAAGTGTATCTGTCCCTGATAAAAAGTAGGATGTTACAAGCCCTATCCCAAAAAACAAAAAGGTAAAAAATGAATAGCGAGAAATCATTTTGCCTACAAAAAAGCAAGAGCCGACAACAAGGCCCAAAAAGCTTGCGTAGAGATAGGCTCGTAAAAGTTCATCATGCAGGCAATATTGAAAGCCCTTGGCAAGCGTGATAAATGAGAAAAAGGCTCCTAAAACAAAGCTCACTAAAAACTTCCAGCGGACAGACTGAAAGAACTGCCTGAATTGCCCCTTTAGGAGGAAAGAAAAATTGACGCTTGCAATACTTTCTATAAGTTCTTCATAGATGCCAATGATGAAGGCAACAGTGCCTCCCGAAATCCCTGGCACAATATCTGCTGCCCCTACACAAAGTCCAGATAAAAATGTGCCAAAGCTTTTTCTCATTAGACCACCTCAAGAAGCCTTGCTACATAGTAGGCAATGCAAAGCAGTACAAAAAATGCCCCAATCCAGATTGATCCCGGCATCCATTTGACCCCTGCGCCATGATTTCCTCTTGGCTCAAGTGTACCAATGCCATAGGAAAATTCCTGATGAATCGGTTTTTTAAAGAGGTCTGCCCCTTCTGCAACAAGCCGCTCGCCATCAAGGCCCAAAAATATTGCATACTGTTTGACAAACCCTTGCGCATAGATTGGAGAAATAAGACGCTCCATCTGTCCATCTTCAATCGCCTGCAAGTAGCCTGAGCGAATAGAGGTAGAATTTTCTACGTCTTTAAGGGACATATTAAGCTCCTTTCGTCTTGAGCGAAGCATGTCACCTATTCCTTTTAAATCTTGTGCCATATATTGAATCCTTGCAAATGTACATTCATTGTAAAAAATCTGAAGCATTATAAACAAGCTATCCGCTATCTTATGAGACATGAAACCCTTTGTTGCGCAGCTAGACAGCACTAAAATTGACCTCCTAAAGCAAGGTCTCATCGAACAGGGATTTGAGCTCTCCACACCTCCCTACACCTACTTCTCCGGCAAAAAGAAGGGCATTTCCGTGACGCTTTATACATCCCTCAAGCTTACGGTAATGGGCAAGGAGATGAAAGAATTTATAGAATTTTTTTTAGAGCCGCAGATTCTTGGAACTTTTACCTTTTCACAGCCTATAGAAGCAAAAGAGCTAGACCTAACCCCAAGACTTGGAGTGGATGAAGCGGGCAAAGGTGATTTTTTTGGCCCACTTTGCATAGCAAGTGTCTATGGATCAGGTGATGACATCAAAAAAATGGCAGAACTTGGGATTAAGGATTCTAAAAACTTAAGCGATGCTACAGTTTTAAAGCTTGCTGATGAGATTAAAAAACGCTTTATCCATGAAGTGATCCGCATCAGCCCTACAAAATACAATGAGATGTATGCATCCTTTGGCAACCTCAATAGCCTACTTGCCTGGGGCCATGCAACAGCCATTGAAAATGTCTCCAAAAAAAGCCTCTGCACAAGTGTCGTTGTCGATAAATTTGCTCATGAACATGTTGTAGAGCGCGCTGTCGCAAGAAAAAAGCTCAATGTCACACTTACACAAAAGGTGCGAGCTGAAGAGGATCTAGTAGTAGCATCTGCGTCAATCCTTGCAAGGGCTGCTTTTTTGCAAGGTTTAAAAAAACTCTCGGATGAAATGGGCTTTGAACTACCAAAAGGAGCGTCGCCAAAAGTAAAGGAAGCGGCAAAAAAAGCCGTTGAGACCTTTGGGAGAGATGTTTTACTAAAAATTTCTAAGGCGCATTTTAAGACAACACAAGAGATTTAAGATGCTCATACGACTACTTATTAAAAACCTTGTCTTAGTAGAATCCTGTGAAGTGCTTTTCAACAAAGGCTTCACTGTAATTACAGGAGAGACCGGGGCAGGAAAGTCAATACTCCTCTCATCCCTTAACTTACTTCTTGGCGAAAGACAAGATAGTTCACTGATTCGTCAAGGGGCAACCTCCAGTCTTGTAGAGGCTACCTTTATAGAGCCAAAAATACTTCCCCTTCTTGCAGAGGCAGGAATTTCGTGCGAAGAACAAGAAATTGTCATCAGACGAGAGCTCCTTCTCTCAGGAAAAAGTAGAGCCTTTATCAATGACCAGGCAATTCAGATTGCCTTTTTGAAAAAAATCGCTCCCTACCTCATCGAAGTATCTGCACAGCATGCCCACATTGAGCTTACAAGGGAGAGTGCCGCCTCCGATATTCTCGATCGATATGCAGAAAATGAAAAGGCCCTGCACGCCTATCAAACATCCTATAAGGAGCTGCTCGCTCTTAAAGCCAGAAAAGATGCATTTCTCCAGGAAGAGCAGACACGAAATCGTGAAATTCAAACGCTCGAGCGTGAGATAGAGGAAATAGACTCCTTAGCCCCTCAAGTAGGCGAAGATGATGAGCTCTTTTCAGAATATGCGGAGCTTGCTAAAGAAAAGGAATCTTCGACGCAAATCGGAGAGCTCCTTGCCCTGCTCGATAATCCGGAAGGATCGCCTCTAGCACTACTTGGCAGGGCAAAATCTGGATTTGATCGGCTTCTAGCAAAGAATGAACGGTTTCGCGAGACAAGAGATACCTTCTCCGGCGCCTTGGCTAGTTTGCAAGATGTTACCTTTACCCTTGTACAGGCGTTTGAAAAAGCAGCAGAAAGTGAAGAGCGATATACCATACTCGACAATCGCCTTAAAGAGCTTTTTGAGCTGAAGAAAAAGTATGGCCCAACACTTGAAGATGTTTTGCACTATAGTGAGAGGCAAAAAATGAGGCTTCAGGAGCTTACGTCCCAAACTATCACAGAAGATGAACTCTCTGAACAGATCGCAAGCAAAGAGGGCGAGGTAAATGAATATGCCAAAATTCTCACAAGAAAGCGCCAAGAAGCAGCTATTTGCTTCTCAAACTGTATCACAAAAGAACTTGTAGAGCTTAACATGCCTTCAGCACTTTTTGAAGTTGTACTTGAAAAAGAGGCTCGCACACTTTCTGGAGATGAAAAGGTCCATTTTTATCTTACCCCAAATCGCGGAGAGATGCGAATACGGATACAAGATGCAGCATCCGGCGGCGAGCTTGCAAGGCTCTCCCTTGCTGTAAAGTGTGTGATGATGGATAAAAACCCTGTAGGCACTATCCTCTTTGATGAAATCGATGCAAACATTGGCGGTGAAACAGCCTCCATCGTTGGTAAAAAGCTCACACAGCTTGGAAAATCGTGCCAAGTGCTTGCAGTCTCCCATTTTTCTCAAGTAGCCCGAGTAGCAGATCATCACTTTGCAATTCAAAAAATTGAAGAGGAGATGCGCACAACATCCCACATTCGTGCCCTCCTCTCAGAAGCAGAGCGCCATCAGGAGCTAAACCGCATGCAGGGTATGGGTTGCCAAATTGGTAGCCACTGAGTCACTGAGCTCACAGAGAACTTTGTGTGCAATACAAAACTCTTTAATTTATTTCTTCAATAAAGGCAAAGATGTTGATCTAAAGACAAAGTTCTTGCAGACTGCCAATTTGGAGGTAAGAGATATGATGCTCAATCCAACTTCAGCAACTATATGTTTTAGTATCTCACATGTCTTAGCAGTTCCCTTTAAAGAAGAAATCGTTGATTCATTGCTCGGACATGGCGTTATAGCAACTGCAAACAAGCTGCAGCAATTTATCTTTCCGGGCGTTGTTGAGCTCATGCAACTTCTCTTTGAAACAGAAAGTATTAAAGTTGCTTTTTTCAGTTCAGAGGAAGAGAGAAAAACAAAAGCTTTTGTTGAAATGCTTTTAAATTATTCTCTAGGCCCTAGGCGATATGAAGAGGTAAAATGTATCGTTAAGATATTTTCTAAAAAAGACCTCTCTGTAGACACACTACAAGCCTATAAAGAACAGAAGAAGCAGTTCAACTTTAAGAGCAACTTACTAACAAAGAATTTAGCAAGACTTTCTGGAGATGCCATTTTAGTAGATCCTATCCCCGGAAATATTGCAGCTGGCCAGGAACAGCATCTTTTCTGTGTACCAAGAAGCCGCGCAAATAGTTTTGCAGAAATTTCAAATAGCTCAAGTCACCTTACGAGCATAGATATTTGTTTTAAAGCAGTCGAAAACATGCGTATGATCAAAGAGTACAGGACAGACATCCTTACTCATAAGCACATCTTACTTACCTGTTGCGATAAAAGATATTACCTCATTTTTGCCCATGAAAAAAGTAATGAATTATGTTTCTATCCTTGTAGCGAAGTGGAAAGTGAGGAGCTGAAAACGATCGCTTTAAATGAGGGCATCTATTCACAAGAAAAAATTGGCAAGATCAGCCCCTATCTACGTGTATTTATCCTTAGCAAACTCACAGCCTACCATGGAAAAGTTGAAAAAATTGCCTCAAGAGAAGTAAATCACATCTACTTTATAGCAGGAGCAATTTTTGAAGCACTGCAAGTTGCAAAAGATGAACGTCGTCCAGTATCCGAAGTGCTCTTCTCATGGCAAAAAGGATTTAAAATATCTATTGAGGAGTTTCATGCAAATGAACGACTCTATCACCTAGGTCTCAACCTCCTTTCCAAGAAAAACTCAAAACTTCATTTTCTTACAAAGCTTTCCGATGATAATGAAATAAAAGTTGACTAAAAAAATTAATGAATTATACACTTTCTTTGAGTTAGAATAATATTGCATCTTTTGTTATTATCTTTTATTAATTTAATATAAGGGTAATTATGAAAGTAAAAAAACCTGATTTAATTGATAAAATTGGAACAACTGGAATACAAGGATTTAAATACACAAAAAAAGGCTCCTCATTTTCTAAAAAAATCTTTGGCGTAGTAGATCTTTTTGCAGATGTACCTGCAGCTTTTGACGAGATCTTTCTCGCACTCAAATCCTTCAAAATTATCAAGGGCGTTCTTGCACTACCAAAACTTGGCAAAAATGCTATTAAAATTATAAAACCTACTTCAATTACAAACCGCATCTTTGCCGGCTGGGCCATCATTAAGTCCACTAAAAAAATTATTGGCGCTGTTGAAACTGTTTTCTCCTACCTTCAAAAACTCAAAGTCCTTACAAAAGCAGACCTTGCATGGACAAAAGTGACAGGCGTTATCTTCCTTCCGGTATCCTTTATATCAACGATATTTGCATCCTATAAGTTCGGGAAGCAAACAGAATTTTATGTGAACTTTTCAAAGCGTATCAAACTTGCAAAACATCAAGGGGCAGATACGCTATGCAAGGAACTCCTTGAACAGGAAAAGACACTTAAAAAGTTTAAGGTTATCACGAAAAAGAGTGAGTTAAAACCAAGACTCAAAAATATTCTCAGTGAACTTAAATCGGAACATGCAGATATCAGAGAAAAAGCAAAATCGGATTCATTTCAACTAGCAAAATCACTTCGCAACCGAGCAAGCGAACACGTAGGGATTCTTGCTCTTAAAACAAACCTAAAGATTGCAGGCGCAGTCATGACAATCATCGCCCTTGCCTGCCCACCAGCAGCAGCAGGACTAACAATTGCAGCACTGCCAGTCGCTGCACTTTCTATAAGCAACTTTCTCTACCGGAAATGGATTCCACGAAACGAAATTAAACCAAACGAGCAAAGACTCTTCTTTGCATCACTCTTTAAAGGCGGTCGCAAGATTAGAAAAGGCATACAAAACCTTGCAATCCAGCTCCAGAAAAAGGTAGCTGAACTTGCTAAGGCTTCAAAGCTACCACAAACAGCCGCCAGCGCTTAAAAAAAGAGGGCCGTGAGTGAAGTATATGTGCCCACGGGCCCCTATTTTCAATGGGCAAGCAATCTAGCTTGCAAGGAATTATTGATAGCAACTGCAGCTCTAAAGCCTTCTGCTGCTGCAATTATTGCTTGAGGCGTATATTTCGAGGCATCTCCTGCGACAAATAATCCAGGGATATTTGTACTTTCATTATGTCCCACAACAACACTTCCATGCTCATCAATCTTGCACCCTAGCTGCTCTGCAAGCGGTGATTTTTGTGGAGAAAAGGTATTAAAAAAAAGCGCTCTTCTTGCAAGTTGCTCGTTATCTTCAAAGACAACCTTTTTTAAAACACCATTTTCGCCAATAAGCCTCAGAATTCTTTTTTCATAAACCGCAATATTGTAGGACTCAAGCGCTTTTCTTTGCTCATTAGATATGTTACAAGGCCCATCTGATAAGATCGCTATATCAGAGCTCCATGTCAAAAGCTCTAGCGCAAATTCAGCCGCACGCTCATCCCCTTTTGCAAGAATACCAAGAGGCATATTTTTGAGCTCCCACCCATCACAGTAGGGGCAGTGAAAAATACTCGTACCATAGAGCTCATTTGCTCCCTCTATTTCTGGCCATCTGTCTTGAATTCCCGTGCAAAGAAGTAAAAATTTTGTCTCTATCTGTTTATGTGCCGCATGTAGAAGAAAACCATCTTTTGAGACCTCTGCAGAAAAAATGTCTATTTGCTCATATGTAACACTCGGATAGGGCATAAGCTGCTCTCTAGCAATTGCTCGAAGCTCGTCTGGCGAAATACCATCCCTCGTCAAAAAACCATGCATTTGCTTGGCAAAGCGGTTTCGATACTGCCCATTATCGCAAATAAGAACATCCCTTCCGCACCGCCCAAGAACAAGCGCTGCATTCAATCCAGCCGGCCCTCCACCTACGATAACGACATCTTTTCGCAAATCATCCTCCCGCAATTACCCAATCCATATCATAATAATCCCCCGATTGCAACAGACGTTGTTCATTCAGAGCATTAACCAAGACGTGGGGTCAAGAGTGGTGAAGGTGCCATTGGGGCCGGATACTGCGATTCGTGCGATTTTCACATACTTTCTACAAGTCTTCTTAGCCAATTAATGAGAACATGTTGGCAACCATAATG
>CAZEGK010000047.1:8987-19089 GCA_964512205.1 uncultured bacterium | reverse complement strand
CAGGCCCGGCCCCAATTATTCTTTAGATTTAAAATAATGATACTGTTCCCAGAGTGTTTTTACAATTTCAGTAAACTGCTTCTCTCTTGAAAAAGAGTGATTTGTAAAAAGTGCTATGGCGCAAGTATTGTTATCTTCCGTTTCCATTCCAGTAAAATCATGGATGATATCCTTTAAGGGTTTACCTGAAAGAAGGTCATCCCTAAATTCTTTTGGTAAAAGAATGTTCGGGCTATTCGTGACGAACATCTTGTCATTTCTGTCGATTAATACGCCCCAGTTGCAAAGATAGACCTCGTCATCTTTAAAAAACACGCCCGACTCAAGACCAAATGCAATCTCCGCATCTGTCTTAGCAAGACAATCTTTTGCGCGATTGAGGGCGCCAAGTTTCGTCTCTTCCTCAGTAAGTGGTTGGTCTTGAACTTTGGAACGCGCAGGACATGGCATAATAATGACGTTTTCTTTTTCTAGGGCGTTTTGTGTCGACTTTACTTTGACGCCCGTTTTTGAGCCGACAGCAACAACAAGGGCATTTTGTTCAATTTTATGTACATCTCTTGCCTCTTCATCGGAGATCCATTCTGCATTTTGGCGCAAATTTCTAATTTGGAATTCGGCAATTGTTTCATCGACTCGAAAAGGGAGCGTTTCTGCTTGTGTGTAATGAAAACAGAGCGTATCGATCCCTAAACTTTTCATTTCACTGTCAACTGATTGTACAAAGTCGAGCTTGTCATCTATATAGATAATTTTAGATGGTTGCAGATCCATTTTCTTCAAAAATTCAGCAAGTAATTTTCCTTTCTGCACTTTTGTAGCAAACAGTACACCATCTTTAAAAACAGCAGAACTATAGGGTTTTTCAAAAACTGGAGCTGTGAATTCTATAAATGATTTTTTAAAATCGAGACCAACTTGTGCAAGGTGGTTCAAGGTGACACTTGCGCTCTTTTGGGTGGATCCAAAATCTCTCTTGTTACTGAGAGAAATAGCCATTGTTGCAATGCCTCGCTCAGAAAGCTCTTGAATAATCTTTGGAAATTTGGAGTCTACAGGCTCAAACTTCATGCTTTTCAAAACGCTACGTTTGAGATGTGCATCTGAATGTGGATGGTGTGGAACAAAAGTTTTGTCATCCTGTATAGATTCATCTATTTTTTTGAAGAGTGGTTTTGCGTTGCTACGTAGTATCATATCGCTTGGAACTATGATGGTGTTGTATAAATCAAAAACAACGAGTGCTTGGTCGTCGATATTCTTTATTTCTGCCTCGAACTGAGTAAGGTCAGGGGCTTCGATGATCTCACATTGCGCGTTGCCAAAGAGAGAAACCAGACCAAACAATATTGGAAAAAAATATTTTGATATAACAGTCACTTGTAACCTTCCTATATTATTTATTATTACTCTATTGATATAGAATAGAAAATTAACATGAAGATTATATCATAATCACTATTATTATAGCAAATAGGTGGCAATTGATCTCTTTATATAATTGCGCAAAACTGGGACTTATAATTGCAGCGCTGTTATCGCAATTGATTTAAAATAGAAAGTTGAAGTTTACGCAGAGTTACGCAGGCCCGGCCCCGGATTTGATTAGGTAGGCGAGGGCGTCTTGCTTCATGCGGAGGTAGATGCTCGCAAGGCCGTTGGCTCTGCCGGGAGTGAGGGTTTGGGGGATGCTCAGCTCTTCGAGGTAGGTTGGGGCGCATTTGAGTATGGTTTCTGGATCCTCCCCGCTATAGACTCTGATGAGGAGTGTGCAAAGGCCAGCTGAGATAATCGCGTCAGATTCTGATTCAAAATAGACTTTTCCCTGCACGTAATGCGACACAAGATACATCCTACTTTGGCAACCGCGAACAAGGTATTGATCTGTTTTATACTTTTCGTTTAGACGGCACTGCTCGCGGCCAATTTCGATGATTTTTTCATACTTGGCTTCTATACTGATCAGGCCATCAAAGAGTTTTTTCACCTCTTCTTGCTTTTGTCTGCAGCTTTCAAAACTCATTGGAATCGACGCACTACCTCATCTGTCGTTACTATTTCTGCACCAAGGTCCTGCATTTTCTGAATTGCCCGCTCTACATCTCCTTGATTAAGATCTATTCCACGGCAAGCGTCGATGATGACATGCGGTTTAAAGCCAAGGTGGATTGAATCGACAACGGAGTAGAAGACACAGTACTCAGTAGCAAGGCCTGCAAAGTAGACATCTGTAATCTGTTTCTTTTGCAAAAATTCATCAAGGCCAGTAGCAAGCTGCTTTTTGCTGTCAAAAAATATACTATAACTATCAACTTCTGGATTTACGCCCTTATGAGCGACAAGCTCAAAATGGCTTGTATCAAGATTTGATGAAAAGTCTGCGCCCTTTGTTCCTTGCACGCAGTGATCTGGCCAGAGCGTCTGATCTACACCATTTACACAAGTCTGTTCACCTGGCTTTTTTCCCCATCTTGATGCAAAGCTTATGTGATGGGCCGGATGATAGTCTTGCGAAGCAACGCACACATCAAATGATAAAGCCACAAGGCGATTTATATGAGGCAGTATCTGATCACCTGACGCTACACCTAGTGCCCCTCCTGGTAAAAAATCATTTTGCACATCAACAACTACTAATGCATTTTTAGGCATGCTCTTTTTCTCGTATAGTTTTAATCAATCGAGTTTTTAACTCGTAGAGGCCATTTTCCATGCCTACAGGATAGGGTTCTGGGTTTAAACTGCGAAGGTGTCCCTTGGCAAGTTTTGTAAGCTCATTTTTTGCCGTAGCTTGTATTTGAGTAAGTGCTGGCAGCGAGTAGACAAGGGTGCCGTCCTTAAATATTGGCACAAGTAAATCTTCAGCTTCAGCATCTTGAGGAATATACACATTCTTTGTCGGATCAAAAGGATCGTTATTTTTCATGGGATCTACAAGGCCAAGATCTTTGTCGTAGAGGATATCTCCGATATAGACTCCATCTTTTTGAAAACGTTTCACCTCAATCCTTCCGGGATTTGAGATCTTTGTAAGCTGCTCAGAAAGCTTAAGGGTATAGTGCCAAATCCCTTGAGCATCTTGAAGCGCTGCAATCTTGTAGACACCGTCGAGCGCTCCTTGATCCTTTCCTGTGACAAGACTTGTACCTACGCCCCATACAGTAATTTTTGCACCCTGCTTTTTTAGCTCGCTTATTATCTGTTCATCAAGCTCATTACTTGCCACAATCTGGGTATCTGTAAGTCCCGCCTCATCAAGCAGCCGTTTTGCCTCAATGCTTAAATGGGCAAGATCTCCAGAATCGAGTCGTATGCCTTTTAGCGTATAGCCGCCCTCTTTAAGCAAAAGCCCTACTTTTATAGCCTTTTTTACACCTTTAATTGTGTTATAGGTATCTACAAGCAGGACTGAGTTATCAGGAAATATGCGAGCATATGCCTTAAAGGCCTCCTCTTCATCATCAAAGGCCATTATCCAGCTATGGGCATGCGTACCTTGAACAGGGATGCCAAACTCCTTTCCACCAAGTACATTAGAGGTAGCGCTACAGCCCCCGACAAAACTTGCGCGAGTTGCAGTCATCGCACCATCAACTCCTTGCGCACGTCTTAGGCCAAACTCTATCACCCTGTCTCCCTCTGCAGCAAGGCAGATGCGAGCTGCCTTTGTCGCAATCAATGTGGGAAAGTTTATACAATTTAACAAGGCGCTTTCTAAAAGCTGGCACTCTAAAAGCGGCCCCTCAACGCGAAGGAGCGGCTCATGTGGAAAAACTACCCTCCCCTCTTCTACTGCATCAATAGTTACAGATAACTTGAGGTTTGCAAGCATTTCAATAAAGGGTTTCTCAAAGAACTGGGCAAGATAATCGAGATCATCTTGTTCGTATTTAAAATTTTGGATAAAGCGCACAACAGATTCTAGGCCAGAAGCGATGGTAAATCCCCCTTTAAAGGGAGCTCGTCGAAAGAATAGATGAAAAGAAGAGCGCCTTCTATCAAGACCCTCCTTCCAATAGGCATAGGCCATTGTGAGCTCATAAAAGTCACAAAGCAAAGCTAAATTTTTTTGTTTCATCATGTGCGTTATCTAAAATAGGGCGGTAGTATACTAGATTTTTCTGAGTATATCAACAAGATTGCAGAAGCCTGCATTGCCTATATTTTCACAAAAAAGAAAGAGCGCATAGGCAAGTGGACATTCCTCAATTGCGATATCAGACTCAGCCTCAAAAGTAGCCTTTGCTTCTTCAACTTGTCGATTCTGGACAAGAGCGAGAAAACGCTTATACAGGAATGCCTCTTTTGCAAAATTTTTGTAAAAGGAGCGAAGATGAAAGGCCTCCTCACCATCTAGCTGCATAAATTCCTGATCCCAGTCTGTGTCAAGGATCTGCTGCATTGCCTGTGATGAGTGCACATACGATCCAGTAATCGGCATCGAAAAGGCCGACCAAGCTCTTTCTATATTTTTCCAGAACTGACGCTTCATTGCCTCTTTTGTTTCATCACTTGCAATCGATATCACCATTTCTTCAAAGCTTGCAAAGGGCTTTTCCCTCAGATTCCAAGGAAGCGCACAAACACCGTAGCGATTATTTGGATCGAGAAGCTCCGTCACTAAAAGCCTTTCCACCATATCGACATAGCGCCCCTGCAAAAAATCGCCAAGCCATTTTTTAGGCAGGCGTGCATCACCTACATGGACAAGAGGCTCTCTCTCTTCATCAAACTCTGATCTGATCGCAAGCATATGGTTTTCTTCTTGGCCAAAGGGCAGATTAAGACAGAGCTTTTTTGAAGTAATGAGTCCTGCCATACCATGGACAAAGGGCTGCTCGATCCAGGGACAGTGCCCTGTGATTTTTTCCGGGTGATAAAGGACATCATCCTTTAAAAAGGATGAATCTTGAGCAAACCTTCCCTTCACCCATCCAAATCTTTGGATATACTCTCCTCTATGCCTATATGCCCAGAGGGCATCAGTAGCGGCACTACTTAGAGGGACTTCAATATCATCATCACCCATGTGAATAAAGGGAGCATCTTTGCCGCTATAGTGCTTATAGAGAAGCTGGGCGAGCAAAAATACAGCATTTCGTGCTCCGCCATAGCCAAGTCCTACTCGTTTTGATGTAAAAAGTAATCCCTCTATCTTTTGCTCTTTGGCAAGTGCCGCTATCTCCTCCTGACTAAGGTGAATGATTGGCCAATTAAGCGATTTGATGTAGGCGCTATTTTCTAAAAAAAGGGAATGTTCTGACTGATCAAAGACAAAGATGGGGTGATTTCTATTTCCGGCAGCTTTAAAACTTGCAATAAGTGAATTGAGGTAGGGAAGATTTTTAAGTGCTTTTCCCTTTGTAGGAAGGGCATGAACGAGGAGATCGAGCCCCTCATCAATTTCGCTACCCATAAAAATCGAGTATCGTATGGGCTATCTCATCAGGTGTTAGCTGATCTGTATCGATCCTATATTTGCAAAGCTTGCAAAAAAGAGGATGACGAGTGTCATATACTTTTTTAAATGATCCATGAGGGTCTCTCGGATCTAAAAAGGCAGCAGGCTCGAGCTTTTCTAGCAGCGTGTCGATTGATGAATAGAGATAGACTAAGCTTCCCATATGCGGTGCTATCTCCTGCGCCTTTTTGCTAAGAAGGGTTCCACCACCGAGGGCAATTACAACCTTCTTTTGTTCTTTAAGCTCCTCGAGTACTTTTGCCTCTTCTTCGCGAAAGCGCTCCTCTTCAAGTTCTTTATGGAGCTCTCGAACTGACTTTTTATACTTATTTGACAGCAGCTCATCAGTGTCAAAAAAAGGAAGATCTAACTTTTTTGCGACTAAGCGACCGCACGTGGTCTTTCCAACCCCCTTAAAGCCCGCAAGAAGTAGTTTTAACATAAGACTCTCGTAACCTCTGAATCTCTAAAAAGAAATCCTTGTATGTTTTTTTCACGCACTCTATGCCAGAAAGCCTACTCTTTCCCTCTGCAAGCATCGCAGCAACAGCAAGAGACATCGCCACTCGATGATCCTCATGCGAAAAAAGCTCTGCTCCCGAAAGTGAAGATTGATGAATAGTAAGGCCATCATCTTGCTCTTCGACTTTTGCGCCCATTTTAGTGAGCTCCCTTGCCATGCTGGCTATCCTGTCGCTTTCCTTCTTTCTCGCTATCTTTCCATTATAGAGATGGACGCTTTGAGAGCTAAAGCAAGCTGCTACTGCAAGTATAGGCAAGCAATCGATGCAGTCATTTACGTCAATAGCACATCCTGACAATTTTTGTGGACCTTTTATATAGAGATTTTTATTTTCTATGACAAAATCTGCACCCATTCTCTTGTAGATATCTAGAAGTACCTTATCGCCCTGTATATCGTCAAGATCGACATCTTCAATTGTAAGCTCAGAATCTGAGAGCATCGCAAGGGTAAATAAAAAGGCAAGAGAGGAGAGATCGCTTGGCACCCTATACGAAAAGGGTTTAAAATTTGCCCTGCCGTGAATGAAAAACCTATTATCCAAAACCTCGAAACTTACGCCTACACGCTGTAGCCAGTCAAGTGTTACCATAAGCCATGGCCGCTCGCCTAGATTCACTACCTCTATTTCTGTCGTTCCTTCAAGAAGTGCTGCGGCAATCAGTAAAGCAGACACCGGCTGAGAATCTGCTCCATCCACTCTTACATGAGCGGGGTGTAGTGGACCTTTAACCCATATAGGGGGAAAAGAGACTGAAGCTCCCATCTGCTTAAGGCCTTCAAGAAGTGGAAGAGATGGCCGTCGAACCCTGCAGGAAGTATCACCTGTCACTATAGTTTCAGCGCCAGATACCGCTCCAACTGCTGTCATAAAGCGAAGTACGATGCCGGAATTTCCTGCATCAATTTCCAGTTTCTGGATACCCTGCTTAATGCCGCCTCGTATAGTTAAGGAAGATCCAGATTGCACAATATCAGCGCCAATATGGCGACATGCTGTGATCATTGCTTCCGTATCCGGTGAATCGAGAATATTGTGAACGTGGGAGATCCCCTCCGCAAGAGAGGCAAAAAGTATTGCACGGAGTGTATGCGATTTTGAGGGAGGAAGGTGTGTCCTGCCAACAATCCCTCCGGGAATAAGCTCGATTGTTTCCATAACGATCAGTATAGTCCCCGAAGCTGCAAAAAGGAAAGGGCAACCTTTTGGTCCTTTTTGAATAATTCTATAAAAAGCTATACTGAAGTGTATGTACAGATTACTACTTTTACTCCTTTTGCCTCTTCAGCTCTTTGCCTTTGAGCTTAAACAAGACATTTTAAAAGCAAAAACCGGTGATTTCATAGTCTATTCCTACAAAGAATCACTTGTACTTCTCCGCATACGCGAAAGCTCACCTCACATGGTTACTTTAGAAGAGGTATCTAGCCCTCGTTCCGGAAAGGGCGATATGAGCTGGCAGGAATGGATGACAAAAGATGCCCCTGGACATACATCATGGACAATAACAAAAATAGCAATCGCTACAGGCAAAGTTATTTCAATTTTTTCTGTAGTATCTCGCGAATTTCTCACGACAAATCCTGCCTTTTTGTTTTTGCCGACACTCCTACAACTTCCCCTCAAACCGATCGAAGCGCATGACAGAAAATATGTAGGCCCTGAACCTATGGCTGGAGAAGTAGATCACAGGCGCCTGTGGAAGCCTCGCATTATCTTTGAAGGAAAAGAGCTTTCTCCACAAATCGCCGCCTACAGAATACAGTGGCCAGATGATGCAAGCGATCTTTCTGGAAAACCAATTGATCTTTACTTTGCACAAGATGGAGCAATTACCTACCTTCCCTACTGGATTGAGGTAGCAGCTGGCCTTGGAAAAGCCAAAATTTCGGCCCTAGATTCAGGTACTGGCCTTACTTCCCCAGTGAAACTCTCTAGTTATGAACAGAGCGAAAAAAGCGTTCAATAACGGCAACTTTCCCTGAGAGGAATCATTGTAAGTTATTGAATATTAATGACTTATAAAACCAACTTCGCCCATATCTTGAACATTTATCGACAAGTTGTCAACAACATTTCGCATCTCTTCAACATAAGTTCCACAATTGATGAAAACTCAAGCAAAAAAAGCGAACAAAAGGCGAAAAAATTAGACGCTTGGCAAAATGTGGAAATCCCTTTACAATTTGGCTCTTAAAAAAAAATACGACTAAAAAATGACAAAAACCTACTCGTACACAAAGTCCAAAAAGATCTACAAAGAAGCCTGCCTACGACGTAAAAAGCTTGAAAAACGGCTTTCTAGCGAGCTTTTGGCAAGATTCGATCACATCCTCGATTCCTTTGAGCAGGCAATTCAAAGCAAAGACACAGATGCAGCATCCCTTCATGCCTATGAAGCGGAAGCCTTTTTGGAAGAGCACGGAAAAAAGAGCCTCTTTGAGTCGATCAGAGAGTTTACTGTCGCCATTTTAGTTGCCCTTCTCATAGCTGCAGTTGTACGTCAGATGTGGTTTGAGCTCTATGAAATACCTACAGGTTCCATGCGTCCAACTTTTCGTGAAAGCGACCGCGTGCTTGTCTTTAAAGACACCTTCTGCATAAACAAACCATTTGAAACCGCCCATTTTTACTTTGAACCAGAGTATGTAAAACGAGGCTCCATTGTTGTTGTAACAGGCGATGGACTTGACCTTCCCGATGTAGACACAGTCTATTTTGGCCTCTTTCCCGGCAAAAGACGTTATGTGAAGCGCTCAGTTGCAAAAGATGGGGATATCATCTACTTTTATGGTGGAAAGCTCTACGGTGTTGACAAGGAAGGAAAGCCTCTTACCACACTTCTTGAAGATCCTCTCTTTTCTACGCTTGAATATATCCCCTTTATCTCTTTTGAAGGTAAAGTAGACCAAGAAGATAACAACTATATCTTACGCCATATGAATCTTCCGATTGCGAAAGTAGCGTTAGGCAATACCGGAAGAGTGAAGGGAGAGATGATTGCACCCTTTACAGATTTTTCAAAAACGTTTGGAATCAATAACTTTGCAATGACAAAGCTCATTTCTCCAAATGACCTTCCAAAAGGTGAAGTGGCAGCTTCTGACGCAGAGCTCTACCTCGAGCTTAAACATAGTCCCAGCTTGCCGACAGGTCTTTCAAACACAACAAATCTCATAAACACAGAGTTTAGCTACATCCCACTTTCGCAAAAGTCCTGCAAAAAAATAAAAGATGCCCTCTACACTGCACGCTTCTATACACGAAACGGCGTTGCCTATCGCTATACGCCAGAAGGACCAGATCTTAAAGGAAGAGGCGTACTCTTAGATCCAAAAATCCCGGATGGTTGCTATGAGTTTATCGACGGCAATGGCTATGAAATAGGCCTCGGAGCATATACATCCCTACTACCAAAGACGCATCCACTCTATCCATCTACGCTCAAGATGCTAAAAGCGCTTTTCAATTCAGGCATCGATTTTTCAAACAGCACGAATACAGTAAAGCGAAATGGCCATTTCCCTTCTCGCTATGGCTATTTTAGAGATGGCGACTTCTACGTAATGGCAAAGCCTCTTTTCTCAAAAGATGACAAAGAGCTTGAGCAATTTGTAGAACAGGAAAAAGCAAAAGAGCAAAAAAATTCCTCGTACATTGCCTTTGTAGATCACGGCCACCCCTCTCAAGATGATATCAAAACCTATGGCCTTGCTATCCCAGAAAGCCACTACCTCTTACTTGGCGATAACCATGCTATGAGTAATGATAGCCGCTTCTTTGGACCTGTTCCTCAGAAAAACCTACAAGGCTCACCTGCCCTCACCTTCTGGCCTCCTGGCGAGCGTTGGGGAACACCTCCGCAGCCAAGCTTGCCATTCTTTCGTGAATGCCGAGTAGTTGTAGTGTCATGCGGCCTTTTTGCAATTTGGGTTGCCATGGCAATCTACAACTATCGCACACGCCGCAGAAAATAGGCGCTGGCTTTCTGTGTCTCTGTGGTAAAATCTAAGCGAATACAATTAACCACAGAGGCACTGAAACACGGAGTTCACTGAGATTTTTGAGAAAGGGAGAGTCAGCTTTCTCTGTTTTCTCATATCTTCTCTGTGGGCTC
>CAZEGK010000047.1:0-8887 GCA_964512205.1 uncultured bacterium | reverse complement strand
AGTCAGCTTTCTCTGTTTTCTCATATCTTCTCTGTGGGCTCCGTGTCTCTGTGGTAAAATCTAAGCGAATAAAATTAACCACAGAGGCACTGAGGCACTGAGTTCACTGAGATTTTTGAGAAAGGGAGAGTCAGCTTTCTCTGTTTTCTCATATCTTCTCTGTGGGCTCTGTGTCTCTGTGGTAAAATCTGAGCGAATAAAATTAACCACAGAGGCACTGAGGCACTGAGTTCACTGAGATTTTTGAGAAAGGGAGAGTCAGCTTTCTCTGTTTTCTCATATCTTCTCTGTGTGCTCTGTGTCTCTGTGGTAAAATCTAAGCGAATACAATTAACCACAGAGGCACTGAGGCACTGAGATTTTTTGAAAGAGGGAGAGTCATCTGTCTCTGTTTTCTCACTTCCTCTCTGTGTGCTCAGTGTCTCAGTGTCTCTGTGGTAAAATCTGAGCGAACCGCCTCTGTGGTAAAATCTGAGAAGGAGAGGAGACGCTAAAGATTAGAGTCTTTTGGAATTGATAAGCATTTTCATCTCTTGGAAGAGCTCTTCGAAGGAGCGCTCGCCATCGATTTCTACAAGGGTTTTTTCTTGTGTGTAGTATGAGAGGAGGGGTTTCATATTGCCAAGGTAGCAATCTGTACGCTTTTTCAGCATTTCTGGGCAGTCATCTGTTCGTTGGGTAAGTTCATAGCCGCACATGTCGCACTCGCCCTCACTTTGCGGCGGTGAGCGATCTTGGTGATAGACGCGGCCGCAGTTTGTGCAGACAAGCCGTCCCTCGTGACAGGTGCGAAGCCAGGCATCTGATGTGCGAATATAGGCAGGAACTAAGGTATACTCTTGGCTAAAGCGCACCTTAAGAGCCATAGCCTGTGCTTCGGTTTTGGGAAAGCCGTCGAGCAAAAAGCCCTTCTTGCAATCGGATCGCTTAACCCTTTCGGAAATAAGTTTTAGTAAGAGATCATCTGGAATATCTCCTGTATGGAGACATTTTCTCGTATATCTGCCAATCTCACTCTCCTCATCGCTATAGTCGAGGAGAAGATCTGCTGTTGAGACATAGGGAAGTGAAAAGGTACTACTTACTTTTACTGCGAGGGCATCTCTTCCAGAACCCGGCACACCAAGCAAGAGTAAGATTATAGGGCGATTTCGTCCGCTCTCCTCTGCAGCTACAGGGCATGCAAGCAACATAAGTAGCAATAATTGAATCAGCATAGTGTCACTCCGGCACCTATTGTACGTATCAAGCAATTTTAATGAAACCATGAATCAATCACTGCAAAATCTATTTTTTCAAAATTCTTTACTATCATGTCTGCCTTGTGTGGCAGCTTGACAAATTCTTCTCTCGAAAAAGTTGTGGTAAGGGCCACGCAAAAGGCACCCGCTCGCTTTGCCGCTTCAACACCTAAAAGAGCATCTTCAAACACGACCGTTCGTTCAGGAGGCAGCTGCATACGCTTTGCAGCCTCTAGAAAACACTGGGGATCTGGCTTTCCTCGCTTGACATCTTCGCCAGAAACAATATGAGAGAAAAAGGATGCTATGTCTGTATTGGAAAGAACAAGCTCTATGTTTTTTACTATGGAAGAGGAGGCAATTACAGAAGGAATATGTTCATGCTCGAGTTTTTGTAAAAAAGCTCCGATGCCCGGAATGCACTCGATTTTTGTTGTTTTAATATGCTCTTGAAAAAGTGCTTCTTTACGTTTAGCAATCTCCTCTATCTTCTCAGCATCCTCTGTCCAGCCAAGGATCTCTGCAATAAAGCGCTCATTTTTTACCCCAAAGCCTGCTAAAAACTGCTCATGAGTAAGAGCTACCTCATACTCTTTTGCAACTTTTTGCCAGCAAAGCTCATGATGGTGTGCTGAATCTACAACAACCCCATCAAAGTCAAAAATCGCTCCCCAATGCATTAGCTACCCTTCTTTCGCCTTTCAAGAAAAACTCTAGCCTCATCGCCGTTTAGGTCGATGCTAGATCCTTCGCACTTTCCAAATGAGAACGAAAGTGCTAAGACTTCTGGCCCAATGGAAGATTTATGCTTCTCGATGCAATTTTTCACGCGATCTGTCGTGTCAAGTGTCACAGCAATACGATCTGTAATGTCGAGTCCCTGCTCTTTTCGCATGATGTTGAGCTTGTTTACAATTTCACGCGCAAGGCCAAGATCTAAAAGCTCATCTGTAAGCTCTGTATCTAATGCCACTGTGATATCTTTTGCATTTTCTGCAACAAGGCCCTCTTTAACACGCCGCTCTACTTCAACTTCATTAGATGTAAGCTCTATGTGCTGATCTTCAACAACAACTGTAACTGTTTCTCCTGCCATCAGTTTTGAAAGCTGCTCATAGGGAAGCTCGTTTATGACCTTATGAGCCGCATTCATAAGCTTGCCTATCTTCTTTCCAAGCACTCTAAAGTTTGGCTTAGCCTGCAGAGTTACAAATTGGCTTTCATCTTCACTGAAGACGATTTTTTGTACGTTTAGCTCCTCGGCAATGACATCTTGCTCTTCTTCAAGAAGTTTTAAAGATGTGCGATTTGAAGAGATGATATAGGCTTTTGCAAGAGGCTGTCTCACCTTAATCTCATGGCCCTTTCGCAAGCTGTGGCCAAGACTTACTGCTTCTTGCACCTTTGCCATTGCCTGTTCAAGGTGCTCATCGCGAAGCTCGCTATGATAGGCTGGATATCTGCAAAGATGGACAGACTCCGGGTCATTTTCCATGCGAAGGTTTTGATAGATCGAATCGGCAATAAAAGGAACAAATGGCGCAATCACCTTTGATAACTGTATCAACACCGTATAGAGGGTCTGAAAGGCTTGGAATCTATCAACCGATTCCTCATCGCTCCAAAATCTTCTACGAGAGCGTCTGATGTACCAGTTTGTCAGCTGATCAATAAAATCTACAAAAGGCTCTACACTTTGGCTAAGATCATAAGCATCCATACCCTTTTCGACATCGTGGATGAGCTTTTCAGTCATCGAAAGTATCCAGCGGTCCATAGTAGATTCCGGCTTTTCAGGAGCCTCCTCATTTTTTGGCCTAAAGTTGTAGAGACGCGCATAGGTCAAAAAGAAGCTGTAGGCATTCCAAAGTGGGATAAGCACTTGTTTCAAGACAAGTTCTACGCCAGCCTCTGAAAAACAGATGTCATCTGCTTTTACAGCTGGGCTATTGAGCATATAGAGACGTACTGCATCTGCTCCATATTTTTTGAGGACATATTCTGGGTCGGGATAGTTTTTTAGACGCTTTGACATCTTTTGGCCATCCTGAGCAAGCACAATGCCATTTACAATGACATTTTTAAAAGCAGGCTTATCAAAGAGTGCTGAAGAGAGTATCGTAAGTGTATAGAACCAGCCGCGAGTCTGATCGAGACCTTCTGCAATAAAATCTGCCGGAAAGCTCTCTTCAAAAACCTTTTGGTTTTCAAAAGGATAGTGATTTTGTGCATAAGGCATAGAGCCCGATTCAAACCAGCAGTCAAATACTTCCGGAATACGTTTAAATGTTTTGCCATCTTTGACTATTTCAAGATGGTCAATGAAGTGGCGATGGAGATCATCTGCTTTATGTCCCGTATGTTCTTCAAGTTCTTTGAGGCTTCCTATGACAATCATCTCGCCATCCTCTGCACGCCAAAGTGGTATAGGAGTTCCCCAGTAGCGGTTTCTTGAGATATTCCAGTCGCGGGCACCCTCTAGCCATTTGCCAAAGCGGCCATGTTTGATATGGGAAGGCATCCAGTAGATCTGTTCATTTGAGCGAAGAAGCTTATCTTTAATTTCTTCAACGCGAACAAACCACGTCGACATCGCCCTATAGATAAGTGGTGTATCAGAGCGCCAGCAAAAGGGATATCTGTGGCGGATGGTGTCATGCTTTAAAATTCTTCCCTCTTGTTTCAGATGACGTATGATTTCCTTATCGCACTCTTTTACCATACGACCCTGATATTCCGGCACTTCAGCTGTAAACTGGCCGTTTTGATCTACAGGACAGACGACGGGAATGTTTTTCTTTTGGCAGGCGTAGAAGTCAGCTTCGCCAAAGCCAGGAGCTGCATGCACAAGGCCTGTACCATCTTCGACAGTGACAAAATCATCTAAAATTACTTTAAATGCGCCTTTTTCTCGCATATTTTTGAAGTAATCAAAGGCAGGTTTATAGGGACGGCCCTCTAGCTCTTTTCCTTTAAAGCGACGCAAAATGATCTCTTCTTCAGGATGCTTAAAATAGGCTTCTAACCTACTCTCTGCAATGATGTAGCGCTGTTGAGAATGAGGATCTTGCACAAGAACATAGTCAATATCCGGCCCGGCGATAACAGCAAGGTTTGAGATAAGTGTCCATGGCGTTGTCGTCCACGCAAGAAGTGAGACATTTTCCTCATCAAGAAGCGGAAAGGTAACAACAACCGATGGGTCATCTGTTTCTTTATAGTTCTCCCCTGCTTCAAAGTTAGAAAGAGGCGTTCCAAGCTTCCATGAGTAGGGCATCACTCTATAGCCTTCATAGACTAGCCCTTTTTCATAAAGCTGTTTAAAGACCCACCATACAGTTTCCATGAAGGAAAGGTCCATCGTACGATAGGTTTGAGAAAAATCTACCCATCTACCTGTTCTTTGTACGATAGATTTCCACTCTTCAGCATAGCGCAAGACAATACTTCTGCACTCTTCGTTGAAGTTTGCAACGCCATAAGCTTCAATCGAGCTCGCTCCTGTGAGTCCTTTTGCTTTTTCAATTTCATTTTCAACCGGAAGTCCATGGCAATCCCAGCCAAAGCGTCTTGGCACATGGTAGCCTTTCATTGTCTTGTAACGAGGGACGACATCCTTAATAGTGCCGGCAAGGAGATGTCCATAGTGTGGGAGGCCTGTAGCAAATGGCGGCCCATCATAGGTTGCAAAAAGAGGCAGGCTCTTGTTGCCTGCAACAGATTTTTCAAAAATCTGATTTTTTTGCCAAAACTGCAGTATTTTTTCCTCACGCTCAGAAAAGCTACTCTTACTATCTACCGCCTCGAACATACAAAACCTCAATTGACTGGAAAGATACTATCTAAATTTAGGAAAAAAAAAAAGACATAAAGGCCAATCTCGTCCCTTATGCCCTCCTCGACCCTGGTTTCAAAATTACTTTTCATGATAGAGTCCAGATAACCGAGGACAACAATGTTTTCACCCGAAGACTACACAATCATCGCGAGCTGGTTTCCAAGACTTCTTGGAGTCATTTATCTCTTTGCTTTTTGGCCTTTTTTATTTCAGATTAAAGGACTGATTGGCGAAGGCGGCATTTTACCTGTCTCCTCCTATCTTGGCTGGATAAAACGGTTAAGGCCAAATGATTATTTTAGAATATGTCCTACTCTTTTTTGGATGAGGCATGATGATACAGCGCTTTTCACACTTACATGTGCAGGTGTCATCTCTTCTCTCTTGCTTATCTTTGGGATCTATCCAACCATAACGCTTCTCATAGCCTACCTGCTCTATTTTTCGATCATCTCAGTAGGACAAGATTTTTTAAGCTTTGGATGGGAAGTGCTTTTGCAAGAACTTGCACTCAATACTTTGCTTCTCAGCCTTACCCCTGTTCCAAATCTTATGGTATGGCTAAGCATTAATTTTTTACTTTTTCGCTTTCATATACAATCTGGTGCTGTAAAGCTGCAAAGCGGCGACCCTAACTGGAAAAACTGTACAGCCATTAGCTATCATTACGAAACCCAGCCTATCCCAAACACCCTTGCTTGGTATGTACATAAACTGCCAATGTGGGCTCATAAACTCTCCTGCTACATCATGTTTGCAATAGAGCTTATTGTGCCAATCTGCATCTTCCTATCTGAAGATCTTCGCCTGATTACATGCGCGCTCTTTGTCGGTCTGCAGCTTTTTATCTATTTGACAGGCAACTTTAGCTACCTTAACCATATGACAGCAGTTTTTTCGTTAATACTGCTCAATAACAGCTTTCTCATCTCCTGCGGCTTTAGCGAACCTGTCACTACAGCTTCCCCTATCTGGCTCGAAGTCATACTTACAGCATTAGGAGCTTTGCTCTTGCTCCTGCAAGTCGCACGATTTTGGGATCATTTTTTTCCTACAAGAGCGCTTCACCTTTTACTTGATAAAGTCTCGCTCTTTCATATCGCAAATCGCTACGGCATTTTTGCCATTATGACAACAACGCGTTATGAGGTGGTTGTTGAGGCAAGTATTGACGGTACTAATTGGAAGGAATATGAATTTTATCATAAACCTACAAGCCTCTTTAAACGACCAACACGCATATCCCCTTACCAGCCGCGAGTTGATTGGCAGGCGTGGTTTTTGCCCTTTAGCCGCTTTTCTGAGGAAGAGTGGTTTCAAAGTTTCCTTATACATCTTCTCAAAGGATCTAAAGAAGTAGTAAAACTCATTCACTATAACCCATTTCCTGATACCCCGCCAAAGTATATTCGGGCTCAGATGTACATCTATACGTACACAACCGTTGAAGAAAAAAGAAATACAGGCGCCTGGTGGAGACGAAGATTTATAGGGCCTTATAGTCCTGTATATTCTCTAAAGGATGATCCTCTTCGAGCTCTTTAAGTTTATTAAAAATCATCTGCACCTGAAGAATCGTAGAGAGTTCAGCTTTTTGAGTCGAAATCTCTAGTAAAAGCTGCTTTAATCTCGAATAGATTTCAGCCATTACCTCTTCATCTGGATATTTATTTTCTATAAGGCTTTGACGATGGATTTCAGAGAGCTCATCGTAGAGCGTCTCTATTTTCAATGCAGTCTGGTTTTCTTCATTATAGGCTACATATTCTATCATAGTTTTCCTCGAGTCATGGTAACAAGTTCTCCTTTTGGAACAGTAAAGCCGCACTTTGTATAAAATGGAACAAGTTCCGGAAGGCAGCGAAGTTCAAATTTTTCAACGCTCTTTAGCTTGTGATGCCCTATGACTGCTTCCATCAGATTTTTGCCTATCTGTTTTTTACGAAATGCGACATCTACTATCACATCAAAAATGCAGGCAAAGTGATAATAATCGGTGACGACCCTAGCATAGGCAATAAGCGTTTTTGTTGTTTTATCTACAAGGGCAATAGAAAGTGAGTGTTGAACAAGCTCACAAACATCTTGAAACGTGCGAGAACTTGTCCACCATTCCTTGACAAACAGTTTGTAAAGCTGCTCTCTTTGCTCAAGAGTGAGCGCTGTTATCACTTCGAAGTTGCTCATAGCTTCATAAAATTCTATTGCAATCATACTTTTATTTCACTACAACCTTTTGTTTTAACCAACCCACGGAGGATCGCTATGAAAAAAATGATACTTTTAGCATGTCTTTTAGCAATGGTACAAGGAGCCGCTGCCATACATGGAAGAAAGGGTGTGCCATTTAAAGCACTTCGCAAAATGGAATGTAAAATGAAACCGCGCATGAAACATGCACGCATCAGACCACTTCAAAAAATTAGAGAAGGTACAAGTGAAAACTGGAGCGGCTACGCTGCAGCTACAAATTTAAAAAATCCAGGAATAGGATCTGTCAGCATGGTCTCAGGAACATGGACAGTGCCAGATATTTCAAACTCAAAAAAAGGAACGTTTGCTTCAATCTGGGTAGGAATAGATGGCTATTCAAGTGGAACCGTTGAGCAAATTGGAACTGAGCATGACTGGGATAATGGTGTTGAAGAACATTATGCCTGGTTTGAAATGTATCCAAAATATCCTCACGAAATCTCAGGATTTCCTGTAGAGCCAGGCGATGTTATTTCAGCTACTGTGACCTACAAAGGAAATGACACATTTGAAATGGTAATCAACAACCATACAAAAAGTATTACAACTACCATTCCAACAGAGCACACAAAAGTGCCTGGGACAAAAAGAAATTCTGCAGAATGGATTGTAGAAGCACCAGCTACTGCAAATGGTATACTGCCACTTGCAAACTTTAAGCAAACAGTACTTAGCGACTGCACAGCAACCATTAATGGAAAGACTAGTTCTATAAATGGTGGTAACTGGCAGTTTGACAAACTTGTTATGGAAACAAAATCTGGTAGCATGAAAGCAACGACATCAGAGCCTACAAATAACGGACAAGACTTCAAAGTTGTCTGGAAACACCAATAGAACTTTTGTCCTCTTTTCTAAAAAAAAGAGGACAGAAAAATTTCACTTTCTAAAAATTCTCCCATTATGTAACGTAAAAATTCTCTAATACCTAATAGGTATTTTTTATTCATATTTTGCGACGGAGTCCTTGATGAAAAAGCTCATACCCTACCTATTCGTTTTAACACTATCAACAGCGAAAATTGCGGCAGCTGCCAAGACTCCCATCGCAAATGATAAAGATCATTTTGGCTATCATCACCATTCAACATCCTCATCAAGCACATCAAAAGATGGCAGGCCAGGACCAACAGGACCTAAAGGACCAAAGGGACCTACCGGTCCGAAAGGCCCAACTGGTCCAACAGGTCCTGCAGGAACAGCGGCAGCTACTGGTGCAACAGGTGCGACAGGTGCAACGGGTGATATTGGCCCAACAGGTAGTACTGGAGCAACAGGTCCCACGGGTGCTACGGGCCCAAGAGGTGCGACTGGAACCACTGGAGCGACGGGTGCAAGAGGAGCAACTGGTGATACTGGAGCAACAGGTCCTACTGGCGCAACGGGCGATATTGGCGCTACTGGTGCAACAGGTCCTACTGGCGCAACGGGCGATATTGGCGCTACTGGTGCAACAGGCGCAACAGGCGCGACGGGAGCTACTGGTGCTACTGGAGCAATAGGTCCTACCGGTGCAACTGGTGATGTTGGCGCTACTGGTGCGACAGGTGCAACC